>JAIXOU010000048.1 GCA_027486585.1 Verrucomicrobiaceae bacterium | reverse complement strand
CGGTCTGCTTGCGGATCTTTGCGTAAATGTCGGGATACACATCGGGGCCGACGACATTGTAAAGTGCATCAGCTTCCACAAAGGGCACGGGATGATTCAATGCGTCCCATTCATCGACATACGGCGCAGCAAACGGCAGTGCGAAAGCCCAGTGCTGATCGTAGCGAGTCATCAGGCCAGCAGGTCCACCCTTCTTCACTTCTTCAGCAGCCCAGGGCTCCAGATATCCCCAGCTCAGATAGTGGCCGCGTGAGGTCATCTTCTTGTCCTTGGCCCATTGCAGGGTCCACTGCACGGCAGCCTGAGTACGCAGGCGGTTAGCAGCTTCCCAGGGTTTCGCGGGATCGGCCGCACCTTCGATGTTGCCAACTCGCAGGCCACTTTCAGGCACCACACGACTGAACAACTCATCGACGGTGTTGCGATACTTGATCTGATCTTCCTCGCTGATTTTAAAGCCGAGCCCCGAGAGCATGTTCACATCCACCGCACTGCCGAAACCAAACAGATGGCGCTTCATGCGCACGGTCACTTTGGCGCCTTCGATGGGTTTGCCTGCGGCATCATGGACCACGACGTTGAGTTGTCCCTGCCGCAACTTGGCGATGCGGGCCTCCGCTTCCGCGCGCCAGGGCGCATCGAGTTCGCGACCCGCATAAGTTTTCTTCATCTGCGGTGCCTTGAAGACATCAAATCCAACCGGGAAGCGATACACCTGAATGTCCGCCACCTCGATGACCTGCTTCTGCTCGCCGATGGCTATCTTGGCATTGCCCACGCCTTCAGGAAGATCGTTTCCGGCCTGAAAGACAAAGAAGGTGGTCTCCCAGTCCTTGCCAATGATCTGCGTCTTCCAGAGCACGGTGGACTTGTAATCCTTCGTGTTCTGCACCGCGCAGGTGATCTTGCCTTTGCCATCTGCCATCTCGCTTTCGACGGTGCGAGCCTTCACGACAAACAAGCACACCTGATCTTTAGCGATGGCTCCAGTGAAGCTCTTGTTCAAAGCGAGTTCATAGGACTTTTCGAGCTTCGCCGGTGAAGTGGCGCGAAAGATAGACTTCGTCGGCGCATCGGTGCTCTCCACCTTTTCAATCGTGCCAAACTCCGGCTTCACGACCTTCGGAGCGATGAGTGCCTCCGGCAGCAAAGCAACAGCATCAGGGGGAAGCTGCGGCTCTTCGGCGTGAAGTGACGCGAAAGCAAAAAGGGCGAGAATGAGATGGCGGATCATGACCGGTTATGGTTGGCGGAGAAGAGGGCCAATCGCAAGCATCTCAAAATGCAACCGTTGCATAAACCTGGCTGCGGCCTTAGCCGCATCTAGCTACGAATGATTCGGCTAAAGCCGAAACCACTTTTTCAATCCTCCGGCTCATTCTGGATGACCTTCGTTCCCGGTGGCAAGGGGCCTTTGCTGATGGAGACGCCGCTGGAGCTTTTGTCGGCACCGGGATCGAGCGCCATTTCGGCGGCGGCTTCGTTCACCACATCGGCGAAGAGCTGTGCCAGCGCTTTGGCATCATTGGAGAGAATGGCACCTAGATAGCGCTCAGCTCGGCTTTCCGTGGTCATGATGCTCTCTCCAAGATTGAGGGAGATGTTGGTGTTCGGTGATGGCTTGATGCCCTTGACCTTCATAGCCAGCTCCATGGCATCTCCGAAAGCCTTTCCCTGCTCTCCAGGAGCCGTCATCATCTTCTGCATCAGCGCTTGAAGCTTGGGCGTGAGCGCCGGGTCCTTGGCCAATTCGATCACGCTAACGCCGGGATGAGCAGCTCGATACTCATCCACCAAGGATTGCGCGTTGTGCGACCGCTCGCCAAAAAGCAGGTCGAATACTTCCTGGTCGGTCAACTCGGAGTCATTGGCTTTGGGCTTGACTGGACTACTTTTCACCACGCTCGGCGGACTGACCGACGCGGGCTTGGTTTCGGGGCGATGCAGAACAAACGGAACTGACACGGCTGCGATGGTGCCAGTGATGAGTAGGGCTTTGGTGGTGGTAGTCATGGTGACGAGCGTAGTGGTGAAGATGGATGAGGCGGGCGTGATCGCTGATGAGGTGCCGATGCCGGTGAGGGATAGTTTTCCCAAGGAGGCCTGCAACGCGGCGGGCATAGCATGGGCTGATTGATTGGCGAACAAGGCCGCGAGGCCTGCACCTGCAATCACGCCACGAGAGCACAGCGCCTCGCGGATGGTCGAGACGCCGCTCTCGATGGCTCGCGAGACCGTGGCTTGGTTCCGATCCAGATGCCGCGCGATCTCCACCTGCGTGCGACCTTCCAAAAAGTAGAGCACGAGCACCTCACGCAGCTCCTGAGGCAGTTCGTTGAGCGCTTCATCGACATGCGGCTCGATGTCCGGCCACGTCGCCTCGCGATCCGTGTGCCACGACGCCGCCATGGCTTCCTCCGCCTGTCGTCGTGTGCGCTCTCGGCGCACGGCTTGACATGCCTGAAGCCATGCCACGCGATGCAGCCACGCCCCAACAGATTGCTTGATGCTGCCACTCTTCCGCGCAAGCTCGAGAAAGGTCTCCTGGGCGACATCCTCAGCCACGGTGGCGTTCTGTGTCACGCGCAACGCGGTGGCATGAACCATCGCCCCATGTGCCTGCATCAGCTCACGAAAGGCGTGAGCATCGCCGTGGCTGGCATAGCGCTGGAGCATCTGGAGGTCGGTGAGCATGGGTTCTCATAAGAGTGGCACGAGCGGCTCGTTTTATGCGCGGGAGAGCAAAAAAAGTGGCTGCGTATTCGGCCGCAAACGATGAGTCAATCGTCAACACCGGTGAAATTGACGGCTTTATAATCAATTGGAAGGCCTTGCCTCAGTCGTTGACTGAACCGAAATGCTTCCCGCAGGCTTTTTGAGTTCGGGATCGAACGAATACTCGAAAATCGCCCCTTCCAGTGCGCCTTTCAGCCAGCCTTCGATCTTCTTCGGATCTCCAGACATCGACGCTTCAATCAGCGCTCGGTTCTTTGGCGAACCCAGGCTCTCCTCTGTGTCTATCGCGATGTTTAAGGTGCCTCCATGATCCATCTTTTTGCTCTTTTTGATCTCGGCTGCCGCCTCCTTGATCATTTGTTGATTCGCAGGCGACTGGAGGAACTCCGCCATTGACTTCATGGCATCGGCAAAGTCTGAGCTCGCCATCATCTCCTCAGGTGGGACGCCATCGAATTTGTGGATAAAGGCATCCACGCGTTTTTGCAATTCGTCAGAGGCAGGCGCTGGACGGTAGCGTTTCTGTTCGGGATTGCTTTCGGCCGGTTTATCATGCGCTGGTTTTGCTGATGAAACAGCGGCTTGGGCCGTTGGCTTCTTTGCCTCAGGTTTAGGAACGATGAAGAAGGCAATAGCGGCGACTGCCGTGCTGCCGAGGAGGATTTTGGTGGTCGTGGTCATCGTGATGAGGGTGGTAGTGAAGATAGTGGATGATGAAGCGGTGGCCGTGGCAGGCAGGCCCACACCGCTGATCGACAGCTTGCCCAAGGCAGCGGTCAGCGTTGCGGGCATCGCCTGCGCTGGCTGAGCGGCAAACAAGGCCGCGAGACCCGCGCCCGCGATCACACCACGAGAGCGCAAGGACTCCCGCATGACTTTGATGCCGCGCTCGATGGCTCGCGAGACCGTGGCTTGGTTCTTGCCAAGATGTCGCGCGACCTCCGCCTGAGTGCGACCTTCCAAAAAGTAGAGAACGAGCACCTCGCGAAGCTCCTGCGGCAGTTCGTTGAGCGCTTCATCCACATGCGGCTCGATATCCGGCCACGTTGCCTCGCGATCCGTGTGCCACGTCTCCGCCATGGCGTCTTCGACACGCTTTCGAGTGGTTTCGCGACGCACTGCATCACAGGCCCGATTCCATGCCACGCGATGCAACCACGCCGCGACGGATTGCGTTATGCCGCCCGCCTTTCGTGCCAGTTCCTGGAAAGTCTCCTGCGCCACATCCTGCGCCGCGGCAGCATCGCGGGTCACTCGCAACGCCGTGGCATGAACCATCGGCCCATGCGCCTGCACCAGCTCACGAAAGGCGTGAGCATCGCCCGTGGTGACGTAGCGCTTGAGGTGTTGGAGATCGGATGGCATCGTGTTTCATGAAGGTCGCACGAGGCGAAGGATTTATGCGCAGCCTTTTAAAAAAGTGGCTGCGGCTTTAGCCGCATTCAATGCTCCTGATTCGGCTAAAGCCGAAACCACTTTCCTGGATTTTCGCTATTTCATGGGCTGCGTTGCTGATGCATTTTTTGAGTGTAAGTCTCATCTCTTTCTCTCTCCAGCTCAATCCCATGCACCGAACTTCCGTCTTCTTTTATGGCACCTTCATGAGCAGCCGTGTCCTCAAGGAACACGGTATCGCGTGCGACCTAACACTGCCAGCCAAGCTCAGTGGTTACAGGCTGAGCATCCGCCCGCGAGTGAATCTCCACCTCCAGGCAGATGAGTCTGTCTATGGCGGGTTGGCAGAGGTGACTCATGCAGAGCTTGCCAGCCTTTACGATGGCCTGCGGACAACCTTTGGGATCAACTACTATCCCTTTCCGGTGTTGGCCCAGCTTGCGAATGGCAGCTTCCAGCCTGCTCTTTGCTATCTGTCTTTCGACATTCCCGATGCGCCACCTGATCCCAGCTATGTGCGGGCGCTGGCTGAATGCGCCGAGCAACTCTCGGCACCCGACTACTACATCCGACACATTCTCTCGTTTCTGGATGCTTGAACAAAGTGGCTGCGGCTTCAGCCGCATCAAGAGGAGAATGATTCGGCTAAAGCCGAAACCACTTTCTCACCACCGGCTCTGATCCTTCGCCGGACCGCCTGGCGTATTGACGGCATGGCCCCATTTTTCAGATCGCCAGTAAAGGTAGCAGCCAATGGTGGTGACGACCCAGATGCCGAGGTAGAATGATTGGATGGCAATGATCGCGATGGAATGCTGCCAAGCTTCCTTCGACTGGCTCCACTGCTGCCACATGTAGGCAGTGAGCCCGGCATACTGGAGGAACAATGTGCCAATCAACACCATCAAGACCCGCCGCCACTCTCGCGGCCAGCGCACCATCGCTGCGACGGCTAATCCCGCCAGCACGAGCGGTAGAGCGATCACCAGCGTCCTTACCCAGTCTAGGACCACGAGGATATGCGGGAGATTGCAGGCCGAACCCAAAACAACAGCAAACCCAATCACGCCCGGCCAGAAGCCCTTGTCCTCTGGCTCCATGCGCCAAACGGAACGCGCCGCGTCGGCACTCATGCCATCTTCGAGCCTGATGCGCTGCCGACGACGATAAAACCAAAATCCAAAGGCAAACCCGCCGGACTGTATCAGCACTCCTATCAGAAAGGACAAAATCACCAACCAAGACGAATCCGCCATCATTCGAATCCCTCGCATCCCAAACGCCAGCGAAACGACGAAACCGAGCGCGGTGAAACCAGCGAGCGTCCAGACAGCGAACCCCCTTTCGCGTGGTGTGCGTGCCGATTGAGTCTGCGAGCGGAAAAGACTCCACATACCCGCGGCTCCGGCGATGAACGGCACAGCCGCTGCGCCGCCGATAGCGCTGCCTTTGGCCATCTTGGCACCTGCGCCAGTGACGGCAGCCGCTGAGGCCGTAGCCGTGCTCGCGCCCAATGCCCCCATCACGGCCAACGTGAAGACTACCGTCGGCGTCGTCCTGCGCAGCACACTGCCCAGCGCGCGCTCAATCCGCTCCGCCAGCATCGCCCGACCACGGGAAAGGCGCTGCTTCACCGCATCCTCCGAAAGGCCCAGCGCCTCCGCCACGGAATTCACGGATTCGTTTTGCCGATAAAAGAGCACCATCGGCTCGCGATACAGCGGAGGCAGCTCCTGCAATTGTCGCAAGAGAATCGCACGCTCCTCGCTGTCGATCGTTTGCTCCGCTGGGCTGGGCCCATCATCTGCCTCGCCGCTTTCATCGCTCGGCGCATCCGTTTCAGCCACCGGCATGCGCTCGTCCTTCCGCAAAGAGCTGTGCGACAGATTTCGCACGATGCCACAAAGCCATGGCTTGAACTTGTTCGGTTCTCGCAAGTCCCGAAGCTGCTTCCACGCTGCCACAAACGTCTCTTGGGCAATGTCTTCGCTCCGATGAAGATCGCCACAAATCCCCAAAGCCACGGAGCAAGCAAGGGACTGATGCCGCTCCACCAGTTGGCCATAGGCCGTGACATTGCCTTGAAGAGCGCTGCCGACCAAAGCGGCATCGTCGGTTTCGTTTGGGTGGCTTGTTTTCGTCATCATCGAGTTCATCGTTTCACATGAGTGGCTCGAACTCGCATCAAGGTGACAAAAAATAATCAAACCGTGATACATGATGAAGCTGATTTTTATCTCGGAAGAGATGCGCAAACATCCAACGGCATAGCGATGCCAGAAAGTGGCTGCGGCTTTAGCCGCATTCAATGCCCCTGATTCGGCTAAAGCCGAAACCACTTTATCTGACGAAACTCGATGCCTGCACCGGCATGTCGCCCTTGGAAGCCGATGCGGCCTTTGGTTGGCATCTCGCTCTACGGCTTGCTTGCAGCCATTTCGGCATCTCGGAGCCGTTGGGGTTGATTTGGCGGATGTTCCACTGTGTGAGATCGATCTCATTCACGACCTCACTGTTGAGCACGAAGGTGATTTTCGGGCCTTGGGCGGTGAGGGTCATGCGGTTCCATTCACCGGCGGGTTTCACGGTGCTCTTCGTTGTGGGTTGGTTGCCGAAGAAGGCACCATAACGCCACTTGGCGGGCTTTTCCTGCCATTGCTTGGCGTGGTCCTCGCAGATTTGGATTTCAATGCTGGCGGGCATCCAGTTGGTTTCGTCGCTGTTGTAGAGGAAGACGCCGCTGTTGGCCCCGCGCTCGACTTGAACTAGAAATCGAGTGCCCCCAGCCGCGCCACCTTTGTCGTGCCCGAAACCATGCCCGCGAGCGTGTTCGGCAGTTCGGGGAACTCGAAGGTGAGTGCGGCGTTTGATTTGAGCTCGGCGGAGCTAGCACTTGCTGTATGGAGCATCAGGAGTGTGAGGGCAGTTCGGAGGAAGCGGATTATGTATGCCAGAGTTCAGGCTTTTTCTTTCGCACGCTGCTTGGCGATGAAATCCGTGCCGCAGGCGAGCTTGGCTGCGAGTGGTGAGTCGGATTCGATCACGCGCCAAAATGGAGTGAGGGTTTCAAGCGACTCGCCTACCAGGCGGCGCTCCCAGGCTGCTTCGGCGACGATGCGCAGAAAGATGCCGGTGGTCACCGGACAGGTGTGCTCGGCCTTGTGGCGGTCGGCGAGTTCCTCGCGCATGGCTTTAACGGTGACGGTGCGCCCCGGTGCAACGCCTTGCACATAGGCGTCAATCATCTCTGGCGATGCGATGAGCATGAGAGAACCCTCCGGCATTCCCGCAAAGGATTTGTCGAGTCGTTTGACCTCCGGTGCCTTGCTGCAACGGAGCTTGTCATTCCAGGTGCGTTTAGGTTTTGGCATGGTCGTTGGATTACGGTGAGGAGTTGGACGGAAGACCTCTCGCATTGTAAGCGAGGAGCGAAGGAGGTTGGAGCTGTTTTTGAGAGTATGCCTTGAACAAGCTACGGCTGTGGGAGGAGATGTTTGCACATGTGCTTTTGAGTTGGCTCGGGTAAGATAAGTAACTGGCACGCACGGTTTGAGGCGGGAATATCCAAGGCCGATGAAACATAACCTTTCTTTAGCCCCCGAGGCTTGCCCTAGACAGGGGCGTCGCAGACCATTTTCCGCTCTTTCAGCGGCAGATGAATAAGTGTTCGCAGCTTTTTGGGGTTCACTTGACCGGGGCGATCTAGGTACACTTCAAAGGGCGGTGACTCAGACAGCATTTCATTCCCTTCAGGCAACCAGGCACCATAAATTCTTTCGTAGGTGAGGGGCAGTTCAACATGAGGCCCGCGATGCAAAAAAACAGCGTAGCGACCACCTGG
>JAIXOU010000080.1 GCA_027486585.1 Verrucomicrobiaceae bacterium | reverse complement strand
CGCACCGATTGGCCCAAAGAGATTTCGGCCATTCTTCCCCCAGAGCTAGCCAAAGACATGTCGGGTGGCAGCAATGTCTGGGATCTGGCGATAAAGCTCGGTGATCTGATTCGTGATCAACAAAAGATGACCGCGCTGGGAGAAGAACCCCGAGCAAAGCTTTTGGAGCTATTCATCAGCACCACGCTTCGCCCAGGCAAGACGCTGGCTTTTATACCGCCTGATGACGCTAAAAACGACACCTGGCTGCAAGTCGAGCAGACCGTCACCAGCCTCATGAAGGAAGGTAAGCTCCCAGAAGGTGAACTGCGCATTTCCAAGGCCAAAGACGCTCTCTACGCCGCCAGCCTGAAGGCAGACACCTTTGGGCCTGCCGTCAAAACTTTGGTCTCCGATGTACGCGCAGCTGCTGAAAAACGTGGCGAACTGAAACACGTGGACCGCGAGGTCAGCTACCATAAGAACGATTATTTCACCTATGCACTCGTCTGGTATCTGCTGGGTTTCCTCGTCGCCTTCATCAGCCTAGTTGCACCCAAAACGTCTCTTGCCAAATGGTCATCGCGCATTGCCTGGATCAGCATCCTGCTTGCCGTGGGCTACAATGTTTGGGGAATCACTCAGCGCTGCATCATCAATGAGCGACCACCGATTGCCACACTCTACGAAACGATTCTTTTCATCACGGGCGTCGTCGCCATTGTCGGTCTATTCATCGAGCGCTTTACCCGTCAGGGCATCGGTCTGGTTGTCGCTGGTTTTGTCGGTGCCCTTGGCATGTTTGCCGCCAATCGCTTCATGGCTCTGGATGCCCGAGACACCATGCCCACGCTTGAGGCTGTCTTGATCACCAACTTCTGGCTAGCCACGCATGTGACCTGCATCAACATCGGCTATGCTGGTGCCATGCTTGGCAGCATCACCTCCATGGTCTATGTCATTTATCGCCTGTTTGCTCGTGGTGAACTCGTGATCGAATCTAGGAAACTGCTCACGCGGATTGTTTATGGCATCGTCTGCTTTGGCGTCCTATTTGCCCTCGTCGGCACCGTCCTGGGTGGCATCTGGGCCAATGACAGCTGGGGCCGCTTCTGGGGCTGGGACCCGAAAGAAAACGGTGCTCTCATGATTGTGCTCATGGGCCTCATCATCCTGCATGCACGCCTGGGCGGTTACATCCGTGAGATCGGCCTGCACGCGCTTTCTTTAATGCTCGGAGCCATCACTCTATTCAGTTGGTTCGGTGTGAATCAGCTCGGCGTCGGCCTACATAGTTACGGCTTTACCGCCGGCATCTCTTTGGCTCTAAACACGGGTTACAGCGTCAAGTTCATCTTCATGTTTATCTGCCTCTGCTTCTGGTGGAGTGAGCGCTCGGCGAAGAGGACTGTGGCTTAGCGACCTGGCAGGGATAGATAGTCATCCTTATCGTCTCGATTATGCCTCTCGTCTTAGCCGCTGCTGAAAGCCTGCCACCGCTCTTCATTTTACTCGCCCTCATGCTGATGGCAGTGGTGCTGGTTTCACTGTTGTTGCTGAGGTTACAGCAGTCGTTGCTAGCCGGGTATTTTCTCTGTGGTGTCATGATCGCCAATAGCGGCGTGCTGGAACTGCTTGGTGGTGGGCAGACTCAAACTGGGATCAGTCAGATGTCGGAGTTTGGGGTTATGCTACTGATGTTCACTTTAGGACTGGAGTTCTCCCTCAGTGATCTTAAGTATGTGCGGAGGCTTGCCTTTGTCGGAGGTGGCTGGCAGATGGGGCTTTGTATAGCCCTGGCAGGAGCAGGCGCACTCATGATGCAGTTTCCGTGGGCAGCCGCGGTGATTGTTGCAGTATCCTTGGCCATGAGCTCCACAGCGGTGAGCTTAAAGTCATTTCAGGATTTAGGCCAGGAGTCCAGCCCTGGTGCACGCATGGCTCTGGCTGTGGCTATTTTTCAGGATCTATTCATCATCGTCTTCTTCTTGGTGCTACCACTGCTGCTACCAACAGAGGCGGGTGAAAAAGGCAGCCTACTGGCCCGTGTCGGCTCACTGCTTGGCCGTGGCGGGCTATTTGTCATCTTGGCGGGAGTCAGCGCTCGCTGGATCATTCCAGCCCTGCTGAATGCCGTAACTCGCACGCGGAATCGAGAGCTATTCACCCTTTCCATCGTTGGCTGCTGCATCGGCCTAGCCTTTGTCGGTGGCATGTTGCATTTGGGATTGGCATTAGGGGCATTCGTGGCTGGCTTAGCGGTAAGCGAATCGATCTTTAAACCGCGCATTCTGGCAGATGTGATGCCCATTAAGGATCTGTTTTTAACGCTCTTTTTCGTTTCGGTCGGACTGATGGTGGATGTGCGTATGGCCCTGCTTTATTGGCAGCCGATTCTCGCACTCACGGTCGGCTTGATGCTTTTCAAAGCAGGCCTCATCACCGTGATCGCACGCCAACTGGGACTGGTGCATCGGCAGGCTTTGATGGCTGGAATCGGCCTGTGCAGTGCGGGGGAGTTCTCTCTGGTGTTGCTGCAAAAAGCTGGCCCCTTCGGCTTATGGAGCGCTGGAGCCCAGCAAATTCTGGTGGCCAGTTGTGCTCTCAGCATGGGACTTCTGCCAGGATTGATGAAGACGGCGGAGCCTCTCGGTGCTTGGCTAGAGAAAAAAGGCTGGGGCAGGCGTAAGCCGAAGCTGCCAGAATCGGATGTCCTGCGACAGAAAATGAAGGAGATGACCGGTCATGCCATCATCGTCGGTCATGGCCCAGTCGGCGAGCGATTGAATAAAGCCCTGCTAGATCAAGGTATTCCCACTCTAGTCATCGACCTCAATGCCGAGACCGTACGCAGTTTGAAGCGCCAAGGTCAACCAGTGCTTTTTGCCGATGCCGCCCATCTTGAGACTTGGGAACTGACCCGACTGGATCAAGCACGCATGGTCGCCTTCACCTTTCCCGATGCACCGATCACCGCAGAGGCTCTTTCCATCGTCCGTGAGCTGAGACCTGAGGTGCCAGTGCTAGCTAGAGCGCGCTTTGCCTCAGACGTGGAGCGGCTCAAAAGGCTGGGGGCAGCGGTCGTCGTTAATGACGAATTAGAAGCAGCTAAGTCCATCGTCGAAAGCGCCCTCATCATGCAGGGCGACAGCTAGCGCGCGCTTACCTGACGAGAGCGTCACGAAAGAATATCCACAATATTCAAAGATTGTGAATAAATGGCTTGTAGCCTGCTACTGATTTTGACAGTGTTTAATCATCCGGTGAGTAACTCACAAAAAACTGAACGTGGAACGGCAGTCTTGGCATCCAATAAGGTAAGCCAGGCAGGGATCACCACCCCTCAATGCCGCACCTCGGAATAACCCCAAACCAACAACGCACAGCCATGGACCGCGACGACCACCCAGCCAGCCACGCCTCCACCCTGATCAGCCACCACGACCTCGGACTCACTCAGTCCACAAGGTCGGCTGCGACAGCCAAGAAGCGTAAATCTGCCACCAGTCACAGGGCTTCGACGGCCCCAGTTGGCACCAAGACGTTCATTCTGGATACCAACGTCCTTTTGCATGATCCGGCCTCGCTGCAAAAATTCGCTGAGCATGAAGTCTGCATCCCTGTGGATGTACTGAGCGAGTTGGACCGCTTTAAGAATGAAATGACTGAGCGCGGCGCAAATGCCCGTGAAGCCCATCGTGCGCTAACGAAGATTTTCTCAGCGCCTGATGCCTCGGTTTTAGAAGGTGTGAAAACTCTCGGTGGCGGCAAATTACGCCTCCTGACCTACGATCCAGATGCTGCCAACCGCATCCCGAGCATCGCCGAGTTTCAGCGCATCTTCCCAGAGAGCGGGAAGATCGATCACCGCATCCTAGCCGCTGCGCTGCTGCTTCGTGATCAGGTCAGCCCACCAGTCATCCTCGTCAGCAAAGACCTCAACATGCAGCTCAAAGCCCGCGCCGTCGGAATCGAGTGCGAGGACTACCTGCATGATAAAGTCGAGCAGCGGGATGTCTCCAACTTCGACATCGCTCGGATCGATGTCAGCAGTCATGAGCTTCAACGCTTCGCCAGCAGCGGACGTCTTAGCATTCCCGCGAACAGGGTCGGCGATGTCATGACCAATGACTACGTTCTGCTCATGTCAGGTGATAAAACCTCCATGCCAGCCAAAATGAACGCTCAGGGAGAACTCGTCAGACTCATGCAGACGCCTGAATCTCTTAAAGTCGGTCAGGGCCGCAGCATCAAGCCCATGAACCTAGGACAAACTTGCCTGCTCGATGCGCTGCTCGATCCTGAGATCAGCCTGGTCACCTGTTATGGCCAGGCAGGCACGGGTAAAACCTTGCTAGCCGTGGCGGCAGGTCTTTCACAGGTCTTTGGTCGCACCTACAATGGCATGACCATCAGCCGTCCCATCGTTGCCATGGGTCAGACCGTGGGCTTCCTTCCCGGCACCCTACAAGAGAAAATGCGTCCATGGTTGCAACCTGTCTATGATGCGCTGGATCTGCTCATGCGCCCCGTGGAAAACATTCAGGGACCGCAGCGGAAAAAGAATCGCTTCCTACCAGATCGCCCGCCCGCCAAACCTGAAGTCGCCGCCCCCTACGATCCACTCATCCAACAAGGAGTGATCGAGATCGAGGCGCTCTGCTACATCCGCGGACGCTCCATCCCCGATCGTTTCTTCGTGCTGGATGAGGCCCAACAGCTAACGCCGTTAGAAGCCAAAACCGTCGTCACTCGCATGTCACGGGGCTCCAAGCTCGTGCTCGTTGGCGACCCCGCTCAAATCGACAATCCGTATGTGGACAGCCGCAGCAATGGCCTCGTTTACACGCGTCAGCGCATGAGAGGTCAACCCTTCGCCGCGCATGTGCCACTGGCCAAAGGCGAGCGTAGTCCCCTGGCTGAAGCGGGTGCGCGTCTGCTTTAAACAAGAGCCTGAAATGAATCCGACCGTTGGCTGGACACCCTCAGCCAACGGTTCATCTTTTGATCCCATGACGATGAAACTCCTGCTGCTGAACTTAGTCAGCCTGCTTTTTTCACTCTCTCTCGCCACCGCGCAGGAACAGACCATCACGCCCGGTTCCGATGACTGGAAAGGGCTCTTTGATCCGCCGTATGAAAAGCCGACGGAACTGCCAGCAGACCTGCCGCTGAGAAAGGAGCTCTTTGATCTCCTGCGACCCAAAGTGGAAAAGTTTGCCAAAGAACCCACACGCTTTGAGGGAAACCTACGCGTCTTTAAATACTGGGCGATGTTTGTGGGAAGATCCATCGATGCCAAAGGAGAGTCGATCCAGTTCCCTGAAATGGACAATGACGACACCGTAGCGCTATGGATTCATGCCCAAGATGGCTGGAAACTCATCACCTACAGCGCTGGTCATAGCGATGCCTTTTATCTCATTTGGCCTGCCCAATATGGTGCGCCAAAAGAGCTATTCCAAGATTAGCCTAAAGCTCACAATTGACCAAGGTCTGCACGATCGACTGCATACGGCCCAGAATATAATAAATCGTCTGACTTCGCAGCCGAACTAAATCTGCACCAACGATACGTGGAATAAAGTCGGGCTTCACAGCGAGGATCTCGTCGGGCAGACAGCCATTGAGCCCACGGCAAAGAATCGTCGCCATGGCCTTTGTGAGCGTCTGAATCTTTGGCCCAAGCTCGATAGCGAAATGCACACAACCTTCCCCATCCAGGTAAACAAAGACGCCAACCATGTCTGAACACTCCTGATCCTTCCGCACTTCTTCCAGGTCATAAATCAACCCTGGCCGCCGAGCCTGAGCCACCGCAGACTCCGCATAGTGGATCAAATTTTCACGCCGCTCCGCTTCGGGCAAGGGCTCGAAGAAGTCGATGATTTCCTGAAGAGCTGCGGGGATCATGGAAAGAGGGCGCTTTTATGTTATACATCCGATTGTTCATTACCAGCTTAACCTCACAATGTCCCAAGATGCTCTAAACCAATCCTTCCTTTGCGACTCTGTGCCGCCTGAGATGATGGATCGGCTTTGGGAGGCTGGTTGGCGGCATTTTGGTGAGACCTTTTTCCGTTACAGTTTAAGCATCGACGAACATGGCGTGAAGACCATCACCCCCCTGCGGGTGGATTTAAAAAAATTCAGCCTGAGCAAAAGCCAGCGGCGTGTGCTCAAAAAAAATGCCGATCTGCATTGCACCTTCGTTCCAGCCAGCCTCTCACCCGAGGCCCACGCCATGTTTCAGCGGCACAAAGAACGTTTTTCTGAAAATGTGCCTGATGATCTAGACACCTTTCTTTCTGTCAGTCCAGCCAACCTCCCCTGCCCAGCCGAGGAGTGCCGCGTTTATCTTGGAGAGGAGCTTGTCGCGCTGAGTTTCTTGGATTTAGGGAAGACCAGCACTTCCGCCGTCTATGGCATGTTTGAACCAGCTCATAGCGAACGCAGTCTTGGCATTTTCACCATGCTCAAGGAGATTGAGCACACTCAATCGCGCGGAAGTCGCTATTATTACCCTGGTTATGCCACTCTGGAGCCCAGTGCCTACGATTATAAAAAACAACTCCGAGGGCTGGAGGTGCTGGACTGGCAGACTGGTCTGTGGGATGATTACGCCAGAAAAATCAACCCAGACACCCCATGAACCCTTTCCAATTCGACATCCGCAACCTGCCCGATGACGGCAAGCAGGTCACTGGCACACTGCCTGCCAGCTTTTTCCAACTGCCGGAGAAGGACAGCGCAATCGCCACATCGCCATTGACCTATGACCTAAACATCCTGCGGGATGACAAGGACATCATCGTCACTGGTAGCCTAGATGCGACCTTCAGCCTGGAATGCGGCCGCTGCTTGGAGCACTTTGCGCATCGCGTAGAAATGACCGATTACCAGACTGAGGCTCCGATTGAAAAGGAAACAACGATGGACTTGACAGACCTCATAAGAGAAGACATCCTGCTCACCCTTCCGAACTTCCCGCGCTGCGAAAATGGTAACGTTGATCTGCGCGACTGTCCTGCCGAAGGCCGTTTTGAGAGTGCTGAGTCATCAGCGCCTCTTGAAATGCCTGGTGCAGACCGCGGAGTTTGGAATGCACTCGATCAATTGAAATAGCGACCCCCTTCAGAACATGGCCAATCCAAAACGCAGACAATCCAAAAGCCGTCAACGCCTCCGTCAAGGAGCGAACCGCTGGCGTGCACCCGTCCTCAAGTCCTGCCCTGAGTGCGGCACATCTATCCCAGGCCACGTTGCCTGCCCATCCTGTGGCTACTACAAAGGCCGTCAGGTATTGACCGTGACCGCTGCTGAATAAGCTGCGCTAACTGTTTTATTTTCTATCAACCCCACCGAGGTAACTTGGCGGGGTTGGTTTTTTTACACCTTGGATTCGAATCATTTGGCCATTGAAAAAAGTCTGCACACTTGTTGCACAGCGTTCAAAATGCTTTACACTTCTCGCTCTCACCGCATTACCTCGTGGTGTAATGGTAACACAGGAGATTTTGATTCTCTCGTTCAAGGTTCGAGTCCTTGCGAGGTAACCACTGTTCAGACAACTGAGCAGTTCCGCCGGAGGTGGGGCACAGACCTCCCTCCATGACACGTTTTCGTCCCTGCATCGATCT
>JAIXOU010000105.1 GCA_027486585.1 Verrucomicrobiaceae bacterium | reverse complement strand
GGCTCTCAGGCTGGAGTGCAAGGCTTTTTGCCTTGCACTCCGGGGTTGGAGGCTTGCGTTCCGCCAGAGGTTACTTGGACTCGGCGTCTGGCTTGCCGGCTCGCGGCTTACGGGCAAAGCGGGTGCTGAGCTGAGCACGCAGGACGTCCAGCCCAGTGCCTACGGCGGCACCGATGGCTTTGAGGATGCCGTAGAGACTGAGGCTGAAGACCATGATGTCGCTACCCAGCGCCACTTCGGTATCGTCGGCCATTTCACGCAGGGCATTGAGACGGGCCAGACGTGGGCGCAGGGCGTCTAGGTCAGCTAGATCGGCCTCCTCGGCGGCGAGATCGTTCGCCGTATCGGGCGGCAGTTTGTCCGCATTTTGGCGCCCGGTGATGAGGGCTTGGCGGCAAAAAGCTTCGCTCTTGTCGCCCATCTTCGTGAGGCTTTGACGCTGTTCGACGGAGAGGTCGAGCAGCTTAGCGCCCAGTTTGGTTTCGAGGGTGGTGAGGGCATCGTCGATCGCGGTCCAGTCCTCTGCCGAGATACCCAGGCTAATGAGGTCTTGTGTCATTGGTTTGGTAGGTTTACTGACGTTAGTCGAGCCATTCCACACAGCCCCTGGTGCATTCCACACTAGGTTAGAACTCCATGTAAAAGGTTGCGACATGGAATTGGTTTTTACCGGAATTGACCCATTTTTGACAAGATTTTTTTCGTGCCCAGTGATTTTTTTTGGAAGTTGATGACTGACCGAGGGAAAGGTTGTGACAGAGCGATTGAAGTGCTTCACGTTGCGGAATGCCGACGATAGCGGAAGCCTGACTAGTGTTTGGTTTCCTCGCCCATGCGGCATCTGTCAGAGTTTTTCTTTAAAGTATGATAATGAAAACGAAATTAACTTCCCCAGCCCAACCGCCCGTTGGGACTAAATTAGGTGTCATATCATTTTTTGCGGGCGCTGGTTTACTAGATTTCGCCTTTGAAGATGTCGGCTTTGAAACCCTAGCGATGAACGAGTTGTCAGAGTCCTTCACCAAGGCCTATTTTTATTCTCGCGAAAGACTAAGTCGACCTTTACCGGTATTTGGGGGCAAAACCTGCTCCATCGATTGGTTTTTGGAATCCGAAGGTAAGCTTTGGTTGGAAAAAAAAGTGTCTGAATCACGGCATGAAGGATATTCTGTCGGTTTCATCGGTGGCCCACCTTGCCCAGACTTTTCGGTAGGTGGTAAAAATCGAGGACGGCATGGCGATAATGGTCGGCTATCTGAGAGTTACATTGACGTTATCTGTTCTCAGCGGCCTGATTGGTTTTTATTTGAAAATGTTAGGGGGCTTTGGAGAACAGCAAAGCACAGGGCATTTTTTGAACATCTCAAAGAAAAACTACAAGCTCACGGATATCAGCTTTCCGATAAGTTGCTGAATTCAATCCAATTTGGTGCACCTCAAGATCGTGACAGGATATTTCTTTTCGGAGTACTGGAACGTGGCAAATCCAAATCAGCGAAAGGAAAGAAAATTCCGATGTTTTCTTCTTTGGAAATGGAGTGGGAGAAGGGTGCCGTTTATAAAGGCCGAGAAGCGTTCGATTTCCCTTGGCCAACCACTTCTCCGTTTGGGGCCAAGTCAGCGAGTTCAGACTGCCCAGCAGAGTTAACGGTGAATCATTGGTTCAAAAAAAACAAAGTGGAAACCCATCCTAATGCAGTGAACTATTTCAAGCCAAGAGCGGGGCTTTCGAAATTTCAGATTATAGCCGAAGGCGACGATTCGAAGAAATCATTTAAGCGGCTCCACCGCTTGCGCTACTCACCTACCGTCTGTTACGGCAACAATGAAGTCCATTTGCACCCATGTTTGCCACGCCGAATTAGCGTTGCAGAAGCATTAGCTCTTCAGTCTATGCCGAGTACCTTTGTTTTGCCTCCAGATATGACGTTGTCGGCCATGTTTAAGACAATCGGCAATGGAGTTCCCTACCTGTTGGGTAAAGGCGTTGCACTGGCCATATCTCATTTCTTAACAACAATGACAAAAACAAATGAACGCTGAACAGATTCGAGCAAAAATCCTCGATGGGATCGCATCGGTGGGAGCGGCCAAATTAAATTACCTTAGCGGCTTAAATTACATTTCGGGCGTCACGGTTGAGGTGGCAGAAAACCGCATCACTGCAACAAGAGGAGGATCGGAAAATATTTCGATCGCCTTCGAAAAACTTAATTCGATTGCCAACAATTTAGCTACAGGTAACGCAGTAAATGTTGACGCGGTTTTCCAGGGAAGTGGTAACGCACGTTCGGCGCTGGAAACCATTCTTGCACATCTACCTAACATTGGATTCTTGCCTGCAAACAAGAGTCCTAATACTGGGCCGAAAAAGATTGTCTGGTTTGATGACGAAATTCACCCAATAGGACAAGTTTTTGACGCGTGTGAACTTATGCAAAACAGGGCAGTTATAGCAACTGGGGTGCCGACTCATTCAGATGTGAATAAGGTTTCTGGTCTGCTCATAGACATTGTGAAACAGTTTCTAGATTGCGCGGGAACAGCGTTCATTCATGTAGATCGAACTGCTGCGCAAAGAATGATTTCATGCCTTTTGTCTAAGCGATTTCTGATAGCCACAGGCCTAGCCGGATCGGGAAAAACGAAGCTGTCTCAGGCCCTGGCCGAATGGCTGACACCGAAACGTGCTACTTCAACTGACCCCTCTCCTCACTTTGCCTTGGTTCCAGTCGGAGCTGATTGGACGGGCAACGATAACCTTGTCGGCTATCCCAACGGATTGGATGCTCTGAGCTATAATTCGAAACCAGCGCTGGAGCTGATCCTGCACGCCAAGGATCATTCCGAAGTGCCTCACTTTCTCATTTTGGATGAAATGAACCTGTCTCATGTGGAGCGGTATTTCGCAGACATCCTTTCAGCGATGGAATCCGAAGCGGCGATTCCTCTGCATCAAGATGAGAAACGGACGGCGAATGGCCGTGAGATTCCAAACGCCATCGTGTTGCCACCAAACCTTTTCATCATCGGTACGGTGAATGTGGATGAGACGACATACATGTTCTCTCCGAAGGTGCTGGACCGGGCGAATGTGATCGAGTTCCGCATGGAAGCGGAGGAGATCGAGGCCTTTCTGGAAGCGCCGAAGGCGGTGAGGCTGGGTGAACTCAACGGCAAGGGAGCTAGCTTTGGCCCGAACTTTGTTGCAGCGGCGGCGGACAAGAGCCGTGCGATCCCTGAGGTCGTGAAGGACAAGTTCAAAGAGGAGATGCTGCTCTTTTTCAAGCTGCTGCAAGAGCATCACGCGGAATTTGGATACCGCACAAGCTACGAGGCGGGGCGCTTCATGCATTTCTACAAGGAACTGGGCGGGTATGCGGATAATGATGCAACATGGTTCGATGCCGCCATGGATGCCGTGATCGTTCAGAAGCTGTTGCCAAAGCTGCATGGCAGCCGCACTAAGCTGGAAGGTCTTCTGTGGGCGCTGGGCTATGCCTGTGCAGCGGATTGGGGGAAGATGTCAGCCGCCGAGTTTCAAGTGGCTTGCTTGGAAGCGGGTGAAGCGCAGAACGAAAGCAAGTATTCACCCGAAGCCGTTAACGATGCCCTCAAAGGTGCAGAGGCAAGGTATCCGCTGAGCTTTGACAAAATCCTGCGGATGTATCGGAAGCTGGTGCGGGATCAGTTTGTGACCTTTGCGGAAGCATGATCTATGGCGGCTGAAGTCCAGAACCCAGCCAAGGTGCCCTGCCGTGACGGCCAAGGGCGCGTGGTGGCGGTGGTCTGGATCTGGAATGCCCGCAAGGGAAGCGGTTGTGCGGGTGAGATACCGGACCTAATACGCTGGAGCGACGTGGAGGCCGAGGCGCGGAGCGAAGAGCCGGTGCAACTGCGGGAGCGCGGTCGCTACGTCTTCCAAATCAAAGACTGTGAAGCGCCATGGACGCTGGAGGAAGGTGCCGCGATCACGCGAAGTCCGGCAAAGCCAAATGAAGGATTCATCGAGCCTGGGGACCAATGCGGGGTGCTGCCACTGACGCTGCTGCATGAGGGCGTGGTGATGGCACGCGGTGCGGTGGAGGTGCGGTCGATCAAGCTGAACTATCGTGAGCACTATCGTGGAATGCTGGGCTACATCGCGGAGAAGTGCGCGGGTCTGCTGCTAGATAGCCGTGCTCCGACACGCCTACGGCTGGCTGCGGCCTGGAAGAAGAACCAGGCGATGCTGGAGCAACAACTGGAGTTCCTGCGCCACACGCTGGAGTCGCCTGCCTTTCGTGGTGCGGTAGATGAGGTGCTGAGGAATCCGCATCGTCTGCTGGAAGATGAACGTGAGGAGCAGTCGATCTCACGCCCTTTTAAAGCTGGGAAAGATTTTGCGCGGCAAGTGGGCAAGGCTGGTGATCGTGTGGCACTAGCGGCGACACATCCGCTGCGGATGATGCAGCCGTCTCTGACAAGCCTGCCAGCGCGGATTCAGGTGACAAGGCGGACGGACTTTCTAGACACGGCGGAAAATCGTTTCGTGAAGATGGTGCTGGTGGAGTTCCGCGACTTTTTGGCTGAGGTGGCAGGAATGCTGGGCCGTGATCCTGCGGACGCGGTGAGGACGAACAACGCCCGTCTCTTGCGTGAGGTGGCAAGACTGCGCGGCAGGCTAGATGCGCTGCTGGGGCGTGGGTTTCTCCCCGATGTGTCCCGCCCCGAACTGCTGCCGCTGGGCAGCCCGGTGCTGCAACGCAAGGCGGGCTATCGTGAGCTACTGCATGTGTGGTTACAATTTCATGTGGGCGCTCAACTGGCCTGGGATGGCGGAAGTGAAGTCTGGCATGGTGGCGCACGGAATGTGGCGACGCTATACGAGTATTGGCTGTTCTTCCAGCTGGAGGCGCTGTTCCGCAGCAAATTTGATTGCGAGAAGCCGCTGCACTCTGTGCTGCTGGAGATGGATGCGGGATTGCCACGGCTGAAGCTGCAACGTGGGCTGGAACTGACAACGCCGGTAGGCGGTGTGTGGTCGGCTGCAGCCAAGCGCCCGCTGAAGGCTGAGTTTCACTTCAATAAGAAGTTCCCCCGCAATCAGGATCATCAAAAAGGCGGTAGCTGGACGCGTGGCGTGCAGCCGGATTACACGATGACGATTTGGCCTGCGGACTTCACTAAAGAAGAAGCAGAGAAGAGTGAGGTGCTGGTGCATGTCCACTTCGACGCGAAGTATCGCGTGGAAACGATGAGGGCGATGTTTGGCGCTGAGGACGACGATGAGATCATCCAAGACGCTGCCGAATCTGAAACAGCCAAACCCACCGCCGCCAAGTATGCCGACCTGCTAAAGATGCACGCCTATCGCGATGCGATCCGGCGCTCTGCTGGTGCCTATGTGCTGTATCCTGGCAATGCCGGCGATGGAAAGCAGTTCGCCGAGTTTGACGGCTTTCATGAAGTGCTGCCGGGCCTGGGTGCCTTTGCTATTCGTCCGCGCAGTGATGGTACGGCGGAAGGTATGGATGAACTGCGGAAGTTCCTCGACGATGTGATCGAGCATCTTTCCAACCGCACGACGGCGCGTGAACGTGTGAGCTTCCATACGGCGGAGTCCTACACACTGCGAGAAGACCCTGTGACGTATGGTTCACTGATGCTGGCTGAGCGGGATGAAATGAGTGACACGGGGCGTGCGCTGCCACCTGCTGAGCATCATGTGGTGGTGGCTTGGTATAACTCACCGGAGCAGCTCGCGTGGACGCTGAAGCATGGCATCGCCAACGTGAGGCTTGGCAGGGTGAAGGGAAGCTGGCATATCCCGCCAGAAATGTCGTCCGCAGTGCATGTGCTTCTGCGCTCTCATGACTACGCTGTGGCTCCAGGGCTCTTCAAACTCAAGACGCCGGGTTACAAGGTCTATACGGCGGATGACTTGAAGGCTCGTGACTATCCAGGACGCGCCAAGGGTGAAATTTATGCCGTCTTTGAAGTGGTTCCCGATGAAGCGTATGTTAGTCGGGAATGGGATGGCAAAGAACTCGTGCAGGTGCTCAAGGCTTTTGAGTCGAGGCGTAGCTACCGCGAAACAAAACTTTCAGAGCGCGATCTAGCTGACCCTCGTGTGCTGAGCTTGCGCGAACTACTGAAGGCGATGAAGCCGTGAGGCAGCCTTAGTTTTACTGATCAGCCAGATGAACCGGCCTTTGATCCTGCCGATGGATTCCTGGCTGATGCCACGCTCGCGAGCCAGCGTGGCCGTAACTCTAACCCATCGCTTCTCGGAGTTCCTGTAAACAAGCCACCTGCCCCAGAGTCCTTCGGACATCAATGATCCCCCTGCAAGACACTCCTGCTGAGGGTCGTTATCCGCGTTCATGTTTAGGCTACTGTTTACCTTTCCAATCCTTTTGACCTGCGTCCAGGCGCAGGCAGTGGTGGATTTTCACACGCAGATCTTGCCTGTGCTTAAGCGGGCCTGCTTTGAATGCCATGGATCGGAGACGCAAAAAGCCGGCCTGCGATTGGATCAAAAGGCTGGGGCCCTGCACGGTGGGGAACATGGGGCTGTGCTGGTTCCTGGTAAAGCCGATGCCAGTGAGTTGCTGCGCCGAATCTCACTGCCACGCACGGACAAAGACGCAATGCCTCGCCGAGGGCAACCTCTAACGATCGACGAGATCAGGCTGGTGCGGGACTGGATCACGGATGGAGCACTCTGGCCTGAAGCGTCGACTGCGCCAGCGCTGCATTGGTCCTACCAGAAGCCTGTGAAACCTGCGATCCCAGAGGTGAAGCTGCAGAAGTGGCCACGCAATGAGGTCGATTCTTTTGTCCTAGCTCGACTGGAGAAAGAAAAACTGCTGCCCGCGAAACAAGCCGATACAGCGACTCTCGTGCGGCGGCTTTACTTGGCCATCATCGGGCTGCCGCCACCCATCGAAGAAGTCGTCCGGCTGGAAAAGCTGGGCTATCCACTGCCGCAAAAGGAGATCGAGTCTCTGGTGGATCGACTTTTAAAATCCGATGAATTCGGTGTGCGTTGGGCACGCCCTTGGCTGGACTTGGCCAGGTATGCTGACTCTCATGGTTTCCAGCGCGATGACCTCCGAGAGATTTGGGGCTTTCGGGATTGGGTGGTGACGGCACTCAATGCAGACATGCCCTTTGATCAGTTCACCATTGACCAAGTGGCCGGTGACCTCATGCCGCAGCCGCGTCCTGAGCAGATCGTGGCCACGGGCTTTCACCGCTGCACGCCGACCAATGTGGAAGCGGGCACGGAGCCTGAAGAAAGCCGTATCAATCAAGTGCTGGACCGTGTGAATACGACGGGGGCCGTGTGGCTGGGATCGACGCTGGAGTGCGCTCAGTGTCATAACCACAAGTATGATCCCTTTAGCCAAGAAGATTATTATCGTCTCATGGCCTACTTCAATAACACGGAAAAAGAAGCCGAACGCGCCAATCCCAAAGTGCCTGGGAGCATCGCTTTTAATGGCATCCCCTTTCAAATGGGTGACGCCGCCTCCAATGTCGCCCGTCAGTCGCTGATGGATCAAAAGAAGGATCTAGAACAGCGCAGTGCAGATCTCAAGAAAGACGGTGATGAACAGTTCAAAAACTGGCTGAAGCAAATCTCCACACCCAAGCAGGCGGAGCCCGTGAAAGAACATCTGCTGAAGGTGGTGGAGTTTGTCTCTGAAGGGGGAGCCAGTCACCGTGAACTGGAAGATGGCTCCATTCTGCTTTCAGGCGAGTCACCCGAGAAGGACACCTATCAGGTGGTGCTCAAAAGCAGCCCGCTCCAAGGCATCAGCGGCATCAAACTAGAAGCGCTGACAGACCCCTCACTTCCAGGTCAAGGTCCGGGCCGAACAGGCCGCAAGAACCCCAACTTTGTCCTGAATACCTTTCAGGCGGCCACACGTTTGGCCGATGCCAATGATGACGCCCAAAAGCCCCTATCGTTCATCCGCGCCACGGCTGACTTTCATCAAAAGAACTTCGATCCCTCCGGTGCCATCGACAGCGATGACCAAACCGCATGGGCCATCAATCCGCAATTTGGCCAACCCCACTGGGCGATCTTTGAACTGGATTCAGCGCTGAATCTGTCGGCAGAAACCGAGGTCGTGATCACACTGAAGCAACAGCACGGTGGTGGTCGCACGATGGGCCGCATCAGGCTCAGTGCCATCACCGGTGATTTGGCCACCAAGACTTTACCAGAAGCCATCGGCAAGATCATTGCCAAAAAACCCACTGAACGCAGCCGTGATGAGCGTGTGGCTCTGCGTGCACACTTTGATGCCGAGATGCCAGCACTCGCGATTCTGAAGCAGCAAATGACTGCCCTGACCAAAAAGATCGCCGCCATCAAAGCACCAACCACAGAAGTCATGCAGGAGCTGCCTCAAGCCCGGCAGAGTGCGATCTTCAAACGTGGTGTCTATACCGATCCCGGCCAGCCTGTCAGCGCTGGCACACCTGCCATCTTACCCCAAAAAGACGGCATTCAAAATAGGCTCGGTCTAGCTCAATGGCTGATCTCCAAAGACAACCCGCTCACCGCTCGGGTGACGGTGAACCGCTGGTGGTCAGAGTTGTTTGGCCATGGACTCGTCACCACGCTGGAAGATTTCGGCATCAAAGGTGAGCCGCCGACTCACCCTGAGTTGCTGGACTGGATGGCCGTTCATTTCATGGAGAAAGGCTGGTCCATGAAACAGATGATCCGGCTCATGACCACCTCTGCCACGTTTTGTCAGGATGCGACGATCAGCCCTGCCATGCTAGAGCGCGATGACGCCAATCTGCTCTATGCTCGTGGTCCACGCTTTCGGTTAGATGCTGAGGGCGTCCGCGATAATGCTCTGGCCATCTCAGGCCTGCTCAGCAGCCAGAAAGGTGGACCGCCGATCTATCCACCTCAGCCGGATGGACTCTGGCGGAAAGTCGGTGGGCAGCAGTATGATTATGCCACAAGCAGTGGCGAGAAGAAATACCGGCGCGGTCTTTACATCGTGCTCAAGCGTGGTGCCCCTTATCCCAGTCTGGTCAATTTTGACGCCTCCGCCCGTATGGCCTGTGTGGTGAAGCGTTCACGCTCCAACACCCCATTGCAGGCACTGACACTGCTCAATGACCCTGTTTATGTCGAAGCAGCAGAAGCCTTTGCTGCTCGGATTCAACGGGAGCAGGCAGGTGCTCCTCTAGAAGCACAATTGATCCATGCCCACCGACTAGCTTTGGCACGCGCACCGAGTGACGCCGAACTGTCGATCCTGCGTGAACTGATGGCCACTGCCAACAATCAAGGGCACGACCTCACCAAAGCCTGGTTTAGCATCGCCACGGCCCTGCTCAATCTAGACGAGTGCGTCACCAAAGGTTGAACTCTCCACTCATCACTTCGCCTGCATGAAGCTCCCACCCTTTGATCCATCGATCCTGAATCGCCGTAGCTTCCTTGGCCGATCAGGCTTGTCACTAGGCTCACTCAGCCTCGGGTCCATGCTAGCGCGTGATCTACCAGCGGCTAGCCGCCTGAACGTGGATCCGGCCGCATCCCGACAGCCGCACTTCGCCCCCAAAGCCAAGCATGTGATCTACCTGCACATGATCGGTGCGCCGTCGCAGTTGGATCTCTTTGATTACAAGCCCGAGCTGATTCAGCGCAGCGGTCAGGCCTGTCCCCCCGAGCTGCTGAAAGGCAAAAAGTTTGCCTTCATCGGCAAGGAAAACGAACTCCAAGGCAGCCCGTTCTCCTTCAAACAGCATGGCGAAAGCGGGCTCTGGGTTTCAGAACTCATGCCGCATCTCGCCACGGTGGCCGATGAACTTTGCATGATTCACTCTCTGCATACCAATGAGATCAATCATGCCCCAGCGCAGATGTTTCTGCACAGTGGTTTTGGTCAAGGCGGCAGGCCAAGTCTGGGCGCGTGGGTCACTTATGGGCTCGGCACTGAGAACAGTGATCTGCCTTCTTACGTCGTCATGCTCTCCGGTCCGCCTGGAGGCGCAGGCACCGCGCTCTGGTCCACCGGCTTTATCCCCAGCGTCTATCAGGGCGTTCAGTTCCGCTCAGAGGGCGAGCCCGTTCTCTTTCTCTCCAACCCCGAAGGCCACAGCCGCAATGATCGGCGTCATGTATTAGATGCGGTCAAAGCCCTGAATCAAGAACGCCTGCAAAGCCTCGGCGATCCTGAGATCGCTACCCGCATCAGCCAGTATGAAATGGCCTACCGCATGCAGACCAGCGTGCCC
Source organism: Verrucomicrobiaceae bacterium (assembly GCA_027486585.1). Lineage (GTDB taxonomy): Bacteria > Verrucomicrobiota > Verrucomicrobiia > Verrucomicrobiales > Verrucomicrobiaceae > Prosthecobacter. Next base: position 94,684 of record JAIXOU010000105.1, on the reverse strand, counting down.
GATTTAATGGATCTGACGCAAGAATCCAAAGCCACCCTGGACATGTATGGAGCCGAACCTGGCAAGGCCTCTTTTGCCAACAACTGCCTGCTAGCCCGCCGACTCGTCGAACGCGGCGTGCGCATGATCGAGCTCTATGACGCCGACTGGGATCACCATGGTGGACTGGATAAGCGACTGCCCATTAAAGCCAAAGATGTGGATCAGGGCATGGCCGCTCTCATTCGCGACCTAAAACTGCGCGGTTTGCTGGATGAGACCCTGGTTATCTGGGGAGCCGAATTTGGCCGCACCCCGATCCGGCAGGGCCAGGATGGCACTGGTAAAAAAACTGGCATCGGCCGCGATCACCACAAAGACGCGTACACCATGTGGATGGCCGGTGGTGGCACCAAAGCTGGCATCACCTATGGCAAGACCGACCCCTTCGGATTTAACGTGGCCGAGAACCCCGTACATGTGCATGACCTCAATGCCACCGTGCTCCACCAGTTAGGCTTTGACCACGAGCGCCTCACCTTCCGCTATCAAGGCCGCGACTTCCGCCTCACCGACGTGCATGGCGAAGTGGTGAGTGGGATTTTGGGATGAGTCAGAGACTCATTGGCCGTTAGGCAGGTTCTCAAAATGAATGTCTGAACTTGATCGGGATTATAGGATCACTCTTCATTCTAGTCGCTCGTGATGCGTGCCATAAAAGTCATGTGGCGCCCGAGTCTACCACATTCACGCATGGTACCCGAGCCGCTGCGAAAGTTGATCGGCGAGTTGTTTCACCTTGAGGCCTAGTTTATCCAAAGCAACCGGCGTAACGCGATCCGACGGACCGCTGATCCAGATGGATGCGACGGGTTGGCCGCGATGATCAAAAATAGGCGCGGCAACGCAGGCGAAGGTTTCACTCTCTTCGCTACGGTCGAGGGCGTAGCCTTGCGCATGAACTTTCTTGAGTTCGGCGAGGAAGGCCGTAGCGCTGGTGATGGTGTGGCGCGTGTGTTTAGTGAACTTCATCTGCTGCACGAAGGCCTTCTGTGCGTCGGGGCTCCAGTAGGCGAGCATGGCCTTCGCGGGTGCGGCGGTGTGCAGAGTGAAGGCATGGCCGATCTCGACGACGACCTTCACCGGATGCGATGATGGCACTTGATCGAGCACCACGCCGTGATTCCCGGCCAATGTGCCTAGCAGCGCCGTCTCGCCCGTGGCATCGCGCAAAGCGGTGAGGAAAGGCGCGGCGACCTGGATGAGGCGCTCACCACCCACGGCGGCATGGCCGAGGCTGAGGAGCTTACGGCTGGCGCGGTAAGCCTTCGTGCTTTCATCGCGCTCGGCGTAGCCACGAAGTGTGAGTGTGGTGGCGATACGGAAGACGGAGTTCTTTGGCATTTTCAGAGCCTCGGTCATCGTGGTGAGTGTCATGCCTTCAGGGTGCTTTGAAAGCAGCTCCAGCAGATCCAGCGTGCGGTCGAGGATCGGCACCTTGTAGCGGCTGAGAGGATTCGTAGCGGTTTTTCGGGTTTTGGGCATCTGTTTGATATACAAAACAAGATTTGCCATTGCAAACACCTATTCAATGGCCTTGAATAATGTTTTCCATTTCAACACACTGACCAAATGACAAACCTCACTGAATCCACGATCATCGTCACTGGCGGCTCGCGCGGCTACGGCGCGGGCATCGCGGAGGCCTTTGTGAAGGCTGGGGCGCGGGTCTGGATCACGGGACGCAGCCAGGACAAACTCCAGGAGACCGCCAACCGCATCGGAGCGTCGCCTTTTGTGGCCGATGTGGCGGACGGAGCTGCCTGGGATCGTTTGATGGCCGAGGTGATCGCGCAAACCGGTCGTCTCGATGTCTTGATCAACAACGCAGGTGAGGGTGTCAAAATCGGCCCGGCCAGCGAGCAGACCGATGAGGCGATCTCCCAAAGCCTCGCCAGCAATCTCACGGGGGCGATGCTTGGCTGCCGTCGTGCCGCCGCGATCATGCAAAAGCAGCGCAACGGTCTCATCGTGAACATCGGCAGCGCCTGCTCCACGCATGCGTGGCCCGGCTGGAGCGTGTATTCGGCGGCGAAAGCTGGTTTGCTCATGTTTACCCGATGTCTGCTCACTGAGCTACGGCCTCAGGGCGTGCGCGTGACCTCCATTTTGCCTTCCTGGGGCCAGACCGACTTCACCGAGGCCGCGCACCTTCCGCCACGCGATCCCGCCGTGCTCGCGCAATGCATCTCGCCCGCCGATCTCGGCCAACTCCTCGTTCAAACCGCCCAACTGCCCGCGCACCTCGTCGCCGAGGAGATCAAGCTCTGGCCGATGGTGCAGCCCATTTCCCAGCTATGATGAAACTCCTTTTGCCTCTTCTATTCTTGCCAAACCTCCTGACTGCCGAGGTCATTGAGGCAGATCTCCTCATTGTCGGCGGCAATGAATCCGCCTGCGCGGCGGCGGTGCAGGCGGCGCGACTGGGCGTGAAGAAGATCGTGCTGGTGAATGACATCGAGTGGCTTGGCGGACAGTTCAGCGCTGAAGGTGTGGGTTGCCCGGATGAATGGACGGTGGTGAACGGGACGCGGACCAACTTTCCTCGCAGTGGACTCTTCCTTGAGGTGCTGCGTCGTATCCGTGCGCACAACTCGCTCACGTATGGCATGGCGACTCCGGGGAATTCCTTCTGCGGCACGGAAACCATCGAGCCTGCGGCTGCGGCGAAGATCTTCGAGGAACTGGTGAAGCCGTATGTCGATGGCGGGGCCTTGCGCATCGTGCGCGGCTGGCAGCCGCTGAAGGTGATGGTCAAAGAGGGCCGCGTCACCGGAGCGGAGTTTGAACCGACGAAAGGCGGAGCGGAGCGCATGCAGATCAACGCGCGACTCACGATGGATGCGAGTGACTGGGGCGATGTGATTCGCCTCAGCGGTGCAAAGCATGGCGCGGGGCCGGATTTGAAAGCACGCTTTGGCGAAGCCAGTGCGCCGGAGACTTTTGATGACGCGGGACCGCAGGAGATGAATCCGATGTCGTGGTGCTTGGTGCTGCGGGAGACGGGCGGCAAAGATGCGACCATCACGAAGCCTGAAACTTATCATCCGCTCTCCTTCGCCGGTCTCGACAAGCTCGCGCCGTGGGTGGACAGCGACATGAGCGGCGGCATTTACTCACCGAGCGGCAACAGCCCTTACACGCATCGTCGTCTCGTGGATCGCTGGCACAATGGCTTCGCGCCGGGCACGGAGGCGACCTTTCTGAACTATCCTACCCAGGATTATCCGCTCTGTCAGCTCCCCCAGCGCGTCGTGGATGCACTGGAAAAGACGGAGCCTGGCGCATCGAAGAAGAACATCGTCGAACTCACGCCCGCGCAGCGCCGCATCATCTTCGATGACGTGAAGCAGCATGCGCTCGGCATGTTGTATCATCTGCAAACAGCCGTGCATGATCGCGTGGGCGACTTCCCGCAATCCTTTCGCTACATGCAGCTCACGGACGAGTTCGGCACGGCGGATCGTTTGCCGCCGAAGCCCTACATCCGCGAAGGGCTGCGCCTCGAAGCGCTCTACATGCTGCGCGAGCAAGACATCCGCGCCGCCACTCGCGAGCCAATGTGGGCCAAGGTGCTGCCAACAGACGGCATCTTCGGCTACCAGTTTAACATCGACTTTCATCCCACTCGTCGCGGCTTTGTCGCCGGATCACGCAACGGCCCATGGCGCAATATCATGACACCCACACGCGGCTGGCACACGGACACAGATCGCTCCACCTTCCCGCTGCGCGGACTCGTGCCCGTGGAGATGAAGGGCTTGATCGGTGCGGGAAAAAACATCGGTGTCAGCAGCGTCGTGCAGTCCGCGATTCGCTTGCACGGCCAAATGATGCACGTCGGCCAGGCAGGAGCCACGCTCGCCTGGCTGAGTCTGCGCGATGGCATCGAGCCGCGTGAGGCCGCCAGCGATGTGGCGAAGGTGCGTGAACTGCAACTGCGCCTCGTGCGCGGCACTGGCGGTCCGGGCATCCTGCTCTGGCCCTGGCACGATCTCGCGCCCGACGACCTCCACTTTGAAGCCGCAAACATGCTCGCCGTGCGTGGCATCTGGCAGCCGGACGCGGACAGTTTGTTCTTCAAGCCCGATCAACCCATGACACGCCGCGAACTCGCCCGCGTGCTTGCTCGACTGTGCCGCGCCTTGCCAGATGCCAAGGACTGGCCGCATCATGACAAGCCGGTGTATGCCGATGTGCCTGCCGATGATCCTGATCGCATTTCCATCGAGGCGATGGTCACCTGGGGCGACTTCCAGCCCACGGCTGCGCGTTTCACCCCGGATAGTAAAGCCACACGCGCCACGCTCGCGGAATGGCTGAAACGTCTCGGTCTGCCCGTGGCAAAATCTTTGTCAGACTACGGCACGCGCAGCCTCACCCGAGCCGAGGCCGCGCAGCACCTCTGGCGTGCGCTTGGATTGAAAAAGGAATGGACGCCCGACGCAGGCACATGGCTCCAGCCCGGTGGAGACGACGATGGCGATGGCCGCAAGGACCTCGACGACCCGCTGCCCTTGGATCGTGACAACAACAACGTGCCTGACCGCCTCCAGCCGCCAGAGTTGGCACAGGCTACCAAGTCGTTCGGTCGTCGCGTGCTCGTCAGTGATTACGGCGGCAACAAGGTCGCCATCATCGCTGCCGATGGCCGCGTGGAGTGGGAGCATCCCGCCGAGAAGCCGCAGGACGTGTGGATGCTCGCGAATGGCAATGTGCTCTTCAGTCATCTGCGAGGTGCCCGTGAAGTGACGATGGAGAAGAAGATCGTCTGGGAATACACCAGCCCGGAAGGCACCGAGGTCCACGGCTGCCAGCCCTTGCCCGATGGCCGCGTCATGGTCGTCGAGTGCGGCACGAAGCGACTTATCGAAGTCGGCCGCGATGGTAAAATCGCCCGCGAGATCGCCGTGCCGGTGAAAACCAAAAACACGCATGATCAAATGCGCGGTTGTCGTCGCACCAAGGATGGCCGCTACCTCATTTGCGCCAAAGGCGACCGCGCCATCCTTGAACTCAGCGCCGAGGGCAAGCTCCTCCGCTCGATCAAAACGCCCGGTGACCCTCACGAAGTCCGCGAGCTGCCCAACGGCAACCTCCTCATCGCCTGCGGCGAAGGCGAGGCCTTGCTCGAACTCAATCGCGAAGGCCAAACCGTGTGGAAGCTCGGCACGCAGGAAGTGCCAAACAACCCACTGCGCCTCATCAGCGGCTTCCAGCGCCTGTCCGACGGCCATACCCTCGTCATCAACTGGCTCGGCCACGGCTACCTCGCCACCACCGCCCAGTTCTTCGAACTCGACAAGCAAAAGCAGATCGTCCGCCAGTTCACCGACCACGCCCGCTTTGTCAGCATCAACAAAGTCCAGCTGCTCGACGTGCCCGGTGATCCCGCGAAGGACGAGGTGTGGAGGTAATCCTCCCTGCCTGCGGCTCTCATAGAATCGTTATGGCTTTATCGCCTCGGGCGGGGCTTTGGGTCGGAGTTTTTCAAACGTTGCTTTTTGTTCGGGCGTTAGGTCCTGCTCGATATGGGTCAAGGTGCGACCGACGATCTGCCAAACGGAGACCAAAGCGCCTTTTCGCAAATCACTCAGCTCGCTCACCGCTTTGTCGGTATGGGCTTCGAAGAGCTGACGTTGGGCATCTGTGGGATGCAGTTTTTCCAGACGCTTCATGGCGCTTTCTTTCCAGAAGGCAGGATTCTCTTTCTTCTTCTCGTAGGCTTTCATGGCCAGCACTCCGAAGACAAAACCAACGCCAAGACTGAACCCAATGACGAGAGTAAGAAGGCAGCCTGCCTTGGTTCTGCGGGTTGCGATCATAACCAGAATGAAAAAGGTTCAGTGAGTGGGTTCACGGATAACGGGTTTTCTAAGGCAGGAGTCTCGATGCGGAACTCATACCAATGAGCTACCGCAAAGCTGGCGCTCACCAAAAACATGAAGGCTGTAACAAACAATGCTCGTAGTCCGAGGACAGCGAATACTTCTGACCAAGCCTCAGCCGGCGCCTCGTGGAAACGTGCCAGCAGTCGTGTGGTAAAACCATACGGCAATTCCATCGGTTCCGTTGGAGCTTGGCGGGCGGTTTGAATGCTGGCCTGCCAGCGTTGGTCAAAGTTATTCATGAATCAGTAAAATCCTCCTTCATCCGTTCACGGGCGATCTGCCGCAGTTTGTGCCTGGCCCGCATGGCCCGCATTTTGACCATGGGCCGCGTCCAGCCTGTGATCTGAGCGATCTCTTGCGTGCTGCGTTCTTCCAGATCCAGCAGTGTTAAGACCAGTCGATCTGGCGGTGAAAGCTGGGCCAACAGCCGTGTCACGACAGACTTGGCCTCGAGGGCATGACTGGTCGGCGCAGTGCTTTGCCCCTTCATCAGGAAGTCCAGCCACTCTGCCTCTCCGGCATTCAGGTCGGTGAAGCGCCATTCGGGCCGTGCTTTCTCTGCCCGCAGCGCGTCTAGGCAGGTGCGGACGGTTAAACGGCTGACCCAATGCTCGAATGGAATGCCTGCGCGTTCTTGATAGCTGTCGAGCTTTTGCAGCAACTTCAAAAAAACATCCTGCATCAAATCCTCCTCGCTTTCCCGTCGTGGCAGATGATTCCGCACCAGCCGCTGCACGAGTGGCGAGAGATGCAGGATCAGCGAGTTCGCCGCAGCCAGATCGCCACGACGCACACGAGAGAGGCAATCCTGCACAGCGAAGGTCTCGGTCATCAAGAGAGGAAAGGTTTATGGGAAAGCGTAGCCACACGCCCACTCAAACGCACGAAAATACCCATCGGTAACAAAGAAAACGGCGCCCCAGTTTCCTGGGACGCCGTGAAGTGTTAAGCTAACAGAAGTAGATTTATTCGTCGATCTTGACCGTTTTGTAGCCACCAATGCTCTTGAAGTAGAGGAACAAGAGCAGGTAGATCGCGGCCATGGTCATCGGGATGAAGGAATCAGCTTTGAGCGTTGCGCGGTCGCCTTTTTGGTCAGCGGTCACGACAGCCAATTGCTGTGGAGTCTTTTCCTTGGCTTCTTTAGCAGCAGCCAGCTTGGTGCCGTCGAGACCAAAGGCTTCAGTCGCAGACAAGTTCAGGAAGGCACTTGGCTTCTCAGCTTTGTATTCAGCATACAGAGCAGCGTCAGCTTTGTTCAGTTCTTCACCTGCGAAGCGGTCCTTACAGTAGCCCAAACCAGGGCCACCGATGAGACCTGCGGAGAGCATGCCAATACCGCCCATGATGGACATAGCAACGGCACCTGTCTGCGGGTAACGGTCACCCACGACAGCCAACATGGTTGGCCAGAAGAAGGTTTTACCGACAGCATAGATACCAAGGGCCACAAGTGCTGTGCCAAAGGTCTGCATGCCACTGGCAAGGTTCAGACCTACGCAGGCGATGATGGAGCAAACCAACAGAAGGCCAATTGGGGAAAGCTTGAGTGTTTTTTCGATCCAATGAGCGCAGAAACGCAGACCGAACATGATCGCCGAGGTCCAGATGAAGAGATATTTACCTTGCTCAGAAGTGAACAAGTTACCTGTGATGTTCTGAATCCAGCCATCCGTACCAAGCTCGACAGCACCGACAAGGGCGTGTGTAACGAAGAGAACAAAAAGCAGAATCGAACCAATCGAGAACTTAGAGATCACACCAACGGCGATCAACAGGATACCACCGATGCCATAACCAATGATTTTGGCATTGTCAGGAGAGACTGCTTTGGCGATGTCACCAAAGAAGAGGGCAAGAAGATAGCAAGCAACCAGAGCACCGAGGATACCCACTGGCTTGAACATTTGAACGAAGCTTGCGCCTTTTTCAGCCGCTTCAGATTTAGGGAACTTCTGGCCCATGAACATGATCGCATAAAGAACAGTCGGGACGAGGTAGAGTGCCAACTGGATTTTCCAACCCATCTGCATCTTGTCATCAAGCACCCAACCAGCGATGGAACCAAGCACCATCCCTGCAGGCCATGAGGCATGGAGGATATTCAGGTAATGGGTGCGGTTTTCTGGGAACAGTGTCGCGACCAGAGGATTGGCCACAGCTTCCAGAGTACCATTCGCATAAGCAAAGATGAACATGCCCCAGAAGAGGAAGTTGTAAGCATTGTCTGGCGTACTGGCACCAAAGGTGACAAATGCCGAGAGAATGTGGCAGATCACGGCAAGGGCGACCAATTTACCGTAGCCGATTTTATCAACGATGAGGCCACCGAAGATGATGCCGAAGCAGAAGCCTGAGAAACCAGCGCCACCAATGGCACCGAGTTGTGCTCCAGTGAAGCCGTATTCTTTGCCCCAGTTGTCAAAGATACCGCCGCGGATGGCAAAGCCAACGCCGGCAGCAAGGATGGCCATGAAGCCAGCCCAGAGGAGACGCATTCGATTATTTTCGCTCATAGATGATGTATTGTTAGTTGGATGGATCGGGATGGATGATGTGCCTCAATCGGAACCGCCAAAAAAGACATTCCCGATGAGCCTGCTGGTTTTAGTAGCCAACTAGAGGGGTGACAAGATAAAAATCACTGCCCTGCGAAGGTAAAAAATCACAATTCTCTGAAAGAATCAATGATCCCCAATCTCCACGGGCTTGTAACCACCACGGCTGCGGAACCAAAGAAGCAGTCCTACATAGCAGACTAGCATGAAGCTTGGCAGGATCGCGATGGTCGTGAAAACACTGCGCTTGCTGGCGGCCTGAACGACTTCCAGTTCCTTACTCAGCTCAGCCGGGAGCGCTTTAATCTTCTCCTGATCAAGCGTTGGCGCACTGCCAAAAATGCCTGGTTTTGATTCACCCTTCACTTGGACATACAAAGCGGTGTGTTCGGTCGAAGTCAGGCGCTTTTCCATGTCCAAATCCTGCTTGTAGCCGATGTAGGGACTGCCCAAAACGCCGAGGAAAAGAACACCGACAGCGGATACGCCGTTCAAGGTGAGTGCTCCACCTTTGGGGAACTGCTCAGAAGTCAGGCCAAGGGTCGTGCTCCAGAGGAAAGTTTTTCCAAGGGCATAAATCGTTGCTGCACCAAGAATGGCCCAGCCAGTTGCATTCGAAAGCAACAATAATCCGATGATGGCGATGACTGAACTGACGACCAACAAACCAATGGCCGAAAAACGATGGACGATGGGGCCAGCATAGAATCTGAGCACCGTCATGATCACCGAAACATAAACGAAAATCCAAGTCGCGAAGTTGGGGAAATCAGGACCGCTGAGCTTCAATAGCTCAGGCATCCAGCCGTCGGTGCCGAGTTCCGTCGTCGCCAAAGGACCAATGACCACCAGCACGACCAAGAACAACCAATTCCCCAAAGAACGAGTGTACAATCCTGCCAAAACACCCACCACCGCAGCAATGATGAACACCACGGTCCATGAAGCCTCTTGATTGAGCATCTGCGCCATGGCTGGCGCAACGAGAGCGGTAATCATGAAGAAGCCAATGGCACCCACCTCTTTAAGCATGTCACGATAGCTCACTCCAGCCGCCACGCGCTCATTGACTGGGAAGGTGCGTGGTAGAATCAGCAGCGCATAGATAACCACTGGGATGAAGCAAAGTGCGAAACGGAACTGCCAAACGGCACCGAAGAAAAGCTTCGTGTCTGGCAGAAGACCACAGAATAAGGCGCCCAAAGCCAACCCCGCAGGCCAGCCGGCATGGAGAATATTCAGCCACTTGGCTTTCTGCTTGTTAAAGACCGTCGCTACGACTGGATTGATGAAGGACTCAACCGTTCCATTGGCGACCGCAACGAGCAGGGTGCTCCAGTAAAAGTCCTGATAACCTGAAGCTCGCAGCGTGAGAACCAAAGAAATGGTGTGACAAATGATCGCAAACAAAGCCACCGTTTTGTAGCCTACATAATCGATGATTAGGCTAAAGAAGATGATGCTGATGGCAAAAGGCCACATGCCAGCGCCATTGATCGAACCCTTCTGTTGTTCCGAAAGATTAAAGCCATCTTGCAATAAACCAATGGTATTAGCACGCACACCAAACACAAAAGAGGTGGCGACGAGGGCAACGAAACAAGCCCAGAACAATTTCATGTCGGGCTGAGTGGAGGTGGGAACAGTATCAGATTTCATAAGTCACAAAAAACAGCCGCGATTACAGGGGAAACCCTGCCATGCGGCAAACTCTTTTTTCAGCAGATCCAGGGATCAGCAATACCGAGGCTACTCAATTCGATGCCATTGGTGGAGCCCTAACCCATAAAATTGATGTTGTGAGGTTTTCTCGAACATCACCTAAAATTCAAAGGGTTATCGCACGGAAGTGATCATTGGCATCATCGCTCCGGCGCGAAGTTTCCCCAAACTTGTTCGGAACACACCCATGGAAGGCATTTGCCAGAGGAACCCATTTGCGGCTAACCTGAGTCCATGAGTTCACGAAGAAGAAGCCGTTCAGGCAAAGGCAAACGCTGGCTGGTTATTTTAATCTGCTTGGGTATGGCATTAGTGGGACTATTACTCTTGGCCCCACTACTTGTGACCAGTTGGGTGCGTGGCTATCTTCAGAACGAAGCCTTTCGCGGTAAGATGGAAGAGTTCTTCGGCACCCAATTGCAGGGCACTGCCACACTGGCACCTCTACGCTGGACAGGCGATGAAGTCACCACTCAAAATGCTCAGTTAACAACCGGTAGCGGCTGGAAGGCCGATGTTAGCAGCCTACATTTGGCCCTGGATTGGAGTGCCTTTCGGCAAGGCAAATGGCGTGTCATCAATGCAGGCGCGGATGTTCTGGATCTGCAATTTAAAACGCCAGCTCAAGCAAATTTTGAAGCCGACGTTACCGCCACGGCTCCCGTTTCAAATGGCACAGCAAGCGCGATCCCCTCCTGGCTGCGAGGTTATTTGCCGAGAACGACGGAAGTGGATGGATTGAAAGTGGATCGCCTAACGCTGCGCTATCCAGGCCCCTGGCAACTGACGGAATCCACACTGCACCTAGGTGCGTGGCAACAGGGAGAGCAGTCCGTTCAGGCAATCATCACCGACGGCATCATCGAAACGCCGATCCAACTGCCGGTGCAACCTCAGCCCATGAAGTTTAATCTCGTCCGTGCAACCACACGTCTCAGCCGTGAAGATCTGCACCTGAGTGAAGCAACGCTGCGCTGGCTGGGTGAAAGCGAAATCACACTCAATGGTCACGTGAAACCTAAAGAAGGCAGCTGGAAAATGAATGCACACCTTGTCGCCATTCCTTTGAAAGAGGTGCTAAGCGAGGACTGGAAACTCAGACTCACGGGCCTGATCGAAGGTGATTTAGACATCCAAGGCAGTCGTGAAACGACACCGAGCGTGAAGGGGGACGTGCATCTCAAAAACGCTGTCCTGACCGCGCTTCCCATCCTGGATAAACTAGCCACCTACACAGGCGTAGAGCGCTTTAAACGCATCATTCTCGACATCGCCAGTGCTCAGATCAGCGGCTCTGGAGAGACTAGGAAATTTGAGAAAATCATCATCCAATCTAATGGCCTGATGCGCCTTGAGGGAAACCTTTCCATCCTTAAAGGCCAATTAGATGGGCAATTCTTGGTCGGCGTCACCCCTGAAACACTGCGCTGGATTCCAGGCGCACAGCAGCATGTTTTCACCGCCACGAATCCAAGCGGTACACCTGGCTTGGTCTGGACCCCACTGCACATCACCGGTAGCATTGACGCACCGCGTGAAGATTTATCAGAACGCCTGATCGGTGGAGCCAGCAAAGCGCTTCTCAATGCACCGGCAGAAGTCATCGGCAAAACCAGTGAAATGCTTTTATCTCCGGTCTTGGGACCAGACCTGGGAAAGAAGCCCGGTGAGGTCTTGAAGTCCGCCACAAACATCCTGACAAAACCCGGTGAGTCCGCCAAGAAAGCCACCGAACTTCCAACTCAAGCTGTCGAAAAAGGCATTGACCTCTTGAAGGGCATTGGCGGCGGTCTGCTCGGAAAATAAACCCTCATTTCAAACTGTGACCCTGATCGAAAAACAAAACGAACTGATCTCCGATCTTAATCTGATCGAAGATGCTCACGAACGCCTTTCAGCTCTAACAAGCTATGTGTCACGCACCCAACTGCCCGATGACATGAAGAGTGACGAACTCATCGTCCCAGGCTGCATCTCGCGCGTCTGGGTCAAAGGCGAGCTACGCGATGGCCTGACGCATTTTCGCTGTGCAGCCGACTCGCCCATGGTGGCCGGATTGGTCGCTCTGCTCTGTGATCTTTACACTGGCGTCAACGTTCAAGAGGCGGCCGAGGCAGAGCCTGAAGTCTGGCAAAAATGCGGCTTCGTGAAGATCCTCACCCCGACCCGTCTGAATGGATTGTCAGCCGTACGTGATCGCATCAAAGAACTGTCTCTTAGCTGGTGCTGACGACCATGCTTTATGATGCACACAATCATTACCAGGATACACGCTTAGACCGCGACCGAGAGGTCATCCTCAAGGCGCTTCCTGAACTCGGAATTCGTGAAGCTGTCGTCAATGGCTCTGCCGAAGATGATTGGGAAGACGTGGCTAAACTGGCTCGCGAGCATGGATGGCTAAAGCCCTCCTTTGGACTGCATCCATGGTATGTGAAAGAACGAACAACAGCCTGGCAGGAGCGTCTGCGTGATTTTTTGATGGCTTTCCCAAACGCGGCTGTGGGAGAAATTGGCCTAGATCGCTGGATCGAAAATCCGGACATCGAAGCTCAAATCTCATGTTTTCGCTGGCAATTCGAACTCGCCACAGAACTGAACAGACCTGCCACGATCCATTGTTTGCGGGCTTGGGGACTCTTGGATGAGCAACTCCGGACTCTGCCACTACCAAAGCGCGGTTTTTTACTGCATTCCTATGGAGGCCCAGCAGAGATGATCCCAAGCTTCGTTAAAATGGGCGCTTACTTTTCCCTCTCCCCCTACTTTGGCCATGCGCGAAAAGCCTCGCAACTAGCGACTTTCGCCGCTGTGCCCTTGGATCGACTTTTAGCCGAAACCGATGCCCCAGATATGTGGCCGCCCGATGAGTTGAATCAGCATCCGCTTCAACATGACGGTAAGCCAACCAACCATCCCGCTAATCTACAAGTCAGCTACACTTTGCTGGCCCAAGTGTGTGGCATTCCTCTGACTACATTGATCGATCAAATAGGGGAAAACTATCGAAGATTGTTTGGCTAAAAACAGCACGAACATCACATCCATTTAAAAATGGCATGCCAAAAATCGTCTCCACCGAACAAAGCCAGGAAACCAAAGATAATCGCAATACCGGCCACACAAGCCCATTCAAATCCTCCCATGGCGTGGACTTGTCGCATGATAAAAATGGATCCTACAACTATGCCAAAAACAAAACCGCAACCAAAGCGCAGTCTTATTTCTGTCGGATCGGGTTTAGGTTGGCTCATGGTTCAATAACCGAGCTCTAGTCCACCAACTCAAAGATCCCCTCAATCTCTACAGCGATGCTTCCCGGTAGTGACCCCATGCCAACCGCACTGCGTGCGCCAATGCCATTTTCTTCTCCCCAAATCTGGGCAAAAAGCTCGCTGCAACCATTGATGACCTTGGGATGATCGGCGAATTCAGGTGTGCTATTCACCATGCCGAGAAGCTTCACCACACGCTTAATGCGGTCTAGGCTACCCAGTTCTTTTTGCAGAGTCGCCAGCATTGCCAGTCCTGTTTGTCGCGCTGCCGCATGACCTTCGGCCAAATCTAGATCCTCTCCAACACGGCCCCGGATCATCCCACCATCCGCCAAATAAGGCCCATGCCCCGAGAGATAAGCGACGTTGCCAATAACCACGACCGGCTTGTAAACCCCACCCTTTGGCGGAGCCTGTGGAAGCGTGATACCAAGAGCAATGAGTTGTGATTCGGCGGACATAATCAGTCGATTGGGTTTTTCTGATTCTGACAGGAACGTCTTCCAGACTCAATCCCAAACATCACATTTTCTCACCCGCCAATCGCGATCATGCGGCGGTTCGGCTGGTAATTGTCTCGGAAGTCATGCTCTTTAGGTTTTTTGGCGACGACACTGTGGATGAAGTCAGCGAGTTCACGGTCGGAGCAGCCAGCGCGGAGGACGGTCTTGAGATCAAACTCCAGGTAGCTACCCAGGCATGGACGTAGTTTGCCATCGCTGGTGAGGCGGAGTTTGTTGCAGCTCTCACAGAAGTGCAGATTGGTCATGGCACCGATGAAGCCGATCTTTTGGCTGCTACCAGCGATCTCGTAATAGGTCGCGGGACCGTTGGTCTTAAACTCGGGCACGGGCTTCAAAGGGCCGTAGTGTTCTTCGACCATTTTTAGCGCATGTCCTGCGGAGAGAAAGCTGTCCTCTTTTAGCACTTCCTGCGTACTCACGGGCATGAGTTCAATGAAACGTATCAAGGCTCCTTTGCTGCGGGCGTAGTCGATGAGCGGCACGAACTCCCGCTCGGTCTGATTTTTCATGAGCACACAATTAAGCCGGATGGACTTCATGCCAGCAGCGATGGCTGCGTCAATACCCTCGAGAACCCGAGGCAGGAGATCTCGACTGGTCGCGCGCTGATAGCTGGCGCGGTCGAGGGAGTCCATGGAGATATTGGCGCTTGTGACGCCTGCTTTCACGAGGCGTGCGGCAATGGTTTCTCCCTGTTCTTCTTTGGCCAAAAGAGTGCCATTGGTGGAAATACCGATCTGCTCGATGCCCGGAATTTCGGCGATCTGGGCGCAGAAATCAGCGACTCCAGGCCGAGTTAGCGGTTCGCCTCCCGTGACGCGGACTTTACGAATGCCCATGCCTGCACCGACTCGGAGAATACGAAGCATTTCCTCATAACTGAGCACTTCCTCTTTCGGAAACCAGGCCTGCTCCTCTTCCGGCATGCAGTAGCGGCAGCGCTCGTTGCAGCGATCCGTGACTGAAACGCGCAAATAAGAGATGAGATGGCCGAAGGCGTCTTCCACAGCAGGCTATTCTAGCACTGGGCCTTTGACAGACCAGCGCTTGGTGACGAATCCAGTGGCGGACTTTTCTTTCCATTTGGCAAAGTGGGCGGTCTGGTAATGAGCCTCCATGGCGGCCTGATCAACATATTGCTCGCTGAGAGCAAAAAGATTGGGTTGCTCAAATTGGCGGTTCACTTCAAAGCGCAGGCAGCCAGGCTCCTTTACCGACTCGGCGGCATTGAGGGTAATGACTTCCAGGAACTCATCCACGCGGGCTGGGTCGATTTCAAGAATCACAATAACATTGATCATGGTAGCTATGACAGAGCCGATTTTACGATAACATGCAACCTCCCGCTGCCGTATATCAGCAATCGCCCTCCTTTTTTCAGACATGAAGCCCTATTTTCTATTTCCCATCCTCCTGTCTGCCAGCGCACTTTTAGCCCAGGAGGTTAAGCCTGCCCTGTCAGCTCCAGTGTCACCTTCGCCTGCAAAAACAGCACCTGTAGCGGCACCTGCTGCCCCAATTCCTGCGCCAAAACCTGTGCCGACAGCGCCAAAACCTGCGCAGGTGACCAAACCAGAACCCACCAAGGCGGCAACCCCGACGCCCCCACCCGCCAAGCCCACACCACCTCCAGCGCCAGTCTCTTTTTTCAAAGACAAAGCCCTAGAAGCTGCTGTCCGCAAACAAGTGTATGCCAAGCGCGACAATCAGGAAGTCCTCACGGTTGAGGATGTGGCCAATGTCTCGATCATCGAGTCTAAAGGCACAAGTATCACGGATCTTTCAGGCCTGGAAAAGTGCAAAGCGCTGGCATCGCTCACGCTCACCGACAACAAGGTCAGCCGTCTTGATGCACTCAAAGGCCTGGAGCGTCTGCAGTTTATCGACCTAGCCAACAACCAAATCAGCGACCTCTCACCGCTCGCCAACTGCAAGGCTCTGCAATACGTCGAACTGACCAATAACAAAGTCGCCGATGTCTCCGTGTTTGGCGGCATTCCTGCGATGACTTCGCTCTATTTGGCTGGAAATCAAATCACTGATATCACGGCCCTTTTCAAATTGCCTAAACTGTGGACCCTTTACCTAGATAGCAACAAGGTCAGCCATCTTCAGGGCATTGGCGAACTCAAATGGCTTTCGATGCTTTCTCTCAAAGAAAATCAAGTCAGCGATCTGACACCACTGGAGCCCCTGAATGACCTGCAGTTTCTGTTTCTAGACAAGAACCCCGTCACTGATCTTTTGCCGCTGCATCGCATGTGGATGAAGGACAACTCTGGCGCAAAGGAGTGGGCTCCCTATTGCCAGATTTTTATTCCTGGCTGCCCTCTGAGCGAGGCCTCTAAGGCCATGGTTGCGGAACTTAAAAAAGCAGGCGCACGCATCAGTCCGTAAAAAAATCAGTGTCCGGTTTTGGTCTCTGCTGTGAGATAGTGTCAGTACCATGAATCCTCAGGACACCCGCGCAGCCCAGATCTTTCTCAGCCATCACGACTTTGTGAAAGGGGTGGCTTTGAAGTATGCTCCATGGCCTGGACTCATGGAGGATATCTCCCAGCAAGTGTTTCTGGAGTTCATGGCCAAAGAGGAGCGATGGGATCTGGAGCATGATCTGCGCCCGCTCCTAGCCACCATGACGCGACATGTCGCGATGCGCCTTTGGCGTGACCGCACCCGAGAGCGTCCTGAAGTGGTTCAAAAACTAGCCGATCACATCCGCCATTTAGCCGAAGAACGGGAGACGCCTCCACGCTATGAAGAGGAAGTGACCATCCTCCGGTCCTGTCTCACCAAGCTTCCAGACAAAAGCCGCGAGCTGATCCAGCGCTACTATTACAGCGATCTCTCCACACCCGAAATTGCAGCACAGCTAGACATGAAAGCAGACACCATTTGCCGCGCTCTTTCTCGGGTCCGAGATAAACTACGGGACTGTATTCAGCGTGAAATGAACCAGGGAGGTGCCGCTCATGCATGAACCCACCTATGATCCTGAGGTGCTGATTCACCAATACCTAGAGGACCAGCTGACTGAGGCTGAGTCCGCCGCGTTTTTAGACCTCTTGCAGTCTCAGCCAGAGCTCGGTGATCGCTTGCTCCATCAGCTGCACATGGATGCCATGCTTTCAGACATCAAAGGTGTGGCTGCGACACCTGCGTCGGTTTTTCAGGTCGTCGAGGGCAGTGCCGAGCAGACAAAGAATGCGCAGCGCAGATTTAGCATTGGTAATCTTTCCAGCGTGGCTGCGCTGGCTGCCTGCATCACTCTGGCCGCTACTTGGGCTCTACGCTTTATGTCTCCGGCTTCAGACGCAGAGGCTACGACGGACGCTGTCGCTGTTTTAGCCCGAGGCGTGAATCTGCAATGGGAAAGCGAAAGCCACGCCTCTGGCAGCCCTCTCACACCGGGTTGGCTAAGATTAAAAAGCGGACTGGCTCAGATCGAGTTTTATCAAGGTGCCCGCGTGACTCTAGAAGGGCCTGCCGCTTTTCAGCTGATTTCATCCAGCGAGGCTTACTGCACCTCAGGTAAGCTCAGCGCTCATGTGCCACCTCAGGCCAAAGGTTTCCGCATCCAGACACCCAAGGGCACCATTGTCGATCTCGGCACTGATTTTGGCTTAGACCTGAATGATGCCTCATCGCCGATGCATGTCTTCAAAGGTGAGGTCGAGTTTCATAGCAAGGACTTGCCTATGCAGTCGCTCAAAGAAGGCCAGGCGCTGGCGCTCAGTGACCTCTCACGGAGCATGGTTGCCGATCAGTCAGCGTTTGCTTCTTTGCATGATATGGATGAGCGCACCGCAGAATCTCAGCGGCTAGCCTTTGAAGGCTGGCTGAGTCGCAGTTCCCTCTGGAATGGAGACCCTTCTTTGCTTCTAAGATTTGATTTCCAGGACAGCCGCAGCAACCGATCCCTGTACAATCACGCGCTGAAGGCCAGCCAAATACCTGCTGGTAGCATCGTCGGCTGTAATTGGACAGACGGTCGCTGGCCTGGCAAACGCGCTTTGGAATTCCGTAACGTGAGTGACCGTGTACGTCTGAATGTGCCCGGTCAACACGCTGCGCTGACTCTCAGTACATGGGTGCGAATCAGCGGACTCGATCGCAGCTACAATTCCCTGTTCATGACCGAAGGCTATGCCGATGCCGCCGCTCACTGGCAAATCACTCACGAAGGCAAACTGCGTCTGGGTATTGCGGGTAAAGATGGCCGACCACCTCATGACTACGACACGACTGCTATCTTCACCCCAGAGCGTTTTGGCCAATGGCTGCATCTGGCCACGGTGATCGATCCATCCACCCAAGAAGTGCGCCACTATTTGAATGGCGATCTCATTGCCAAACTGACACGCAAAGACACTTTTCCCGTTAGACTGACGGTCGCAGAACTCGGCAACTGGAACGACGGAGGCCGCCGTGATCGGGTCGCTATCCGTCACTTCAGTGGCGTGATGGATGAATTTTTGCTCTTTAATCGTGCCTTGAGTGAAGCCGAAATCGCACGATTAGCTGAGTGATTTTCACTCAGTCAATGAGATCCAAATCATGCCGCAATCGGCACACTGGCTCCTCCATTTCTTTTTCAGCTGCGTCACTTAATTCTGCGTCACTTTTAAAGCCAGCCAAGCGCGACATGCCGATTCGGTTTTGCGAGATCCAGTGCACGACTTTACGCGCTACTAACTGCATCGAAGGGGAAGCCAATCGTGCCGACCAGCCTCGGTATTCACGCAACGCCCAAAGGCAGAGAACCCAAGCCCCTGCCCCCTGCCAAACCTCGCCCGTATCAGCCATCACCAAGATTTCCTGATCGGCATGAAGATGCCGAATCGCCGGCAATCGGCGCTCCGCCTCGGCGGAATCATAAGCCAAGAACTCCAAGCGAACATAAGCCGGCTGAGTGCAAAGCCATTGCCGAACCCGCGAGCATAAACCGCAGCGGGCATCATAGAAGAGTGTGAGAGTGTGCATGGTGATTGTTGTTCTTGGTTCTTTGTTCTTGGTTCTTAGTCGGTTGTTGGGGGAATCGGAATTCTGGGGTGTTTGAGCACGACATGCAGAGCGGCAGTGAGCCCTGTGATGGCCGACAAAGTGGCAGGAGCAATGGCTTGTTCTAATCCTCCGATCATAACGATTGGCAAGGCACCGCCAAAGCCACCTAAAGTAGCAGCAAAAACGGGTTCTCTTAGCGGACTAGATTCACCCACAAGAAGGTCGGCTGGAAAAAATATAAAAATCCACGCTGCGGCTATCAACAATGCTGAAAAGAGAGCTGCATAAATGATATAGAAGAAAAGGCTACCTAAACGACTCTCAATTGGTCCTGTAGCGAAGAGTGTTTGGCCTGTGAATAGAATGCTAGTGGTTAGGTTACAAACACACCATCCCCAAAACATAGCGGTAAACGTGCGATTGAATTTGTGACGATACATGAGCGGAATTTAGTTAGGTTTTGATTGGGTGAAGAAGAGCGCTGTCAAAACAGCGCACTCCAAGACGCTTCACCGTTAGGCATTGACTCGCAGCATGGGTGGCACGGGAGGTGGCATGGTGGCTAGGTGCGCACGTTTCCGGAGCTTGGTGAAAAGTAGCAGATTAAAGAAATGCATGCCGCCCAGCATCAGAAGCACGACACCCATTTTACCGCTCAGCGTTTCAAAGATGCCTTGTGCGCCCGTGACTGTCTCGGTCGTCTTCAGGTAGAGCGAGACAAAGCCGATATTGATAAGGTAAAAACCAACGACGAGCAGGTGGTTCACGCTGTCTGCTAGCTCGGCGTTACCATGGAAGCATTCAACGAGGAAAACGCGTCCGCTTTTGTGCAGGGTCTTTGCGACCCAGATGGTCATGGCCACTGCAAGGGCCAAATAGAGTCCGTAGGTGATGACTGTTTCATTCATAATGGGGGTTCCTTTCATTTTGGGGTTATGTGTTTTGTTTTATTGTAGTTTCAGATAGTTCTGAAACTAAAGTCTAAAAAAAGGGAAACTCTATCCAAGCAAACGCATGGCCCATTGCAGGGCAGAGGCATGTTTCATGCTGGAAACGGTGTCTGAAACCTTCATGCCAAACTCGACAAATTCCTGGAGTTCCTTCATTTGATTGTGGAAGTCACGACCTGGACCAGCGCCTTCATTTTTGGTCTGCTCCGCACAGCCTTTCAGGACACCAAGCGCGGGATCAAGCTCCCGACGTTTGCGCTCTTTAGCAATGGTTAAGAACATCTTCCAGACATCTTTTTCAGCTTCGAAATACTCACGACGCTCGCCCTTTTTAACCACCAACCGAATCAGTCCCCAGCCGACCAATTCCCTAAGATTGGTATTGGCATTGCCACGGCTAATGTGAAGACGCAGCATGATCTCGTCCGTGTACATCGAGTCGGGAGCCGTCATGAGCAGCGCGTGAATTTGGGCCATGGTCCGATTAATGCCCCAATTACTGCCGAGGGCACCCCACTGCGCGATAAATTCTTCGCGGGCGGCTTCCCAATTGGCAGGTTCATCTTGCATATTACTTTCAGATACTTCTGAAAGTTCGTTCATGCAAGCAGCGATTTTAAATTTCTATTTCTCCGCTCACCAGCCGCGAAGTTGGACATGAACCTGAGCGCATTTGCCCATGTAATGATCCATTTTGAAATCCTTGGCGGCCTTCAGCATATGCTCTTTGGCTTTAGCCTCATCACCCAAAGCTTCAAAGTAGAGTCCGAGATACAAGTGGGCGTAGCAACGATGGTTCTTTAAAGCTTCCCCTTCCCCTGATTCAGCTGCCTTTAGAACGTCCTCAACTGTGGCTTTGCCAGCAAAGAGTTCATGAACCTGTTTCATCGGCACGCGAGTGTCCCCTTCAATAGGAATCAAAGCCTTCCTCGCAGCCTCAACGTTTTCAGCCCTGGCCACGCAGATGAAGTGCCAGGCGGCATTTTCTACATCAGCCGTGTTCACCGTCTGGTGAGTCTCAAATTGCTCACGCCCAGCTTTGAAATCGCCCGTGTAGTAGAGAGATAAACCGCGCTGCCAGAGCTGCGGTTTAGAATCAGGAACAATGGCGATCAGCTTATCAAAGGCTGCTACTGACTCTTTTGGCTTAGCTGCGTAGAAGGCATCGACACCCTCACGAAAGAGCTCGTTAGGGCTAGCCGACTCCTGCGCATGGAGGCTGAAACTAAGGAGGACAAAGAGGTATAGGGACTTCATGGAGTGCTGGTTTCTGGAACAAAAAAGCGTCCCATGTTTTCCAAAATTTTGGCACGTAGTTCATCACCATCAACGATGCCGTTATGACGATAGATGACCTCGCCACCAGGCGCGACTACGATGGTGTGCGGGATAGGTCCTGGCCATTCGGGATCGAGCGCCTGAATGAGCCCGTCGGTGTTCGACTCATTGAAGACATAGGCATTGCCTTTGCGGCCCTCGGCTTTAAGCGATGGCTTGATCTTGTCTGGCACGACGGCGTTGTATTTTTCCAAGAAAGCTTTCACGTCAGGCATCGTCTTCGGGTCGTCCAGGCTAATGCTGATGAACTCAAACTCGCGTAGGCCGAACTTCCGTGAAGTGGCCACGAGTTCAGGAAACTCCTTCACGCATGGGCCGCACCAAGTCGCCCAGATGTTAAACATGCGGACCTTCTTCGTGTCATTCTTGCGCAGAGCTGCCACCCCTTTCGCGTCGATCAATTCCACTTCGACTTCACTCTTTTCCCACTTTTCGTTGTCTGCGGTGACTTGGGAACGCTTTTCAATCCACTTTGTTGAGCAGCCATGCGGTTTAGTGACTTCGACCGGCACTGGTTTCCCTGCTAGAAGCGCGGCGATGGCATTTCGCGCATCGTTTGAGGTCACGGTACTTTCATCCGCGTAGCGCGAATCGTCTAGATGACCCTGGTAGCGAAGCTTGCGCTCTTTATCAAAAAGTAGAACATGCGGTGTCGCCAGACCGCCATAGGCTAAAGTGGTCTTCTGCGTTTCACCGTCATAGAGATACGGGAAAGTAAAGTCCTGCTCCTTGGCGTGTCGTTTCATCTCGGGGAAACTATCATTGTAAACAGAGTAACCCAACTCATCTGCGCGCAGGGCCGCTGGATCATTAGGATTGATCGCCACTAGCTGTAGGCCTTTGCTTTTGTAGTCTTTAACCAGCTTCTTGATACGCCCTTCGACCGCCTGTGAAGTCGGGCAGTGATTGCTCAAAAAAGCGATCATGAGGAAGTCTGCTTTCGCATATTCCTTCAGAGTATGCATCTCCTCATCGACCCCAATCAACTCAAAGTCCGGCGCAGCATCGCCGATCTTCAATTCATGAAAACCTTCTGGCAATGATGAAGCTGACTTTTTAGGCTTATCGGTCGTTTGACCGTAAGCCAGAAGCGGCAGCAAGAGACAAAGAGTGAATCGTTTCATGACGACGAAGATTTAAACGTATCCAAGAGACAGAATACCAGTCTATTTTTTCCACTGCCAGGCTTCATCAAAGAAATCCGCAGCGAGGATGCCTCCTGGAGCCCGAGGCGTCTTAGGCTGATTCAAATCGATCACAGCCCAATCCGGCAGCTTGGCAATTTGGCGCGCATTGTTCAGATAGTCATATTCACGATAAGTGAAGCTGCTGTTAATGACGATGTAGCGCTTTGGATTCAGCGGATTCGGATACACCAACGCAGGCGCATGATGAGCCGCATCATAGGTCTTGCCATTGGCCACAAGTTTGTCCTTTGTCCACTGGATCGGCAGCTTGGCGATCACTTTAGCCAGCACCGCATTACTCTGAGGATCACCCCAAAGGATGAGATTATTGCCTGCAATATCGGCATCGTTGATCGCGCTGTCGTCCTTTGCAGGAGCATCGCCACGGAACTGCCGACGCCACTCAAACACGGCGCGCTCCATTTCAGCCTTCGACCATTCACCGATTTTGGCATTCAGTGCTGCACCTGTCGGTTTCACAAAAAGGAAGCTATCCATGAAGGCGTCATCAATAGGACCAGAAAGCCCATGCTGTTTCACCAGCTTAGCATCCTCGTGTGCTCTAAGAGATTGCTGCCACTTTCCGTCAGAGCGGCGCAAATGCACCAGCCATGAGCGATCTGATTTTGGCCGCCGGACTTCGATTTTAGCTCCGTCGATGATGACAGTCGGCTTTTCACGGACACTCAGCGGACAGTGGCCTGGCAGCATGTTAATGGTCAGAGCATTGGTATTTTGGGTTTTAATAGTCACCTCTGCATCGCCTGTGATTTCAGCATGAATCCGCGTGCGCTCCCAATGCTGCACCAGCTCATCCACCGTGATCCAGTGCATTGTATTGTAGCGCAAGAACCAAGTCGCGAAGTGAACCTCTCTCGGCGTGCGATCCCGTCCCACAGCAGCAATAGCAGCCAGACGCTTCTCTATTTCAATGAGCGAATCTGGATGAATTTTATGAGGTGTCTGCGGACCAATGATATGCTCCAGATCGATATTTTCCATGCGGAGATATTTCTCCATGATGTCGGCAGCCTGCTTTTGTTTATCAATCTCGCCGCTGTAGGCCACCGTTGGTACATGAAAAAGATTCAGTGCACTATCTGTGGCGTTGTACCAATGCCAGAGCGTCTTTTCATAGGTTGGGATTTTGGAGACATCTTCACTTTGGAAGACATTTAGAAATTCGGGTGTCTCGGCAAAGCCTGCGCCGGGATTAGCGGCGCACCACTTTTCAGCGTAGTTCACTGCAAACTGCCAAGCTGCAGCTCCGCCCATGCTGAAGCCACGAATGATCGTGCGATCTTCATCAATAGCATAGAACTTCTTCGCATGCTCCAGTGCTTCAATTAGATCCACTTCACCAGCGAATTTGTTGGCACAGCAGTAGCGACCGTAGGGATGCAGCACCAGCGTATTGGCCGGAGCCACATTACCAACCTGCTTACGCCTTTGATCAATGAAGGCGAGTTCGCTGAGCGTCTCTCCACGTCCATGACACCAAGCGTCTAAGCGCGAAGGAGCCCCCGAATAAGACTCTGGGATCACCATGCCGTAGGGCTGCACTGAGCCATCAATTTTAGAACGATAGCCACGCACCACTAGGCCTTTTTGCTTCGTCCACGGAGCCTGACCGTTTTTGAGCTGCTCTGCACGTTGCTTGCCTTCAGCCAGTGCTTCCTGCGCTGATTTGATCTCCGTTAGTTTATGGATTTCATTGTACTTGAGCGCCCAATCCACGCCTTTGTAGAAGATTTCCACATCTGGCAATAAATCCTGTAACTGAGGATTTTTTGCCTGCGCTTTGACCGCAGCATCAATTGCCGTGCGCAGCTCTGAGAGCCCCTGCGTCAGCACCTTCGTATCCGCCTCTGGCACAGCGACGCCTGGAGGTGGAATGGGCCGCACGTTCTCCGCAACGTTGTCTTTAGCGCCGTCGGCCAAGGCAAGAGTGACGAATGCGAACGATAATAAAGGGTATTTCATGAATGCTACTAAACGCAGCATTTGATATAATCTCTTGAGAAACTCAAAAGAAAAACAGGCCAGGAACTACTCTTTGTCGATGAATTCGCGGAGAATGATTCGCTTCCACTCGACCTTATGAATGGGGCCAAAGTTGATGAGGTAACCAACCGACTGGCATGAGACACGCATGTAGTTCATGTGCTGCGCGAAGTCTTCGCTGGTTAAGGCCGATGTAGATTGAATCCCAACAATGATGCCTCCACTGACCAGAAGATCAGGCGTGTAACGTTTTTTCAGCTCCTCGCCTTTGTAGAAGACCGACATTTCGTGATTCACATTAAAGCTGATGCCTCGCAGACCTAGCTCATGCTCCATCGCTTCCTGATAAATGTCCTTTGCCAGCCCACCACCCAATTCCCCATAAACCTCGAAGGCTGAGGCCATCAAAGCATAGCCTTCCTGTGCAAAAGGAAAACTCTCCTCCTGAATTGATGCATCCCCAGTATTCATGAATTAAAAATCAGCGACCCTACTTTTTACGCGCTTTCTTCACGGCTTTAAAAGCCTTGATCGAAGGCGCAGGCTGAATCAGATCACATTTATAAATCTCGAAGGGTGATCCTGTGGCGCTATCAAACTCTGCTGAGGCACTCAAGCCGGCTTTAACGATGTCCACTACGTCATCATACTGATCATAGACGCTCTGCATGGCTCCCAGCGCGTAGTCGCGACCCGAGCCTGCGGCCCAAAATTTATGGAACTGCTGCGCACTGCGGTAAGAGTAAAGAGCAAAGATGCCGTGTGGATTGGCGACAAGCCCGTAAAATTGAGTGGTCTCGTATTCCTCATCTTTAGAGGCCATGGTGGTCATGAAGTACTCCGCCTTCATCCAATGATGCGCATGGCGAAAAGTCTCAAAAATCATATCCGTGCTAGAGAAGTCACGAGGCCGCTCGGGATTAGAGAAGTAACTGTTCATGACCACCAAACTGGCAGAGGTGCCGGTCAGACCAATGTAGCTATCAGCGACCTTGGTGATCTTGGTTTTATTAACGATGTGATGGGCCTTTTGGCGCAGTGAGCCAAGACAGCTCATGGTATCTGCGCCAATGCAGGCGACTCCGTTTTTCTGGGCAACGACGATGGTGGACATATGAACCCTGAGTGTGACAGAGCCTCACTCAGGCGCAAGCTCCACACGCTGCAACTTCACTTTACCGGCTCACCGAGATGCTTTTTGAAAAAAGCGGCTGCTATTTCTACCGTCTCGCCGCACCATGGCTCACTCATCCAGAAAGGATGCGGGGCATATTTCAGTGTGTGCACGGAGGTCTCAATCCCCAGTGCTTTGAGCTTTTCCATCATCTCGGCACGTCCAATTTTCAGTGTGTCTTTCTCGCCTTCGATGAAGATCGTCGGTGGCACACCAGCACGAACATGGGTGATAGGGGAAGCTGCTTTGTAGATTTCTGGTTTATCCTGCGCACTGGCTCCAAAGAAGAGTACGGCTCCCTCATTTGTCTTGGCACTATTCGCAGCCAGCATGTCCTGAGTAGCAGCCATGACAATACAGGCTTTCACAGCACTGGATTGATCTTGAAACGGACCTGTTCCTTCAAACTCAGGCAGACCCGCAGTCATTGCCGTCAAACCTGACAGATGACCGCCTGCAGAACCACCCATGCAGCCGATTCGTTCAGGATCGAGCTTGAGTTCCTTCGCATGAGCCCGCAGGCAACGAAGTGCTGCTTTGCAATCATGCAGTGCCGCCGGGTATTTTGCCTCAGTGGAGAGTCGATAAGTCACCAGTGCCGTGACAAATCCACGAGCAGCAAGGCGCTCCATCATCGGTTTATCAGACTCGATCTGACGGGCTTTCCATCCGCCACCATGAATGTCCAGAATGCAAGGCCAGACACCCTCCGCATCAGGCACATAAACAAACAGTTCCACCGTATGCTCAGGATACTTGGCGACCTCTAGTGTCTTTAAAGTAAACCCCGCTGGCGTTTGCGGCAGCACCTTTTGCCACTTGGGTTTAGCAGGCGCAGTATCAGCAGCGTTGAGCGCTGTAACCAAAGTCAAAGCAGCAAGAGCAGTCGTAAAGATCTTCATGGGGAAGGACATCAACGCTAAGCCATGCGCCCAGCTGTCAGCTATTGATCCTTTGCTTTGAAAAGGGTCTCTTCTTCCGGAATGGGATTGAGGGTGAGGATGTAGCTGACGACGTTTTTCATGGCGGCTTCATCTTCGATAAACAGGGCGGCCATTTGGACCATCTTCGCGCCTTTTTCATCGCCTTTGGCGGTGCCGCGATGCAGGTTTTTAAACTTCATGAGTTGGGCTAAAAGATACCAATCTTGGCGCCCTACCAGCGGTGGACTGCCAAAGGCCATCTCGCCACTGGCATTGTAGCGGTGGCACTCCATGCAGCGTTCATAAAATAACAACTGTCCTGCGGCGACATCTGCACCGTCGATCTCTCGCTTTGCTGGTACGACGAGTGGTAGCTTCTCGACATATAGCGCCACGGCTTTGACCTGCTCGGGCTTTAGTGCTTTGGCAATCGAAGCCATCAGGGCACCCTGAGGATCGACCTTCATATCGCTGCCACGTTTGCCATCATGAAAATTAGTCACTTGAGTGGTTACATACCAATTCGGCAAATTGGCAATCGAGGGTGCACGCACGTCCTCCTTGCCTTCTCCCTTGGGACCGTGGCACTGAGCACAGACGTTTTGAAACAAGACAGCCCCTTCGTCAGCAACAGCAATCGAAACCAGGAAGGGGATGATGAAGATCAGCCGGCGATAAATCATGACTCACCAAACGCAGCTGCCAAGTCGGCTATGACATGGATCACAGGATGAGCGCATCAAATGACAGTCGGCGGTTAGACCCGACGCCATTTCTGGAAGCACTCAATGGCTTCATACTCAGCAAGCCCCAATGCGTCATAGTTTCGTGCATTTTGACGATTCGACTCAGGGGAGCCTAGCTCAAGTGATGACAAGGAGCCGTATCGTGACAGCGCACGTGCTTTACGCTCGAGCTGCATCGGACTTAACGGAATAGCCATGTCGATTTCATGGGGCTCTAGCGCTTTTTCTTTGCCGCGATACAGCCAGATGCTGCAATTTCCTGCCCACTCTTCGGCGGCACAGACTTTCAGGGCTGCGGTGAGCACTTTAAAGCATAGACCTGACACGCTGCTCGGATCTGCGGCATCACCTGTGGCATAGATTTGATGCGGTTTGTGCTCGCGCAAGAGTTCTACCAGTGCCTCCACATCAGCTTCGGTGCTTTTGAATCGGCGATAGCGGCCCTGTTCATAGAAGGGTAGATCCATGAAAACGACGCGATCCGTGCTGACGCTGCAAGCATGGGCGGCATCACGTAATTCACCGCGAAGAATCAGTGCTTTAAGCTGACGAATGAGTGGCGGGTCTTCACCGAACTCGCCTTTCTCCTCGAGTAAGCGTAGGGCTTCGCGGGCATAGGCTGTTTGTGGCCCCCAAGCCGCAGGATTTTCCACCACGCCAGCAAGCTCTTGCAAGGTGCCAGCAAATTTATCTGCCTCGCCGTCTGAGACACGAAGGTTGCCAGAGGTCATAGCCACGATGTGTACATCATTACCTTGTTCACCGAGTCGTTCGATGGTGCTACCCATGGCGACGACAGCATCCTGTGGCTCAGGACTGAGCACCAGACAGCGCTTCGGATACGGACTAGCGCGTTCTGGACGGTAGGTATCGTCTTCATTTGGCTTGCCACCTGGCCAGCCGGTGATGGTGTGCTGCATCTGGTTAAAGATGCGGATATTGAGCTGATAAGCTGGGCCTTGCTCACTGAGCAGATCGCTCAGGCCATGTTCGTTGTAGTGCTCATCGACCAGCTTCAAAACGGGGCGTTTTGTTTGGAAAGCCTGCCAGCAGACCGCACGACGTGTCTCACGAGGCGTCCAGGATACTGGGCCTACTAGCCACGGCAGCTTAATGCGCGTCAACTCGCGTGATGCACCTGTGTCGATGTAAAAATGCGCGTCTGGATGTCCCTGAAGGAACGAGGCTGAAATAGCCTCTGTCACTGGACCTTCCACGGCTTTGGCTACCATGTCGGCTTTATTGTCGCCCCAGGCCATAAGGACCAGCTTTTTGCCGCGTAGAATGGTGCCTACCCCCATCGTGATGGCAAAGTGCGGCACATTTTCTTCACCACGGAAGTCGGCTGCGGCGTCCTGGCGGGTCACACGATCCAGCGTGATACGACGTGTCAGAGAGTCACGGCTTGATCCTGGCTCGTTGAAGCCGATGTGACCTGTGCGCCCGATCCCTAGAATTTGAAGATCAATGCCGCCCAGCGCATCAATCTTTTCCTCATACTCACGGCAATGCGCAAAGACCTGATCGCTGGCCACCTTGCCACTGGGGATATTGATATTCTCTTTGGGGATGTCGATGTGATCAAAGATCTGATCGGCCATGAATCGCGCATAGCTTTCTGGATGGTCAGCACCCAGGCCATAGTATTCATCCAGGTTAAATGTGATGACATTTTTAAAGCTCAGCTTCTCCTCTTTATGAAGACGAATAAGTTCCCGATAAAAGGGCACGGGGGTTGATCCCGTCGCCATTCCGAGCACGACATGTTTTCCCTGCTTTGCCCGCTCTTCGATGAGCTTTCTCACCTCCGCTGCTAGTTCCTTGGCCGCAGCCCCCGAACTCGGAAAAATGCGTGTGTTTGTCTTTTCGTAGGCTTCAGTGGCAGAACGGCGGGTCGTGGACATGGTGGGCTAAAGGGTACGCTGATCATTGCCAGATTCACACAAGCCACAAGTGCGGAACAGAATTGGCCATGAGAAGACGCCTTTCCCTCCTTAAATCCAGCCGTCTGTCAGCGAAAGCGGCGGCTTCGTCACATTCAGCAGCAAAGCATAGCCTTGACTGCCATCATTGAAATGTGCTCAGACAGCACCCATCCCATGAAACCACTCCTCTACTTACTCGTCGCCAGTTCACTCACGGCTGAGCCACTCACGCTGGTGGAACAGGCCCGCATCTCGGCTGAGAAGCTGCCAAAAGGCTGCATCGTTACGGCTGAGAAAAATGGTGATCAGGCACCCATTTATAGCCTAGCAGGCCGGGCCGACACGAAAGAGATACCACCGGAAAAGATCCTCTTTGAGATTGGCTCCATCTCCAAAGTCTTCACCGGGTTGCTTCTGGCGCAGGCCGTGCAGGCGGGCAAGGTCAGGCTCGATAGCACCCTGCAAGAGGTCATGGGAAAGAAGCAGCGCTTTGCCAGTGAACACGTGGCCTCGATCACGCTGGAGCAATTGGCGACTCACACGAGCGGCCTGCCACGTCTGCCTGATAATTTACTTGCCGCAGCTAATCCTGATGATCCCTATGCCCATTATGACCGTCGGCTTTTAGATGCCTTTTTATCAAAAGCTACGCTGCCACATGCGGCCCCATTTACCTCTGAATACTCAAACCTTGGCGTCGGTCTGCTGGGCGATGTGTTAGCACGTTTACAGGACAAAACCTGGGAGCAACTCGTGCTTGAACACATCGCCCAACCCCTGGGCATGAAAGATACGCGAATCACTCTGGATACCGAACAAAAGCGGCGCTTGGTTTCACCCTACGCAGGCACTGCAAAAACTAAGAACTGGAACTTCAAGGCTCTTGCAGGCTGCGGGGCACTTTACTCGACAGCGACTGACTTGATGATCTTGGCGCAGGCGCTCTCAAAGCCAGCTGACTCACCTTTAAAAAGCCTCATTGAACAGATCGAAAAGCCGAGAGACCTAGGCAATGTCGGTCTCTGCCTGCAAATTCTAAATGTCGGCGGCACCAATGGCTATTGGCACAATGGCGGCACAGGCGGCTACCGATCCTGGATTTCTGCTAGACCGGATTCGAATCGGCTCGTCGTCGTCCTCATCAACAATGACGCCTTAGCTCCTGAAAAGATCTTTACGGTGAAATAGACTGACAATGGACTCTGGAACAATTCATCCTCAAACTATGAAGCCCTCGCTAAACGAACCACTGCCGGCCGACCTCATTGTCGGCATGACTTGGGGCCCTTTTCGCTACCGGAAGTATCCCGTCTTCAGCATGCCCTGGCTGAAGGGGCGCTTCTGGACCACTGGCATTGCCGTCGTGCTGTATGGGATGCTCTCATTCATTACTCATGTCGTGATCAAGACACCATTGATGAACAATCTCGCCACAACGGGTTACTTCATCGCGGGCTTTTTACTCATGCTCAATGGCGGCCCATCGCTGGCCTCCTGGGTGCGGCATCGCGGCATGAAACGCGAGGGCTTAGCCATTGTCGGAGCTGTCGTCCTTGGCATTATCTTTGCCCTATTTTCAGACGCTTGGGCCTCCAGTCACATCGAAACTGAGCTAGCAGAAAAGCCCGTGCCTGCCGCCGAACGAAAGATTAGCCAGCTGGAAGAAGCCACGCTGCAACTCGCCAAGCTCGGCGCTCTGTTCATCTACTTTGGCTGCGGAGGTGGTTTGGCCTGCTTGGGTTACTTTTCCGAACGCCGCCGCTGGTGGGCACGTCATGCGCTTCAGTCTGACATGCAGCTCAGTGTGCTGCAGGCGCAGATCGAGCCGCATTTTCTTTTTAACACCCTTGCGGCCATCCGCCCACTGATCCGCGAAGACAGCGTACAGGCTGAAAAAGTGCTGGATGCTCTGGCAGATCACCTCCGCGCAACACTGCCCAAAATGCGTGAAGGCGGAGCCCACACCCTTGGCCAGCAGCTTGAGATCTGTGGCAGCTACCTTGCCGTGATGCAGGCGCGCATGGGGGACCGATTGCAGTTTGAAATGCATGTACCAGAGGAACTCCACAGCATCGACTTCCCCCCGCTCATGCTGCTTTCCTTGGTAGAAAATGCCATCAAGCATGGCATAGAGCCAAAGCCTGGCCCAAGCACCCTCATCATCCGCGCTCAGAGCCATGGCCAAGAATTGAGCGCCGCAGTGCTGGATGATGGAGTGGGCTTACGAGATGGGCTGCAAAGCGGAGTTGGTTTGGCGAATATTCGTGAGCAATTGCTGCTTCGATATCAGAGCCGCGCTCGGCTCACTGTTGTGAGTCGCCCAGAAGGCGGCACCATGTCAGAAATCACTCTTCCTGTGCCCGCATGAATCCTACAGCCCTGATCGCCGAAGACGAGCCCGCTCAGCGCGTCAGCCTCTGCCGCTTACTGCATGAGCAGTGGCCGCAGCTCCAGCTTGTGGCTGAATGTGAGGATGGACTGTCAGCACTGGAAGCCCTGCAGGAAAAGCAGCCTCAGATCGTCTTTCTCGACATTCGCATGCCAGGTCTCAGCGGTATCGAAGTCGCCCGTGCCGCTGCTGAAGCTGGCGCTCACATCGTCTTCGTCACCGCCTACGATGAGTATGCCGTGGCTGCCTTTGACGCAGGCGCGGCAGATTACCTGCTGAAACCCGTGACGCCAGAACGCCTTCAGCAAACCATCGCCCGTGTGCAAAAACGTCTTTCTCAGCCACCGGAAGCTAATCTCAGTCAGTTGCTTGAAGCTTTGGATATCCGACTGCGAAGCAATCAGATCAAAGCACATCTCAAGTGGGTCACCGCCAGTCTTGGCGATACCGTCAAGATGTTCCCCATTGACGACGTGCTCTTCTTTCAAGCTCAGGACAAATATGTGCGCGTCGTCACACCCACGGATGAAGCCGTCATCCGCACGCCACTGAAGGATCTCATTTCCCAGCTAGATCCTGAAACCTTTTGGCAAATCCACCGCAGCTTCATTGTCCGTGCGAGTGTCATTGAGCGGGTGCAAAAAGACGCGCTGGGACATTTCCATGCCAAGTTGCGTGGGTCTTCAGAATCCCTGCCTGTCAGTGCCTCTTTTCAGTCACGTTTTAAAAGCATGTGATGGCGGGGTCGAAGTATATTTGAGTCAGACTCCCGCACACGCACGAGCATAGCCACCACCTCCAGGAGTCTCGATGAGGACTCGATCCTGTGCCTCGACAAGGAAGCTGGTGCACCCGGGCAATGCGGTTACGCTGCCGCCACGCAGCAGGCATTGTTTTCCAGGGCTGCCTGGAGAGGCCCCATCAAGACCAAATGGGGCCTCATGCCGATGTTGGGTGAGCAGGCTGACGGTCAGTGGCTCCAGGAACTCAAACTCGCGAATGACTCCGTCACCACCCTGCCACTTGCCATCTCCTCCAGATCCTCGGCGAATGGCAAATTGATGCAGACGCACTGGGTAACGCTGCTCAATGATTTCAGGATCTGTGATTGCCGTATTGGTCATGTGCGTGTGCATAGCGGAGGCACCGTGATAACCTGGGCCAGCACCTGCGCCGCCAGCGATGGTCTCGTAATACCCAAAACCGGCACCACCAAAAAGGAAGTTATTCATGGTACCCTGACTGCATGACTGAAGTCCCAGCGCTTTGATCAGAGTATCCACGAGCCTTTGACTGACCTCGACATTGCCACCGACGACGGCGGGATCTTGCGCAGCATCTCCCGTGAAAGTCGGATTCAAAAAGGAGTTTGGGCAAATGATCTGCACCGGCTCTAACAGGCCTTCATTCAGCGGCAGATCCTGCTGAAGCATCAGCCGCATCACATAAAGCACGGCGCTACGCACAATGGCCTGCGTGGCATTCAGATTCTGTGGATGCACAGCCGAGGTGCCGGTGAAGTCGATGATAAGTCGATCGTCCTCACGTCTCAAGGCAGCCGTGATGACACTGCCGTCATCAAGCCTTTCCTCAGCCCAAAAAGTCTCTGGCAAATGCTGAATCTGCTGGCGCATCACACCAGCCGAGTGCGCGATGATTTCTGCCATGATCCGGCGCAGAGCCTCAGGCTGCTCACCAGCCAGCTCGATCAAACGAGCTGCGCCATGGGCATTCGCCGCCAGCTGTGCATGCAGATCTGCCAAGTTGTCTGCCAGATTGCGTGTTGGGTACAGGCTACGGGTGAGCAGCTGACTGATTTCATCAAAACAGGACTCTCCAGCGCGAATCAAGTGTCGCGGCGAGATGACGACGCCCTCCTGAATCAAGCGGGTGGCATTGGCTGGCATGGACCCCGGCGTGATGCCGCCGATCTCGGCATGATGGGCTCGATTGGCGATGTAGCCCAGCAGTGCGCCATGCTGATCATGCACAGGCGTGATGAGGGTGACATCAGGCAGATGGGATCCGCCAAAAGCAGGATGATTGGTGATGATCGTATCTCCCGGTTGCAGGCTCACAGCCGCCGCGACTTCACGCACGCAAACGCCGAGTGCGCCGAGATGAACTGGGATATGTGGCGCGCTGGAAATCAGACGCCCTGCGGGATCAAGCAAGGCGCAGGAAAAATCCAAACGCTCACGGATGTTCGTGGAAATAGCCGTGCGGCACAATAAAGCCCCCATGTCCGTGACGATGGAGTGAAAGCGATGACGAACGAGATCCCGCTCTAGATGACTGCCTTTCTGCATTGCCTGCTGCTGCCGTAGGACATGACCAAAACCGATCACACGCTCCACTTGCCAGCCGGGCTCGATCACGATGGTGCTAAAGGCATCTTGAATCAGACCGGGTGGCGGTTCTAACTTTTCAACAACGAGAGCTGACTGCTCCATGATCTCCTCAGCTTCGCGAAGAATCACTCGAACGCTTACAAGCTCAATCTGGCGATTGGCAGGTGGCGGATAACCAAAGAGACGCTGATAAGCTTTTTGGTAAGCAGCGGGCAGATCCGCAGGCTGCTGAAACTCCACCTGTATCGGTGCATCCTGCCCCATCAGACGGAGTTCAGCGATTTGAATGCGTTGTTTTAAGCTGGGAGCTTCATCCGCGATTGGCCAAGCTTCCAGAGCCTGCATCAGGGGCATTCTGACTTCCGTTTCATGGATCTCCTCCGGCACAGCCTCCTGCAATCCGACCGCACTCAAGATGCCGGCATGTTCCGGCACCAAGATCGTTTTGATGCCGAGCTGCGCAGCCACGGCACAGGCATGTTGAGGACCTGCCCCACCAAAGGCTAAAAGTGCATGTTCTGTAGGATCATAACCTTCACCGATGGAAATCCGGCGTATGGCATCCGTCATATGCTCAATGGCCAGTCGCAATAGAGACTGCAATAGCTCAGGCTCGCTCAGCCTGCCATCCGTCTGCTGATGCAGCTCACTAAGCCGTCTCTGAGCGGCCGCTAGATCCAGCGGAATCGGCGCACGAGCTGGATCAAATCGGCCCAGAAGTAAATTCACGTCGGTGATTGTCAGCGGTCCGCCTTTGCCATAGCAGGCAGGGCCTGGACTGGAGCCTGCACTTTCAGGCCCGACCGCCAGCCCATGATGTGTCCACTGACAGATGGACCCACCACCTGCTGCCACGGTCTCGATGTCAATGCAGGGCGCTAGGAGCCTCATGCCAGCCACCTCTTGGGTGAAGCGATAACCTGGGCGCGAATCGATCCGAGCCACATCTGTGCTGGTGCCACCCATGTCAAAGGTGATGATCTTTTGAATGCCTAATCGGCGCGCTGCATTCGCTGCACCGATGGCACCACCTGCAGGGCCACTCAGCAGCATGTCTTTGGGCCGGATTTCTTCCGCTGTCTTCAATCCACCCGCACTCGTCATCACCAGCATGTCCGGCGTGACTTGATGGATCGCATCTAAAAAAGCCCGCACAGGTCCATGCAAATAAGCATCCGCCACAGTGCTTTGAGTGCGCGGCAGAAGCTTGGCAAAGGCAGCCGTCTCATGAGACAGGGTGATGTGCTTAAACCCGGCCTGCCGCAGAAGCACACCGACCCGCTGCTCATGCTGAGGATGCGCATAGGCATGCAGCAAAGAGACCGCCGCCGTTTGAATCCCCAGGTCAAGACAGCGCTGAGCTGCAGCCCGTAAAGCAACCTCATCCAAGGCTTCGACGACCTGACCCTGCACGCTAACACGCTCGACCACTTCACAGACTTGCTCATGAAAAATCGTCCTCGGTTCATGCTGAAGCGCAAAAAGATCGCTCCTTCTTTGATCCCCGATCTGAAGTAGATCCCCAAAACCGCGCGTAATAAACAGAGCCAGGCGTCCGCCCTTTTGTTCTAGCAGCG
The DNA here is from genome assembly GCA_027486585.1 of Verrucomicrobiaceae bacterium. GTDB lineage: Bacteria > Verrucomicrobiota > Verrucomicrobiia > Verrucomicrobiales > Verrucomicrobiaceae > Prosthecobacter. Next base: position 59,107 of record JAIXOU010000105.1, on the reverse strand, counting down.
CATTGGTCGCACGCGTGGTCGCTAGACGCAGACTCAGCGGCGGGAAAGCGTGACCGGGAGGTGTGTTCGTCAGCACGCGTGCGGCCAGCACAGGCGCTTCTTCTCCGGTGCTAAGTTCTAGCAGCATGCCGGATTGCCATGAGGCTGGAGGTTTATCACTGAGCGTGATTTCTGAACTATCACTTTGCCAATCGGCAATCGTGAACGTCTGATCATCTCCGACGGCTTGCACTTTGAAGCCGACTAAAAAGCCTTCTGGAAGCGGAGGCAGTCCAGCAACACGGGCCAGAAAACCCATGCGACTGACCAAACTCGCGCGCAAATGCCCTGTGGAAAGCACCTTGCAACGGCTCTCGCCGCCTTGAGGGTCTAGCGCATGACAATCCGTAAACGTGCCGCCCGTATCAGCAGCAATGCGCCAGGGGGGGAGCTTTTGAGGGAGAGACATGCGACAAGAATGAGATCAGACTTCATGGACTAGCATGAAGCGTTCTACATCGTCAGTTTTTTAGCCGCTCAGCTTCGGATTTCCGTGTACCCAGGCCAAGAAAGAAGATGATCAGGAAAGCCACAAGCATGGAAGCACCGAGAAACCAAAAACCACTGGTGAAGGAGCCTGTGCTGGTCTTGAGCTTACCAATGATGGCTGGACCCACAGCTCCACCGAGATTTCCCACCGAATTGATCAGCCCGATACTACCAGCGGCTGCCGCCTCAGCGAGGAAAAGACTCGGCAGCGACCAAAAGGCGGGCATGTAAGTCTTGAAGCCCGCAAAGGCGACCATTAGGCAAAGCATGGTCAGCGTCAGCGTTCCCATCGTGGCCGGCGCGCAGAGCATCGCTATGGCACCGATCAAGATGGGCAGACAGGCATGCAGCCTGCGCTCTTGGAAGCGATCTGAGCTCCACCCACCGAGAAGTTGTCCCATCAAGGCCAGTAGCGGCGGCAGAACGATTAACCAAGTGAACTCATCTCGACTCAGCGAATACCATTCTTTAATCACACTCGGCATGAAAAGCTCCATGCTGTGACTGCATGTCGTGATGAAGAAATAAGCCGCGCAAAGCAGCAGCACTTTTGGATGCGCAAAGGCCTCCAGTACAGACATGCGTTTGCCTCGGGTCTTGATCTCACGTTCCCGGGCTAGCTCAGCTTCCAGGGCTTCACTTTCCTCAGACGTCAGCCATTTCGCCTGGCGCGGATGATCGGTCAGCAGCCACAGCACGCCGATGCCGAGCACGATGGCGGGGATGGACCAGAAAATGTACACCCATTGCCAGCCAACCAATCCCATCAAAGGCGGATGCACCAGAGTCTCACCGTTTTTGAGAACCTCCGTCGTGCCAAACTTCAGCAGCCAATTCGAGATCGGACTCAGCATCTGCGCAAACGGCGTCGCGATCAGGAAATACGACAGCGCCTTGGCCCGATCCCGCGAAGTGAACCAATGCGTCAGATACACAATCACGCCTGGAAAGAAGCCCGCCTCTGCCAAACCCAGTAAAAACCGCACACTGTAAAACTGCGTCGGCGTGGTCACAAACGCCGTCAATCCAGCCATCAAACCCCAGGTCACCATGATGCGGCAGATCCACTTCCGCGCGCTCCAGCGCTCGACCATCAGCGTGCCAGGCACCTCTAATAAAAAGTAACCGATGAAAAAAAGCGTGCTACCAAAGCCGATCACCGCGTCAGTGAAATCCGGCATGTCTTTGACCATCGTCAGCTTTGCCACGGCCACGTTCACGCGATCCACATAGGCGATCATGTAGCTAATGAAAAGCACAGGCAGCAAACGCAAAAAGGCTTTGCGGCGGGCACGGTCGAGCGGGGATTTGGTTTCAGAAGGCATGATCAATGGGCGGCGATGCTAGCGGTGAGCGGACGAAACTCCAGATAAATACACCGAACCCAATTAGGATTCACAAAAACAGATGCAGAGTTGACGGCTCTGCTTCTCCCTCCATTTATAGGCTAAGTCATGTCGAATACCAATGACACCAAGCTTTACACTGGCAGTCTGCTACTAGCCGCTCCGTCAATGCGGGACCCCAATTTCTCCCGCACGGTCATCTTCATGGCGGCCCACTCAGCAGAAGAAGGAGCCTTTGGTTATGTGCTGAATCGTCCGCTGGAGCAGTGTGTGTCTGACCTGCTGCCTGACGAAGCACTGGGCGCTCTGGCAGATGTGCCGATCTTTGTCGGTGGTCCCGTGGCCACAGATAAGCTGGCTTTTGCCTCACTGCACTGGAATCGCCAAAAAAGCACCCTGCGCTGCCGGACTCACCTGTCCGTTTCAGATGCCCTGGATGAGCTCAGCCTCGGTCATGAGGTGCGTGGTTTTGTTGGCTACTCCGGCTGGTCAGAAGGCCAACTGGAAAAGGAAGTGGAAGCCCGCTCCTGGATCATCAGTCCCGCCAAAAAGACCATCCTCACCACCAGCCCCCCGACCGCCCTATGGTCAGCCGTGCTCGAGGAAATGGGCCCCGTTTACCAGATCATTGCCCATGTCCCAGAGGATGTGGAGCTGAATTAAGCCTCCCGACTCACTTGCCGTAGAGTGACGCGCTGTTCCGCCCGCCATGGATGCTAGGAGACTGTTCGTGATTCGAGTTTCTAATCACAGGATTCACAGGAATGGGTCCTGACCTGTCAATCCTGTCTTTCTGTTTTCCTGTAAACTTGGACCACGACTACCCCTAACGCCGCCCGTTTAGAATGATCTCGTTCATCTTCTGGCGCCGAGCCTCTAGGTCGGGATCGGTAAACCCCGAGTCCAGTGTGCTGATGCTGTTTGAGTTATCACTCGTGCCACTCATTTCGTGTCGAGAGTTTTTAGTCACAGGATTCACAAGAAAACAGGATTCACAGGAATGGGTCCTGACCTGTCAATCCTGTCTTTCTGTTTTCCTGTAAACTTGGACCACACCTGAGTGAAGAGGTCCCGCACGAGGGAACCGAACGAAGCACAAAGCACAAAGCACAAAGCACAAAGCACAAAGTCCCTAACGCCTCAGCGCGCTGATCAGCTCGTTCATCTTCTGGCGCAGCGCCTCCATGTCAGCATCGGCAAAGCCCGAGTCTAGGGTGCCCACACTGTTCGTGTTATTGCTCGTGCCGCTAATGGCGTTGTCCAGCTGAGCCTGGCTCACGTCCCCAGGGGAACCGTCATTGCCATTGCTACCATCGTTTCCACGCGGAATGCCAAAGGTGAAGCGCACGTTGCTGCCATCAAAGTTTGTCTGCACCGTCGCAGGCTGACCTGGGTCCAGTGTGGTCACGCCATCCACCACCGCTTGGGCAAAGGGCGGGCCTTGAATGCCTTGCGGTCCTTGACCACCATCACTGCCGCTGCCGCCGGGTGGGCCTTGGCTGCCGTCATTGCCACGCGGAATCGCGAAGTTGAAGCGCACGTTGCTGCCATCAAAGCTCACTCCGACAGAGGCCGATTCCCAGGGATTCAGCGTCGTCACACTGTCCACCACTGCTTGGGCAAACGGTGGTCCCTGCGCGCCATCCTGACCCTGCGGGATCTCAAAGCTGAAGTGCAGGGTGTTGCCGATCACGCTCACACTGGCATTCGCGGGATTGCCCTGCGGCAACGTGCTCGTGCTGTCCACCTGCGCGGCGGTGACGGTGAGAATGGCATCAATGATGGCTTTCAGCCCGTTGAGCTGACTGCGCATCTGCGCGGCGTCTGCGAGGGTGTTTTCTTGGGGGAGAGTTGGGTCGAACATGGCTGTGAAGTTCTTGGTTCAGAGTGTTGCGGGCTATTTTGCCCGCATGAGTTGGGTCAGGGCAGAGATGGCAGAAACGGTTACTATTTTTGGCTCAGCGTTGAGCGGTCATTGCTCACGCTTAATCGGCAATCGCTCGGCACTGACGGATCACGGATCGCCGATGACCCAAAATCCTTCAGCGTTGACCGACCAGTGCTCGAGAGCGACTGAACGCCGCTCAATGGCGATTGAAAATCGGTCATCGTTGAGCAAAAATCAGTCAAATTTGACTGAAATTTAGTCAAAATTGGCTCCTTCGTGTTCGTGATTTCGACGGAAAGCATGGCGGATATAGGCTTGTTTCGAGGTTTTCGGGCCATTTTAGGTGTTTACCGATCTTCGATTATCGCCAGTTGGCTGATTAATCGCGATTTTCACCATGCAGACCCGTGGGTTGGAAATGAAAATGGCCGTTTTGACGGAAAAACCCGTTTTGAAGTCTAGTCTCCCTCAAAACGGGCTCAGAGCCTTGTGCGGGGGCATTTCTCCGCCCGCGCACACCTGCGGCTTCGTTAGGGCGTCGGTGCAGGAGGCGGCGTGTCACCACCACCGCGCTGAAAGAAGCGGCGCAGATTGGCAAAGACGGCATCTGCACCTACCACGGCGCGCTTCGCGGCCTGCTTCACATTGTTGTAAAAGCTCAGGTAGGCCAGATACATGTCAGAGCCGACGGCTTGATGTGTGTCATTGATACCCTCACACAGTTCATTAGCGCAGGCGCGCAGAGTTTCTAGTTGGGCCAGCAGCGCAGCATCCTTGGCCAGTTCCGGCGTATCCACATAGGTAGGCACCAGGTCAGGGTGCAGTCCCATCTCAATGGTGAAGGTGTCCACCATGCCACCACGCTCGGTGCTGATGTTTGGCATACGGCGTTTTTCCGCCGCAGTTAGATTGATGAGAAAGGGCAGCTTTGCCTTAATGAGAGCAAAAGCGGCCATCATGTCTGTCATGTCCTGCGCCGTAAGTGACGCACTAATCTTATTATCGTTTGTCATTGGTTTGGTGGGGTTACTGACGTTAGTCGAGCCATTCCACACAGCCCCTGGTGCATTCCACACTAGGTTAGAATTCCATGTAAAAGGTTGCGACATGGAATTGGTTTTTACCGGAATTGGCCCCTTTTTGGCAAGATTTTTTCAGGCGAACGGCTGATAACGTTAAAATTTGTGACAGCAGGCGAGTTCACGTTAGGATAGTCAACACACGTAGATTCAGAATCATGACAGCCACAAAAACGAACGGACGATCTCGGCAGGAGGAACTTGGACAGTTCCTCACGGCGAGTCCGACGGCGGATTTCATGGCTTCAATGTTCGGGCCTTTGCCAAGTGTGGTTCGCCTATTGGATGCGGGCGCTGGCGCAGGTGCTCTTACTGCGGCCTTCGTGAAGCATGTTTGCGCTAATTATGGATATGTCAGCGCGGTAGAAGTCACTCTCTACGAAGTCGATTCAAACATCCTCGATGCGCTGCACGCGACCATGCGAGAATGCCAGAGCCAATGCACGGCGGCTGGAATCACATTCACTTTTGCGATCCATTCCACCGATTTCATTCAGGAGATGTCAGCTCGTTTGGCGGTCGATTTGTTCGGCACATTGCCACCGGCTTTTGATGCAGCCATTGCGAATCCGCCGTATAAGAAAATCAGCACCGATTCAGCTGAGAGGCGTGCTCTCCGCTCGATAGGAGTCGAGACCAGCAACCTTTACACCGGCTTCATCGCCCTCATTCAGCGTCTCTTAGTTCCAGGCGGCCAACTCGTCGGCATCACGCCTCGGAGTTTCTGCAATGGGCCATACTTCCGCCCGTTCCGTGAAGACTTCTTGAGCCAATTGGAACTACGCAGACTACACGTCTTCGATTCACGCCAAGCTGCCTTTCGCGAAGACAGCGTATTGCAGGAGAACATCATCTTCCATGCTGTGAAGGGACGGATTCAGCCTCGTGAACTGATCATCTCCAGCAGCAGTGGCGAGGCTGGCAGCGAGGTCTCGAAGACTGTCTTTCCGTTCGCCGAGATCGTACACCCTAACGACTCGGAGAAGTTCATTCACATCCCGTCATGCTCCAGTCATGGCGCTGCGAAAGAAACAATGGATGGCCTAACCACGTCACTCGCCGCTTTGGGATTGACCGTATCCACGGGTCGTGTGGTGGACTTCCGGCTCAAAGAAGCACTGCGCAAGGAACCGGAGTCCGGCACAGTGCCACTCCTCTATCCTTGTCATTTCAACGGTGGCACCGTGCATTGGCCCAAGCTCGAAGCCCGTAAACCCAATGCAATCATGGACAATGCTGAGACGCGGCAGTGGTTGGTGCCAACAGGAATGTACCTGCTGACGAAGCGCTTCACTTCCAAGGAGGAGCGTCGCCGCCTTGTTGCTTGCATGTTCGACCCAGAGCAGGTGAAAACGGATTGGGTGGGCTTTGAGAACCATTTGAACTACTTCCACGCGAGTGGTCGTGGATTGGAGCGTCATCTGGCGGCCGGTCTCTTTGCCTTTCTAAATTCGACAGTCGTTGATCAGTATTTCCGTCGCTTTAGTGGTCATACTCAGGTGAACGCGACTGACCTGCGCACCCTGAGCTATCCAGACCGCAACACTCTCAATGCAATGGGCCGCGAAATGACAGCCCTCGACCTCTCGCAGGACGAAATTGATCAACTCGTCACCAAACATCTTCATGCCTGCCGATAAACCTAGCCGCAAAGCCACCGCTCGGAAAAAGCGGCTCGCCGAAACCATCGAAGCACTCACGGCTTTGGAGTTCGGCCCGAAGCAACGGAATGAAACCGCCGCCTATACGTTGCTTGCACTGCTTGACCTCCAGCCAGATGCCTCATGGGCTGACGCGCAAGCTCCGTTGCGTGGCATCACGCCCATCATCGACTTCATCGCGACCGCCTACGGCAACCGCTACGCACCCAACACACGTGAAACCATCCGCGACGATGCCGTAAAGTTCTTTGTCGAAGAAGGACTTTTGCTCCGCAATCCTGACGATCCAAATCGTCCGACCAACAGCGCCAAGACAGTCTATCAGATTGAACCGACTGCCCTCGCACTTCTCCGTAAGCTTGGCAGTCTTGATTGGTTCCCCGCTTTGAAGAAATACCTCACAAGCCGCGAAAGCCTCAAACATGAGATAAGCCGAAAACGCGATCTAGCCCGCGTGCCTGTGACGTTGCCTGATGGATCGCAAGTCGCGCTTTCTCCTGGCGGCCAGAATCCACTCATTAAGTCCATCATCGAACACTTCTGCCCCGCGTTTGCTCCCGGCGGTGTGGTCCTCTACATCGGCGATACCGAAAACAAGTTCGTCCACTTAGAGACCGAAAGTCTGACCGCACTCGGAGTCACCCTGGATTCAGCCGCCAAGATTCCTGATGTCATCGTTCACGATACAAAGCGCAATTGGCTCTTACTCATCGAAGCGGTTACTAGTGCAGGTCCGGTTGATGGGAAGCGCCGCAAGGAACTCAAAGACCTCTTTGCAGGCTGCAAAGCAGGCCTCGTCTTCGTGACCGCCTTCGAAAGTCGCAAAGCCATGCAGAGCTTCGTGTCGCACATCGCCTGGGAATCCGAGGTCTGGATCGCCGAAGACCCCGACCACATGATCCACTTCAACGGAGAGCGGTTCTTGGGGCCTTATCCTGATGTGATGCCGAAAGAAAACATGACTTCAAATACCTAGAATTCCCGCACCCTCGCTACTTTGAACAGCTTTGCAAAGGGACGGACACTTTATAACCCGGGAGCGGACGGGGCTGGACTGCTGGGAATTTTGTAGGGCCTTCATTCGGGCTTCAAAGCGTGCCCAGAATTCGCGCTTCTCTTCGCGTTCATTGAGAATGATTGGGGCGTTGGTCTTTGGTCTCATATTGGCCGAAAAGCATCAGGACTCTATTCGAAGGGGAATCACAAATGTAGTGTGCCTGTTTTAATGGTCGGAGTAAAGTGTCGAAGGTCCCGATCGGAGGGCAATCCAAAACGAGGCGGCCAATGGGCAAGACGTGGCAGCAGCTCCTGAGAAGAACCGTCAACTCCGCGAGGCGCTGAACAGAGTTGACTCTTTCGAGTCCGCGCCTCAAAATCCGCTCTATGAGTATCAGTCGCTTGGCTAAGAAAGGTTCACCCAACGAAGTGCCGCTGCCGGAGTATTCCGCCGTGCTTTCACCACAGTCCAGGATCGACTTGGACAACGGCTTAAAGCTCTTGAGTGGCTCCCTGAAGCGCCTGCCCAAGGATCAAGGCCGACGCGTGCGCCGACGATACGGGTGGTCACTCTGACGGGAAACTGGGGGCAGGCTGCAACTGGCTGACAAATTCTGTAGATCCACTGAATCAGATCGTTTCGTCAATGGCAGCGCCGCAAAGGGCCGGACACTTTACTATTGCCAAATACCCCCTCGAACTCTTCCTGCGTGTCATCAGCCTGAGCCTAGAGACGAGGAAGATCGGGAAGGTGCTGCCGAAGCTTGAAATCTCATGACGATTCCCGCTGGAATCTGATTCTATTTTCTAAAGATGAAGTAAACGGCCCCGCCCATGCAAAGGCAGGCCCATAGGTAATCCCATTTCAGCGGCTGCTTCATGTAAAATAAGACGAACGGTATAAAAACGGATAGGGTGATCACCTCCTGAATGATCTTGAGCTGTGGTAGGCTAAGGGTCTCACTACCAATACGATTGGCTGGCACTTGAAGCAGATACTCAAAAAAGGCTATTCCCCAACTCATGACTGCTGCAATAAACCAAGGACGGGCTTTGAGTTCCTTCAGATGAGCATACCAAGCGAAGGTCATAAAGACGTTCGAGGCTGTCAGCAGTGCGACTGCTTTAATGAGTGTCCAATTCATAGAAGATGATATCTAGCGGAGAAGTCCAAACTCGTCACCTGTGGCCTCAAAAAATGACCCATGCATGAGAACGGGGTCTGCATGACAACGGGGTCAGAGAAGGTGATTGCTATTGGGGAAAAGACGGAAAAGTTGGCTGACAGAGGGGCATTGTTGCAGCCCTGGACAAGTGGAGCAACACAGGACCGAAGTCTCAACCCTATTCACCATCCGCTGGACGGTCATTTGCGAATGAATCGAAGGTTGAATGTCAATTGTTTTTTCTGACAGAGTCTGAATTGATTAACAATTCTCACAAAGAATCCGCCGAAATTAACAAATTCCTGTTCCCGATAATAAAACTATCGGCAAACTATGCCTGTTTAACGATTCACTCATGGCATCTGACAAAACCTACCGCCCCGTCGGCTAAGCTTGGCTGGCAGTCACTTTCAAAGTGAATGCCATGCCTCACTACGTCGAGTCCTTTGTGGCAGAGCCGGGCGAGCGAAAGACCGTCGAACAGGCAGATGGCCGTTTACGGGAAATTTATCCTTGGACAGCTATAAAGCTCAAATCCGTCTGCGATCACTTGGAGTTTGCCATCAAGCGTGAGGGCCTTCACCTGGAGTTAATTCGCGCGGTTCTACCGCAAGTTCCCGCGGCTGAAGTCGCAGCCTTTGTCCGAGCCACACCCACCGGTGCCACAGCCCGCCGCCTCTGGTATCTCTGGGAGCGCTTCACCGACAAGTCACTCGACATCCCTGACATTTCCATCGGCAACTACGTGTCCCTGGCTGATCCCGAGATCTACTATCCAGGGCCAGAGCAGCGCTACCCCCGCTGGCGTATCGTCAACAACCTCATCGGCAACATTCACTTTTCCCCCATGCTCCGCCGCTTGAAACGGCTCCTGGAGTGGGAGCAGGCCGGGCTGGCGGAGAAGTGCAAGCAGGTGCTCGATCAATACCCGGTCAACCTCTACCAGCGTGCCCTCTCCTGGCTTTACTCCAAGGAAACCAAATCCTCCTACGCCATCGAGCAGGAAGTGCCGGACGAGAATCGTACAGGCAAGTTTACCGGCCTCCTTCGTGCCTCTGGTGAACAGGACTACTTCAGCGAAAAAGCCCTCTGCAGTTTACAGCAAGCCATTGTGGACCCGCGCTTCTCTTCCAAAACCTTTCGCACCACACAGAACTTCGTCGGCCAGACTCTGGCTCTCGGCATGGAGGAAGTTTACCTCGTGCCACCGAAACCCGGCAAAAACCTTTCCTTCCTCATGGAACAGTGGGCCAAGGTCTCCGGCGCTCTCGCCACTAGCAGCTACATCCCTTCCGTGCCAGCGGCAGCTATTGTTGCCTATCAATTTGTCTTCTTTCATCCATTCCTCGACGGCAATGGCCGTATCCACCGCTTTCTTATTCACCATGTCCTAACACGGCGGAAGTTCGGCCCTGACGGCATCGTCTTTCCCGTCTCCGCCGTTATGCTAAACCGACCTGCGGACTATGACGCCAGCCTGGAGGCTTTCTCTGTTCCACTGAAGGAGCGCTCGGAATACACTCTCACCGAGGAGTATGTGATGACCGTGACTAATAAGACGCTCGACCACTTCCGCTACATCGACTGCACAGTCATGGCCGAGGCTCTTTACGCCTTCGTCGCCGAGACCATCGACAAAGAATTGCCGAGGGAACTCTCCTTCCTCCGCTGCTACGATGTGGCCCGAGCCGCCATGCGAGAGATCGTGGACCTCCCCGAACCGCACGCCAACCTTTTCCTCAAGCTCGCCCTGCAAAACAAATGCCGTCTCTCCAAGAAAAAGCGCTCCATCCCCCAGTTTGAGAAACTCACCGACACGGAGATCACTGACCTCGAAGACGCCATCCGCATCTCTTATGCCGATCACATGCCCGAGCTCGGTGACCTCTGATTCCTCCGTCACCCTTCTGCCTTCGACCTTTTTTCAACAGAGAAAAGATGCCTGGAAGCTGGTCTTTAAACCAACCGCCAACAGCTGACTGGTTTTCGATTCGGAGAAATCGGCCAGACGCCTCTGGCCGATGTCTGGCGAGGACGCCTAAGCTCCATCGAATCCTGTGCGCGGAAAAACGGGGAACGGCTTGCTGCCCTCATCAGAGTCTTAGCGCTTGCGAAAGGGCCGCTTGCGCGGCGTGTTCTCCGGTTTAAAAAGCAGGTATGCCGTCCCCGCAGATCGACATCCACCACATTGCCAAGCTCTCACGCCTAGCCCTCTCTGAGGAGGAGGCGGTGCAGTATCAAGGGCAGCTCAATCGTATCCTGGGTCACATCGACCAGCTCAGTACCTATCAACTGGATGCCGAGCCGAGTGCTCATGCGATGCCCATCTTTGATGTGATCCGCCCAGACATCGCCCGGCCTGGGTTTACTCAGGAGGAAGCGCTCTCCAACGCGCCCCGACGTGCCATGGATCAGTTCCAGATTCCGAAGGTGATGGAATGAGGCGCGCCCAAGCCTGTGTTTGGTCTTGAGTGCTCAGTGTCGTTTGATCGAAGAACACACGAAGGCCCTCTGGACTAAGCACTCAAAACGAAACACTTTTTACTTTTCTCTTCATGTCCCTCGCTAACTCCACCATTGCCACGCTGCGTCAGCGTTTGCTTGCCAAAGAAATCTCCCCGCGTGACATCGTGACCGATGTGGCCAAGGCCATCGATACGCAAAATGCCAGTATCGGAGCTTATCTATCCTGGGATCTGGAAAAGGCGCTCAAAGAGGCGGATCAGGCGGATGTCTCTCAGCCACTCGGTGGCATCCCGATTGGGATCAAAGATAATATGAACGTCATCGGTGAGCCCTGCACCTGTGGATCGCGGATGCTGGCAGAGAACTACACGGCCCCCTATGACGCCGGCGCTATCGTGAAGCTGCGCAGCGCGGGTGCCGTACCTTTTGGCCGCCTGAACATGGACGAATTTGCCATGGGTTCTTCGACCGAAAACTCAGCCCTGGGAGTGACGCGCAATCCTCGGGATCTGGAGCGTATCCCCGGTGGTAGCAGCGGTGGCAGTGCCGCTGCCGTGGCTGGGAATCTGGCCATCGCCACACTAGGCTCTGATACCGGCGGCTCCATCCGCCAACCAGCTGCGCTTTGCGGCTGCGTGGGCCTGAAGCCGACTTACGGACGCATTTCCCGTTATGGCTTGGTCGCCTTTGCCTCATCGCTGGATCAGATCGGCCCGATCACGAAGACGGTGGAGGATTCAGCCATTTTGCTGAACCATCTTTGTGGCAAAGATGCGCGTGACTCCACCTCCCTGGATGTCTCCGTGCCGGACTTTACGAGTGCGCTGGGTAAGGATATCAAAGGTCTGCGCATTGGTCTGCCGAAGGAGTATTTTATTTCTGGTATTCATGCGGGCGTCTCCGCTGCCGTAAATGCAGCTATCAAGAAACTCGAAGCGCTGGGTGCCATCCCAGTCGAGATCAGTCTGCCGCATACGGATGTCGGCGTGAGCACTTACTACATCATCGCCCCAGCCGAGGCCTCAGCCAATCTGGCGCGCTTTGATGGCGTGCGCTATGGTCACCGTAGCGCCGCAGCCGCGGATCTCATGGAGCATTACATGATGTCTCGGGAAGAGGGCTTCGGCCCGGAAGTGAAGCGCCGTATTCTTCTCGGCACGTACGTGCTCAGCAGTGGCTACTACGATGCCTATTACCTGAAAGCCCAACGTGCCCGCACGCTTATCCGACAGGACTTTGAGCAGGCATTTGAAAAAGTGGACGTGATCGTCAGTCCGACCAGCCCGACTCCAGCGCACAAACTGGGTGCTCTGAAGGACAATCCGCTGGCGGCCTATCTGGAGGATATTTTCACCATCCCCGTGAATCTTGCCGGACTTCCAGCGATCAGCGTGCCCTGCGGCACGGCCCTGGAAGATGGCAAGTCACTGCCCGTCGGACTTCAGATCATCGGCAAGCCGCTGGATGAAATGACGCTCATTCGCGTGGCGGATGCTTTTGAAAAGGCGTGAGTCTCTGTGGAACTGGGCTGTTTTACACGATCTAAGGTATTACTCAGGGAAGCCGATTTGATCGAGGTCGCGTGCAGAGTGCAGCACGCGAATGACTTCGACTCCGTCTTCAATGGGCCTAAAGTAGAAACAGTATTTACCGAAGGGATAACTGCGGCAGTCCTTGCCGAATTCTGGACGAGGGCGCCCCATCGTGTTCCATTTCGCGAGGTGCTGAAGTTTTTCGCGGAACTTGGCAATCAGCCGATCTGCTTGGAACTGGCTATCTAGTGAGATATAGTCCCAGATCTCACGTAGGTCAGCTTTAGCAGCACTCGAATACTCGACTTTAGCCATGAACTATGAGGCGGAGTGACGATCTGCGTAGGCTCTGTGGCGATCAGCAAAAAACTCATCCCAATCCATTTCGCTGCCTTCGCCGCGGTCGAGCTGGTCAATACCAATCTGAAGATCACACCGTAGGCTTTCGAGCTTCACTTGATCAGCTTCACTGAGACTTTCTTCGACCTGATCCTTATACATCGAGACAATACTGATGAAGAATTCGTCCGTCGTGTGAAAACCACCGGAGCGAACCGATTGATTCACGAACTGGGTAAGTTCGTCTGGGAGCTGAATGGCTACTGTGGACATGATTGTGAGATTGTATCAAACCACACTCGGTTTGTCGAGTGTCTGGATTGTATAAGGAATAGGGCAATGTGACAGTCCGCTGCGCGTAGCGGATGCCTTTGAAAAGGCGTGAGTCTCGGGTGACTCAGATATCAAAAGGATTCAGAATCTTCACGCCTGTCTTATTGAAGTCCGCGGTATTCCTCGTGACCACTGTCAATCCATGCCGATGGGCTGTCGCTGCGATCTGACTGTCAAGCGACGGAACGTTGATGCCTGCCTTGTCCCACTTGGCTTTTAGCTGTCCCCAAACATGAGCAGTGCTAATGTTAAAACTGAGGACGCGGCCTTTCATGCAGTCGCAAATGGATTGCAACCATAAGCGCAACTGGGCCTTGCGTTTGCCTTCAGGCAGCCGTTCGATACCGCGGCGTATCTCACCAATGGTGACAGTGCTGATATAAAGTTCACGCTCGTGTTTGCGTAGCCATTCGACGACCTTGGGCTCCGGTTTGGGTTTAACCGGTTCACTGTATATATTAGTATCGACAAGGTAGCTCACAGCGCAGGTGGTTCGGAGTCGTCGCGGTCGCGCACGGGGATCTCGAAGGACGTGGGGCAGGCAAGCAGGAGATCGACCAAGCCATGATTTGCAGGCTTGCTGATACGTCGAAGCGTGATGCTGTCATCGTCTTCGACGAAGACTTCGAAATCGTCGCCAGCCTGAAGATTCAACTGCTGGCGCACAAGGCCAGGGAGCACGACTTGCCCCTTTTGTGATAGCACGGTAGTCATAGTGGGAAAATCCTACATGTAAGGCCAGTTCGAAGCAACCGCCGTTTCACTAGAAAAGGCGAGAGCCCCCGAGGACTCTTCATTGACACTGGGCGTGGCTGAGGCTTTGAAGAGGAATGTCACTCGTCGCCAGTCTCTATCCCGCCCTGAAACCTTGGCTCTTTAAAATGGATGCCGAGCGGGCGCATGAATGGACGACTCGGATGATGCGGATTGCCAATGGCTTTGGCCTGCTCACCGCAGGACAGGGTAGCTTGCCTCAAACTCCTGTTCAGTGCCTTGGGCTCACCTTCCCAAATGCCCTCGGCCTAGCCGCTGGCATGGATAAATCTGCCTCAGCCGTCGAGGCCTGGAGCGCACTTGGATTCGGCTTTGTCGAAGTCGGCACCTTGACGCCCCGCCCACAACCCGGGAATCCTAAGCCGCGCCTCTTCCGTCTGCCTGAACATGAAGCCCTGATCAATCGCATGGGGTTTAATAATGTGGGCATTCATGCTGCGGTGAAGCGCCTGGAAAAGCGCCGCTGCAAAGCCGTCGTCGGTGTGAACATTGGTAAAAATTTCGATACGCCCAATGAGGCTGCGGTGAACGATTATCTGTATTGCCTGAAAGTGGCCTACCCCGTGGCGGATTACATCGCCGTGAACATCAGCTCACCCAATACCAAGGGCCTGCGGGATCTTCAGGCAGAGGAGTCGATCCGACAATTGCTCGGTGCGCTCAAAAAAGAGCAGGCAAGCCTGCAAAAAGACACGGGCAAAAAAGTGCCGATGCTCGTCAAGATCGCTCCAGATCTGGAAGCCGCGCAGATTGAGGCTTTAGCACGAGTGTTCAATGAATTGGCAGTCGATGGCGTGATCGCCACGAACACCACCATCAATCGTGCCGCCATCAGTGGCCATCCTTTAGAAAACGAAGCTGGGGGTCTCAGCGGTGCGCCTGTGAAAGTGCGCTCGACGCAAGTCATCTCGGCCTTCCGTGAACTGCTCCGCGAACAAACTCCCATCATCGGTGTTGGCGGCATTCTTAGCGGAGCTGATGCCCAGGAAAAACTCCAAGCGGGTGCCGCCCTCGTCCAAGTCTATTCCGGCCTTGTTTATCGCGGTCCAGGCCTAGTGAAAGATGTCCTGACGGCGATTGCTTGAGACTAGGCAGCGAAGCCGCAAATCACTTCTGCATCGATTCCAACCACTCGATACGACGTTGCAATCTAGACTGACGCTCAGGGTTGGGATTGGGGTAGAGAATGGGATACCAGGCCGTCATGACAACAGCACGACCAATCAGGCTATGATGCAGAGCACGCTCATCGACCGAGCCATACGCATCTCGGATGGCTTTCACAGTAGCGTCGTCGTTTTCTAAAAGCTGCGCGTTCCAGATGACCGAGGCGAGGTCCCACTCGACGGGACCAGAAAAGGTATCTTCCCAATCGGTGAGCAGCAGCCCAGAAGTGGTATTCATGAAGTTTCCCAGATGCGCATCTCCATGAAGAGGCTGATGCGGATACTCAATGAGCACGGTGATGCTTTCAGTGAGATGATCCACTAGCATCTGCTGTGTGGCTTTTGGAAAAAGCTCGCGGTCATGGAGGATGCAAAGGCTCTCCGTGAGGATGGCCAGCTTGGGCAACGGTTTGACGAAGTGGCGCATGATCTCATGACAGCGGCGCAGCGTGAGCCCCACCGAGTGAGGGTCTGGATCAGCTGCAATCCGAGTCACGAACTGCCAAAAATTCATCGGATATCCCAAATGTTGATGAGGCCCAGGCGGCAGATCTGGATGCAGTGGGATCACTGGCGCGCCAGCCAGCGTGAGATGCAGCGCGATGGCATTTTCCCGCTCGAACCATTCAGTGCCCTGACGTGGTCCGTCGGTATCCTGCACGACTCGTGCGACCAAGGACTCAGTTAAACGTAAAACCAGCGTGCTGCTATTTTGCAAAATCTCACAGCGGTCAGGAATGATGCCGTGAGCCATGGCGGTTTCTGTAGCTGCGCGGCTAGATAGAGAGGGCGATGACATAAAAAGATGTTCCGATGACTTCATCCCACGAAGAGGCAAGAGTTCACACGAGCACCTTCTGCCGTGGCATTCCATTTTACCCGCCAGCCCGCTATCTCGGTGGCATACTCACGACCTTTATCATCGTGATAAGCTGGCTGCGGTTGTTGGGCCAGGGTTTGATCAATGATGATCCGCACCTCATCAGGCACTGCGCTTTCCGTGTCCCAAATCACTGGTAAATGAGGCGGCGGCTGATCGGCAAAACCGCTGCGTGCATCAGGAATAGAGTCGGCAAAACGGACATAGGGTTTGATATCAAAGATCGGCGTCCCATCCACCAGATCCACGCCAGAGACAAAGAGACGCGGTGCTAAATCCCCGTCCCAATCGACACGATCCAACTTCACCACACTCAATGTTAGCCGATTCGGGCGAAAAGGCGATCTGGTGGCAAACACCCCACGCCGTTCATTGCCACCGAGTCTAGGCGGACGAACGGTCAGGGACGTTGGTTCTTCACTGACAAGATGGAACTGTGTAATCAGCCAAAGATGACTAAATGTCTCAATCCCACGCACAGCCTCTGCTCGGCGGTAGGTCGGCTCAAACTCGACAACCCCCCAGGCACTGGGCACAAGGCCCGATTGACGTGGCACGCCGAACTTGTCTGTGTAGCAAGTCCGCAGGGTGGCGATGACTTTCAATGTAATCATTCAGCAAATAGGATGAAGCCCGTGATGCATCAAGGTCGGATTTTAGAGACCCAACGGTTGCTGACTCCTGATCTGCATCCAAAGTCTCTGATCATCGCAACTTTTCTGTCTATGCAGGCAGCAATAGAGCCCTCTCATCACTCGCTTTTGCAGCAGGCTGAATGAATTTTTATTTTCCGCGGTCACCCTAGTTTGAGAGATCCCTGCAGAAGTTGTGGGTGCAGCTCCCTGATATCCAAAACATCAGGCCTGTTACAACAAACTCACCAGAAACGGCGATTCAAAGCTACAGCCCCTTCATTTCTAATTTCCAGAGCCGGCATTAAAGACGTCAAGATCAACAATCACACCGGCTGCAACACTGATAGAACCTTCGATAGCAAAGCCCTCGGAGCCCCCGACAATTGTACTCAAGCGTTGGGCATTGTTAGTATACACAAAAGTCGTGACGCGATTTACTCCTGTGCCTTGGATCTTTGGGATGACTCGACCCCCACCCGAATATTGTCCGAACAAGGACAGTGTATTCCCATCAAAATAGGGAACTGTCGCGGTGCCCGGCCCCTTCAGGACTGAGGTAAATGAGCGTGTTTCCGTGCGACTTTGTGCACCAACCAAGGGGGTGTTATCAGTCACGACTGTTTTCGCAGAGATCGCCCTTACTCCAGCATTCCAGACAAGCGCGAGATTGATCGGTATCGTTGTCTTGTCTGTATGCCGGGCGACGGTTCCGGTCGCCCTTCCTTCGACATCATAGATCATGTAGATAGACCATCCCGCGACGTATGGGAATCTGCCTTTTTGCTGCAAACTTCCTGATTCAACCAGGAGGCGTATGATCTCCGCATTACCCCATTTGTAAGCGACCCATTTACCGCCCACTTCATTGGTCGATACTGACTTGATCGGGTTCCCATTGGAAAGGGTCGTAACAGTGTAGCTATTTGTAAATGTCAGATCTGCATCGTCGCCGGTTAATATTTTACCAAACTCGTCTTTTAGCGGTAGGGTTTGCTGCTCAAACGTCAATGTTAATGAAACAGTCGTAAGACCTGTAGAACCCCAATTCGTCTGAGCTGAGAGTGAAGCCGCAGATGTGAACATGAAGAAAAGACCGAGTAGAAAGGATTGGAATTTCATTTGATGGCACAGGTTTATCATTAAATCATTCTAACTGATGATGAGTTGTTTTTGTAGCAAGCATTGACTACCTTGTCACTCACTTAATCTACCAAAGAATGCCCGCCGAATCGCAACGACAAAGCTCTCTAGCTGCCGGAAGGTGTCGTCATGCCAGCCAATTTTAAAGATTATTACACCACTCTCGGCGTCACCCGTGAAGCCAGCGCAGATGAGATCAAGAAAGCGTTTCGAAAGCTTGCGCGCCAATATCATCCCGATACTGCTAAGAACCAAAAGACAGCCGAAGAAAAGTTCAAAGAGATCAACGAAGCTTATGAAGTGCTGGGCGATCCTGAAAAACGCAAGAAGTACGACACGCTAGGTGCTGACTGGGAAAACGCAGCTCGGAATCCTTATCAAGGCGGCAGCGGAGAGGACTTCAGCTTCGGCGGTACGGGCTTCAGTGATTTCTTCGAGCAATACTTCAGTGGAGGCAGCCATTACGGTTCAGCTCGCGACTTCGATCCTGGTGGACCACCCGGTGCCCCTCGGCAGCGACGCCCAAGAAAAGGCCATGACATTGAGGGCGATATCCTCGTCACCTTGGAAGAAGCCATGCTTGGCACGACCCGTCCGATTTCCCTGCAAACCTCCAACCGCCAGACAGGAGCTGCGCAGACCCATAGCTTCCAAGTGCGTATTCCACCCGGAGCTACGGATGGCCGCCGTATTCGTGTCCCTGGTCAGGGTGGTCCTGGCATCAATGGCGGGGCCTCAGGCGATCTTTTCCTGCGTGTGCGCCATGCCGCGCATCCTGACTTCATTACCGAGGAGACAGATGTCATTCACGAAGTTGACATCGCCCCTTGGGAGGCTGTGCTTGGGGCCGAGATCGTGGTGCCTACGCTGGAGGGATCCATCAAACTACGCATCCCAGTAGGAGCTGAAAATAACCAAAAACTCCGAGTCCGCGGCCGAGGCCTGCCCAAAGGCAAGTCCGGTGAACGAGGCGACTTCTTTGTGGCACTGACCATCGTCCTACCCACATTGCTGAGCGATGCTGAACGTGCTCTTTGGGAGCAATTACGCGATGGCTCTAGCTTTAAGCCACGTGACTTAGCCTGAGATTTATGAGACTACGAAGCCCCTGCGCCGCGAATCACCGCTGGGAGTGTCTGTGCTAGGATCTTGGCATCAAGCCAGAGAGACCAGTTATCAATGTATTGAAGGTCAAGAGCCACCCAATCTTCAAAATTGCGGATCCCATTTCGACCCGTGATCTGCCAGAGGCAGGTGAGGCCGGGCTTGACGCTGAGGCGACGGCGCTGGGCGTGTTTTTCGATCTTTTCGATCTCATAAACAGGCAGTGGACGCGGACCAACGAGGCTCATTTCACCACGTAAGACATTGAGTAATTGAGGCAACTCATCAATGCTCATCTTACGCAGCCAGCGGCCAAAGGCAAAGATGCGTGGGTCGTCAGTGATTTTAAACACAGGACCATCCATCTCATTTAGTGCTTCCAGTTCAGCGCGCTGAGCCTCAGCATTCACATGCATGGTACGGAACTTCCACATGCGGAATGGCTTACCATAATGCCCTGAGCGCTCCTGTCGGAAAAAGATTGGTCCTTGAGACCCTAGGCGGATACCGATGATGGCGATCAACCAAAAGGGCAGAGACAAAGAGAGTAAAACCAAGGCACCAATACGGTCCAAGATGTCCTTAAAGAGCAATTCCCAGGAGACTTGGGGAGTGCTATGGAACACTAACATGAGGCGGCCACCCATGACATCAAAGGTCGGACGTGCGATGGCTGTCTGAAAAAAGTCGGCGGCGATCCAGGCTTCGACGCCTTCGGTTTCACAGGCCTGCACGGCTTCCTCGATTTTACTAAAATGCACGTGCTGAGCGGCAAAAAGCACACGAGAGGCCGAGTGATCATGCATGGCCTGAACAAGGTCACTGACAGGTTGCTGAGTGATGTCTATCTGCGCCTTTATCTCGGTGATGACGCGTTGATCTGCTGGCATTTGATCGATGAATGCAGCCATATCAGCAGCAGCTCCCGCGATGATCACACGCTCTCTCCCCTTCCCTGTCATGAGGCGACTGCGCATTTTTTCTCGTTGCACAGACTCACGCAAATACAAAGCAATGGCTGAAAGAATAACCGCTAGAATAACTACGGAACGGCTTGGCACATTCCATTTCATAAAAACCACCAAAGCGCCAATCAAGGTGCCAATGATAAAGAGCGCCTCACCAAGCTGACGCAGGAACTGAGTGGGTGACTTATGGAAAAGATGATTGTAAAATCCGCGATACTCCAGCACCACCGGAGTCAACGGCACGATGACTGCAATTACCCAATACAATTCCTCAATTGGCGGAATCGTGATCATATCCGGCCAGATATACAGGGCCAGAGTCGAACGCAGAAAATGGGCAAACCAAAGGCAGAACCCAAGAAGGGCGCTGTCTAACAACTCCGTAAGCTGTAAATTGATTTCCTGTCTGCGGCCGAGCATAGTGCAGTATATTATCTCAAATTAATAAATTTATATTAAAATTATAGCAAACCTAGCCAATGGCACAACTTGTTTCCACGAAAAACCCGCTTTCCTCAACACACCCTCTGACCGTGGGGGTGATTCCTGACACAAAGACGCTGGATCTCTGGTCAGCAATGACTCCCAAAGAGCGTGAAAGCACCTGCGACGTCATCGAACTCCGGCTCGACACGCTGAACCTGCCCGCTGACACGATCCGCACGGCTTTGACTGGCAACGCGACCCCCATCCTACTCACCGCACGTCACCCAGCCGAAGGCGGCCAAGGCAGCGTCGATGCGGCTGGCCGCATGGCTTTGATCGAACCGCTGCTCGATCTCGCCGCGATCGTGGACATCGAGCTGCGTAGTGCGATGGAAATGAAGCCTTTGATCGATAAAGCCCATGCCCGCAGTGTGCAGGTCATTGGTTCATTTCACGATTTTCAGGCCACGCCCGCAGACGAGATCCTACACGGAGCCATCAGCTTTGCCCAGCCTGCCGGGCTGGATGGCGTGAAGCTGGCCACTTTTATCAATACCACAGCCGATCTAACCCGCCTGATCACTCTGACCTCAGAACCCCAGCGTCTGCGCCTATCCTGCATGGGAATGGGGCCATGGGGCAGAGTCTCGCGCTTGGTGCTTGCAAAGTGTGGCAGCCTGCTGAATTACGGCTATATCGGCGAATCAAACGCCCCAGGTCAGTGGCCAGCTGCTCGACTGAAGGAAATGCTCTCCGAACTGTGACATGAAGCTCTCTTTGACCACCTGCAAAAATTACTGCCTTGCCCTTCTCTCACTGACATTGCTGTCAGGGTGTGAAGACCCTGAGCGCGAAGCCAAAATCAAATGGCGTGAGGAAGAGGTTAATGCCAAGGAGGCCAGCATCATCCAGAGAGAAACTCAGATCCTTAAGGACAAACAAATCCTGGAAAGCAACCGTCTGGATCTAATGGCAAAGCTCAAAAGCATCGAGCTGAAAGAAAAACAGGTCAGTGAAGAATTAGAGAAAAACAAACGCCTGAACCGCGAATTCGAGATCAAGAAACTACGGGGCCCTATTCCAAACATCAGCGCAGACCGCGTCATCATTGTTGACCCCGCCTCTGAAGATGTGCTTTTCGAGAAAAATCCAGACAAGCGCGGAGCTATCGCCAGCACAACCAAGCTGCTCACGGCCCTACTCGTCGTCGAAGCCGGAGATCTGGATCAAATCATCACTGTCGAGAAGAGTGACACACAGTGTGCACCTGTCCGACTAGGCATCAAGGAAGGTGAACAATATACCCGCCGTCAGCTACTCACCGCCGTGCTAGTCAAAAGCTCCAACGACATCGCCCAGGCTCTGGCCCGTGATAATGCAGGCAGCGTGGAGGCCTTTGTCGCCAAAATGAATGCCAAGTGCGCGGAACTCGGCCTCAAGAACAGCCACTATGTCAATCCTCACGGCCTGCCATCTACCACAGGCGATGATCCATTCAGCACCGCGCGCGAACTCAGCGTCGTGGCCCGCGTTTGTGATAAGCTTCCCGAGATCCGCGAGATCGTGAAACTGCAAAGCTACAAGTTTAAATTCCCAAACGGTAAAGTCACAGATCTAGCCAATACCAATCGTGTCCTAAAAAGCGCCAGCTACTGTGACGGCATGAAAACCGGTTATACGAATGCCGCCGGTTACTGCCTCGTGGCGAGTGGTGAGCGGAATGGCAAACGTCGCATTGTCGTCATTCTAAATGACACCGAAGGCGGCGTCTGGCGTGATGCCCAGGCTTTGCTGGACTGGGCATTGAAGGCTTAGACAGTCGATGTCTTTGGGCCTATCCCCATTTGGGTCCTTTACAAAATCCCAGTTTCTTGATTTATGAAGGAATGCAGGAGCAGCGCTACGAGCTAAAGTACATCGTCCCAGAATCCATCACACACGCAGTTAGGTCGTATGTTTCATCCCACTTGGCGTTGGACGAGTTTGCCTCCCAATCGAAAGATGGCTCCTACAAGATTCACAGCATCTACTTGGACTCAGACGACCTTCACACTTACCACGCAGGAAGACAGGGAGACAGGAACCGATTCAAACTACGCGTCCGCTTTTATGACGAAAATCCAGAGTCTCCGGCATACCTGGAACTCAAGCGCAGGCATAAAGAAATCATCCAAAAAACCCGATGCATGGTTTCCAAAGCCGCTTTGATGGATGTTCTGGCTGGAGATACCCGCTCATTAAAAACCAAAGACCTACCCAGTCATGCGAGCTTCTGCCAAATGATGCACCAAATCTCAGCCAGTCCGAGGGCCAAGGTCTCTTATTACAGAGAGGCCTGGCAGAGTCAGGATGACAATTCCGTGCGCGTCACCATTGACCGTGAAGTCTGCGCTGAACCTTGTTTTGATCTTAACATGGTTGTGACCATGATGAATCCGGTGCTGGTTTTTGGCCGCAATGCAGTGATTGAGCTGAAATTCACCAACCGCGCTCCCAATTGGATATTAGAGTTGATTCGAATGTTTAACCTTGTGCAAACAGGTGGCCCGAAATATGCAGGCGGCATCCGATTGATCGGTGAACAACATTTTGCCGGACAGAGAAACTCTGTCAGAGTTTCCGAAATTACGCAATAAGTACCGCAAGACTCCATTTCCACTCGATTAAACAACTCACAGTAAAGGTACGACAGATCATCAAATCCTACCGCCTCAGCTAAGACATGTTAGACCAGATTTTTCAAGGCGACCTCACCGCGACCCCGATCGATTACCGCATTGTCTCTTTATCATTGCTGATCGCATTTCTGTGCGGTCACAGCATCGCTTGGCTCTATACGCGCACGCATAGTGGACTCTCCTACTCGCGCTCCTTTGTCAAAGCACTGGTCTTGATGCCCGTTATCGTTGCTTTTGTTTTGATGATTTTATCCAACAGCATTGTCACCGCATTTGGACTCATGGCCGTCTTAGCCATTGTGCGCTTTCGCAATGTTCTGAGAGACACTCTGGATACGAGTTATCTCCTAGCAGCCATTGTTTTGGGTATGGCCGCAGGCACCCAGCGATTCACCACCGCTATCATTGGATGCGTCGTTCTCGGCGCTATTTTTGTGTATCTTTATTTCACCTCATTCGGCACGCGCCAGAGTTACGACTACATCCTGAACCTGAGCTGGAAACGCCCAATCAGTGAATTGCCGGAGCTTTCAAGTTTATTAGCCATTCATACTCAAACGGCCCTGGAGGCCAGTCGCCACAGTTCCATGGCAGGCGGGACTGATTTATCGTATCGCTTGTTAATGCGTGACCCCAGCCGATTCGAAGAACTTGTTCAGGATCTACGTGAACTACCAGGCGTCGAGCGCATCCACACCATCGCTGCTGAGAATGAATCCGAAGTATGAGGCCTGATAAACAACCCATTCCCATCCCGCTAGCACGGAAGCTGCAGTTTATGCAGACAAAGATCGTGCCACTCATGGTACTCAGCATGACCGCCATCATGGCCGCCATGCTTTGGAAAGAGGCCATCTCTCCAGCCATGCTGGTGGGAGAAGTCAGCACCCAAAAATCCAACATCAACAGTCCCGTGGCTGCTGAAGTTATCCGCATACACGCTCAGCGATTGACCCTAGTGAAAGCTGGTGACGTGATCGCCGAAGTACGCCCCACCGACGTCCGTCAGTCTCTGGATCTGTTGCAGAACGAGCTTAATCTCCTTCGAATCGAGGCCGGTAATCGTGAGACCAAACGTCGTGAAACCATGGACTTTGAGAGGTTACAGCTCGATTGGATGATCGAAAAAATCAATCTCTCCAAGGCCACCTCAGCCGCTAAAAGCGCCGCCGCTACTCTGGAAATAACCCAAGGCGTGACCACGCCTCCAGCAGCCACTGGACGCTACCAGCAAGAAGCCCAGCTAGCCAAAGAGGCAGCCGATGCCGAAGTCATCGAACGTCAAACTCTGGTCGCCACACTTGGCAAACGAATCGAAGAACTTCACCACAGCATGGACCCCAAAACTCAAGACAGTCTTGAGACTTGGAAAACAGAGATCACTCTCATAGAAGAGCGATTCCAAAAAATCGCCATCAACCAAGAAGCCATTCAACTCCGCGCCCCATTCGACGGCATGATTACCAAAGTGCTTCGCAATGTGGGTGAAAATGTCCTTGCAGGCGAACCGCTACTCCTACTCACAGCCACAGAGCCTAAGAGCATCACAGGTTATCTGCGTCAGCCATTCCCCCTAGAACCCGCGATTGGACAGAAGGTCCAAGTCCGCACTCATGCCAAAAAAAATCTGATTGGTAACGCCACCATCACCCGAGTTGGCGTGCATTTTGAGCCAATCCTCAATCCCGCGCTGCATCCGAGCCCAACACCAGAGGTTGGCCTACCAATTGAAGTTTCTTTGCCGCCCAACATCAAACTAAGACCTGGCGAATTAGTAAGCTTAATGATATCTCCCAGCTCAGCCAACGAGCCTGCCCTGTAAACTCGGCCATGCGTCTCCGCCTAGCTCTCATTCTGCTAATCTACAGCGCTACCTTTGCGGTGGAGCCGAAGAGCCCAGCACCAAGCAAAGCGGTGAGTGAGCGCCAAGGCGTACCGATTCCATCGGCCAAGGCAATCGCCACCATGATCCCCAAAAGCGGCAAACTTGGGGAACGAGAACTCACACTTCTAGCCATCGCTAGACGTCCAGATTTAGAAGCGCTGCGTGGCACTGCCAACACAGCCATCGCCCTCAAACGTGCCGCGCATGACCTCGTCAATCCTGAAATGAGGCTGAGCTATGCTGAGGATAACGCCATCAGCAAAGCTGTGCTTTTTCGCTTTGCAGTGCCGCATCCATGGGAGCGTAAAGCCAGAATCCAAAGGGCCGCAGCTGAGGTTACTTTGGCCGAGGCCCAATACTATGCAGGAGAAGACGAACTCGTCCGCAACGTGCGCAGCTTGTTTTATGAATTAGCCATTCTACGATCAAAACTAGAGCTGCAAAAAAGCCGAAAAGCCGGCTTTGAATCTCACCGCGACTGGCTGGAAGAGAGAAAAGTGCCCAGCATCGGCTTAGATCTCGCCGCCGCTCGGGCCAAGGTCTATCAGACCCTATCCGACATCCGTGACCTAGAGAGCACGAGCACCGCTGTGCGTGATGAATTGGCTATCTTTTGCGGATTAGAGGACCCCAACCGCATCGATACTAGCATTCATTCCCGCCGCATCACTGCCCCTAACTTCTTGGACGTCGAGTATCTGACGAGCATCGCCATGCTCTATCGACAGGATGTTTTGAATGATCAGGCTCGACTCGCAGTGGCACGAGCTCAACTTTCAGAAGTCAAAGCACGACGCATCCCAGCCACCACCTTTATCGACCTTGGTTACACCAATACGGATGACCCACGCCGTAGTAATAACAATGAGGAATGGTTTGCCCGAGTCGGTGTCTCCATACCGCTTTGGGATTGGATCGGGTTTAACAAACAACATCAAGTCCATGAAGCCGCCAGCCAATCCTTGGAGACCAAAATCGAGATGCAGCGTCAAATTATACGCACTGAAGTGAAGCAAGCCGTGAAACTCGTGAGTTCAATGGAAACTCAGCTCGGCAGCCACGACAAAGACAGAGAGGCCATCCAGTCCGACATGAAAAAGTCTCTAAATGACTCTGAAATGGCTGCGACGGGAGTCGATGACTTGATCAAAAGCAGACGCATTCAGCATGAATTTAAGGACCTATCACAGCAAATGGAGATCAGCCGACTATCAGCCCTATCAGCCTACCAAGAAGCGGTCATGTCCCTGGAAAAATCTCTTGGCATCCGCATTGAGCGTGCCCTGAGCTTGATCCAAGAACCTTGAAGAGAGTAAGTGTTAAAATCATGAACTCCGCCTCTATCTACACGGCACTGGCCTTTGTTACCTTTTCAAGCCTGCAAAGCCTAACGGCAAGTCCTTGGCAGATTGAAGCATCTCCACAATCCTGGAGTATCACAGGTAAAATCGAAGAATCCGAAAGCGTCAGCGGTGCAGCTATCTTAGACACGCAGCATGGCTTGCTAGTCAGCGATGAAGTCCGTGTGATTCAACCCTTCAAGCTAGATCCGACCATCCATACCCTGAGTGTTTCAGAAGCTATTTCGATACTCCCTGGTGATGGCAAAGAACTAGATCTAGAAGCCATCGTCGCCTCCTCCCAAAACCATTGCTACTACGCCACGGGCTCGCATGCCGTCTCACGAAAGACTGGCAAAATACAGCCCGACCGCATGCATGTTTTTCAGTTACCTATCGATCCCAAAACAAGCGTGATCCAGAAGCAGGCCATCCGTGTGGCCAGCCTCGTGTCGATCATCCGGTCAGATAAGCTTCTCAGCCCTTCTCTCGGCAAACCATCAGACAAGGATGGCATGGATATCGAGGGTCTTACCGAAAAAGATGGCCAACTGTTCTTTGGCTTGCGTTCACCGAACCCTAACGGCCACGCTTTCATCCTCGAAGTCAACGCCAATGACTTGTTTAGCGACTCGATCGAGCCAGAACATCGGACCCACCAGATCCCTCTTGAATCAGGACTTGGCATTCGCGATCTAGTGAAAATCAAAGATGGCTTTCTGTTTATCGCAGGCCCAACAGGCGGTGATGAAACGAAATCAGGTTATAGCCTTCAACATTGGTCTGGCCCTAATGGTAGTGTGACGCTGATTGGCACCATTCCAACACCAGACGAGGCCAAAGCGGAAGGCCTACTCATCCTACATGAAAGCAGTACAAGACTGGAGCTTCTTGTCTTCTTTGATGGCGCAGAAAACGGCGCCCCCATGTGCCTCAAACTCAGTCGCTCAGCAGGAAATTAAAATCCTTGAGCGTCAGCGCCTGTGCGAAGTTCTCTTCGCCTAAAATGTCATTGGCGATGTCACCTTTCTTCTTTTGCAGTTGGCGGATTTTTTCTTCGATGCTGTCTTTAATCAGCAAGCGATACGCAAACACCGTCTGCTTCTGACCAATGCGGTGCGTTCGGTCAATGGCCTGCGCCTCGACGGCAGGATTCCACCAAGGATCAAACAGCACCACATAGCTGGCAGCGGTCAGATTTAAGCCAAAGCCGCCTGCTTTGAGACTGATGAGGAAAGTGGCTGGTCCGTCATATTCTTGAAACTCTTTGACCAGTGCACCGCGATCCTCCGTCTGTCCTGTAAGTTTAAAACTATGCCACTGGCGCGCTGAAATCTCTTCTTCGATGATCTCCAGCATCTCGACGAATTGAGAGAAAACCAGCACCTTTTGACCATCCTCCGTTAGCTGCTCGATGAGCTCCATGAGGGCACTGACTTTCGCACTATCCGTCGAGGGCAGTTCATCACCCGACTTCTTCTTTTTGCTCTTCGCCGGTGCCGCCGTGGCTTCCATTCCCAGCAATCGCGGATGACAGCATATCTGCCGCAGACGCAGAAGACTCGTCAGAATGTTGAAACGTAGTTTGTCGAGCTGTTGATTCGTCTCCGCTTTGAGAAGCTGGGCTCTGGCGCGTTTGATCTCGGCTTGGTAAAGCTTGGCCTGCGTGCCCTCCATCTCGATAATCAAGTCCTCCTCCACACGGTCTGGCAGATCACTGGCCACTTCCTTTTTGGTTCGGCGTAGCAAGAATGGCCGAGTCCTAGCTGCCAAACGCCTGCGGGCTAGTGGATCTTCTTTGCCATCAAAGTTCCGTGTAAAGGACGCTCGATTCCCCAAAACACCCGGCATGGCGAACGCAAAGATAGACCAGAGATCCAGGAGCCGATTTTCAATCGGAGTGCCTGTGAGGGCTAAACGATGATGGGCATTGAGAGCGCAAGCCGCCTTAGTGCTTTGCGCCGTCGGGTTCTTGATGGCCTGAGCTTCATCCAAAATCACCGCACCCCAAGTGATCGCACACAGAGCTTCCTCATGAATTCGAAGTTGTGGATAATGAATCACAAGCAGATCCACATCCCCCTTCAGGCCTGTTTTCCCCGCTGTGTCACGGCTCCAGACGTCCACCTTCATGCTCGGACAAAAGCGCTGCACCTCCGCACGCCAGTTATCCTGAACCGACTTGGGGCAGACGACGAGAATAGGCTCCTTCACCTTTTTCTCCGCGCGCAACCAGGCAATCCAGGCCAGCGTTTGTAGGGTCTTGCCAAGTCCCATGTCATCTGCCAGGACACCGCCAAAATGATTGGCAGTCAAGTAAGCTAAAAAGTGAAAGCCTGCCAACTGATAGGGTCGCAACGTGGCCTGGATTGCCTTTGGCAAATCTGGCGTCATTCGAGTCTGAATGTCCTCCACCCGCCTCTGAACCTGCTCTGCGCGCTCAGCAGGCAGTAGGGACGATCCTTTCGTTAGGCCGCCGAGTTGCAAAGCATGCAGCTTCTGTCGAGTGCCATCAAAATCATTCATGGCCAGTCCTAGATCGGCCAACTCTTTCTGCTGAGCCTCCGTGAGATCAAACTCCAGCTTGCGCCAGCCTTTGTTGGAGAGCTTCACCCACTTACCTTTGGACTTCAACAGCAGAGCAATCTCATCGGCACTCAGGGTCGTATCGGTCACGTGCAGGGCCACGCTCAAATCAAACCAGTCCATGCCAGTCTTAGACTCTTCCACGTCCAGCCGAACCTGACCAGCCACGCGACCATCTTTAAGACTGGCCAACTCTTTATCCAGAACCACCGTTACATCCCTGGGCCGGCGATCCAACCAAGCCAAAAATTGATCTGGCCAATCCTTGCCAACAATGCGCTGCTCAATCCACACACGATTGTCCGCATGCGAGGCGACTTTCATCGGCATCTGCCTGAGCCAGGCGACCGCTGCCGGCATGGCGGACTTGTCCATTTGAATCAAGTCGTCGGACATTTCTTTCATCGGCGAGTTCGATGAATACGCCGCTTGCCAGGCCATGCCATTCCAGTCGCTGGCCTCCTGATACCCACCAAAGGCAGCCTTTCCAGAGACATTCAAATAGTCACTGCTGTTACCAGCATATCGGATCACCTTGCAGCGGACCTCGACCGTCGCCTTCACATAGCGCACCTTTCCCGCCAACCGCTCAGGCACCGCCACACCTAGCTTGCCTAGCGCACTGACACCTTCGCGTGATTCGATCGCATCAGCAGGAATCATGACCGGCCAGATTTGGCGTGCATTGCCAAAAGGCCAATAAGGCAGCGTATAGACCAATTCCGAAGTCACATAGCGCAGTGGACTGCCGGGCAAAATGGAGATCGGCGGTGGCGGAGTGATGCCATGATCGTTGACGAGCTTCAGCGCATAATCGCCTGACTTCCCCATTGGTTGTGACAGCTCCCAGCGCAGGGCTTCTTGGATAAACTCCAAGCGCTCCCCTTCTGGGCTGCAAACATGAGCATGGAACAGGTCCTCACTACTCGCCAATTGAGCCAAACATTTCGCTAAGCTATCCGACATCGCCTCAATCTCTGTGCTGCGAACACCCCCATAGGTATCCGAAACCGCACGCAGAACCAGACTGGAGCCCGCACTTAGAACAGGCCGCGTCTGACCATAATGCGGTGCGCTTGGAGAAAGCTCCTTCAGTAGCTTTTTCGTCACTTTACCAAACTCTGACTCACCTGGGTGCCGCACCTGCACAACTGCTGCCGATGGCAGCAGAATCAGTCTGAGCTCCGGTGCTTCCACCTTATCACTGACCATCGTTTCCTGCCATTGAGAAAGTGATTGCCGCCACTGAGCTATCTCTTTCAGCCTCTGCCACTTGGCTTTGATATCTTTTTGTAACTTTAGATCCACTGTTTCCTCCAGCGGTGATGGCATGGACAGCTGCGACTTGCGCAAGGCCATCGACAAGAAGACCAAAAATTCATCCGCTGACGTTGGCTTTAGCTCTGCTGGATAAAGATCAATCTGCCCGTAGCCCCAGTAACGCTGGCGACCGCAGAGTTCGTGAAGAATGGACTGTTCGATCACTCGTTTCTCACTCCTCCACAAGGTTTCAGCTCGTTTTAAAAAGCCTGCAGCCATATTTGTCAAAGGCTTGCCCAACTTAGCTGATACAAAACCTGCCAATGTGTCCCGGTCAGGCAACACCACCGCCGAAGCGGAAGGTTTGGCCGATTTCACCTCCACCGCATGTTTACGTAACTCCAGGATCAGCGCTGCCCCATGCTTGCAATCGTCTCCATAGTCACAATTACATTCTGTTGAGGCTGACTCGTCACCAAAGGTCAGCGTCGTCGTGTAAAGCCGAGATCCCTGCACCTTTGCCTCGATTACCAGCGAAGGCACCCTCCAGCTCACACTACGAACCGCGCGCTCCCGCATCAGCGCTGCACCACGAGAAACAATGACAGGCGGCAGATTCTCAATGGCCTCCACTAAAATCGGAAATTGTTCGGAGGTCAGAGCGATGTCTTGAGCATTTGGCATGAAGTGGCCACGACTGTGAAAGGCTCACCCAATCGAACAAGAGAAAATCACCCATGCATGAAACAATCAGTGATCGCAAGACTCAGAGATACAAGTCAGACGCCTTGCGTGATTCTTCAGACAACTTCCAGCTTAGCTCCTCTACCCATGCGAGATGGTTGAAGTTGCCGATGCCAGATTTTTCGTGAACGCGGCGAAAGACAATCAGTTCATCAATGATTCGTTTGATGTCATCCTTACTAGCTTCAGAATTGACAATCGTGAGCTGTGACGAGATACGCGCACAGAGTTTGGCATGCACCAGGCCTAGTTGCAGGAACTTCACTGGATCCAGAGTCATAGCGACTTGTAACGCAGCCAAGACATCCAAGCTTCCAAACCACGATGATAGTCTTGACGAAATTTCAAAAACTAATCAGACTCTATGTGTTATTGACACTTGCTGAAGCCGCGCCTCAAAAAATCCGCCCATGACGACACTAACCATGAGGAAAAACCACCTTATTTTCTTGGGTATCGTTATCACTGGGTTTAGTTGCCTACTTGGCCTTTGGATGGCCGATTCAACGACTCAATCAACGCGTCACCCCCAGACTCATCCAAAGACGGCATCCTCAGAAAAGCCATCACCGCTCTCATCTGATTTGAGTCCAGAGGTCTCATCAACCGTCAAGACGATGAATAATAACCATGATCCTTTAAGCGCTGAGGAAACCGAGATCGCACGCTGCAAAAAGATCGACATCGAGCACATGACCAAGCTTCACCAAGGCATCCTGGCTTATCTCAAAAAACATGGTCACTATCCCGAACAACTTTCGCAATTGGTTCCTGAATTCGTAAGCGCCGAGATGCTCATAAGCCCAAGGCAAAAAGTGGATACATCGAACCCTTACTTCTCCATCGAACATGCGGACACTGGAGTAGCCAAACCTTCCTATGCTTTTGAATTCAGTAACATCGAGTACCGCGATGGACGCACCTTCGCCGAGATCAAAGAAGCCCAGCGCAGCGAATGGGGTGACGTAGTGCCGATGCTGCGCTCCTTTGCCTACGATAAAGTGATCAACATCAGCTGTCGTGGCGACGTGTATGAAACACAACTCAATTGGGAGTGGGACAGTGCCACGCTCGACCTCGCAGACCAATACGGCTGGGGCCCTGGCCTAACAGGTGGCGAGATGGTCAAGGTGCGTGTGCTACTACCCGACGGCTCGCCAGCTTCAGGTGCGCAGGTATGGGCTGATGGACGTAACTATTCCTTCGATCTACCGAATCGTCCGTTCACTGCTGACAGTGATGGCTGGGCCAGCATTCCCGTGGGCACTGACACAGATCGCACTGCGCTAGCTCTTCGGGCTGAGATGCCCGGATATGCTTCCCCGATCAATCGGAGTGATCGCGGAAAGCTTCCACAAGGAGCATCACTAACTCTGGCACCATCTCAGCGTATTGGCGGTACCGCTGTCTCTGAGGATGGCAAGCCAATGCCCAATGCGCGTGTCTTTCTCCAACAGGCACCGGCAGAAGGCAGCAAAGGGCCTTCTTTACAGCCACCTGTCATGAGCGTCACCACCGACTCCCAAGGCCGCTGGTCCGCTCAGGTACATCCAAACGAAGTCGCTGGACTCGCCGCAACGATTAGCCAGCCTGGCGGAACGCCTTTCAAGCTCGCTCCTTTAGGCACACCTCTAAACGTCAATGCGGCCAAAGCAGGTAACGCCATTGTGACTGTTGTCCCTGGGAAGTGAAATCTTCTAGGCTATCTTGGATCTATAATAATCCTTTCATGCCCGCCCATGATCGAATGAGATTCATCGTTGAGTTGTTTACAGCTCGATTGCTGTATGCACGGATTTGAACGATTTTCTTCTGGGCCGGATGCACTTCAATCGTGGCATAGGATTTTGATCTCATCTCACCAGTTGAGTCAGCAATCAGTCGGCGTACACTGAAGATTGCAGAGGTGCCTTGTCTGCATCGCCGTGCGTAACCCTCCACACAATGGTTCATGGACTTGCCTTCGGCCTTCAGATCATCCATTGAACAAAGCTCTTCGATGCGCCATGCGGTATTAAGCGGCTCACAGCCGAGCATAGGTTGCCAGTGTGATGCTGAGAGCCTGGAAAGTTCGGCTTTCTGTGCAGCCAGTTGAATCTGGTCTTCGGTCAACACATGCCCAGTCGTCTGGAGTAGATCCGTGATGAATCTGATGCAGTGCCGAACAAGATAGCGAAGTGGCAATCTCATCAGCTCCTCCACATGGGTTTCGCCCCGATGCGCCCTAATTGCCGTGAGGCTGTTGGCCACCACTGTGAACTGTAAAGCCTCAACATCAGGGTTCGCAACAAACTTTGCCGCTAGTCGCACCCAAAATCCATGATAGCCAAGCTCACAGATCACTCGACTTGCCATGATCACGCGACTCAAGTCAGCCGATCCACCTAGGCACTGCAATTGGGCAGACCAGATGGCCTTCGACATCGTGGCTTGACCCGATGCCAGTGCTAGATGCAGCACACGATGCGTCACTGTTGAAGGAAGACCCTCAACCATTCGTAGGCTGCGCCCATAGCCAAGCGCACACCAGCAGTCGCGGTCAAAATGCTTGAGGCTTCCTTTGGCGAGCCAAGCGCTGTCGAGAGATCTCGGCACCGGATAATAAGCCAGCAAATGTCTCAAAAAATGAGCCCACTGGCTAGGTGCATCTTCTTCAGCATTGGGCTGCCAGTCCTCCGGCTGCCGTAACCACTGATCTGCATAGGCCCCCAACCGGGCAACCGCAGCGACGATGGCCAGTTCACTGGGATGGATATCTAAAAACACGCGGCTACGTGTCTCCAGCACTCGGAAAATGCGAGCACAGGTCTTTTTCAGCAAAGCTAAGTCACTTCGGCGGAAGGTTCTGACCAACGCATGACAATGCTGACGAAGGCAATTATTGCGAAGGCTGCGCGCTGTCCAAGCGCGACCAGCAAGGATCATCGGCATAACCGGCTCCAATGGGCGTGCACAAGCGCGCCCGTGATGTGGGTTCATGATTCTCTAAAACTAAACTTTAACGGCACTGATCCCTCACGTGCATGACACGCGGGCTTTGTTCCCAAGCATTGTAGCTGGGGACCTCAGAGTTGAGATTGGATCAAGCGAAGGAGAAAAGAATCATGATGAGAAAGCCTAACACAGACATTCCACCTTGCTAGAAAAAGACCGAATTTTCTTTTTCAGTGGCGAAGGTATAAGGCGTTAAAGCGAATGTCCGTGTTCCTTTTCCCCATGAAGCTGACATGGACGTGAACTTGCTTGGGAATAGGCAGCGTAGCGTTAGACCATCGGATTGGGATTTGAAAACCACTTTGCTGAAGCTGTGCGCTGTAACCGTTGATTGGCTGCTCCTGATCATCCAGAAGGTCAATTTTTAAAATGGCTTCAGGACCGAGCCCGTCAGCGTTGACATAAAAATGAGAGCTGTTTTCTAACGCGATCGCCTTGGTAACAAACTCACTGGTGATCTCAGGCAACTGATAGTCGCCAGGACCTTTGCCGCTCTCATCGACTCGAAGTGCCGCGAAACGGTCTCGTGGCAACATGGCGATGCCGACACCTCCACGTGCGACTTCAGGGCCGCCGGTGGCGCGCGGGTCCCAGGAGCCGTAATAGACAAACGTTTGTTCGCCGATGTTTTCAAAGCCTTGGCCCTGCAAGACGCCGCCTTGGTCCCAAGCGCCATCCTTACCATGCTTCAGAAAGGTCCATTCGTGTTCGGGTTCGCGGAAGTTCAGCCCGTCATTACTTATCACCAAGCCGAGATCAACACGCACATCTTTCCATTCGGCGGTCCCATGCCAGCGACCATGGATGCCAAGCAGGATGTTGCCGCGATTCCAGACGCTGATGCCTTCATGATTTTGTTCACCTTCTCGACTCCTACCTGCGCCGAGGTAGGTATGCTGTGGCGTGCGGACAAAGGCTATACTGCTGGTAGGCGACCAGTGTAAGAAGTCGTTACTGCGATAAGTCCGCACCACACGGCCCTGATAATGATGCACGCCAGGCAAAGCGTTTTGACCATTGATTAAATACTGCCCCTGCCACTGATAGAGCCCGCCACAGGGCTCAAAATGCACGCCTGGCAGGAGTAGATCTTCTTTTTTCAATTCCCCCTTCACTGGCGTTACATTCTTTACCGGCTTCCAGTTCAATCCATCGGCACTGACGAACGGCAGCAAAGTGCCCAATCTCGTGTTGTGACGGAAATAGACATGTGTCGTCATTTTATAGCGAAGCGCTGGATCAGGATCAGTCTCATCCTTGATTACCTTCAGATTCACAAAACCCCAGGACTCGCCACCCATGTTCAAGAGATTGTTGTTTGTGTTCCCCGCGAACTTCACGAGTCCAAGGTTGGGTTTCGTCCAGGTCACGCCATCCACACTTTCAGCATAAGCAGCACGCCAGCGGGCGGATGCCACCTTACTCTTCACCTGATCATCGAAGGCCACATACCAGAGGCGATACTTGCCTGCTTCCTTGAGGATCGATCCATAAAACTGCACGCCATGCGCATCGACCGATCCAGGGGCACCGCGCTGGACCACGGGATTAGCTGGGTGACGCTGAGGCTGGCACATCTCCAGCTTTAAATTCTGCGTATGCGGGATGGTGGCCTGATCAAAGGCAAACACGGTCGTCCCAGTCGATTCATCAAAGTAGTCGGTAGCACTGAGCGGGCTAGCTCCGAGCAGAGTCCCAATCAAAAGAAAACTCCATGAGCAACACAGACCAATAGTGCGGTTACTCATGGAGTTCATTGAGTCGGATTAACCGTCGATAGACCAGCCTTCGCGGTATTGTTTGCCCATGAAGACGTTAGCTTCCGGCGTATCAGGGCTGGTGCCTGTTTTCGGATCGTATTGGATCTTTTTACCCACACGATAGGCCACAAGCCCGAGGAGCATTTGCTCAATCATGTTCGAGCTGTAACCAAAATCACAGGCGGTCTTTTTGCTCGGATCACGGCAGGCGTCAAACCACTGCTTCTGGAAGACACCCACTGGCGGCAACAATGTTTCAGCTGTGCGCGGCTTGTAATAAGTAAGATCAGCTTCGTCACCGAATGGAACGATCATGCGTGAGTCAAAGTCTGCGACCAAGAAACCCTTGGTGCCTTTAAACATCACCCCATGACCGATCTTGGTGAGATCGATGAATGGTTTTGGCGAACGCGGCATGGCACCGCCCTGAAACCAACTCACGGTGATCGGTCCACGCCAGTCATTGGCAGGATGCTCAAAGTGAGACTCGCACTCAACAGGTGTGACGTCTGAGTTCATGGCTTCGCCTTTAGCATCAGCCGAAGTCGGAAGCTCAGCATCGATCGCGTTCCAGAGCAGATCCATCGTGTGGCTGCCCATGTCGCCGATCTGACCCGCGCCGAAATCCCAGAACATATTCCAGGACAAACAGTTGGCCCCAGCTGCACCTGAGAAATAGGCTGGATTGTAAGGGTGATACGGCGATGGGCCTAGCCACAGATCATAGTTAAAGCCTTTGGGTGGAGTGCCTTCTTCAGGGAAATAGCCGGGCTTTGGCAGCTTGCGATTACCCCAGGCGTAACTGGACTTCAATTCACCGATAGCGCCATCACGCACGAGCTCGCGGACACGATTGAAATTCTGCTGAGCATGACGCTGCATGCCTACCTGTGTGGCTAGCTTACCTTTTTTACTCTCCCAGGTTGCACGGACAGTGCGGGCTTCATTCACCGTGATGGCCAGAGGCTTTTCACAATAGACATGCAGATCGCGTTTCAATGCCCAATTGGCAATGAAAGCATGCGTATGGTCAGAGGTGCAGATCACGACGGCATCCAGGCCTTTATGATCCAGACATTTCCGCCAATCAACATAAGTCGTGGCATTTGGGAAACGCTTCAGAGCATCTGGGAAGCGGGCTTCATTGATGTCGCAAAGAGCGACGACATTCTCTTCCGAGATGGCTTCATAATGAGCCAGTCCACGTCCCCAAACACCAATGAGGGCGACATTGAGTTTGTTACTCGGCGCATCAGCACCAAAAATAGGGCGTGTGATCATGCTGCCAGCGACGAGACCAGCAGCGCCGACAAAGCGACGACGTGAGAGAGGTTGTGAATTCATGGGATTGATAGATCGGACTGAAAGCATGAGTTCCTGCGCAAAAATGAGCAATCCTAAAATTCTCGCGATTCATTAATCAGGCTTGGCCTCTCTGCCAAAAAGGACATACTCCGACTTATGGATCTTTATTTGCAGGGACAATCAGTAGCCGTAATCGGTGCAGGAAATGGCATCGGGCGGGCCATAGCGATGGGCTTTGTCGCAGAGGGTTGCCAGGTGTTTGGCTTTGATCGCGATGTCAAAGCAGGCGCTGTCCCAGGCATGAAAGCTCTCGTCACAGGAGATGTGAGCAAGCTGGACGAAGTGCGGGCGTTTGCCGATCACATGGGAGAAGCCGATCATGTGATCTTTTGTGTCGGCATTGGCTCAGGGAAATTTGGTTTTCCATTCTGGAATCTGAATCCTGCGGACTGGATGCGCGTGCTGGAAATAAACTTGGTAGGCGCTGTCAATGTTGCCCATGCGTTTGCTCCCAAACTGATTACTCGAAACAAAGGCTCCATGCTTTTTCTTGTCTCGGTCGCTGGTCAAATCGGCTCACAAACGGACCCGCCTTACAGTGCCTCCAAAGCTGCGCTAATCAACTTCACTCAATGCGCCGCCAAGGATTTAGCACCTTATGGCATCCGCGTGAATGCTCTCTCGCCAGGGATGGTGAAGACAGAGCTGAATCAGTCGATCTGGGCCGCCAGTCAAAAAATGCTTCCCGAGGAACAGCAAGTCAGCTTCGACGAATGGGCTGCGGGAAAGATCAAGAAAGTCTCCCATCTCGGACGCTGGCAAATGCCAGAAGAGTTTGCCTCCATGGCGACCTTCTTGGCCTCAGACCATGCCAAAAACATCACAGGTCAAACCCTCAACATTGACGGTGGCCAGGTCATGCATTCCTAGCCTAAGCTATTCCTCGTATAATCGGAATAGACCGGAGTGATCAAGGTCACCGTGACCTTTTTCATGAACAAAGGTTTCCCATTGAGAGAGCGAGTTTCTCAAGGTGGGTGAATCAAGCCCGACGGAGTCAGCTAGCTCGGACATGAGGCGCACGTCTTTGAGTTGCAGTTCGGCGCGACCTCCAGGCGCAAAGTCACGGCGGACCATGCGATCTCCATGAAGATCAAGGATGCGACTTTCAGCAAAGCCTCCGAGCAAGGCCTTACGCACGAGCGCTGAATCGACTCCAGAGAGTTCCGCAAGCCGCAACGCCTGGGCGACGGCATCGATGGTCTGAGCAACAATGAGTTGATTGGCCAGCTTGGTGACTTGCCCGGCTCCACTGGCGCCTAAATGGGTGATGTTTTTCCCAAGCACCTGAAACAAAGGCAGGGCGCGCTGAAAGTCTCTGTCACTGCCGCCCGCCAT
Organism: Verrucomicrobiaceae bacterium; assembly: GCA_027486585.1. Lineage (GTDB taxonomy): Bacteria > Verrucomicrobiota > Verrucomicrobiia > Verrucomicrobiales > Verrucomicrobiaceae > Prosthecobacter. The sequence goes on along the minus strand of JAIXOU010000105.1, from coordinate 20,730 downwards.
AATCGTGAGGGTGGCAGCCTCCGCTCCGACCTGGCCGCCAGAAACGGGGGAATCCACCCAATTCACTCGCTTAGCAAAGGCCTTGGTCTCTGGCACGCCAGTGGTACCGAAGTCGATGATGAGCGCCTCTTTGTGCAGTCCCTCCATCAGGCCACCGGGGCCAAAGACGACCTGTTCGACAACCTGGGTCGTCGTCAAATTGAGGCAAATGATGCCACTGCCAATCTCACTAGCTAGCTCTGACAGCGATGCGGCACGCTTCATGCCGATGGCCACAGCAGCGGTAGCGGGGCCGTCACTGCGATTCCAAACGACGACTTCCGCACCCGCCTCATGCAAATGGCGTGCGTTGGCGCGGCCCATGTTACCGAGTCCGACAAATCCGATCTTGTGTCCTTTGAGTGTCTTGTTCATGCTATGACACCACACAACAGCTGGCCACGGCTGGCAATCTACATCCCACTCAACTTTATGAAAATCATCATCACTGGAGGCGGAGGCTTCCTTGGCTCCCAACTCTGCCAAAAACTTCTAGTACGCGGCACCTGGTCCGGCCGGCCAATCACCGAAATCGTCCTGCTGGATGCCTTTTTCCGTGAAGCACCCAACGATGAAAGGATCAGGCAGGTGACTGGGGATATTGGTGATCGAGCCACGGTTTTTTCAGCTATGGGATCTGCCTTTGACGTGGTGTTTCATCTAGCCTCCATGGTCAGCGGCGAGTGCGAGGATCGATTCGATGATGCCATGCGAGTGAACTTGGATGGCGGCAGAAATGTCTTTGAAGCAGCACGCGCAGCGACTGGCAGGCCAAGGGTGATCTTTGCCAGCAGTGTGGCCTGCTATGGAGGTCTGGAAATGTCCCAAATGATGTCGGACATGACGAAACAACTGCCGCAAACCACCTATGGCATGACAAAAGCTATTTGTGAAATGCTGGTGAATGACCACAGCCGCAAAGGTCACTTCGACGGGCGTAGCGTGCGCTTGCCGACGGTGATTGTGCGCCCCGGCAAGCCAAATGCAGCGGCTTCCAGCTGGGCGAGCGGCATGTTCCGCGAGCCACTCAATGGTGAAACCTGCCTGCTACCGATCCGCCGTGATCAGCCACACCCGATGACGGGTTACCGCACGGTTATCGACTCTTTCATCGCTTTGAGTGAGGTTTCTGAAGAGAAGCTCGGCAAAGATCGCGCCTATGTTTTACCTGCCCACCGAGTGACTCCCCAAATGGCAGAGCAAGTGATCCAGGAGGTCGCCGCTGAGCGCGGAATGCAGATAAGTGCAATCACGGATGCCTTTGACGCAAGAATCCAGGGCATCGTCGATAACTGGCCACAACAGGTGGACGGCGCGCGTGCAGTGGAAATTGGGCTACCCATGCCGCCGCCGCTCAAACAAATCGTCTCAGAATATTTAGCGGACTTTGGCCCCCGCTGAGCTTTTCCTGCATTTCCGCACCGCCTGACCGTTGCGCAGTGGCTCGGGAGCGTTTATCGCTAAAACTGCCGTTTAATTGCCATTTAGAAAACTCCCCCTGACATGTCCGCCAAGCCTATCATCATCTACACAAAGACCGACGAAGCTCCAGCTCTCGCCACTTACTCACTTTTGCCGATCATTCAGGCTTTTACGAAGCACAGCGGAATCGCGGTAGAGACAAGAGACATCTCGGTTGCAGCTCGCATCCTGGCGGTCTTTTCGGACCTGCTTCCAGAATCACAGCGCGTGAATGATAACCTGGCCGAACTTGGTGCACTGACACTGCTCCCACAGGCAAACATCATCAAGCTGCCAAACGTCAGCGCCTCGATTCCCCAGCTGAAAGCAGCTATCGCTGAACTTCAGACCAAGGGTTATGCACTGCCAGACTTTCCTGAAGTGCCTGCCACCGATGCTGAAAAAGATGCCCGTGCGCGCTACTCCAAGGTTCTCGGCTCTGCGGTGAATCCAGTGCTGCGCGAAGGCAACTCCGACCGCCGCGCGCCGAAAGCCGTCAAAGATTACGCCAAAAAACATCCGCATGTGAATGCGAAGTGGGCCTCTGATTCCAAGACAAACGTGGCCTCTCTGAGCGATGGCGATTTCTTCGGTAACGAAAAGTCGGTCACTGTGCCTGCGGCTACAAACGTGCGTATCGAGCTCGTCAAAGCTGACGGCTCGATCCAAGTTCTCAAGGACAGCACTCCTTTGAAGGCGGGTGAAATCCTGGATGCCACAGTGATGCGTAAAGCCGCCTTGGTTACCTTTTATGAAACTCAGATCGCCCGGGCCAAGGCTGAAGGCGTGCTGCTTTCTCTGCATCTCAAAGCGACGATGATGAAAGTCTCTGACCCGATTCTCTTTGGCCATGCAGTGAAAGTTTTCTTCAAAGATCTCATCACCAAACACGCTTCGGTGCTTGAGCAGCTCGGCGTGGATTTCAACAACGGCTTCGGGGATCTCGTGGCCAAAATTCAGACTTTGCCTGCGGATCAAAAAGCGGCTATCGAGGCTGACATCCAAGCCGCTTATGCCAATGGCCCGGGCCTTTCCTATGTGAATTCGGATAAAGGCATCACAAATCTGCATGTGCCGAGTGACGTGATCGTGGATGCCTCTGTGCCAGCTCTCATCCGCGCTGGCGGTAAGGTCTATGACACAGAAGGTAAACTGGGAGATACGCTGGCCCTGATCCCTGATCGCAGCTACGCCTCAGTTTATCAGACGACTTTTGACTTCTGCCGCAAAAACGGCGCACTCGATCCAAAGACCATCGGTAGTGTGCCCAATGTCGGCCTCATGGCCCAGGCGGCGGAAGAGTACGGCTCACATAACAAGACTTTTGAAATCGCGGCTGCTGGAACCGTCCGCATCGTTGATGCTTCCGGCGTCACTCTGCTGGAGCACAGCGTCGAGGTCGGTGACATCTGGCGCGCCTGCCAGGCCAAAGACGCACCAATCCAGGATTGGGTGAAGCTTGCCGTCAAACGCGCACGCCTTAGCAACACGCCCGCTGTTTTCTGGCTGGACGAAGCTCGTGCTCACGACGCGCAGATCATCGCCAAGGTGAACACTTATTTGAAGGATCACGACCTCACAGGTCTCGACATCCGCATTCTGGCACCAGCAGCGGCCACGCAGTTCACCTTAGAGCGTCTCGTCGCTGGGCAAGACACTATTTCCGTGACAGGCAACGTGCTGCGTGATTACCTCACTGATCTTTTCCCGATCCTGGAAGTCGGCACTAGTGCCAAGATGCTTTCAATCGTCCCGCTCATGAATGGCGGCGGCCTCTTTGAAACCGGCGCCGGTGGCTCTGCTCCAAAGCACGTCCAACAGTTCACCGAAGAAAACTTCCTGCGCTGGGATAGCCTGGGCGAGTTCTTTGCCCTTGCCGCTTCCTTTGAGCACCTGAGCGAAACTCTGCAAAACGCCAAGGCCAAAGTTCTGGCTGAAACGCTGGACGAAGCCAACGGCAAGTTCCTGGAAAACGACAAATCCCCTGCCCGCAAAGTTGGTGCCGGCATCGACAATCGTGGCAGCCACTTCTACCTCGCCTTGTATTGGGCACAGGCACTCGCTGCACAAACCAGCGATGCTGAATTGAAAGCTCAGTTTACCCCAATCGCCGAAGAGCTCACCAGTAGTGAATCCAAGATTGTCGCCGAACTCATCGCCGTTCAAGGCAAGCCCACCGACATCGGAGGTTACTACCAGCCGGATGACTCCAAAGCCAGCGCGGCGCTGCGACCCAGCTCTACGTTTAATGCAATCCTAGCAAAACTGTAATACTCATCCTGCAACCTTAAAAAAGAAAGCGCCTCGGACAAAAGCCGAGGCGCTTTGGGTACCCACCTGTGCCGTCCGATCTGAGGGCCTCGTATCCCAGGGAGACGAGGTGGGGGCTCATGAACAAGGGCGCTGTCTTCCAGTAAAGGCATGACAAGACATCCCAGGTCGCAAACCGCCGGTGTCATAAAAACGGGCCGGGCCACTAACAGCTCGACAACGAACACTGCAGGAAAGTCGGTGGAAGGAAGAATAGATCTCCCAAACCACGAAAAATTGTCAAAGAACAGATCGCCAGACTCTGGCGACTCACGGAACCTAGAGCATAGTAACGGCCAAGTCTTGGATCAAGATGGAAGATTTGAGCCATGGACTGAAGCAAAATAATAGTGAGAAGTCTTTGATTATTAGTCTAAGTTTGATAATTTTACACAATTATTATAATTTGAAACCCCTGCCTCTCCGCCTCCAGCGTTACAGCCAGACCGCCAAATCGGCGGTTCTGACTCTTTGTGGCCTGACATGGATGGCTCAGCATCAAAAGGATACCACAGGAGCCGTGCTCACCTTTCATGGCCTGCGAGAGGATCATTCAGCGGCTGGGGCATTGGATGCCAGCCTTCATCAGCCTATTGGGACCTTCCGCCGGATCTGCGAGTTTTTGGCCAAAAACTACCAGGTCATGCCCCTTTCTGAGATGGTGCGGATGAATCAGCAGGGAGAAAAGCTGCCAGCACGAGCTGTGGCGGTCACCTTCGATGATGGCTATGCATCGAATTACGAATTAGGTTTTCCCGTGCTGCGTGAGTTGGGATTACCAGCCACCATTTTTCTCTCCACAGGCTTCTTGGACGGCACGCATGCGCTTTGGTTTCAGGAGATGGATCTTGCCTATCAGGCCATGGGTCGGAGTGGCGCCGAGTTGTCCAGCGCCTTGGCTGAGCTGAAAAAACTACCCAACACTGAAATGCGTAAAGAGGTCAAACGTGTGGTGTCCTCCAGCCAAGCCACCCCAAAACAGCCCCGTGTCATGCAGCCGATGAGCTGGGATAATGCGCGGACACTTCAACAAAGTGGATTGATCGAGCTTGGTGGACACACGCACACACATCCAATCTTGGCACGCTGCACGCTTGAAGAGCAGATGGATGAGATCAAAACCTGCCAAGATCGGATGATCGCCGAACTTGGCCAAGCTCCACGACTTTTCGCTTACACGAATGGTGGCCCGACTGACTTCACCGCAGACACTCAGCGCATCTTGGCCGAATACAAATTTGAGGCGGCTTTTACGATGATGGGTGGACGATACAGCGCTGCATCTGCCAGCCACGCCTTACCGCGTTATGGTTCACCTGAAACAGTTTTAGAGGCCAATGCCATGGCTTCAGGTGCCTTTGAGCTCCTTAAAAAATGGCGGGGAGGTGCTGCATGAAAATGGTCACTCCAACATGGGCGGGATTCAGCGCTGGCTGCTATGACTTCGGCAATCAGTGTCGGGCACTCATGCCAAAGTTACGGCTATTCTCCAAACAGGAGACGGTTTCTACGCCTAAAGTTACGGAGCAATCCAAGTCTCTGACAGACTCACTGCGCCAGGCGCGAACGGTCGTTCATTTTATATCGACTCCTGGCGGCGGCGGCGCTGAAGCGATGCTGTTAAATCTGGTTTCTGCTATGGATCAAGAGGCCTGGAAGACAGTGGTCATCGTCGTCGATGGCCGCGCCTGGCCTGAGTCGATGACCAAACTGCGTGAGGCAGGTGCCGAGGTGCATGATCTAGAATGCAGCGGATTCCTGCGCAAAACGACGCTGGTCAAGCTGGTAAAACTGCTCCGTCAGATCCGCCCCGCTGTGATGCAATCCTGGATGCACCACGCTGATTTTGTCGGTGGCTGGTGTGCCAGACTTGCGGGTGTGCATCATGTGGTTTGGGGCATTCATTGTCGGGAAATTCACCGCATCCCTGGAGAGTCTGATTTGCGTGCAGCCGTCTTTCGCAAGCTGATTGGTGCCTCATCCAATGTCGTACCGACGAAGATCATCTCCTGCTCGGCAGCTGCCATGGATGATCATGTGCCGCTTGGCTATCCGCGTGCAGCCATGGTCTGGGTGCCCAATGGCATCGACACAAAGCGCTTCTTACCTGATGACCAGGCACGTGAGGCGATCAGGAATGAACTGCGCGTGCCTACTGAGGCTCCGCTCATAGGCTTTATCGGTCGTTTTCACGAGATGAAGGACCTGTCCACTTGGTTGCGTGCAGCCGCACTCCTGCAATTAAAGAAGCCTGAAACACACTTTTGGTTGTGCGGCGGTGATGAACATGAACTAGGAGATTGTGCCCGAGCCGCACTTTCGGTGATGCCTATGCGCTCACAGATTCATTTCACGCCCTTCCGCCCAGACCCAGAGCGTGCCTACACGGCTTTAGACATTTTTTCTCTTTCCTCACGCACAGAGGCCTGCCCGATGACGATCATGGAGGCAATCTCCTGCGGGGTTGCATGCGTCACGACTGATGTCGGTGACTGTGCACGGCTTTTGAAAGGAGCCGGGCGGGTCGTCCCTGCCCGCGATCCAGAAGCTCTTGCGCTGGCATGGGAAGAGACTCTTTTAGAAAAACCTTCAGCTAATAACCTGCGCCGCCACGCTCAAGAAAATTTTGATATTTCCGTCGCGGCTCGTGGCTATGAGAACGTTTATGAGGAGGTGCTGAAAGCATGAAATTCCTGCCGATCTTTTGGTTAATCCTGTCAGTAGCGCAGGCCGAGCTGCACCTAACTCAGGTGGATGCCATGACACGTGTCTTGCGCACAGAAGCCGTCAAGGATGCTGAAGTCGTGATGGAGGCAGCCCGCGGTGAGTGGGAATCCATGCAAATCATTGCCACCGGGACGGCGGAAGAAATTCAGGGCATCACACTGGAAGCGACTGCGATGATTGGGGAAGAGTCCTCCACAATTCCAGCCCCAGTCATTTTGCGTGAGCATTACGTCCGCGTCGTCAAATCGACCCCGATGTCGCCACTGCCGCCAGGAGACTATCCTGACGCGCTCATTCCCCAAGATTTCCCTTGGCAAAAGCTCCCAGAGGAAAAGAGCATCAATCAACCTTTTTGGGTGGACGTCTTCGTGCCTTACAACACCAAACCGGGCCTCTACAGCAGTGACATTGTTATAAAAGATGCCAACGGCAGTGAAAGGCAGCGGACCAAGATCTCACTGCGTGTTTTGGCCTTTGATCTACCTGTCTTACCCAGGCTCAAATCCTCCGTCATGACAAGCTGGCGGCGGATGTTGGAAGTGCATGGGTTTGATCATGAAAAAGACCCGCCAGAGCCAGAAGGGATTACCATCATCGAGAAATACTATGACCTCATGGTGCAGCACCGTCTCTCCTATGACCAGAGTCGCCAAACCTACCCGAGTCCGATCACTGGTAAGCTGGATGAGGAGCAGGTGGAAAAAGCCATGCGGAAACATCTCCTGCATCGTCATACAGGCATGATCTGCCTGCCTCTCTGGCCAACTTGGCCTTTTGCTGATCCGCTGGAAAAAGACCGTGAAGAGGCCATGCGCTACGTGGCTGACTGGATGAAAATCCTGCGTAATCTCCACTGCGAGTCCCGAGGCTACATGAACGATGGAGATCTGGATGAGCCTAATAGCGCTGAGGCCTACGCCTACGTTCGCCGCTGGGGTGATTTCTACAATGAAGTCGAGGCACGATATGGTGTGCGCATTCCCCTCGTCGTCACAGAGCAACCCACACCTGACTCCATGTGGTGGGGGAATCTGGATAGCTTTGTGGATATCTGGGCACCGCATTTTGGCAGCGTCTGGGAGGACATGGAAGGCCCGAAAGGTAAGCGCGACATCGCCCGCCGCCTGAAGGCTGGAGATGAAGTCTGGTGCTATGCGGCGCTGGTGCAAATGCCCAATGATTGGGAGGCTGCACACGGCAGGCCTGCTACAATTAAAGAGAGCAATCCTCCGGTCTGGTGCCTGGATTTCCCGCCGATGAATCATCGCATTCTTAGCTGGGTCATTCCGCGTCATGGCATCACCGGCATTTGCTACTGGGACACCCTATACGTCCATCCTGGAGTCGATGTCTGGACTCAGGCAGACACCTTTCACAGTGACGTGACTGACGAAGTCTTTAATGGTGACGGTAGCTTCGTTTATCCCGGCACCAAAAAGCGTCATGGGAGAGACACCCCCGTGGCGAGCATACGATTAAAATGGCTGCGTGAAATGTCTGAGGATTACGATTATCTCATGCTGGCAAAGGATCTGGGATTAGAACGTGAAGCTATGGCAAAAGCTGCTAGTTTCGCGCGTGGTTTTGGTGATTGGAATAATGACATGACAAAGCTTTATAATGCCCGCCGCGCTATCGCAGCGATGATTGTTAAAAAAGGAGGTGGTAAATGAAGCTGGAAATCATCCGTGATGAAGCTGGTTATCTGGCTTTGGAGCCTGCTTGGGATAAGCTCCTGGCCAAATCATTCACTCATAGTCCCTTCCAAACTTGGGAGTATGTGAATCTTTGGTGGCAGGAATGCCGAGATTCATTTCAACTCTGCATCGGAGTCGTTCGTGACCATGAAGGACAGGTGCAGGGAATTGCCCCGCTGGTGATAGGTCCTGGATCTCATAAGTCTCGGCGTCATCTCAAGCACCTTGGCTTTATGAATGGTAAAGGCCCGCTGCAAGGCGAGCGACTGGACTTCATCGTGCCTGAAGGTCGTGAAAGTGAAGTCACTTCCGTTTTGGTCACGATAGTTTCTGAATCACGTCAGCTTTGGGATGTGGTGAGACTGAATAAGATCCCCACCGAGTCCATGAACTACGCGCACATCATGTCTGAACTCCGGTGGGCTGGCAGCGGCATGGGAGTGCTCAACATGACTGAGTGCCGGTGGACCAAATTACCCGAAGACTGGAATGAATACGCGATGCTTCATTCAGGCAATTGGCGGCGAAAAATGAGAAAGCGCTGGGAGCAACTGGCTGAGGATCATACGCTGCGAAAGATCTTAGCAGGGAAGGACATTCCTGTTCAGGTCGCAATCAACCGATTCTTCGAGCTGCATGGCATGGTGTATCCAGAAGGTGTTAGCAGTTTCTTACGTGAAGAATGCCAGAGAGTGCATCGCAAGCTCATGGCCACTTGGATTTCAGATGGTCGTGCCAGCCTTCCCATGATTGAACTGGATGGTGTGATCATTGCGGGTATTTATTGCCTGCACTCGCAGAACGAGACACTCCAATACCAGCTTGGCAGAGATCCTCAATACGCACGATTTGGGCTGGGCAATCTAGCCATGCAATGGAGCTTTGAGTGCGCAATGAATTCAGGATCAAGTATTTATGATCTTTTGCCCGGCGACTATCCCTATAAAAAAGAGTGGTGTGATCGCGTGCGTTTCGTATCCGACATTGAATGTTTCAACCCACTCAGCTTAAGGGGCATCATCTTCCGCATTCTCCGCACTCTCAAAAGGCTTTTAACATGTCCGGCTGCGCCCATGGCTCCAGCAAAAGCGGATGAATCCGAATCTACCTAAACACCCTCGAACTTAAACAATCACTGCATCTTGCTCAGAAGCTAAGGATGCATGATACTCCGTCCTCGACTCACACCATGGCCTACCGCCTAGCACTTGAACCCACGCCGACTAACCCGCTTTTACCGAGCGCGGTAACGGGTTCGCGCGCCTTGGTGCCAATTGCTCCGTCATCATTGGGAATGCCGTCACCTCTGTCACAGGTGGATCATAGCCCATACCTCTCCACGCCTGCGCCACAGTTCAGTGAATCAATCATCAGTATTACCGATCTATTTGGTTATCTGAAAAAGCACTGGTTTAAGGGACTTTGTGCAGGCGTTCCAGCCGCAATGCTGATCTTTTATGTTCTTGGCATGGGGGCTAAAGTCTATGAGGCGGAGGCTAAATTAAGACTGCGACTGCAAAACAGCAGCGTCGCCACCTTTGGGGAATCTCAAAAAGGTTTCTCAGAACTCAGCGCTCCGCAGTTGATCAACAACCACCTCACGGAGATGATGTCACATCGCTTTGCCGATTACTTGTATGATCACTTTGACCCGGTGAAACGTGCTAAGTACGTGGATGATGTCAGCAAGAGACTTGGCAGGAAAGATCAGCTGCTCAGCGCCATCGGGCTCTATAAACCAGGGAAAACTGCTCCTGAACGCGAGGTTTTTGTCAATGCAGTCGCAGGAGCTGCTCGAGTCGAGCCTCAAAAGGAATCCCATATTCTTCGTCTTTTAGTGCGTGACCTAGATCCTCAAATGGCCGCCGACATCGCCAACAGCATGTCAGAGCTCTACATGCGTTTTTATGGAGAAAGTGAGTCCAATCTGACGGAAAGTGATCGCACTTACCTCAAACAACAGGCGGAAGTGCTCAGGAAACGTTTGGAAGACAGCGAGCGTGAGCTCACCGCTTACAGTAAAAGTCAAAACCTCTTCCAGCAAGGCGACAACCGAGATGTGGACGGAGAAAGAGTGCGCCAGTTCAATGTAGCACTGACTGAAGCTCAGCTTAAATTGGCCCGAGCAAAAAACGAATTACAAAGCATCAGGACAACACAACAAGCAGGACGCGACCTCCGTGAAGTGCGCAGCATTGCAGACAATGGAGATGTGGCTTTTAACCGCAAAGAACTCGAGGCTAAAGTTCTTGAGCGTCGTGCCCTTGAGGCACAATGCGGCCGTCGCCACCCGAACATGATTGCCCTTGCCAGCGAAATTGAGTCCTTAAAAAATGCGTTAGACGCATCCGTTAACTCCGTCGTCACCATGGCTGAAACGGAAGTGACCAACCTGGAGCGCCAGATTACAGACTATGAAAAACAGCTAGGCAACGCCAGAGGCGCAGCGATTGATCAGAGCGGTAAAACCGTGCAGCAGAGACTCTTGTCCGATCAAGTCAACACAGACAGAGAGAGCTATCAGAAGATTGTCAAAAGTCTGAACCAAGCAGAAATCAGCGGCCAATTCAAAGACGTCGGTGCCCTCAGCCTCTCTGACGTGGCGACTCCTCCTGAAAAACCAGTCAAGCCAAACAAACCAATCGCAGCTGTCGCCAGTTTGATGATTTTTGGCATCCTTCTGATCGGACTGCCCGTTGGCTGGGGCTTGTTTGATGATCATGTGATGAAGCTTATCCGCCAAGGTGGCTCACCCTCAATCAATATCCCTTCAGCCAACCAGGTGCCGCACATTCCGATCGGCCAAGCCACATCTATGCAGGCACAGCCTACTCCATCTCAAGCTATAGCGGTCCCATCACTGTCTAGCATCAGACCACAGCATCCGCCTTTAACGATTCCAGGCATGAATCAGGCTCCGGTCTTGGCCAAGCTTCCACTCATTGGTTCAGCCAATCCAGAAGCGATGTTAGGACAGCTGCTCAAGCCTGAGCCCATGGGAGCAGCTGGAGCGCTCCATCAAATCACCACCAATTTAGAAATGCAGGCCCTCAAGCGCAGTGGTCTAGGTGGCATCATTCTCATCACCAGCGCCGACGCAGGCGAAGGGAAAACGGTCTCCGCTGCTGCCTTAGCCGCAGCCTTCTGTCATCAGGGCCGGAGCGTCTTCATGATGGAATGCAATTCCGTCTCCCCCACACTGCATCAATGGTTCCCGCAGGCCTACAATCACAGCTCATGGGCCAATGATCTGGAATCCCTGCGTTATGGCAATACTCACCTCTTTCTTCTACCCGCTCACGATTTACCAGCCTACGCGACCAATGAATTGCTGGATGGCTACCGTGCGTGGATCGACCGTGCCCGCCAGCATGTGGACTGGATCATTTTAGACGGTGGACCAGTTCTCAGGAATTTTGCTGATGTCGCCCCTCTAGCTCCTTTGGCCACAGACGTTCTTCTGGTGAATAATCCCAGCATTTCCAGTCCCGCCAAACTTCGTGCCGCGCTAAATCTGCTCCAGCCCATGATGTCAAGCAGCGCATTCCGAGGCTTGATCGTACATGGAGGCTGATCCACTGCATGGCATGACTTCCGAATGCCCAGCAGAATTTCTTTCCAGCCTCGAAACGATGGCTGCGCCCAACGTAGCCCAAAAGATCGAGCTACCTAAGGAAACGCTCAAAGAATTGCGTCCGCTAGGGCATGAAATTTCGCTTTGGGCGAATGAAGCCCAGCAATTGGCACTACGTGTCAGCAAAGATCGCTATCCCGCCGATTTAAAGGCCTTCCTAAATTTCTGGCTACCCGCATTGCCGATCAGTCCGCCCATAGAGGCGTTTCACCTCCTGCTCAGCCAGTCCGACAAGGGCTACCAGATCTCTGGCAGCTCATTGCCATGGATGCATGATCCGACCTGGGCTGCACTGCTCCAAACTCCCGCTCTGCGATCTAGCTGGATCAGTAGCCTACGCGCCAGTCACTTTGATCACCTCATGCGCCTTCTGCCTGCTTCATGGCTCATGGACCCCGCGCCATTGCCACCTGGCTGTGTGATGCCTGGCTTAGAAATCGCCACATGGGCGGATCTAGTCACACTCCGCGATCATGGGCGCAGTTTTAAAATTCATTGTGCGCAATCAGCTTCGACTCTTTCTGATCTTCAATCGATCTCCGAATGGCAAACAATGCTCGGAAGCCCGCACCCGGCAGTTTTAGTCGAACAGCGCCGCTCCAAAGCTTGGGTCTTAGCCCGTTATGAACAGAATGCCGGAAAAATCCATCTAGCAGGCGCTTGGCTCGCAGAAAACGGCCAGCTTTTCGCAGCCCAATAAACTCGCGCTAACCGAAAGATGAAAAAACCGTCTTGCTGCAAATCGGCGGCGTGGCATCGTAAATGCTGCTGACTGTGGCAGCACCGCTATGAAAACACCCCTTTCTAATCTCCGTCTAAATTCACGTCGGCTGACCCACGGCGGAGCTGCACCCATTATCATCATTGTGCTAGCGCTCATCATCAGCGCGCTTGTTTTCTTCTTCTACACCCGCCCAAAGCTCGAAAAGAAAGATGAGCTGACCAGTGCCGAACTTATCCAGACGCCAGAAGTCAACCCTGCTAAGCCAGCAGCAATGATACCCCCACCGGTTACACCCGCAGTGCCACCGGTTACTCCTCCTCCTACCCCAGCTCCCAGCTTTGGCTTTGCCCGTCCGCTAGATCTGGCCAAAGAAATGGCACGGAGTTTAGCAACAGGTGATTTCTCCCGCGTCGGCAGCATGGCTGCTGCAGCTGATCCAGCACAGGCGACATCCGCAGCCGCCATGTTTGAGAAACTCATGAAAACCATGGGTGCCAAAGTCGGCCCAGAAGACCAGGTGGAACTCCTCGGCATGGTGGAAAACAAAACACGGGTCGCCATTCCATTCACTCTGCCAGGAAAACCCGAGACCTTGAGACTACAAATGGATCTAGAGCGTGACGAACGCATGGGCTGGAAGATCACTCGTCTGGAATTGCCGAAGGAGGTAGCCTCCATCCTTCCCGCCGCTGCACCACCAGCCATGGCCGCCAATTCAACGCAGGGCGGGCCTGCTGCTCCACCTGCAGATACTGCAATGGCCGTGAAACCAAAGTCTTTGTTTGCCGTTGCGGAGGGGGTCGATGCTCTCACTTTTGGCAGCGACTTCGTCCGGGCTCTGCTCACGCATGATTTCGCCACAGCTCGGAAAATGGTGGATGAGAAAAAAGTGCCTGCCGAACGCCTCGCCGGTCTTTGCATCGTCTTTGAGGAAGGCCAGTATGAGTTTAAACCGACCAAGCCTCTCATCATCACCGTCGCCAATCCAGAAGTCTCCTGGGTCGTCGCCCAAGTGCAATCTCAGGTGCTCCAACAGACGACTGAATTTGGGCTGGAACTTCAGCGGCCTAACGTGGATCAGCCTTGGCGTGTCGTCGGACTGAATCTCTCAGAAATTTTAGGCTCCTTTGCCGCCTCTGCATCGAAAATGGGTGTTCCCTACACTCCCATCATCACGAACCCAACTGGCGGCGAGTCCCTAGCACTCTATTTTGAATACGATCAGGCAACGCTGCATCCTCGCGCTCAAAAGCAGTTGGACATCGTTGCTGGGCTCTTAAAATCGGATCCCAACAAAAAGCTCAAAATCGCTGGTCACACGGACGATAAAGGCACCGATGACTACAATCTAAATCTGTCTCGTGCGCGTGCAGAAACCGTCAAGGTCCAGTTAGTGGCACTCGGTGTCCCTGAAGCTCAAGTGATCACCACTGCCCTGGGTAAAGCTCAGCCTCTGAGCCCCAACCAAAAGGCCGATGGCACTGACGATCCGAGTGGTCGATCAAAAAATCGCCGCGCAGAGATCTTCCTAGATTTCTAATTGGGAGAGAATCGCAAGCAGCCTATTACTGCGCGCTATCCTTTGCCTGCTGCTGACTCGCGGCATCCAGCTTGCTCATCGCATAGGGAACTTCTTGTGCGTTGGCGGGCATGCGAAGGATGACGTTTTCACCTTCCAGGCGCACAAAACCAGCCTTGATCTTCTTCCCTTCAAAATTGGTCCAGGTCATAATCGGCGGCAGATCTTTTTTGGCCAAGCCCGCTGTCGGAGTCATTTTGGGAGCATCCTTGGTTAAGCCGGCCCCCTCAGTAATCCACTCCCGCATCGTTTCTATTTCACGACTGGAAAGATTGTCCTTTGGCGGCATATGCGCCTCATGCTCTGCGTCTGCCACGACGATAAACAGATGACTTTCAGCAGGATTCCCAGGCACGATTGCCCCTTTTGGATTGATGTCTTTTTGAAACGTCTCTAGATCATCAAAGACATAACCAGCCTTCTTTTTTCCCGCCTTTTCACTGTGACATTCATAGCAATGCTTTTCCAAAATAGGTTGGATGTCTTTTTTAAAATCAGCCGCTAAAGTGCTGCTGGTAGTGAGAAGAAGAGCTGTGAAAACTTTCATGAGGGGTGTCAATCAAACGTGCAACTCACCATCGCCTTAGATTTTGTCTTTTTCACATCCTTCTTTGCGCTCGGTCCAGCATAGCCCAATATCTCCACCGTGCTAGACGCCATCGACAGCTTCATCCTACACCTCGCTACCGAACGAGGCCTGTCCACCAATTACCAGATCCTGGTCCGTGGTGTTTTAGAGGCTTTTGCCTCTTGGAGTAAAGAAGATCAAAAGCTCGAAGACGTGGCCGCCGTGACGACTCTAACGCTCTCAGACTACCTCGCCCGCCGGAAGCGTGACGGCATTGCAGCCTCCAGCGCTCGCATTGAGCTGGTGGCCCTGAAGATTTTCTTCCGCTGGTTAGCCGCCCGCGGCAAGCGTGTCGGTGATCCTGCTGAACCCATCCTCCCTCCGCGCCAAGAAAAGCATCTGCCGGATACGCTGAATGAGCAGGATGCACGGACGCTTGTTGAGTCGATCACTGGAAACAGCGCCCTCGATCGCCGTGACCGAGCCATTTTAGAACTCTTTTATGCCAGCGGCCTGCGCCTATCCGAGCTAGTCAACGCGCGATTAGAAAATCTCAGTCTCGAAGAAGGCTGGATCCGAGTGACTGGGAAAGGCAATAAAACAAGACTTTCACCCGTCGGCGGTGCGGCTCGCGATGCCCTGCAAGCTTATCTAGATCATGGACGGCCTGAATTGGTCGGCAAAAAGACTCAAAGTCACATCTTTCTCTCCATCCGCGGCACCGCGCTGACTCGGATGCGCGTTTATCAAATCGTTCAGGAACGGGCCAAAACGGCCGGACTTGAGAATCGCGTCCACCCTCACTTACTCCGACACAGCTTTGCCACGCATCTGCTGAATAATGGGGCTGATCTGCGTGTGATCCAAGAAATGCTAGGGCACGCCGACATCTCGACGACCCAGATTTACACGCATGTAGATCAGAAGCGGCTGAAACAGGTCCATCGCCAGTTTCATCCGCGAGCCTGAAAAAATCTTTTCATCTGATTGAACGATGAAAGTGTCACCGTTTACTAATATCTCGTTATGCTTGCTCGGCTCACTCAGTTCCTCATGGCTCTGCTTATGGCAGTCCCCATGTGCTTGTGTGGCGTAGCTCAGGCAAAAGAGGAAACAGGGTCATGCATGGCCTGTCACAAGTTCCTGCTTCCTGAGGACAAACCTGCGAATCAGCCGACGCATCAATCTGACATGCCCTGCTGCCAGGGCACTCTTGAACGAAACCTTTCCCCTGACACGACTGCCACACCCCGACTGGTCTTGGTCGATTTACAGCCATGGCTGTGGCAGCGTGCCGAGGAGAGCTTTTTACCCGAAACGGGTCACGAACTGAGCCATAGCCAGTTCATCAAAAATCACGGACCGCCACGTTTGCAGGTCCCTCTGTATTACCTGCACAGCGCTCTGCTCATTTGAGTCGGACAGGCGAACCGCCCTGGCAGTCAGCGACGAAATTGTCCGTGCGAAAGAGCACCTCAGTCCGCCATTGTGGCGCGTCTCTCACCACGCCTATGGGCAGGCCAACTCCTTCATGTTAAATGGCTTAAAGTAACTAAACTCAATTCAAATTCAAAATATCAAAGACCATGAAAACGATTCTATCTATCCTCACCCTCGCTGCCCTTTCCACCTCTGCCTTCTCAGGTGAAGCCTGTAGCAAATGCTGCTCTGACAAAGGCAAATCCTGCGCCGAGTGCTGTAAAGACGCCGGCAAAACCTGCGGCAAAGATTGCTGCAAAGAGAAGAAGTAAGCCGCCAATCGAGCACCTCAGTGCTTGAAAACAATAACCGCCGTCATCTGGATCTCAGGTGGCGGCGGTTTTATTTAGTATCTACTCAGAATCTACCGACTCAGCTCCAGCATACGCAAGATCGGCTTTTCAGCCCGAGCACGCAGATCTTCTGGCATCTCCACCTGCGGCGTCAGATCTCTAAGTGCATCGCGCAGCTTTTGCAGGGTATTCAGCTTCATGTAACGGCAATCCGCACAGGCGCAGTGACCTGTCGGCCCTGGAATGAACCGCTTGTTTGGCACCTCCCGCTCCAGTCGGTGCAACATCCCACTTTCCGTCACGATGATGAAGGTATTTGAGGCGCTGTTTTTGCAGTAACCCACCATTTTTTCCGTGGAACAAACTTCATCTGCCAGCATCCGCACCGCATAGGTACACTCTGGATGAGCCACGACTTTCGCATCAGGATACTCGTCTTTAATCGCCTGAATGCTGTCACGGGTGAACTCCACATGCACATAGCAGGAGCCCTTCCAAAGATCCATCTTCCGGCCTGTCTGCTCCATCACCCATGAGCCCAGATTCTGATCCGGCACGAAAAGGATCGGACGGTCTTTCGGGGCGGCTTCCACGATTTTGACCGCATTGCCACTCGTGCAGATGCAGTCGCTCAGCGCCTTCACATGACCGCTGCAATTGATGTAAGCGATCACATAATAATTCTTCTCTGCATTCGCTTTCAGGAAAGACTCCAACTGCGGCCCAGGGCAGCTTTGCTCCAAGGAACAACCCGCATCCCGATCAGGCAAAATCACCGTCTTCGTCGGATTGACGATTTTTGCTGTCTCGGCCATGAAATGCACACCGCAAAAAGCGATCACATCTGCCTGTGTTTCTTTGGCTTTGTAAGCTAGCCCCAAGGAATCCCCCACAAAATCTGCGATCTCCTGAATGTCCCGAGTTTGGTAGTTGTGCGCGAGAATGAGCGCATTGCGCTCCTGTTTCAGGCGGCGGATATCTTCAATAAGGCTGGGTGTGGCGGTTGCGACCATCGGGAAGCTTTAGCGGAGACTTGCGCCCCCTCAAGAGACAATACGCTGCACATTTTATCTCTTGCCGATGAACAACCCTGCCCTGACTCTCGTCTGAGTCACGGTCCGCACTTTAAATCAATATGAAAACAAGCCACTACCTCCAGCTCGTTAGCGCCTTAGCCCTAGGCCTATCTGCTTGTAAACCAGCTGCCAATACAGCCACTGATGATGAAGCACGTCGGCAGATGGAGGCAACCCGCGCTGCTTATGAGCAACAAGCTGCCGACATGCAAAGCCGTAGTGAAGCCCTGCAAAAGCAGCTCGCCGACTTGGAGCTCAGCATCAAGGACAAGGAAAATGCGGACCTCAGGGCAAAGCTGGATGCGATTGCTGCCGAAAACCAAAAACTCATGACCGATGCAGCCTCGGCACGCAAAAAAAGTGAAGACCTGCGAGATCAACTGGCCAGCAACCGCTACACGCCACCTGCCGTCAGCCAGCCCTATCAGCCACCTTACGTGCCGCCACAGATCTCGCCATCCGTCCCCTCCCGTCCATGGGTGGACCCGTCTGCCGACTACTCCATGTTTTATGATTCCCTCAATCCTCATGGACGCTGGCTGAATGTGGATGGCTACGGCTACGCCTTCAGCCCCCGTATTGGTTCACGTTCTTCATGGCGGCCTTACGTCGATGGACGCTGGGTCTCTACCTCTCAGGGTTGGGCTTGGGATTCAAACGAACCTTTTGGCTGGGCCTGCTATCACTACGGCCGCTGGACCCGCATCGCCCGTCACGGCTGGGTTTGGATTCCAGGTCGTCAATGGGCACCCTCATGGGTTTCTTGGCGCTACGGCAGTGATTCCGTCGGCTGGGCTCCCCTACCCCCTAGCGTCGGTTATGGCAGCATCGGCCACGATTGTGATGCCCGTTACGGCATTGCACCGACCAGCTACACCTTCATCCGTGCCACCAATTTCGGCCGCTCCAGCTACGTGAATGTCAGCCTCTCCATCACCAACATCACCCAGATTTTCCATCAAACGATCAACGTCACCAATATCGTCCAGATCCGCCAGCAGCAAAACAACCTCTTCGTCCAACGTGGTGGCCCCGCCCTAGACTGGGTCGAAAAACGCTGCGGTGAGCGTATTGAGCGAGCACCGATTCAAATCGTCCACACCTTAGAGCGCCCAGGCGAACGCCGTCCTGGCCACAGCGATCATGGTTTCATCGCAGCCCCGCTGCCATCAGGACGCGCCAATCGCCCGACTGAACTCCCTCGCAATGCAGAACGTGTCATAGCGCCGACCGTTGTCGATGCCTGGACCGAAGTGCCAGCCGATCAACGCGATAACCTACGTAAAGCCATCACTGAACAAGCCACCGAAGCTCAACCGAAACCCGTTCTCGCCGTCACCGACCCGATCATTGTGGAACCAGTGCGTGAAGCCCCCGCACAGCCAACCATCCCAGCACCAACTGTGGCGGAAGTGCTAGGTCGCGGCCCAAGCCGTGATCGCAGCAAAGGAGACGCCCCAGCCATGCCACAGCTAGAGATTGCTCAAGACGCGGCCAACAAAGCTGACCTAGCCCGCCGAGATGCAGAGCGCCAGATGCAGGAGGCCCAAGCAGAACGCGAAAAGCAGCTAGCTGAACAAAAAGCTGCTGAAAGTGCCATGGTAGCCCAACAAGAAAATCTTGCCAAAAAGCAGGCCGAAGCCACCGCCATGCAGGAGCAGCTAGCCGAGCAAGCCAAAAAAGACGCTGCCATGCGTGAAAAGCAGGCCAGTGAGATGAGCGAAAAAGAAGCCGCCGCACTCAAAGAAAAACAAGCCGCCGAAATGGCGGCTCAACAGGAAGAACTCGCCAAAAAGCAGGCCGAAGCTGTAGCAATGCAGCAACAGATCGCCGAGCAGGAAAAGAAAGCCTTGGCCATGCGTGAAGAACAAGCCACCATCATGAAGCAGCAGGAGGCCGAGGCAGAAAAAGCCAAGGAGCTTGCTCTGATGGCAGCCCAGCAAGAAGCCGAAGCCCGCAAACAGGCTGAAGCAGCCGCCATGGCTCAGCAAGAAGCCGCTGCCAAAGAAGCCGCCATGCAGGCCGAAGCCCTGAAACAACAACAAATGCAAACGGCCCAGCAAGAAGCTGAACAACGTAAACTCGCCGAAATGGAAGCCGGCAAAGCCCGCGAGAGTGCCATGGCAGCCCAACAAGCCGCTCAGGAAGAACAAGCACGCCGCCAAGCTGAAGCTGCAGCCATGAATGCCCAAAAAGAAGCCGTTATGCAAGCCCAGCAAGAAGCTGCCGAACGCCAGCGCCTAGCCGCCATGGAAGCTCAACGCGAAGCCGCTATGCAGGCCCAACAAGAAGCCGCCGAACGTCAGCGCCAAGCCGCCATGGAAGCTCAACGCGAAGCCGCTATGCAGGCCCAACAAGAAGCTGTCGAGCGCCAGCGCCTAGCCGCCATGGAAGCTCAGCGTGAAGCAGCAATGCAAGCCCAACAAGAAGCTGCCGAACGCCAGCGCCAGGCCGCCATGGAAGCTCAACGCGAAGCCGCTATGCAGGCCCAACAAGAAGCCGCCGAACGTCAGCGCCAAGCCGCTATGGAAGCTCAACGTGAAGCTGCCATGCAGGCTCAACAGGAAGCCGCTGAACGTCAGCGCCAAGCCGCCATGGAAGCTCAACGTGAAGCTGCGATGCGTGCACAGCAGGAAGCCCAAGAAGCAATGCGCCAACAACAACAAGAAGCTGCCCGTCGTGCCCAAGAAGAAGCCATGCGCGCCCAGCAAGAAGCTGCCCAACGCGCCGCCGCCGAGGAAGCTGCTCGCCGCGCGGCTCAGCAGCCACCGCCAGGACAATAATCACTAGAGACTTGGTTAACTCAGCACGGGAGTGACGAGCTTTTATGGAATCATTCATGGTGTTGCTTTTTAACCACTCAACTCAAATTCAAGAGGCACTCTACGGCAGGCGAGATACGGAGCGGAGGATGACACTAGGCTAGTTATTCGAGAGACCAAACTCTTTCTCCGCGCTTATTATGGTTACGAATCACGAAGACGTCAGCAGTCAAGCAGACGATTGGAGCATACCTACCTCTAACCAGGGCTTACGCACCAAAACCATGGAAAATGTGTTGGGTGGCTTCGGTCCTGAAGGCGGGGTCGAGGCAGCAGCGCTTGCGCTTGCTGCGGATGGAGCCTTTGACCGGGCTGCTCTTG
>JAIXOU010000085.1 GCA_027486585.1 Verrucomicrobiaceae bacterium | reverse complement strand
TCCAGAGGCTTCAGCAAGGGGGTCAGCTCCAGATCAGGCCCATGTGTTGCCGGGAAAAATGATTCAGGCCGCACCCCAAAATCCAGCCCGATGCAAACCAGTCGCCGTGGAGCCTTCGATGCCTCCGCGCCATGCAGCGCGAGGTTCGAGAACCACGGAAAGGTCAGCGCAGTGCCGCTGAGAGTTTGGAGAAAGTGTCTTCGGTTCATGAGTTCGGGGAGTGCTGAGTTTGGATGTTGTGAGTTTCAAAGAATGCTCACTGGGACAGGGTTTTGGTGCGGTAATGCGTTAGCGACTGCGGATATATTCCACGAGCGTCCCCGACGGTCACATTTTTCTGCACGAACCCTGCAGGCATGGGCGATCTCCGCGCCGTTATGAGATAATCGACCCAGAAAGGGGGCATTCCAGATCAGAGCGTGCACGTCGGAATTGGCTCCTCAGGGGCGTCAGGCACGCCTGAGGAGCGTCCCTTCAGGCCGCGCCGCGTTCCAGCTTGCCGATATATTCCCGAATGAGCCCGCTCTCACGAGCAAGCCCATACTTGGTCAGTCCACAGCGTTCCAGTAGGCCGGTGTGAGCGGACCGAAGAGATGCAGACAACGGTGCGGGCAGGTCGCATCAATGGCAGGAATAAATCAGTGCCGTTGTCTCCCACTCGTCTGACATTCAGTTCCCCCACAGCTTCGCAAACTTCTCGGGCACTCGGAAGTCGTCCTGACCCGTGGGTGAGTAAGCGGTGCGCTCGGGTTTGCCATCGCGGACTCGGAGGCGGCCGAGGTTGAAGTGCCAGGGGAAGAGTTCCTTTGGCTGGGCACCGGCGATGCCTTTGGTGGGGTCGAGGGTAAAGGCATCCTCGCCGACAATGGGCAGGCGCATCTCGAGGCTCCAGCGGCCCTCGGCGCGATGCACGACGACTTGCGCTCCGCTGTTCCAGGCGATGCCTTTGCCGCCGGGGGCTTGATCGGCATCGTAGATGGCTCCGGCGGGATTGATGGCAATCTCGTAGGGGCTGCGAGTGGGTGTCTCGATGAGCAGGAGGATGTGATCGCCTTCGAGGATTTTGGGATCGTCGTTCTGCGTGGTGGTGATCTTGTTGCCTTTCATGTCCGGCTCTTCGCAAGTGATGCCGAAGTGCAAGACGGTGCCTTCACGCAGGACTTGGAAGCTGCCCCTGGCCTTGGAGGGTGGAGCGCCGGGCTTGATCGGCACCAGTGGGGCGATGCGGTAGGTGCCCCAGTAGGCGGGGTCCACTTTGCCATCGAAGGGTTTGCCCTCCATCGATTTGCCGTCGGTCTGACTTGTCTGCAGCGCTCGATAGCTGAGGTCGGTGTCGCGTTTGCGGCTGAGTTGTTGCTGCAGGGCATGCATCGGCTTCATGACGGCGGCGATTTGGGCGATGCGGCGTCCAGGGAGACTTTGTGGATCGGCAGCGGCTTGGGCTTTGCCGAGCAAATCGAACGATTCACCGATCTTTGCTCCATCGGTGTTCATGTGCATCCAGTTCGCCTCGGCATGAGTGATGAAGGCCTTCATTGTCTCCGCCGCCGGGCCGAAGTAGCTGGTGCAGTATTCCGCCAGCATCGCGTCCACGTCCTGATGCACATCCCAGTAGAGCCGCGCGGCGAGGTAGAGATTAAAGTGCTCGATGCCGAGTTCTTCGTAGCCAAAGGACTGCTCCTTGCCCGCAGGATGCGCATAGATCTCGATCTGCTCGCCGAGGCTGATGCCTTTCAGCTCACGCAGATCGCGGCTGATTTGCTTCGTGTAATAGACCGGGCGTCCGGCCTGCTCGGGGCGTGCATTGGTGCTGAAGTCCCAACTGATGTATTGGCCGGGTGTCAGCTTTTTGAGCCAATCGGCACGCCATTTCCGACGCTCGTTCCACACGGTCTCGTCCCAGAACTCCTGCCGATGCCGCACGTCGATGAGCGCGAGGTTGGGGCTCATTTTCTCGATCTTCTCCGGCGGCTGTGTGTAGGCGCTGTAGGCCAAGGCGCTGACGAGGCGGTCGGGATGGCTGCGATTTAGCTCCAGGGCCACGCGGTTCAGGTAGCCCCACACGTGGTCGGACATGCTCCCGCTCCAGCCACGGTCGGGCGTGAGCTGGGCCTTCCACGCGGGATCATCGCCCATGAGTCCGCCGTAACCGTCCACAAGGTCGATGTTAACCATGGGCTCGTGGAAGTGGTCGAACATGGCGCGGCCATGCTTCACCTGTTTTTCAAACAGCATCGGCGAGAGCAGGTTCGGCACGCCGTCTTCCTTGTGCGTGGTATCGCGTTTGCCGTTAATCATGAGATACATCTCGGGATGCGCCTGCTTCATCTCCTCGCGCTTGATGACAAACTTCATCCCGTGGCAAATCTGTGGGAAGCCGAGTATTTCCGCGCCGTGATTGAGGCCCAGACGCAGATTCCACAGCGCCTTGTCGCCGATGCCCGTGTGCTCGGTGTAATAGATGAAGCGCCGCACAGCGAAGTCCGGCGTCACCGTGCGATTCATCTCGGGTAACGCGATGGTTTGCTTCTGAGGGATCACCTCGCCCAGCTCACCCGGTGCGAACCATCGGCAGCCAAGACCGCGCAGGAACTCATTCACCGCATTGAAGGTGCCCGCATCATCCTGATCCCACACATCGAGGTCGGCGTGATAGCGGAAGTGCAAGTCGCGGGCAGCATTCCAAAAGGTATCGCCCGTGATCTTGTCCCACTCGCCATTCACGCGATCAGTCTCCTTCGGCGAGCGATCGCGGCCCCAGGGCTCGGTGGGCACGAAGTCCTTGTCTGGCCCCAGCAGCGCCAGCCAATCCTTGCCCGAGGCCATGCGAAAGGCTCCGTGCTTCAGCGCATCGGTGGCAAGACCGAGTGCCTCCGTGTGACGGCTCTTGCCGACAAAAATCGCCGTCTTGCCCGCAGCACGCTCGCTGGAGATGGGCAACGTCGCACCCGTCATTTTCAAAAGACTACTCTGTAGCTCCTTTGCGGCCAGTTTGGTCATGCGCTCTGGTTTGTCAGCGATGATGATCTCGGCATTGGCCTTGCCGTTTTCGATGAGGAAGGTATCGGCTGCGTGAACAGATGCTAGCGATGAGAGCAGAAGTGCGGTGAGAGTGATGAGGTGTTTCATGGTGTTAAAGGTTGGGAGGAAGTGGTGAAAGCCTTTGGATTAGGGTGTGAAAGGGAGTGCGGAGATGCGCTACTGCGCGGTGTGTTTGGCCGCTGCGTCCAGCTTGTAAATGCGCCTGGCGTTGCCGTTGTAGAACTTCTCCAAGACGCTGCGCGGGAGGTGCAGGGCTTCGACTTGGCGCTCCGTGTATGTCATCTCTCCCTGCCCCGCGTAGTAGTCGAAGTCTTCCCGGTAACGAAGTTCGAGCATTTGAAGATACCCTCGACGTTCCAAGTCGGTCGGCGGCTTTTCGCGCATGAACGGCTTCCACATGGAATCAAGGCCATACATGATGCGATCAGGGTATTTCAGGAAGAGAGCGCGGACTTTGTCACTTGGATGACGGACGAGATCGCGGGCACGCGCGGCCACCTCGATGTGGAAATTGGGGAATCGCTCCAAGCGGTCGGCGATGGCGTCGAGATCGTGCCCGAGGCTGGCGAGATGCGCACCCGTGACGACAAGCGTCGGGTGCTTCTTCATGATGTTGTCCCGCGCGGCGATGAGGTCCGCATGGCTGGGAACACCGGCCTTGCCATGGAAGTGCCATTCCGGACGCTTCGAATAGTAACTGAAATAGGGGCTGGCAGGATCGAGAGGCAACCAGGCATCAATCGGCTCGGCAATGTGCGCGTGCAGTGGTTTGCCGACCTTAGCCAGATGAGCGTAGATCGGATCAAACCGTGGATCGTCCGGCAGAACGAACTTTCCATCCCGATCCTTGATCTCCATGCCGACTTCCTTCCATATCTTCACCCCCACCGCGCCGAGGGCGAACTGCCCGTCCAGCCAAGCGATCACCTTCTCGGCGTAGTCAGGCCGGTCATGCCTACGCAGATCAAAAGTCGCGATGCAGGGATAAAGCTCCGGGTATTTGCGAGACAGCTCGTTTGCCGCGCGATGCATCTGCTCAAGGTGCCCATCGCCCGCAGGCACACAGATGTTCACTGTGCGCATGTTGATCCTCCGAAAGAGATCATTCAGCGCCGGAAAATCCTCGAAAACATGCGAGTGGACATCGATCTTCAGCAATTGCTCATACGTTGGGCTTTCCTCTGCACGACCTGGGTGCAGGGCGGCCAATAAAGACAGCAGAAGAGCGTTGATGGTTATGGTGAAGCGGCTCATGGGACCGGATCAAGGGATGCGTGGTGATTCGACAAGGGACACCTGCACTGCATCCAGGTAGTGGGGTTGCTTTGCTTGCGATTTGGCTTGGTTCCTAACACCGAAGAACACAACAAGGCTGCGAGCTTTGCTGGGCACTTGGATTCGCACACCAAAAGTTTGCCAGCTTGTGCTGCCAGCCGGGCCATCGA
This sequence comes from Verrucomicrobiaceae bacterium, assembly GCA_027486585.1. Lineage (GTDB taxonomy): Bacteria > Verrucomicrobiota > Verrucomicrobiia > Verrucomicrobiales > Verrucomicrobiaceae > Prosthecobacter. Next base: position 11,104 of record JAIXOU010000085.1, on the reverse strand, counting down.
CGCCTGTTGCGGCTGAGGCGATGGCTTCCTCCCGGTGTCTAAACCATTCAGGACCGAGCTGCTCTGGTGCCTGAGTTACAGCGTAGGCACGGATGGAATAATGGGGCGAGCTGCTAGGGTCTGCGCTGGCGAAGGAAGCACTGACCTCGATCTCACGCAGTTCGGTCTTGGAGGGCGGGAGAGCGATGACCTGATAGAGACGTGGAAACAGAACTGGTGCTCCATCGGCGGCGGTCTCCAGCCTGAGCATGTGATGACCATCCTTTGGCATGATCCCGTTCTCCGCAGGCACCACCTTCGCTGCATCGCCGGTCCAAAGCGATGAGGCAGGTGGAAAACCCTTCGCCAAAGGCATCTGAGCATCCTCGAAACTCGGCTGCAGCACAGCTAGCGGAGTCTTCTTCACCCCATGGCGCTGCACCACAAATCCAAACACCACGGACGTGCAGAACATCCCAAACACAATCCCCGCTGCCGCTGCCGTGAGCGGACGCCAGGAATACCAGTAAGTCGAGCGGCTTGTCGGGTGAGCGGACACCCTCAGCGCGATGCTACCGCTGCCCAACGTCGCGTCGATATTGGCGTAACGGGCAAAGAGGCGGCGAGTGGCCGCATCGTGTCTCAACTGTTCCTGGAGTGCTTGGCGATCCGCTTCGGATGCATTGCCGTCGATGTAGCGGCGGATGAGTTCGAGGCTTTCGTGTTCTGATTTCATGATAATCCCTCCTGGGCAAGCAAGCGTTGGGTGCAGTTCATCAAGGCCAGCCGGATGCGGTGCAGCGCCTTGTAAAAGGACATGGGAGAGCGTCCCGCCTCCGCCGCGAGAGCATCGATCCGTGCGCCTGGCGCATAAGCAGCGTCCAGCAGCTTCCGTTGTGCGGGATTGAGCTTCTTCACGCAGGACTCCAGCGCTCGGCGCTCGGCTTGATAAGTGTCGACATGCTCCGCCACCTCGTCCGCGAGCAGTGCCAGCACATCCTCATCAAAGACCAGACGATCCCGAGACCGGTCCCGCAGCCACGCCATCGCCTTGAACCTGGCCACGCCGAATGCCCACGGGCGGAAGTTCGCGAGATCATCCAGATCACCCAGCCGCTGCCACAGCACCACCGCCACCTCTTGCATCACCTCCCGTGCATCCTCCCGCGAAGGAACAAGCGTCCGCACAAAGCCCAGCAACGACTCCTCCTGGCTCACATAGAGCCGGAGGAACTGATCGTGCTTGGCATTTTCCGCAGGTGTCATCACATGGACATTCCGCGAGCGGTGTCCATTTGCCGAAAAAAGTTTTCAGGGGTCGAAAATGACCGGCTGATGCCAATCACAAGCCCGTGGCGGACCTGCTCAAACCCATCGCTTCCTGGAGTTCCAGAAAGCATCTCGGCAAACAGCCCGCCAAGAAGATCACAGTGAGACGAGGACAACGGTGAGGGTGGGGTTCATTGTGTGCATTGTCATTTCACGGATGCTCCTTGGGTTTTGCTAATCTTCGCCTCGCTACCTTGATGAACAGCCGTCGTCGTGGCGGGTATTGAGAGATCACGGAGGTCGAGGGCTTCGATGGTTCCGGCTTGATGATCGAGGATGTGCTCCAATCCTTCAGCAACGACGTCGGTGATCTGGAGACGTTGAATCTGCGGCTTTGAAGTGAGGTAGCCGACACCCTCAGGCCAGCCACGGCGGCCTTTGCCGGGAGGTGTCACGATGCCAGCGCGAGCATCCATGAAGGCCTTCAGCGCGGAGCGATCCATGGAGGTGCCGATCAAGGAACCGGCGGGCACGGTGGCTTGCGGTCTTTGCACAACGACATCGCGCACTTGCAGCAACGCGATGCGGCCATCGGCGCGGATGAGTGGCGTGTGGCCGATTTCCGTGCGCGGATCAAAGACGTTCAAGCCATCGATGCGCAGCCGATCAATCTTCGCATCCGGCTGGACCCACACAAGCGGGCGGTCGTCGATAGGCGCGTGGCTGCTGATGTTCTTGAGCGTCACCTGCTCCATCTTGCCCGCGATCCAGAACAGGAATGGCGGGACGTAGTCATAGGCGCGTTGACCAGCGGGACGCAGGTCGATGTTCTCAAACTCCAGCCTCCCGATGTTGCCGCCCTCGCGCAGATAGGGCGTGATCCAGACACCGAAGTCGCGGTAAGTGCCCTTCACGTTGCGGATGGAGACACGGTCGAGTCGCGAGGCGCGGGAGAGGATGCGGATGACCTGAGCGCAGTCGTCGGCCTGCACGCCATCAATGTCCACATCGCTCACAGGACCAATACCAGCGGCGCTGCCGAAACGCTTCATAGATGCGGGATCGCGACCGAACTTCCCCTCGCTGTCCCAATCGCCAAGCAGGTCATCAATGTTCAGCGCGATCATGTCATCCCATGCGCGGCCCTGAACATTGCGAATGCTCAGGAACTCGCCTGGTCCCTGAACGTGGATGCCGTCCTGATTCGACTGCTTCGGGATGTGGTCGAGATTGATGTAGATGTTCTCAAACACCACACGCCGCCAGTTCGTGAGATACACGGCAAAGGTGCGTGAGTTCGTGATGGACACATCGCGAAACAGCACCTGCTCCACGCCATGCAGTGCGAAGGCAGTCGTCCAGCCGTGTTCCTTCGTCGTGTGTTCCTGGTGCTCAGCGTTGCCGTTATAGGTGCCGCCGAGGAACGACAGATTGTGATCCGCCCGACCTTCCAGTTGCGGCGTCGCATTGGCGATGAGCGGACGATTCGAGTTGTCCGCGAGATAGAACCCGCACGCTCGATTCAGGCACTCGATGGTCGTGTTGGAGTGAACCTTGAGTCCCTTCACGAGAATCGGGCCATCCACGATGAGCTTCATCGTGCCAAGCTTTGGAGCCCGGTCGAGGATGCTCTGAATGAGCGCCGTATCTTCGGTGCCGCCGCCTTTGGTGACGTCACTATCGAGCTTCGCACCCGCCTCGCTGGCGATGATGATGTGGGAGTCGGGAGATGGCGCGGCGTGCAGAGTGGCCAGCGGCGAGAGCAGGATGGCGGTGAGGAGTTTGAGGGTGTGTTTCATATTCATTGCAGCAACGAAGGCGTTCCGCTGCGTTCGTGGTTCCCTATCATTCCACGAGCGCCCCCCACGGTCACATTTTTCTGCACGAACCCTGCGGCCATGAGTGAGCCCACGCCTTCACCAACCCAAGCGCCGCCCCTGTGATCGGGTGCGCCTCTTACCGCCGCCCGTTCAGAATCATCTCGTTCACCTTCTGGAACTTCTGAGATTGCCACCGCTGCGAGTGGGCTCATTTGGCCACGGCACCACTGAGCGGCTTGGTTCGTCCCGTTCCTTTGAAATCGGTGTCGAGGAGGTATTTCGATTCCGCGTGGTCAAAGGGAGCTCCGGCAGTTGGCGTGGCATCATGTTTTTCACCGTCCCAGGTCAGGCTTACGAAGTCCTCCAAGCCGCGTCCGCGTGTGGTGCCTTGCTTTGGAGCATCGCCTAGGACGACGTTACCAACAATGATCGTGCCTTCTTTTCCTTTCGGGAAGTTCATCGCGCTTTTGTCTCGGGAGTAGAGGATGTTGTTGGCGAGGACCATGCCCTCGCGGGCATTCCATGAGCTGCCTTTGAACGCATCTCCGGCATTGACGATGGTGTTGTGGACGACTTGCAGATTCAGCGACTTGCCCTGGTGATCCAAGCTGGCGAAACCGGAGCCTTTGCCTCCGATGAGCACGTTGTTGCGCACGATGGCCTCGCCCTGCACCTGCATCGCGCTGTCCTCGCTGCGGCGGCAGAGATTGCGCTCGATGATGTTCACCGGCTTCCCGGCGGTGCCATGCACGGTGATGCAGGGATACTGCGTGTCGTGAATATCGTTCTCCGCGATCAGATTGCCCCATGATCCTTGCTTGACCTCGATGCCGTCGCCTTGCTCGCCTTTGCAATCATGGATGTGGTTCAGTGCGATCACGCTCTCGCTCATGATGAACTCGCCGTGGTTCGCACCGAGATACATTCCCTCGCCGTGGCCACCGCCGTGATGGTTGTGATTGCGCGTGATGAAAAGGCGGTGCGAGTTTGCACTGTTCGCAGTCAGGCAAACCGCGCCCGTGTGATGGATGTGGCATTGATCAATCCACACCTCGTTGCACTGCCCGAGACGCAAGCCGTGACTGCCGCCCGTGATCTCCACACCACGCAGGCAAAGATGATGCACTGGCGAGTCCTGGCCGATGTTGAGCACGTTCTGCTTGTCGTCCGGGCGAGTGAGAATCACCTGAGCGCCTTCCTCCGCCACAATCCAGATCGGTGCCTCGACTGTGCCGCTGACCTCGATGTTCCATGTGCGCTCCACACTGTAAGTGCCTGCGGCGATGACAAGCTGGTCGCCTGGTTGCAAAGCGGCTACGGCATTGGCGAGTGTGTCATTCCGCGTGTTTGAGTGCTTGATGACACGCTTCGCAGCGATGCTGGCCCAGGCTGGAGCATAGCGGGTTTCGGAGGCGTGCAGCACAGCCAAAGATGCGAGGAGGAGGGCGGTGAAGAGTGAGAAGCGAGATTTCATCGAGAGGCGTTTTTCGAATTTACAATCCACAGGTTCACACTGTCTCCAGTCCCGCGAGGGTCTCCTTGTTGCTGGTGCCGAACTTGCCGACTTCGAGGCCCATTTGCTGGAGCATTTGCACCCAGAGGTTGCTGAGTGGTGGCGGACTCTTTGGGTCGTGGGCAATGTGCTGGCCGTGCTTGAATCGGCCCCCAGCGACGAGGATGGGGAGGTTGGTGGAGTCGTGGCTGGAGGCGTTGCCCATGCCAGCGCCAAAGACGCTCATGGTGCTGTCGAGCAGCCGTGACGCGCCGTCGCGTGAGTCTTTCATGCGCTGGATGAAGCTGCCCCATTCAAGCAGGAGATCGCGTTCGAGGATGGCGAGTTGGTTGAGCTTTCCGGAATCCTGGCCGTGATGGCTGAGGTCGTGGTAGGCAAAGCTGGTGCCTGGCTTGGACGGCGTCTTGCTGGTGCCGACGTAATACAGCGTGACGATGCGCGTGAGGTCGGTCTGCACGGCGAGGCGGGCGACTTCCAGCATGAGGCCAAAGCGCGTGGTGTCTTCGCCGGGGCCGGGGTCTTTGATGACGGGCACGCCGGGCTTGGGCTTCGGTTGTTTGGCGAAGTTTTCGGAGCGCACCATTCGCTGTTCGAGTTCACGCACGCTGGTGAAATACTGGTCGAGCTTGTCGCGGTCGCCAGCGCCGACGTCGCGCTGCAATCGCTTCGCTTCACCGGCCACGCGATCAAGGATGGACTGCCCCTCCTGCACGCGTGCCACTTCCTCCGCGACTTCCGCGGGCGTGCCGTCGATGAAGAGTTTGGCGAACGCACGGGCGGCGCTCGTTTCCGGCGGAATCGCCACGCCGCTGCGTGTGTAGCTGCAACTGTAGGCACCACTCGTGGAAAAGTTCAGCGAGGCGTGGCGCGTGTCGCGACCGATTTCCTCAGCCGCGAGTTGATCGAGCGAGATGGTGTTCTTGAACGAAGGCGAGCCCGGATGCGGCGCACCGGTGAAGAAGGATTTGTCCGACGCATGACCATCGCGCACCTCGGGATGATTGAGGCCGGAGATGATGGTGAATTCCTTCCGTTGCGGCTGCAATCCTTCGAGGTAGGGCGTCGCGATGTAGTTGGCTCCCGCTTCTTTCGGAAACAAGTTCGGTGCGTGGAAGCTGAAGTAATTCAGGATGCCGATGAAGCGCATCGGCGGCTTAGGGTCCGCCGCAAACGCAGCCGACATGGCATCAAGCCAGGGTAGCGCGAGCGTGATGCCTGTGCCCTTGAGCATTGCCCGACGGGAGATGGAGCGCTGTGTGGTGAAGGTGACGTTTTTCATGATGGGTGTTCGGTTGATTTACTTGTGAGTGAAGACACGGCTTTGGATGACCTCATGCACGAGTGTGCGCAGGCCGTGGTCGCTGGATGCGGCACGGTGCACGATGGCTTCGGCGACTTCGCGGTCGGCGAACTGCAGCTGAGCACCGGTGAAGTGGGTGATGAGTTTTTCGGTGACGCAGTGGGCGAGTTGTTCGGGCTGCGCGAGGATGAGTTGCTTGAACTCATCCACATCTTTGAACGGGCGGCCATCAGCCATGATGAAGCTCGGATCCACCGGACGTCCCTGGGTATAAAAGCGAACGTCCGTGCCGGGGACGTTCACGACCTTGTCCTTCGCGCTGTCGGGAATGGCGCGATAGTTGGTGCGCCAGCGGCCGGTGACATCGAAGTTCTCCAACGCGAAACCGGGCGGATCGAGCTTGGCGTGGCAGCCTGCGCAGGCCTGCTGATTGCGATGCTTGTCGAGTTGCTCGCGGATGGTGGTGGCCCCGCGAATGTCCGGCTCGATGGCGGACACGTTCTTTGGCGGCGGGTCGGGCGGCGTGCCGAGAATGCGGTCGAGCACGTAAGCGCCGCGCACCACGGGCGAGGTGCTGGTGCCGTTGGCGGAGACTTTCAACACCGCTCCTTGCGTGATGAAGCCACCGCGTCGCGAACCGGGAGTGAGGCTCACTTTGCGAATCTGCTCACCTTTCACTCCGGCGATGCCGTAATGCTCGGCGAGGCGTTCGTTGAGCATCGCAAAGTCGCTTTGCACGATGTTGCGCACGCTGAGGTTGCGCGTGAGCAATTCGTCGAAGAACCGCTCGGTCTCGCTGACCATGGACTGCTGAAGGTATTGCTCAAACTCGGGGTAGAGCTTCGTGTCGGGCTGGGTGAAATCGATGTCGCGGAGGTTGAGCCAGCTTCCGAGGAAATTTCGCGTGAAGTGCTCCGCTTTTGGTGAAGCGAGCATGCGCTCAGTCTGCGCGCGCAAGGTAGCGGGTTCGTGCAGCTTCTTCTGCGCGGCGAGCGCGTCGAGTTCATCATCCGGCGCGGTGCTCCACAGGCCGTAGCTGAGCCGTGATGCGAGCGCGTGGTCATCGAGCGGGCCGGGCTTTTCCTGGAGGAAGAGAAACTTCGGCGAGCAGAGCGCCATCTTGTAGGCAGCGCGCAAGGCTTCATCAAAGCGACGGCCTTTTTGCATCTGCTCCGTCACGAGAGTGAGATGCTCGGTCACTTCTTCATCCGTCATGGGGCGACGGAAAACTTTCGGTAGGAATCCAGCGAGCAAGCGGCGGGCATCGGCTTCGGGTTGCGATGAAACAACGCGCAGGTCCTTGGTAGCCACCTTTGCGTTCGCAGGCTGCAGCGGCAGGTTGCCGTAGAGCAGTTGATGACCACGCGGTGGCCATTGCTCAAGCAGCGGGCCTTCGATTTCCACCCACTCGACGACCGCGCAAATGCCGCCGACCATCGCGCGTTCGTCTGGCGTCTCCGGCACGGTTCGGTAGGGCGAAACCCAGAGCGTCTTGCCCTGTGGCACGCGCGCTTCGTATTCGAACTCGCGAAACTCCGTGGGGCTCATCTCGAAGTAAGTATTGCCAAAGGTCAGTCCGGTGCGCGGCCAATCGGCGAGCGCGACTTTGAGGATGATATGGCGATCCGGGCGCTTCTTATCATTCGCATTCGCGTTCGGTCCCTCTTTGTCAATCATGGCTCGCGCACGAATGCGGAAGCGATACCGCGCATTCGGCACCGGCGGCGACCACGCGCCAAGTTCGCCGTGAGGCCCGTTGCCGCCATTCCAACGAATCGCGAGCAGGCCCTCGGGCGAATGCGTCCACACGCCGTTCTGAAAGCCGGGCGCGTTCCAGTCATGCCACGTTTCGTTGTAGTCCGTGCGGATCTTCTTCGTCTCGGGCTTCGGGGTGGTGACCGTCGCTTCCTTGAGCGCAAGGTCGGCGGCCTGCAAGTAACGCTCCAGATGCACCGCGGAGAGATTCAGCGCCGCACCGATGTTGTCGAAGCCGCCTGCCGTGCCGTCTTCTGGCAACAAGTCACGCAGTGGCGTGTCGATGCCGAACAGATCGTGAACCGTGTTCACATACTCGGTGCGATTCAGCCGCCGGTAAACCACGCGGCCTTCCGACTCCTGCTTGTGTTGGCTGAAAGTGTGCAGCTCATTGTGCAATGTCTTCAAAAAGGTGCTGCTCACTTCCGATGGCGGACGCTCCTTCTTCTTCGGTGGCATCTCACCGCGCTGCACCTTGTCGAAGACTTTGGTCCACTGCTGGAGATTTTCCGCGTCGCCGGGCTTCCACTTCAGCGCCGCCAAATCGAGCCCACCTTTCTTTGAGTCTGCATCGTGGCAGTCGTAGCAGTGTTGGTCGAACATCGGCTCCAGTTTACCGCCGAGTTCAGCGGCTGATGCGGAAGCGAGCGCAACCGTGCAAAACAAAGTGGTGATGTTTAAGGCTCTCTTCATCATGGCTGCTTCGGGGTGGTTGCTCGGACGCTGGCTGCCTCGCCATTTTTCGGGACAGCCCGCGCGAGACGAAACCCCGTGTCTGGATATTTCTTCTCCGGTTTGGAACTGGTGCGCACGAGCGACTTCATCTTCTCAAACGTATGCGCCACACAGCCACCTCTCATTCCGCGTTGCATATCGAAGACGAGCGCCTCGTTCCACTCCCACGCATTACCGCCTTGATCAAACGTGCCGTAATAGCTGGCGGAACCGGGATAACTTCCCACCGGAAACATCCGCGTGTAGGCACCGGCCGGAAGGTTGGCCACATTCTTCTGCGAGTAGTTCGCCGAGTTCGGTTCACTGGCACCTTCGACCCGGAACTGCGGCACTTCGTTGCTGCGCGTCGGATAGAGCCAGTAATTGCCAGCCGGCCCACCCTTGGCTTGGGGCTGAAAATACGCCGCCTTATACCACTCATTCTCCGTCGCGATCCACACCTTCGCACCCGACTCATGCCGCGCGAGGCCGCCGTGCTTCGCGATGTCATACGCGCCGGTTTCAGTGTCGCCCTTGCCCTGGCCATTGTGCAGCCAGTTCACAAAACGCATCGCATCGAGAAAGCTCACATACACCACGGGCTTCTTCTCCTGACCCGCGATGACTTCATAGCGATACGCTCCCGGCGCACCCATGCGATTGATGAACACAGGCAAGTCGTTGCGGATGCCGCCCTGATTATTGTCCGTCAACAGCGCGCTGCCCATGCTCGCATTCCACAGTCCGCGAGGATCATTCGCGGCCACCGTATTCAAGAACTCCGCATACTGCCCGATGGTCACCTCGAACTTCGCTATCTGAAATTCATACGCCACCGCGCCATACCCGGTCTTGTCCGGCGCATTGCCCGCATCACCCACCGTGACCCATTGGCTGTCGAGGGCGTGCGCATCCATTCCGCAGACGAGAAGCAAAAGGAGCCACGGCTTCATTTCTTCTCCTCCAGCGGCTCAAAGCTCACGTCGTCATACCAACCGTTCACCACGTCCTTGCTGCCACCGCCCACGGCGAATTGCACCGTCTCTTTTGGCGCATCGCCCGCATGGGTCTCGTAGGTCAACACTTGTTTCCCATCGATGAACGCCTTGATCGACTTGCCGTGCATCTCGATGACCAGAGCGTGCCAAGCATCGAGCGACAGCGCGATCTTCTCCACCTTCGCCGCACCGATGAACTTGCGGTTCATCTTCTTCTCCTTCTTCAGCGCCTCCGCTTCCGGCGAACCCTTTGGATACAAGTTCTCCTCGTCCCACGCCGTGATGCTGCTTTGCCGGATGTGCACACCCGCGAGATGAAAATTCGCCTCCAGAATCGGATTCGGCCCATTGAATCCAATCGCCGCCATGCCGCCTTCCTCCATCTTGAAACGCAGGCTCAACCGCACGTCCTTGGCACTGACCTTCCGTGTGAGTCCCGATGGATGCAGCTTCCCAAAAGTCTGCCCGCGCAGCGCGCCGTCCTGAATCTGCCACCAGCGGTGCATGTTCTCCGCGCCCGACACCACCTTCTCATCCGGCAGCCATCCATAGGACGACCAGTTTTTGAGAAACGCCGCCTCATTAGAGAAGTCTTCCTTCCACCGCGAGGTGTCGGTCGGTTCATCAGCGTGAGTCAGGGCTGATGAAATGGCGAGGGTGAGAATCAAATGGAATACTTTCATGGAAGGGTTGGAGAATACGTTGCCCAACTCACTTGTTTGCATCCAGCGGTTCAATGCTCACATCGTCATACCACGTCGCCATCACCGTTTTTCCGTTGCCGCCGACACCGAAACCGATGCTCGTCTTTGGTGCATCACCGCAAAGCGTGGTGTAACTCAGCACCGGTTTCGCGTCGATGATGACACGCAGTTCCCTGCCCCGCACTTCCACAACGAGATCGTGCCATACCTCGGGCGCGATTACGGTCTTCTCCGTCTTTGCGTAAAAGAACTTGCGGTTCCACGTGCCCTTCTTCTTCAACTCCGCCGCCTCCGGCGAATCCTTGGGATGCAGCACATCATTGTCCGCCGCCACGATGCTGTCCGGGCGAATGTGCAGGCTCACGACATTGAAGACCTTTTCTAAAATCGGATTTGGCCCGCGAATGCCGATGGCGGCCATGCCACCGGCGGGAATCTTGAACCGGCAGCTTAACCGCACGTCCTTCCCGGATACATCGCGCGAGATGCCTGAGCCATGCTTCTCCTCCGGAAAGTTCTGCCCGCGCAGGGCACCGTCCACGATCTGCCACCACTCCGGTCGCGATTCCTTCCCGCCAACCGGTTTGCCCAGCGGATTTTTCGCATCAATGCCACTCGTTAAGAATCCATAGCTCGACCAGTTCTTCGCGAACGCGACTGGATCCGAGAAGTCATCCTTCCAACGCGAGAGGTCAGGCTTGTCATTGGTTGCGTGGAGTGCTGTCAGCGGAGCCAGCAGCAGGGCGGCGAGGAGGGTGAGTGTGTGTTGCATGTGCGTGTTATTTGGTGACGACTGTTTTGCCAAAGACGGTGAACTCGGCGATGCCGGGGGTGATGCCTTTCGGTGAGCCAAGGATGATCAACCGAGCACGGGTGCCGGTGGTGGGCTTGCATTCGCGGTAGTCGATGAGCAGGTCTTCGGTGCTCTCGCTACGGTCGAGGATCGTGGTCCATTGGTCCTTGGCTGTTTCAAGTTCCACGCGGTAGCGGAAGGGGCCGGGCATCACGTCGTGCTTGGTGTCCATGCCGATGTCTCGCCAGATGAGGCGCAC
>JAIXOU010000121.1 GCA_027486585.1 Verrucomicrobiaceae bacterium | reverse complement strand
CAAGGTTATCCGCAGGGCTATCCGCAGCCCATGGGTTATCCTGGGCAACCGCCAATGGGCTATCCTCCAGGGTATCCAATGCAACCCGGAATGCCAATGCCGCAGGGGTATCCACAAGGTTACCCGCAACAAGCCTATCCTCAAGGTTACCCGCAGCCGATGGCATACCCGCCGGGATATCCAATGCAGCCAGGCATGATGCCACCACCTTCGGCTCCTGTACCGACCGCTGCACCGATGCCGCAGCCCCAGGCGGTGCCCGCTCCGGTGCCAGCCCCTTCAGTGGCACCTTTGCCGACTCCATCCGTGATACCTCCGGCCCCATCCGTAGCCGCAGTTGTGGCACCAGCTCCTTCGATCAGCGCTCATGCTGAGGAAGTGACAGAACATGTCCATCATGAGGGTGAGGTCTATCATCCGCCTGCTCTGACCCATATTGAAGCCGTAAAGCCACCCAATCCTTTTGTGAAGTTTTGGCGTAAAGTTGGCGGTGGTTCTCTGACGCTTAGCTTGGCCATTCATGCCGGTATTTTGATCGTTGGCGGCGCCATCGTCGTCAGTTCGCAGTTGATCGAAAAGCAGGTGGACTTCCTCCCAGGGGGCGGCACTCAGCAGGGGGCGCAGGCTTCTGCTGAAATGAAGCACAAGGTGCAGCAGAAGAAGCGCACCAGCATCAACAAGACAGCACCGATGAAGAAGATCGTTTCGACGAGTCAAAACTCGGCGATCTCACTGCCAGACGCCCCCCCCGATCTGCTGGATGTGCCTGACGTGAGTTCCATGGTCGGTGGGGGCTCCTTGGGTAGCGGCGGTTTTGGAAAAGCCGGTGCTGGTGGCGGTTTTGGCACGGGTATGGGCATGGGTGCTATGCAGGGTTTTGTCAGTCTGCCACCGTCCATGCGTAGCCGCTGTGCTCCGCAGGAACGTTTGAAGAAACTGGCTGAAACAGGGGGCAGTCCTGAATGTGAGCGCGCGGTTTCCAATTCTCTGGAATGGTTGAAGCAGAAGCAGAACCCCAATGGTTCCTGGCCTGGACAGAACAAGGCTGCGATGACGGGTTTGGCCCTTCTTTGCTACCTGGGCCGCTGCGAGACGCCGGAGTCACCTTTCTATGGCGACACCGTTTTGAAGGGCATCAACTACCTTGTTGAGTTGTCAAAAAAGAACGAGTGGGGATACATTGACGAAGATCCGAAGAGCCAACCTAGCACCTACGCCCACGGCATTGCCACTTATGCGCTGGGGGAGATGTACACGCTGGCCCGTCTCGGTAGCAAGGAGCTGCCAGGCATGAAGGATGCTTTTGTGAAAGGCGTGGAGCTGATCATTAAAAATCAAAATGCTCGTGGTTCATGGAGCTATGGCGGCGTCGAACAAGGTAGTCCGTATGCCTATTATAAAGAAAGCAAAGGGGAAGATCTCTCCCTGGCAGGCTGGCAGTTCCAAGCGCTGAAAGCAGCCAAGAATAGCGGTCTAAAGATTGATGGCCTTCACAGTGCTCTGGATAAAATGACGGACTACGTGATCAGTAAACAGACCAAGGACGGTGGATTTGGTGTAGCGAACCGTGATGCCCACTACAATCAATGGAGTCTAACAGGTGTCGGATCGCTGGCACTACAGACTGCCTCAAAGGGCAAAACGAAGTCAATCAAGGATGCGGTTGAATTTCTTCACAAGTTCCTAGAGGCGGAGCCTCTGGATTGGAACAAGAACTGCAATCTCTACTGCTGGTATTACTACACACAGACCTTTTTCCAGATGGGCGGAGAAGAATGGAAGTTCTACAATCAACAGTTCCTTCCGCAGATCTTAGCTTCCCAGAATCCCGATGGTAGCTGGAAGCCTGGCCGGGCTAACTGGCCTTCAGGTGATGCGAAGGACCCCGTCTATCGCCAGTGCTTGTGCACCCTTCAGCTAGAAGTTTATTATCGTTACCTCAAAGTGGCCGACCGCGAGGAGACTTCCTTCTTTGATAAATAAGACTGCACTCCCCTCGTCAGTAACTTCAATCTCTTGCTCACCAGGAGTGCGAACCTCGCCAAACGTAGATCTCCAGGCTAAAGGGGGAGGTTGACGGGAAGCGGCTTCTAACCGAGTTATTGCAAATAATGCGCGGTTTTCCTCCTCTCCAGATTTTTCTGCTCGCTTTGGCGTTTGGCCTCTTGGCCATTCCATTAGTGCAGTTAACAGGCAATGCGGCAAATGTGCCAACTCCTGTTTTGATGGTCGGAGAAGCCTCTGCCGCAAAGTTGGAGAATGTGCCGACTCTGATCAGATTGCGTTATGCTCACAAACCGACTTCTGTCAGTCTCAAACAAGCAGGCAAGGAGTTGCTCGGCGCTGTGGATCTAGCGGAGTCTCCCAGTGAGACACAGGTTACAATGGCGATTTCAAAAGCTGGCGACGATCTGGAGCTGACCGCTAGCTGGGCAGATGGCACACCTGAAACGGCGCTAACTCTGGAGATCGAGCCTGATGGAAATGAGGAACGCAGCCAGACGCGCTGGTCTAGCGGCACGGCCTTGAATGAAATCCTCACTTTTATCTGGTAATGCCACGCTCAAATCCCAAAGAACATGTGTGTTGGGGAGGCGGCGGCTGCCATGCCGATCATCATCGGTTGGAGGTGCAGAATCTCCGGGTCAGCTATCGTGAAGTGCAGGCGCTGGATGGGATCGATTTCGCGACGGAATGTGGGCGTAGCATTGCTCTGATCGGGCCGAATGGAGCCGGCAAGAGTACCCTTCTGAAAACACTGGCAGGCCTCATGAAAGCAGACAGTGGTAGCATCATCTGGCGTGGGCAGCCTTTGACGCGCAGCAGTCATGAGATCGCTTATCTGCCACAGCGCGGAGATGTGGACTGGAATTTTCCGATCACGGTGCGCGGCCTAGTGGAGATGGGCCGCTACCCAAATCTAGGCTGGTGGCGAACGTACTCAAAGCACGATGCCGAGATCGTCCAGCGTGCACTGACCGCCATGGATCTGCTGGACCTTCAGGATCGCCAAATCAATGCGCTTTCGGGTGGTCAGCAGCAGCGCACCTTCATCGCCCGTGCTTTGGCTCAGGAAGCCCACGTTTTACTGTTGGATGAGCCATTCACAGGCCTGGATAAGCCTGCCCAAGAAAACCTCAGTCGCCTGTTTCGTGAGCTCACGGCAGAGGGGCGGCTACTCATCGCCAGTCATCATGATTTACAAACCGTGACAGGTTTTTTTGACGACGTACTTCTGATCAAGCGCACCCAAGTCGCCTTTGGAGATGTCGCCACAGCCTTCACGCCGGAAAACATCGGCAAAGCCTATGGGCAATAGCAGCCGATAGCCCTCAATTGTTATATGACCACCTTCCCAACCCTCACCGACTTCCTCGCCGAGCCAATCGCTAAGCGGGCGCTGCTGGCGTGCTTGATGATTGGTTTTTCGAATGGTTTTGTCAGTGCCTTTGTCGTGTTGAGAAAGTCAGCTTTGAAGATTGGCACACTCTCTCACGCCCTACTGCCAGGCATTGCTCTGGCGGTGTTGATGGTCGGATTGACGGCCTGGAGTGCCTTGGCAGGAGCTGTTTTCGCAGCGCTCATCGTTGGACTTGGCTCCATTTTTCTTTCGCGCACGTCACGATTGGATCAGGACACTTCCATGGGCATTCTTTATACCACGGCCTTTGCTGGTGGTTACCTGATTTTGACCCAGTTGAATATCCGCCAAAAGCTGGATGAATGGCTCTTTGGCAGCATCGTCGGCATGGCGGACAGTGATTTATGGATCGCTTTTAGCATCAGCTTGATTGCCGTGATTACGCTGACGGCACTTCAGCGGTCTCTGCTGATTTATCTCTTTGAGCCAAACATCGCCGCCAGTCTTGGGGTGCCGGTTCGTTTTTTAAATTACGCTACTTTTGCCATCACCATTTTGGTGCTCATCTCCTCTTTGCAGGCCGTGGGCTGCATTCTTAGTGTCGGGCTCTTGGTGGCTCCTGCCGCCACGGTTTATCTGCTCACTGACAATGCCCGCACGCTCTTTTGGGGCGGTGGACTGATTGGTGCTTTTGGTTCCGTGCTGGCCTTTTTCATCAGCTATCCGCTCGGCTGGTCCGTCAGCGCCACCATCATCCTTGTCTTGGGTGGATTTTTCCTGTTGGCCTACATTTTCAGCCCTCGTTACGGCCTTTTTAGCAAAGGTCGGCAGGCTTAATTGGACGAGGCGTTGACAAATGGTCCCTCCGCTCCTTTTTAGCCAGCCCGTTCAGGGGAATCCCGTCACTACCCTCCAGCCCGCCCTTTTTATCTATGGACTACATCGCTACCCACATCGCAGAACTTTCTCCCTCCATGACTCTGGCTATCACCAGCCAAGCCAAGGCCCTGAAAAAACAGGGAGTCGATGTGCTGAGCTTCGGCGCCGGTGAACCCGACTTCAACACGCCTGCTCACATCACTGCCGCTGCTGTCGATGCCCTCAACACAGGCAAGACCCGCTACACCGAGAGCAACGGTTTGATCGAGCTCCGTGAAGCCCTGGCAGCCAAGCTGCTCGCCGACAACGGCCTGCAATATGACCCATCCCAGATCAGCGTGAACTGCGGTGCCAAGCACAGCTGCTACAACGCCATCGCTGCTTGCGTGAATCCTGGTGACGAAGTCATCATCCCTGCGCCTTACTGGACCAGCTATCCTGAAATGGTGAAGCTCGTCGGCGGTATCCCAGTGATCGTTGAGACCAAATTTGAAAACGGCTGGAAGATCACCCCAGATGAATTTGAGGACGCCATGTCCCCAATGACCAAGATGATCATCATCAACACACCTGGCAATCCGACCGGTGCCGTCTACACCCGCGACGAACTCAAGGCTATCGGCGAGATCGCAGCTGCTGAAGACATCCTCATCCTCTCTGACGAGATCTATGAAAAGCTCGTCTATGGTGAAGAGAAGCACGTCTCCATCGCCAGCATCAGCAAAGAAATCTTCGATCACACCATCACCGTCAATGGTTTCTCCAAAGCCTACGCCATGACCGGCTGGCGCCTTGGTTATACCGCCGCTCCGAAGAAAATCGCTGACGCCATCGACACGATCCAGAGCCACACCACCAGCAATCCAACCACCTTTGCTCAATATGGTGCCATCGCTGCGCTCAAGGGTGACCAGCAGATCGTTGCCGACATGCGTGACGAGTTCGACGTCCGCCGCCAATACATGCTCAGCCGCCTCCAGGCCATCAAAGGCCTTAAAGTTATGGAGCCCATGGGTGCCTTCTACTTCCTGGTCAATATCGAAGCACTCGGCATGAAGTCCCTCGTCTTCTGCGAAAAACTTCTCGCCAAAGGTAAAGTCGCCGCTGTTCCAGGCGTCGCCTTCGGTTCTGAGTACACCCTGCGCTTCAGCTACGCTACCGGCCTCGACGTCATCAACGACGGCATGGACCGCTTTGAAGAGTTCTGCAATCAGCTGTAATCTTCGGAAACCATTCCCCTCGAAAGGCCGCCAGCGATGGCGGCCTTTTTTCGTAAAACGACCCGTACATTGCCAGCCTCAGCATCGTATTGATTCCATGCGCCTTTGCCATCTCATATCCTTTCTTTGCCTGCCGCTCCTCGCCGCGGCAGAGATCGCGAAAGAAGCGGTGATCGAGTTCAAAGCAGCCCCGCATCTCTATCTCGAGCACGAGCCGACAGATCGATTCACCGCCTTGCTCGCCAAGGTCAACGCAGGGGAAGTGACGTTTGATACCACCGACGACAAGGCCTTCCTCACCAGTATTCTCAAAGAGTTAGACATTCCCGTCTCCTCCCAGCTCCAACTCTTCTCCGCCACCTCGCTGCAGAGTGAGATCATCAATCCACGGAACCCACGCGCCCTCTATTTCAATGAGGACACCTATGTCGGCTATGTCGCTGGGGGAAAGGTAGAAGTCATCAGCATGGACCCCACTCATGCCGCCATTTTCTACATCTTTGATCGACTCCGGCCCGGCGGTCCCACGCCTCTCATTGGCCGCTCTGAGAAGTGTTTTAACTGTCATGCTGGCAATGCCACTCGTCGCGTGCCCGGTCTCATTGCCGAGTCCATCCTTCCCATGCTCAGCGGTGCCAGCCTAGAGACTTATCGGCGCGATGAACAAGGCCATCAAATCCCTCTGGAGAACCGTTTTGGCGGTTGGCTCTTAACAGGGAATCATCATCTCAAAGAAACCCGTGGCAATCTCATGGGCGTCACCCGTTCATCCAAAGGCATGCAGAAAGTCAGTGTCGAAGCCGGCAAGATGTGGGACATCGACATCCACTTGCTGCAAACCAGCGACATCCTCCCCCACCTCGTTCATGAGCATCAGCTCGGCTTTGAAAACCGCGTCTTTCATGCCGTCTATCTCATGCGTCAGCTTAAAGCTGAAAAGTCGCCTAACCTCAAGGTCGAGATCGAAAAACTTGCCGAGGAACTTGCGCAGTACATTCTTTTTGCCGACGAAGCCAAGCTACCCAGCCAAGGCATCGAGGGCGATCCCGCCTTCATTCGGGATTTCCAGCGCAACAAAAAGCCCGTTAGCAACGGAGCCTCACTCAAAGACTTCGACCTCAAAACCCACCTCTTCAAATACCGCGCCAGCTACATGCTCTACACCGAGTCCTGGCAAAAGCTGACTCCCGAGCTCAAAGAACGCGTCTATTATAAAATGGCCGAAGGCCTGCGCGATCAGAATCCCAGTCCCGCCTATGCCCACATCCCACCCGATGAAAAGCGCGCCATCCGAGTCATCCTCAAAAGTACCCTCAGCGACCTGCCAAACTGGTGGCGCTGATCTCCGCTCGTAGTCTTAGCTTTAGATCGTTTTCCTGAACACTGACCTCTGCCGAGATCCACTGCCGATTCAGGGCTGGAATCACAATGTTTGAATTTTTGTGCACGATTCAACGCTACTCCACGTAATGACATCCAATCAACTGCACTTCCTTGGAATAAAAGCTGAGCTTGTGCGTCTGATAGTCGGCCAGTTCATCCTTCACGGCTGAACGACCCCAAAAAAACAAACCAAACCCAACGAATACCACCATCCATGAAGAAACTCCTCGCCCTCGCACTCTCCCTCGTCGCTGCCTCCGCCATGGCTGCCGAGTTCCCAGACATCAGCATCGCTGACCTGAAGGTCGCCATCGCTGAAAAGAAAGTCACCGTCATCGACGTCAATGGCTCTGACTCCTTTGCTGCTGGTCACGTGCCAAGCGCTATCGACTTTGAAGCCAAAGGTGCTGAGCTGGCTGCCGCCCTGCCTGCTGACAAAGGCGCCCTCGTCGTAGCCTATTGTGGTGGCCCTGGCTGCAACGCCTACAAGTCCGCTGCTAAAAAGGCTGCTGAACTTGGTTACACCAACGTGAAGCACCTGGCTGCTGGCATCTCTGGCTGGAAGTCTGCCGGTGAAGCTACCGAGAAATAATTTCTCAAGTCAATGATTCGCACGCCGAGATGCTGGACAAGTCCGCATCTCGGCGTTTTTATGTCAACGTTTGTTACCCCAACCGCATTCTCATCATGAAAAAACTGCTTCTTACTCTTAGCCTGCTTTTATCTGTCAGCCTCCAGGCCGCTGATGAAAAGAAATCCACGACTTACGAAGGCCAGATCACCGGTGTCGTCTGTGCCTCCTGCAAAGCCCACATCACGGGCGCTCTGACGCAAAAGCTTCCTGGTGTGATCAGTGTGGATGTCAAAGCTGGCGACAAAGAGGACCAGCAAAAGCTCATCATCGTGGCTGAGAGCGATGCCGTGACCAAAGAAACCGCGACGGAAGCTCTGGGCACCTATGCCAAGAACTACCAGATCCTCAGCCTGGCCAAGAAGCCTTGATTGAATGGCCCAAATAGTCACTGATACGAAAGGCGTGGTTCGTTATGAATCGCGCCTTTTTAACGTTCATTGGTGGCCCAGGACCCAAACGATTTTAGGTCAGGGTTGGCCTAGTCTATCCGACTTCCTTTTTATTTCTTCGCCTTGGTGGCGATGGCTTTGTAGTAGCTTTCGATGGCGGCGCGGTATTCGGGGGCGGCTTCGGTGCGGGTGGCTTCGCTGAGGTCTTCGGCCATTTTGCTGGGCAGGTGGCCCCAGTCGCCGTTGACGAGGATCATTTCAGCTCCGAGGGCGCCGTCTTTGAGCAGGGCCTGCAAGTCGCCACCTTCAGTCTGGGCGCTGCCTTGAGGTTGGGAGGGCTGGCCGGGTTTGGGCTGATTCTGGGCCATCTGTTGCTGGCCGGGCTGCTGGGCACCTGGGGTTTGGCCTTGATTGCGCTGATCGGCCATTTGTTGCTGTTGGCTCTGCTGGGCTTGATCGAGGCTTTTTTGGGCGGACTGCTGGCCTTGTTGAGCTTGCTGTTGCTGCTGCTGTTGGCCGCCTTGCTGGGGTTGATTACCCTGCTGGGGATGCAGGGTGGCATCGAGCTGGTCGAGCGCCTGAGCGAGCATGGCGGCCTGAACTTGGGCCAGGGGATGGGCGCTCATGACGGGCGGGGTGGCGGCAGCTGTGGCTTCGGCAGCTTTCGCGGCCTGGGCGGCGGCGGCCTGAGCTTCATTGCCGACGGGTTTTTGGGGTTGGCCGGGTTGGCCTTTGGCGGCTTGGGCTTGCTGCTGGAGCTGGTTGCTGGCCTGCGCGGTCTGCTGGGCGGCTTCTTCCTGACCGAGGCGCTGCTGATGGCGGGCGACGCGGGCGAGGTCGTTGGCGGCTTTATCAGCAGCCATGCCGATGTTGCTGGGCTGTTGGGCCTCCGCGGTGACGGCCTGCTCACTGCTCTGGGCGGTCTGTTTGGAGATCTCAGCCAGGGCTTTTTGCATGGAGGGATTTTTGGGCAGTTCCTTTTCCAGTTCGGCTAACACTTTACCGGGGTCCTGCTGGGCATCCTGGGCCATTTGAGCGAGCTGCTGGGCGCGCTGGTAGGCTTCATCGAGCGGTTCTTTAACGCCGAGGTCTTGCTCCATTTTCTGGGCCTCGGCGAGTTCTTGTTCGCTGAGTTCCTGACCTTGTTCAGCTTTGGCCATGTTTTGAGCGAGCTGATCGAGGGCTTCCGCGGTTTGTTGCTGGGCTTTGGCGGCCTGCTGCAAGTTCTGGGCCTGTGGCTGGCTGGCCTGGGCCTGCGCGGCTTGTTTGAGGTTTTGGGCGATCTCAGGAGCCTTCTGCTGCATCTGGGCGAGGGCGGTATCGGCCGTGCGGGACATTTGGCGCTGCTGATCTTTTTGCAGGTCGGCCGCATTGGCTTCCTGTCTGAGGGCGGCTTGCAGAGAAGCCATTTTTTCCGTGTTCTCAGCGGCGGCGGTTTCCAGTGCAGCGGCTTTTTGGGCGACCTCGGCCACGGGTTTTTCAGCACTGGCTTCGGCGGCGGCGGCTTGGGTTTGCTGCTGCGTTTCTTTCAGATCTTTGGCCACGGCTTTCATCATGTCGCTGACCTGCGGAGTGAGCTGTGCGAGGGATTGACGAGCCGCTTCACTTTGAGCGGCGATTTGTTCGGCGACTTCGGCGACTTTTTGACGGGCTTGTTCGACGGCTTGCTGAGCAGGCTCTTGGTTCAGGGGCTGGCCCGGTTCTTGGGTGGCGGATTGTTGAGCGAGCTGCTGCAGCTGCTCGGCGGCGTTTCGACTCTGATCGGCGGCTTGCTGGGCATTGGCGACGATGGTTGGGTTCTGTGGCTTCATGCGCCGGAGTGATTCGGGCAGTTGTTTCAGCGCCTCGGCAGCGGCGCGGGCCTGATCGGCTGGCTGGGTGGGAGTGGCGGACTTGGTTGGGTCGCTGTTAAAGGCAGCTTCTTCGATGGCCTTCATGGCCGTTTGGGCCAAGGAGTCGGCTTCTAGGGCGCGGACAGCGTCGCTGAGCTGTTCGGCCTTTTGTTGCATCTCGGCTCTGGCCTCAGGAGTCTGCATGGCAGCGACATCTGTGGCGAGCTTGTCGGCGGCGCGGCTGGCGCGGTTGGTGTCTAGAGCAGCTTGATCGTTGGTGCTGGCGTTTTGCTCGCGCAGGGCGGCTTGTTCTTCCAGTTGCTTGGCGGCGGAGGCGAGTTCTTTTGCTGCTTTTTCGGGGGCTTTGAGACCTTCCTTATCTTCGCGTTCACGCTTCTTTGGGTCTTTGGATTTGGCCTCGGCGGTTGCTTGGGCAAGGGCGGCTTTGGCTTCTTGCAGGGCGACTATGGCGGGGTTCTCCTGCCGGGCGATCTGCTCGCGTAGTTGGTTAGACTTGTTGGCGGCGTTTTGGGCGATACCGCGTGCGGCGTCTGCGGCGCGGGCAAGACGCTGCTGAAGATTACTTGCGGCACCATAGAGATGCTCGGGGCTTTTGGCTTGGTCGGGTTTGTCCAGGCTGGCGTCTAGGTCAGCAAGGGCTTCACCGATTTGTTTTTGGAAGTCTTTGATTTGGTTTTGTGGGCCTCCGTCGATGAGGGGTTTGAGGGTCTCCATCTGCTCGAGGAGATGATCGCTGGCAGCCATGGAGGCACGTTGTTGCTCCTGCCATTTGGGGCGCTGGGCGGCATCGCGGTTGGCTGGGAGTGCCTGATTGGTGAGCAGGGCTTCTTGCCTTGAGAGTTGCTGTGCTTGCTGGGCGACGAGGCGGGCATTGTCCTCAGCCGCAAAGGCGCGTGCAGCACTGGCGATGGTGTCGGCATCCGACTGCGCTTCACTGGCATCTCGCTTGAGGGGGTCGGTTTTATCAAGGCCGCTGATGAGTGCTTCCTTCATGTCTTTTAAGGCGACACTGCGCATGTGGGCGAGGCGCTCTCCGAGAAGCTGCGTTTCCATGGCATCGAGCTGAGTGGGGGCGGAGCGGGCGCTGTCTTGCAGGGATTTCCAGAGGTCATCGGCCTTGGCGGTGACCTTCTCCAAGTCGGTCTTGGCACGAACGAGGGCGTCCTTGGCGTCTTGCTCGGCTTCAGGTTTTTTGGTGGAATTCTTTTCGGTTTTGCGGACTTGCTCAATGGCTTTGCGCATTTCTTTGGCATCATCGGAGAGGGATTCTGCCTGGGCTGCAAAGCGCCGCGTTTGGGCTGCCCACTGGCGCTGCTCAGGACTGACGGTCTGCTCCAGGATGATGACACGGATGGGTTGGGTCTCAGTGCGCTGATTTTTTAAATCCGTGGCCACGAGCTTGATCATGACGGTGTCTCCCGGCTTTACCTGCAGGGGAGCGAGCGGCAACAGGGTCTGGATAGGGGCTTCTTTTCCGGTCTTGCCTGAAATCTCGCGGTAGGAGAAGGTTCCAGCATTGAGGGCATGGCCTATTTCGACTTTTAAAAGGCCGACATCGTCACCCGCAAAGCCGCTCAGGCGGACGGCTTCATCGGCCAGGAGTTCCAGTTGCTCCAGAGGCTCAGTGATTTCAACGATTGGCGGTAGGTCAGGGATGGCGATGACTTGCCATGGAGTGGACTCGTCATTCGTGAAGCCCGTTTCCTCTGCGGTGAGTGCAATCTGCCAGGATTCAATTTCTGGCTTCACGGTCAAGGCCACTGCGATGCTGCCATCAGCGGTGATTTCAGCAGGAATGGCCTCTGGATGATCGGCATGATCAGGATTGATGAGCAGCGCGGCTTTGGAGATCTTTTGGTTGGGTTTTAAGATGAGTTTCACCGTGCTGTCCTCCAAAGCTTCAATGTCGCCCTGATCACTTTTGGCCTGCGTTTCAGGCAATCCACTGTAGGTCGGCGGAACGATGGTTTGGGCAAATTCAAGGATCCGTGGACGAGCTCGGGCACTTAGCGTGAACCAGGGGCTGATGGCATCTGCGGCAATAATGCGATAGCGGAGGTCGGTCTGACCGATGGGCAGGAGACTCTGAAACTGACTGCTACTCGAAAGGCGCATGTCGGACAGGCGTGATTTGCTATCGCCAGCCTGGGACTCGATCTGAACGCGATCGGGTCGAGGCCCGATGATGTTTGCCACGACTTCCATTTCCGAAGCGAAGGGCACCAAAGTGTCTGCTGGCTTGGGGGAGACAATGACAATCTGGACGCTGGCAGGCCGCGCGAAGTTAGCGAAAGGAATGGCAGCACGGGCAAGGAAGCCGGGGAGGTGAAGTAGCGAAATGAAAGAGAGTCCGAGGATCAGAAGGCAAGTGCCAACAAAGCCCAGCGCCCAAGGTTTGATGGAGCGAAGTGGCAGGGCTGCGGAGAGAGAGATTTTTTGGATGTCGGCGGCGACGTCATCTTGCAAACGTTCACGGAACTCTGGGGATTCGGTGCCATGACCTTCGGCCAATTCGACCGCAGAGAGCACGCGCTCACGCATGGCTGGCACGGCCGTTTCAAGCAATTTGGCTGCGCCAAGGGGGTCTCGGGCCTCGCCAATCAAACGCCATGCGACACGCCAAGCGAGGATGGCGGCCCCAGCATAGGCGGTCAAGGTAAGCCATGGGCGCAGGGACTCTGGCATGAGCCAAGCGCGATCCAAAAGGGCGATACTCAGAAGGGCCAGCAAGGCCACGGTGCCAAGCGCGAGGATTGCCCGTAATGTGAGCAGCTTTTGGCGGCGCTGGCGAAAAGCTTGGAGGACTTCCAGGGTAGCGGGACGGAGGGCGATATTCATTCAGGTCAAAGTGGCACGCAGACAACGGGCCGCAATGAACGGTTCTTCTCCCTAGCTTGCTCTTTTCTACCTTACTTGATCGGGGCTTGAGGGGCGTGTGTAGCCAAGGCCTTCTGAATTTCTGCGGCGACTTTTTGGGCGAGGTAGTCTGAGCCGCTGTCGAGGTAATGAACGTCATGAGGCTTTTGCATCTCGGCTAATTTCGGGGTGATCCAGGCATTCAGGTCATTGATCACGATGTCATTTTCAATCATGACACGGGCAGCGATGGCATTGTAGTCAGCGACTTTTCCGAAACGCCGAGATGGAACAAGCTCGCCTTCAGGAATCGGGGTAGTCGTCGCCCAGATAAGTTTGGCACCATTTTTTTTCATTCGTGCAATGAGAGTGCGGAGATTGGTTTCGTAGTCAGCTGCTTCGACTTGGCGTTTACCGTCTGGCATGAACTTCAGATCGTGAATGCCCCAATTAAAATGGATGACATCCCACTTTCCACTACCGAGCCATTTTTCGATATTTTTGATGCCATTCGAGGTCGGGCCTCCGTTTTGGGGAATGCGGTGAACGTTGGCTTTACCTTCTAAGACGCGGCGCACTGGCAGTGTGTAGCCCATCGAGATGGAATCTCCGATGATGAGCACGCGTGGCAGGCCTGGCTTATCTTCAATGACTTGTAAAATAGGGCTGATCTGCCGTTTCGGTGCTTCTGGCTTGGGCTTGGATTCCCCATGCAGACTCAGAGAAAAGAGAAGAGCTGGGAAGAGGATAAGAGTTTGGAAAGGCTTCATGAGGTCTGCGGTAAACGTCAAATCTGCGCTCTCTTTGCAACTCTGTTTAAAATCAACTTGCGGTGATGCCGAGACGACGGCAGAGTCTTGTCCGCTCATTTACCCGAGCGGAAACGGACAGATGCCAGAGTGGTCGATCGGGCTCGCCTGGAAAGCGTGTGAACAGTAAAATGTTCCGAGGGTTCGAATCCCTCTCTGTCCGCCACTTAAAACAAGTGGCACCGTCCACCAGGGCAAACGCATGAAATGAATAACTGGGTATGGTAAATACTCGATGAACAAATCACTGTACAAATTACCATAACCACTGATGAGGGTATGGATGGAAGCCACCCTTATCACCACT
>JAIXOU010000047.1 GCA_027486585.1 Verrucomicrobiaceae bacterium | reverse complement strand
GCTGCAGTGCGCGGCACGGGAGTCACCGTCAACGTCAACAGTGGGGGGCTCTGGGCGCTGCACGCCACAAACGGCCTCCAACTTGTGGCGAGAGAAGGTAGCGAAGCCCCTGGTGTGGCTGGCAGCAAGTTTTCCAAGATCACTCAGATTTCCCTGCCCGGCGCGGCGCAGCCGATATTTGAAGCCACGATGAAGGTCGGAGTGGGTGGAGTGACCACCGCCAATGACACGGGCCTGTGGGTGGTGAACGAAAGCGGTGCAGTGAAGCTGGCCGTGCGTGAAGGTGATACAATCAACGTAGGAGGCATACCTCGGACCGTGACGGCAATCACGTCCCTAGTCAACGGCACGTCCACGGGTGGAGCCGTGGGACGCCGGGTGTTCCTGGCCGATGGCCAGCTCACCTTGCTGCTAACCTTTACAGGCGGAGTGCAGGCGAACGTCAAAGTCGCCGTGCCGTAACTGCGGCAGGGGATCGATCCGATGTCTAAATCAAAGGCCAGAGACACGCGTCTCTGGCCTTTTTCGTACGATGAACCCGAATGCTTCAGCCATGCAGGTGTTGCTAGCACATCTGCTTCGAACTCTGCACTGCGCACCAGCCCTGACGCTGAGCTGCCTCGAGTTCAGCCGCCTCAGGCGTTTGGTCTAGCCTCCCCGCCAGGTGCGGTCCCAGGGTTGTTCAGGCAGCACAAATTGTCGGCCAGCGGGCGGTAAATTCGGGCCTCGTGACCAGTTCGTCGACGATTCTGCCCAGTTCGTCGACAAAAGTTTGCCTGCTTCACTCTTTGCGTTAGGAGGCCCGCTGCTGTGCGTGGAAGGCTTTTTCACTCACACGCTTCCCCCCTCATTCGATGTTATTCCTGCTTCCATCTTTGCTATGAAAACTCTTCGTTACTTCTTCACTGCAGCCTTTGCCTGCATCAGAATGCACCTACTCATCGCGTCGCGGCATCGCGTCTTAATCGCAATGCTGGGCGTCGTGGTTCTCTCGTTGGAGGCACAGGCAGCGCCGGACTACACCGTCGCCACCACGGGCAATGTGATCGTGGTCACGGACCTCAGCGGCAATGGCGACACGCTTGCGGTGAGCGAGCCGAGCGCGGGAAACATCCAGTTCGCCGCTGCGGGCCGTAGCTTCAGCGTCAATGGCGGACTGCAAATCGTGGGGAACAGCGGCGCGGTCACACTCACCAGCGTGACCAGCATCACCGTCAATGCAGCGGGAGGCACGGACAGTATCAACGTCGGTGGCTTCACCGGCGTGCTGCCGAGCCTAACGCTCAACGGCGGCACTGGTGACGACACGGTGAACCTGAATGGCGACATCACCTTTGCAGCAAATGCTAATCTGGACGTGGACATGCAGAATGACGACGCCATACCGGGCACGGACATCGTGAGTGTGGCGGCGAATGCGAACCTCATCACCAGCGGGGCGGGTGCCATCACGGTGAAGGTGAGCCGGAGCATTGTACTCGCAGCCGGGTCGAGCTTTGCCTCCGAGAATGGCGGAGTGATTTTTGACGCTCATGCGGTGGGAACTCTGGCAGGAAACTTCTATGGCATCTCATTGACGGGTGCTTCGATCAGCACTTCCGGCACGGGTGATATTCAGTTGACGGGCAAGGGCGGTCTTGGCGCTTCCACCTCTCAATCCGGCGTGAGGATCCAAGGGAATTCTGTGGTATCCGCAGCAGGGAGCGGTGCGATCACGATCACTGGAACGGGCGGCGCTGGCACGAATTTCGTGGAAGGGGTGGGAATCCAAGCTGCGTCTATCAGCGTCGTGGGTGGCGATCTCCAGATCATCGGAACTGGCGGTGCTGGCAGCGGCTCGTACGATAGCGGTGTGAGATTTGGCGCCAGCACGCAAGTTACCTCCACAGGTTCTGGCAACATTAGCATCGTGGGAACGGCAGGGACGGGTACGACAGAGCATTACGGCCTCTCCCTGGGAGGTGCCGGCGGCGCATTGGTGACCTCGTCCGGCTCCGGCGCTATCACCCTGCAAGGTAGCGCTGCGACTGCCACAACCTCCGCTGGAGTCCAGCTCGGTACCTTTGGTTCAAGCGCCATCACATCATCGTCCGGCAGTGGGGCTGTGAATCTTGTTGGTGATGATGTGAGAATCCATGCGACGAATGCAACGATCGACGCGGGGGCGAATCAGGCAACGGTTCGCCAGCTCTCCACAGGCAGCCTGATCAACCTAGGGGCCGCCGACAGCGCGGGCACGCTTGGCCTCACCGATGCTGAGCTGGATCGCATTACCGCTGGCACGCTGAACATCGGCGACGCCAACAGCGGCGCGATCACCATCAGCTCTGCCATCAGCCCGGCGGCCTACAAGCTTCTCGACATCCATCAAGGCGTCACCTTTAGCGCCACGGGCGGCTTCGACTCGGATGTAACCTCGGCGAGCGTGTATGAGCAGATCAAAGCCAACGGCGCAGTCTCGATCAACGCCGCCTCAACACTCACCGTGGCGGCCGTCGGTGGCTTCGTTCCGACAGCGTCCGATACGTTCACCCTCGTTGACAACGCCTCCGCCAGCAGCACCGCCGGCACCTTCACCGGCAAGCCCGAAGGAACGCTGGTCGCCGTAGGTGGCGTGAACAAAACGCTGACCTACGTGGGCGGCACGGGCAACGATGTGGTTCTGAAGGTCGATCTCGCCCCCACCATCACCAGCAATGTCTCCCCCGCGAGCGGCAGCACGGCAGGTGGAACGAGCGTGACGATGACGGGCACGAACTTCACGGGAGCCACTGGCGTTACCTTTGGCGGCGCTGCAGCGACGAGTGTGACCGTCGTCAATAGCACCACGATCACGGCCGTCACACCAGCGGGCACGGCAGGCACCGCCAGCGTGATTGTCACCACCCCCGCAGGCAGCAATGCTGCGAACACACTCTTTACCTATGTGGTGCCAGCTCCTGAAATCGCCGTCTTTGATGGCGTTGTGACGGACCCACAGCTCACGGACAGCACGGGCACGCAGGACTTCGGAAGTGTGAACACCGGCAGCAGCAGCAGCGCGCAAACCTTCACCATCCGCAATGACGGCACGGCGGACCTCACTGGTATTGCTGTGACCAAAGCTGTGACGGGGAATCCCGGTGACTTCACCGTGAACACCGCTGGGATGCTCACGACCCTGGTCCCGAATGCCACCACCTCCTTCACCGTGACCTTCTCACCCACCTTAGGCGGTGTGAAGACATCCGTTGTTCAGATTGCCAGTAATGACACGGATGAGAACCCCTTCCGCATCAATGTGGGTGGCACGGGGGTGGCTCCGGTCAGTGTTCATCCCCTCAATGATAGTGATCCGCGCCTGGCAGATTTCACAAGTGGCGAAATTTCGGACAGTGTTCGTGGCTGGCGTTTCCGCGCGAATGCCAACGTCACTGTTCACGAACTCGGATCGGATAATCCGCTGCCCAGTGGTCAGCCCTTCACTTTAATCCTATGGAGTGTGTCCGGTCAGACCCAACTCGCCAGCGTGGCAGCCACCAGCTCGGGTTCCGACGGTTGGCAGTGGGTATCCCTCTCCTCGCCTGTTGCACTCACCGCCGGGTCGGAGTACGTCGTCGCCCTCCATTCCGTCGCTGGAAACTACTACTTTAAGAGTGGCCTCCCAGCTGTTTGGACTCCAACAGGTGTCATTGAATACCTTGATATGCGATATGCTAACGGTGCCACGCCAGGGACTTACCCGGCCTCGGGGTTTAATGGCATGCAATATGGCGTTTGTGACATTGGCTACTATCTGGGTAGTGCTCCCGTCACGCCCGAGGCGCCGACGGACATCGCCCTGAGCGCCGCGACCATCGCTGAAAACAACGCGGCCAACGCCACGGTGGGAACCCTCAGCACGACCGATGTGAACGCAGGTGACACCTTCACTTACACGCTGGTCAGCGGCACCGGCAGCACGGATAATGGTAGCTTCACCCTCTCTGGCTCTTCATTGAAACTGACTCCGAGCGCGAACTATGAAACCAAGAGTAGCTATGCGGTGCGGCTGCGCACGACGGATGCAGGTGGGTTGTTCTATGAGGAGGTGTTTACCATTAGCATTTCGGATTTGGCGGAAAGTCCGTCCTCCATTTCCGCCAGTGGTGGATCAGGCACGGCCATCACGTCGCCGCAACTGACCGCGCGCATGGTCTTCTCAAATACTGGCAGCACCGCGAACCTCGCCGAAGCAGACTTGCTCTTGGCTGGCAGTAATGTGCTCAGTCAGTTCACCGGCCCCATTGCAAAAGTCGATTTTGCGGATTCTGGCACTAACGGCAGATTTGATGGGGTCCTACCATTCCCCGGTGAGGCCAGCATTGTTGAGATCAACAGCTTTGCCCTTCAGGTCACGGGTTCCATCTATGTGCCGACTTCCGGCCAGTGGACCTTTGGCGTGCGCAGTGACGATGGGTCACGTATCCGTATCGACGGAGTCACTCAGCTTGAGGACGACAGTCAACATGGGGAGGAAGAGCGGTATGTGACCGTCACTCTCACGGCTGGAATGCACAGCTTGGACTTTTTGTTCTTTGAGAATGGAGGTGGTGCCCAAGTCGAGCTTTTCAGCGCTCCTGGGGCACACTCCAGCTTCAACGGCAATTTCACTCTCATCACAAGCGCGCCGATCAGCATTTTTGAAGACGTTCCTGCCAATTCACTTGTAACCACGTTCACGGCTCAGGACGATGATGCAGGCAGCACCGCCACCTTTGCCCTTGTCAGCGGAACTGGAGATGATGACAATGCCAGCTTTACCCTCTCTTCGGGGGGTGCGCTGACGATCAACAACTCACCCGATTACGAGGTCAAAAATCTTTACTCCATTCGTGTGCGTGCCACCGACGGCACTGGACTTGCCGTGGATACGGTCTTCCAGATTAACATTAAGCGCAATCGCGCACCGTCGGACATTGCGCTGAGCTCGACGAGCATTTCGGAAAACAATGCGGCCAATGCCACGGTGGGCACCTTAAGCACGACGGATGTGGACGCGGGTGATACCTTCACTTACACGCTGGTCAGCGGAACGGGCAGCACGGATAATGGTAGCTTCACCATCTCTGGCTCTTCATTGAACCTGACGCCGATTGCGAATTACGAAACCCAAAGCAGCTACGCGGTCCGCGTCAGGACGACGGATGCAGGTGGCTTGTTTTATGAGGAAGCCTTCACCATCAGCATCAGCAAGAATGAAATCGTCGTGCATGACGGCAGCCACAGTCTGGCAGCTGAGCTCAGCGATGGTCAGGCCACGGTGATCGACTTCGGCAGCACCTCACCGAATATGGCCAGCGTGCGCAGCTTCCTCGTGCGCAATACGGGTGATGCAGACCTCACCCTCTCCAGCATCACGGTGCCATCGGGTTACCGTACCAACGCTGCTCCAACGACGCTGGCTCCAAACGCCTCCTACGGCTTCCAGGTCTCACTCGAGGCCAGCACTGCGGCAACTTACTCAGGCAATGTGGTCATCAACAGCAACGACCTCAACGAGGCTGTCTTTGACTTCCCTGTGACCGGCACTGTTGTGGCTTCCGGCAGTTCGCCGATAATCAATGTGGGCGGTAACATTGCTGTGCATGGCACCTCGGGCAGCAATGTGCTCGGAGGCCCGGTCGGCTCCAAGCTTTACAGCTTCGTGGGTTCGCCTGCGATGAACTCCAGCGGCGTGCTGGCCTTTGCGGCGAAAATCCTTCACAATAACCGCAGTCAGCGTGCGGGTATGCTGGTCGGCCAGCCGCCGGTCCTCGTCTTCTCGGAGAATCAGGCTGCGCCAAGTCTTCCTGGCGTGACCCACTACAACTTCAACCCTCCAGTCATCAATGAGGCTGGCCGCATCGCCTTCATTGGGGAAGTGCGTGGCGCGGGCGTCACGAAAAATGTCAACAGCCGCTGCCTGTTCAGCAATGCCGGTGATGGCACGCTTAAGCTCGTGGTGCGCACGGGCACGGATGTGGGTCTGGGCAGCAACCTGAAGACCCTTGGCAACTTCTCCATCGGAGGTGATTTGGTGATCTTCGTCGGCACTTTGGTGGACAATCGCAGCGTGCTCTTTGGCTGGGACGCCAATACTGGCCTGCGTCCGCTGATGCTCCCAGGCCAGACGCTGACCGTCAACAGAGCCCCCAAGACGGTGAGGAGTTTCAGCATTCTGGAGGCTAGCAATGCCTCCTCCGGTCATGGCAAAGAACTCAGTGTGGCTCCCACGGGCGAGTCAGTCGTCACCTTCAGTGTGGTGTTTACTGATGGCACCTCCGGGGTCGTGGTGGGTAGCTTCGATGGCAGCAGTGACAGCGGCTTCGGTCTTGCTTATGCAGCCAGCCAGCAGTTCGTGGACACCTATGCCGCGCCCGGCGTGCTGCCATTGGCCAAGTGGAACACCTTCCGCAGCCCTGGTTTTGATAACACGGGCACCTACTACGGCTTCATCAGCCAGATGGTGACCAACAAGCCAGTCGGAGTGAGCAGCACGAACGACGTCGGTGTCTTTGTCGATACCGCTCCCGGCGTATTGACACTGCAACTTCGTGAAAACGCCGCCGCTCCTGGCACCGCTGCAGGAGTGGTCTTCAGTGACTTCACTGACCTCGTGCTGGGTGGTGGAGACTACGAGTTCCTCGTTAAAGCTGCAGTGCGCGGCACGGGAGTCACCGTCAACGTCAACAGTGGGGGGCTCTGGGCGCTGCACGCCACAAACGGCCTCCAACTTGTGGCGAGAGAAGGTAGCGAAGCCCCTGG
>JAIXOU010000054.1 GCA_027486585.1 Verrucomicrobiaceae bacterium | reverse complement strand
GCTTTGGCGCAAGAGCCCAGAATTGTGGCAGCGTTGAGGACGGGCTGGAGAGAGTTACTCAAACATGATGTAGCCCAGTGGAATCAGTGCCCTGAGATATTGCAGAAGGACGAGGAGGTTATTCAAGCCCGCAAGACAGGCTGGATGGAGCTGCTCAAACGTGATGTCACCAGATGGAATAAATGCCCTGAGTTCCTGCAGCTGGAATTGAGTCAAAACAGTATATTCGTCAAAAGATTTAAGATCCAATGGATTGGTCTGCTCAAACGAGATGTCACGACCTGGAATCAATGTCCAGCGTTTCTGCAACTGGAAGAGCAGGTGATTAGTGGGCGCAGAACTGGCTGGATCGAGCTGCTCAAACGCGATGTCAATCATTGGAATACGTGCCCTGGGTTCTTACAGCGGGACGAGGAGGTAATTTATGCACGCAAAACTGGCTGGATCGAGCTGCTCAAACGCGGTGTGACGCGCTGGAATCAATGCCCTGATTTCCTACAACAGGATGAGGAAGTTATGCATGCCTACCACATCTCTATCTATGTTCGATCACTTAAAAACGGCGATAAAAACATTCCCGAATCAACAAAAAACGATCCCGTTTTTATTGATGTAGTTGCAAATGCTTATCGAGATGATGTTGTTGGTTACTCGCGCGATTGGCACTGGTATCGCAGATGGAGTTCTTTACCTCTTGTTGCTCGTGAGAACTCAAAGCTGCGCTCTATTCATACGGAAAGCTGGATAAAGCTACTCCGAAGAAGACCATCGATTTGGAATAGGGCCCCTAGTTTTGTCTTGGATGACGAAAGAGTCAGAGCGCTTTTGAGAAAGCGTTATGTCAAACTGCTAAATGTCAATCCAAAGAGTGTTGCCAAGGCACCAGAATTTTTGAAAGCCTCATTAATCAATGATGAAGATGCTGTTCAGGCGCGGCGAATCGGATGGATCGAACAGCTCAGGCGTGATCCCACACAGTGGCTCGAATGCCCTGATTTTCTTCATGACGATACAGACGTTATTCAAGCACGAAGATTTGGCTGGATTGAACTACTTAAGCATGATCCGGCTCAATGGCTTAAATGCCCTGATTTTCTTCAGGAAGACGCAGAGTTCATTCAAGCATGCAAAAAGGGATGGGTTGCACAACTCGGGCGTGATCCAAGGCAGTGGAGCCAATGCCCTGATTCTATCCAACAGGAAACAGAGGTAATTCAAGCCTGCAAAGAAGGTTGGCGCAAGAGCATCATTCGTGCTTCATCATTGTGGGATAGATTGCTTTATTCCGAGACCTTCATGGTCAAGAATCGCATCATGGATCATGCTTTATTGTGGATCCAATGCCCAGCTATCCTTCAGAAGGACTTTGTCAATGATCCAGAAGTCGTAGAAGTGCTCAAGTCCGATTGGACCAATCTGCTCAAGAATGATGTGGCACTGTGGGACCAGTGTCCTAGCTTTTTACAACAGGATGAGCATCTCATTGATGCTTTGAGGGCCGGTTGGTCGGCCAGACTGAAGAGTAATCCGATGCAGTGGGCTTTATGTCCTGATGCTTTTCGGCAGGACGAGGATGTCATCCAGGCACGTAAAGAAGGCTGGATTGCGAAAATTGAGAATGATATGGCACTCTGGAGCCAGTGTCCTGATTTTTTACAGCAGGACGAGGATGTTATTAAAGCACTTAGATGCGGCTGGTCGGCTCGGCTAAAGCGAGATGTGACAATGTGGGGCTCATGTCCTGATTTTGTTCGGAACGATGAGGATGTCATCCAGGCACGCAAAGAAGGCTGGTGCGAGAAGCTCAGGCTTGATGCGGTCCAATGGGCCCAATGTCCTGAAGAACTCCAGGATGACGAGGACGTGATTCAGGAAGTAAAGGCGGGATGGGTGCTCTTCCTCCGGCAACAAGGAGGGAAATGGAAAGAATCCTTCCAAGAAGATGCAGAAATCATCGAAGCACTGATCCCTGTGAATCCAGATCCATGGGTGGCACTGCTTGAAAAGCGCTTCAGACCCGAAATGAAGCAAGGCTGGATCAAGCTCCTCAGTCGTGACCCTAGAAAATGGAGAAGCTGCCCCGAATGGCTGCTTCAGGACAACGAGGTGAAAGAACTGCTCACGAAAGGCTGGGCGGCTTTCCTCAAGAGTATTCCACTCGAATGGAGTAACAGCCCCAATTTCCTCCATAAGAGTGCTCAAGTCGTCCGGGCGCTCAAAACAGGCTGGATGAAGTTGTTGAAGAAGGATGCGGCTCGGTGGGTGGATTGCCCGGACTTTCTCCAGCAGGATGCGCAAGTCATTGAGGTGCTCAAGAAATACTGGGTCAAGCGGCTGGAGGATGATGTGACCCAGTGGAGCCCATGTCCGTCATTCCTTCTCCAAGATGACGAAGTGGCTCGGATCATCAAGGAAGGGTGGATTCAAATCCTCCGGCGTGATGTCAGTCTTTGGCCTCAATGCCCGGATTTTTTGCGTCAAGCATTGCAGGGAGCGCGCAGGCTACCGCCCGCGCTCAAATCCAGTTGGATCAAAACAATCACGAACCATCCGGAAAAATGGGAGGAATGCCCTGAGTTCGTTCAACAGGATCAGGAGTTCCTTCAGGCGCTGCATGACGGTTGGAAACAGAAGCTTAACGATAATCCAAGCACATGGAGACAGGCCCCGGATTCAATCCGTGAAGATCCGGTTGTCATCGACCTGGTCAAAAAGGCCTGGGTCCGCCTGCTCAGAGTTCGTCCCTCTATATGGAACGACTGCCCTGATGCTTTTCGTGAGCTGCCGGAAGTCCAGGAATCTCTAAAGACGGCCTGGATCGACAAACTGACGAAGGGCCAGGGAGATTTGAGACAATGCCCTCATCATCTCCGGGAGGATCCCGCTGTGGTCAAAGCGGGCAAAGCCGCCTTCCTCAAAAACCTGAAAGACTCCGTACGCAAAAGAGGGGGGAGTGCATGGGGGTAGCTGCTTCTCTGGAACCAATTACCCGTCTGCTACCAAAACGATTCTTGCCTCCAGCGCGTCCATCGCTTTGCCACACGAACTTAGAAAGCCTTTCTTTTTTCATCAGTTATCGCGTTAAAGAACCACCAACTGCGCCCCATGCCCGACGACATCAAATGGCCTCAAAAAGTCACGCGCTACCGCATCCAGTGCCCCTTCCAGCGCCTGCTCATCGCGAAGCATGAGAAACAGATCGACTGGAGTGGTCATCGTATTGAAAACGGCGAGGCACTCGACCGCTACTT
>JAIXOU010000124.1 GCA_027486585.1 Verrucomicrobiaceae bacterium | reverse complement strand
CGAGAACGTCGCGTTTGAGTGGTGGTGTTGAATCAGCTGTAAGCATAAGTGCCGTAGCTTGGCTGCTACGACCTTTACACACTACGACCTTCCAACGGTGCTAGGTTTGACGGATACGCCAAAGCTGCTGAGCGAGGAGTTGAGCGTGGTGGCTTGGATGAAGTTGATATAGTTTACCAAAACATCTAATGTCTTTGTCATGTCAGCAGCCAACTATCGTCTCGTCAGTGTCGGCAACCAATTGGGAATTGGTGTCGCTGGAAGTCGCTATCTGACGATCAGTGCAGTCGGGAAACAGAATGTCACAAATGCTCCCTACTGCATTCCCAACGAGTTGATCTGCGGAGAGTTGGGCCGCTTTCTCCGACTGCCTGTGCCGCCTCTGGGCGTGGTGAAGTCTGCGGGCGGGGAAAACTGGATCGCCTCGCTAGATTTCAATCTCGTGGGCAATGATCTGCCTCCCATTAATCCTGCGCAGTGTGTGCGGATGCTGCCGACGCTCTCTGCGGGCGTGCTACTGCTTGACATCTGGATCGCCAATCTGGACCGCAACCGGAGAAATTTGTCGGTGGATGCCTTGGCGACTCCTCCGCAGATGAGCATTTATGATCATGGAATCGCGCTGTTCGGGTTCGGCAAAGACAAAGGACTGGAGCGACTGGCGCAGCGTGAGGGCAAGCTGGGGATTTCTTGGAAAGACGTGCGTGAGCCTTCGAAGTCAGGCGCGCACCGACACTGCCTGCTGGATGTGATCGACACGGATGTGCATTTTGATCACTGGCTCAAGCGGATCGAGGCTATGCCAGACTTTCTAATCGAAGACATCTGCCGGGATGCGATGCCGTATGGGCTGAACTTGGAGGAGACGAATGCTGCCATTGGCTTTTTGAAAACCAGACGCGATACTATGCGTAAGCTAATCAACGACAATCGAACCGAATTCACGGCCATTAAACAATGGAGCCTGCCGCTATGAACAAGACCCAATACCTGCTCGCCAAATACATCCCCGACATGCACCGGTTCGAGCCGCGCAATGTGGGTGTCATCGTCTGGTCGCCGCTGGGCATCGAGGCCCGCTTTCTGGCAGAGAATGCCCAACGCCCCGGAGAAGTGGATGGGCGCTCGATCCCGGCATTCGTGACCTCTGACAGTGCCTACAAGCAGTGGGTCCGCTACTGGCGGGAAGCGCTCTCTGCCAATTCGATCGAGCCGCTCGATGGAGGCGAACTGATCCCAGCCTCGTCTCCGGCTTTCATCCAAGCACTCCAACAGACAGGGAAAGGCAACTTTGTCATCGCCGACGCCGGAGCATTGCTGGATGAAGTGAGTGCGGATGATTTGGCTACAGTGGCGAATCAGCTTTATTCCCAACTCGTGTTGGAAACCTCTCCTTCTGAGGAGTCGCCAGACCGGAGCTTCGAAGAGCGCTGTGATGAGTTGCTGGTGAAGACGCAGTTGAAAACGCACCCTCATTTCCAAGATCGTTACCCGGTGAAATACACTCGCGGTGGTGTGGAGGAAGAGTATGTCTTCAGTCATGCGCTGGCGAATGGGACAATTGGGCTTCTTTTTCAGCGGTTCACCATTCCCAAAAAGAAGGGCCACATCCAAAAGAGCCGTGATGCCATGGCCTGGACTCTGGAAAGCCTGATCAACGGGAAAGTGGTGACCATGGATCAAGCCGTGCTTATCGTCGATGAGACGCCAGAACGACAGAGCGAGACGGAAGTCGGGAAGACGCTGAAGTTGCTGGGCGGGATGTCCCGCTTGGTGAACATCCAGAACCCAGTCCAAGCTGAAGCGGTCTTCGCTGAAGCAGCCAAGCTGCCTTAATGCGATGCCTTCATGTCCACGCTGAACGAATCCATCGTCGAAGACGCCGCCCTCAAATCGTCCGAGGGGCCCGGCAGATGCCACTCTCAGGAACCAGGGTGGACGTTGCTCAAACCCATCGCTTCCCGGAGTTCCTGCAAGCGCCTCGGCAAACAGCCTGCCAAGCTTGAGACCCAGGTCAGGCTGCAACTGGCTGACAAAAGACACGGATTTGAGCTTGTTGCGTGAAGCCGTTCTTGGTTTGGCATTCGTCGTTTCTTTGCCCGCGATGACTGGAGGCAGATCAGTCCCGCCTGATGCGAGGTCAGGCAGATGAACCTGCCTTTGATCCTGCCGATGGATTCCAGGCTGATGCCACGCTCGCGAGCGAGTGCGGACGTTTCTCATCCCATCGCAGCCATCAGGATGATGGCTACACCCTGCCAGCGGGTGTGAAGTTGATCAGCGAGCGCATGAAAGAGGCGGGGTATTTCACCGCCAATGTGCTGCAGATGCCTGCAGAGGTAGGCTTTAAAGGGGCAGGGAAGACGGACTGGAACTTTCAGGCAACGGAGAAGCCTTTTGAATCGGATCGCTTTTCCCAAAGCACGACCGTGTGTCCTCCGTCTGGGACATTGCTGGAGTCAGGCCGATCCCGATTGCTGTCGGGGTTGGCCGAATTGTTAGGGACGTTAAATTCCAAGTCTGTATCTTATGGTGGACAAAATAAACAATCTACTGTTTTGTAAACCATGAGCGAAAACATAGCCATCACCATCGGGCGGCGCATCCGGCAGGCGCGGGAGATGCTGGGTCTTTCCCTGCGCGCGCTTGCGGTCGAGATGCAGGGGGCCCTGTCCCACGGGGCGCTGAACAAGTATGAAACCGGAGCCATGGCACCCGGAAGCCAGGCTCTGATCCACCTGAGCCGCGCGCTGAAGCAGCCCATGGACTACTTCTTCCGCGAGTTTGAAGCGGCTTGGACCCGTGAGCCATGCTTCCGCCGCCGAGTCTCCAAGCTGGGGGTGCGGGAGCGGAACAGTCTGCTGGAGCGATCCTTGGACTACTTTGAGCGTTATCGTGAAATCGAAGAGATCACCGGGGAGTTTATTCCATTTCATAATCCGCTTCCCTCTTCTCCGGCAAAGTCTGAGGCTGAGGTTTCTGCCCGCGCCAAGCAACTGCGCAAAGCCTGGAATCTGGGGGATGATCCGCTGCCCAATCTCCAGGAGCTGATGGAGCTGAAGGGTATCAAGGTCTATGAGATCGAGACCAGCAACGAAGCCTTTGATGGTCTGTATTGCACCGTGAATGAGCAACCTGTGGTGGTGATCGCCTCATGGCTGAACCGAGTGATCCCCAGGAAGCGCATGACCGAGGTGCATGAGCTGGCCCATGCGGTGCTGCACCTTCCCGAGCTAGAGGAAGCCGAAGAAGAGAAACTGGTAAACCGTTTTGCCAGCGAACTGCTGCTGCCCGAGGAGCAGTTCAAGAGCTTCTGGGGTGCCAAGCGAAAAGCCATCAGCCTCGGCGAGCTGATCCAGATGAAGGCCTTTTTCGGTGCCTCCATTATGGCTATCGTGTATCGCGCCCGGCAGTTGAGCCTAATCTCCAAGGAGGCAGCGAACTCGTTTTGGCTGCACGTCAGCAAAGAAGGCTGGCGCACCAACGGTGAACCGGGAGACGACCTCGTGGAGGCAGGCAAGCCGAACAATCGTTTTCACCAGCTCGTGCTGCGAGGTGTGAGCGAACAGAAGATCAGTGAGTCGCGAGGCGCTGCCATGCTGAAGTGCAGCATCGAGGCTCTGCGCGGTGAACTGAAACAAACCTTTGCCTGAGCCCCAGCGTGAAGATCGCCGTCAAAGATGCCAGTGTGTTGTTTGATCTGCTGGAGGCAGGCCTGCTCGGATCCTGGTTCAAGCTGGGAATCGAAACGCATATCCCTGACCTTGTCTTGGCAGCGGTCCAAAAACCGCAGCAAAGGCCTGTGGTGGAAGGCTTTGTCAGCGCCGGGCTACTCAAGGTGGCGACAATTGAGAACGGTGATGTTCAGCAGCTCGCAACCTTGGCTAAGCTGAGCCAAGAACTGAAGGTGAGTATTCCTGATGCGAGCGCTGTGCATCTAGCGGAGACCTTGAATGAAGCCTTTCTGCTGACCTGCGACGGCACATTCCGGCAGGGAGCGGAGCGACGCGGCCTGGAAGTGCGCGGTCTGCTTTGGGTGCTGGACCTCCTTGTGTGGCATGATGTGCTGTCATGTGCCGATGCCATCACCGCGTTAGCTGCTGTCCTAGCTGCCAATTCGCGGCAACCTCTGCATGAGTGCCAACGGCGGCAAGAATCTTGGGCAGATGGGAGGAAGATCAAACCACGTGAGCCGGTGCCTGCACTCTCTATCAGATCGTCATGAAACCCAAGCCCACCTCTGAAGCCACTTTCCGACCGATCATTTCCAGTCCTGAAAAATCATCGCACGAAACGAAACGCCGCTGAAATGAAATCTTTCTAGCATCTCACTCATTCAGGCTTCCTCGGTGTGATTCTTTTTGAGGCAACTTGCATCGGTATCGAAGCCCAGCTTGGCTGCCAGCCCTAGATCGCCCCAGTGAAGGACTCTAAGACCGATTTTAAATCCAAGCTCCCCCAGGCATGAAAAAAGCCAAATCCGCCACCATCGAAGTCCAGGGTACCGTGATCGGCATCGCCTCCGAACACGCGACGGACTTCATCTGTTTTACCGACATCGCACGGTTCAAAAATCCCGACGCCACGGACGATCTCATCCGCAACTGGCTGCGTAACCGCAACACTGTGGAATTTCTCGGCGTCTGGGAACGCCTCAACAACCCCCATTTTAATCCCGTCGAATTCGACGGGATTAAAATTCAGGCCGGCCTAAACAGCTTCACTCTCACGCCCAAGCAATGGATCGAAAAGACCGGTGCCATAGGCATCACCTCCAAAGCTGGGCGCTATGGCGGCACCTACGCCCACCGTGACATCGCTTTCGAGTTCGCCTCGTGGATTTCCGTCGAGTTCAAGCTCTACCTCATCAAGGAGTTCCAGCGCCTCAAGGAAGACGAAAACCGCCGCCTGTCTCTGGCCTGGAACCTCAACCGCACGCTTTCCAAGCTCAATTACCGCATCCATACCGACGCGGTGAAACAGCAACTCATCCCGACGGTGATTTCGTCCTCCCAGGCCACCTTTGCGTATGCCTCTGAGGCCGATCTACTCAATGTGGCTCTCTTTGGCCAGACCGCGAAGCAGTGGCGTGACACCAACCCAAAGCTCGATGGGAACATGCGCGACCACGCCAGCATCGAGCAGCTCCTTGTCCTCGCCAATATCGAGGGCATGAACGCCGAGTTTCTTCACATGGGCCTACCCTCAGGCGAGCGCTTGAAACGGCTCAATCAGATCGCCATCCGTCAGATGACCGTTCTCACCACCACTACACGCCCTGCTTTGCCCGGAGAAAAACAACCATGAGCGAACCTGCCGCTCAGCCCGGACCAAAATGCCAAGCGCCTCGCCAAGCTGAAGCAACTCTTCCCCGACCTTTTCACCAATGAAGGCAGGCTGAATGTGGATGAACTCAAAAAGGTCGTCGATCCCGACCTCGTCTCCGAGACCGAGCACTACGACTTCCGCTGGTATGGAAAGACCGCCAGCAAGCGCGAGGCGAGTGACTGACGCTAAGTCTTGCTTGCATTAACGGCACATCATCTCGCATGATGTCTGTCTATGTCCTTGATTCGTTTGTTTGCTTTTTTGGCGCTTTCTCTGCCTGCCTTGGCTGAGAGCGCACGTCCCAATATCCTTTGGCTGATTGCGGAGGACTTTGGGCCGCATTTGGGTTGCTACGGGACAAAGGAAGTGACGACGCCGGTGCTGGATGCGATGGCGGCGAAGGGGATGCGCTACACCCGCTATTACACGACAGCGCCGGTCTGCTCGGCTAGCCGGTCCGCTTTTAATACGGGGATGTATCAG
Source organism: Verrucomicrobiaceae bacterium (assembly GCA_027486585.1). Lineage (GTDB taxonomy): Bacteria > Verrucomicrobiota > Verrucomicrobiia > Verrucomicrobiales > Verrucomicrobiaceae > Prosthecobacter. Next base: position 18,114 of record JAIXOU010000124.1, on the reverse strand, counting down.
ACTCGTATCGGGGCGCAAAATCATCGCAGTCATCGGGATGATGGTTACACGCTCCCTGCGGGGGTGAAGCTGATCAGCGAGCGCATGAAAGAGGCGGGTTATTTCACGGCCAATGTGCGGCAGATGCCTGCCGAAACAGGCTTTAAAGGGGCAGGGAAGACGGACTGGAATTTTCAGGCACCGGAGAAGCCTTTTGAATCGGATCGCTGGGAGGATCTGAAAGCGCATCAGCCGTTTTATGCGCAGCTCAACTTTCAAGAGACGCACCGGACTTTCCACGCGCCTATTCACGCTGATCCTGCCAAAGTGGAGGTGCCGCCTTATTATCCAGATCATGAGATCACTCGAAAGGATTGGGCGGCTTATCTGGATGCTGCGACTGAGCTGGACCGAAAGATCGGCATGGTACTGGATCTGCTGAAGCGTGATGGCCTGCTCGAAAACACGGTCATCTGTTTTGTCGGCGACAACGGGGCGGCGCATGTGCGTGCCAAGCAGTTTTGCTATGAAGAAGGTCTCAACGTGCCCTTCATCCTGCAATGGCCTGCGGGTCTGCCTGCGCCGAAAGGCTTCACGCCAGGGACGGTGAGTGATCGCTTGCTGATGTCGATCGACCTGACGGCGACCTCTTTGAACCTCGCAGGCATCCCCAAGCCCGGCGGGATGGATGGCCAGGTCTTTCTCGGAGCCGGTGCTGAAGCTGCCCGCGAGTACACCTTTGGCGCTCGTGATCGCTGTGATGAGACGGTCTTCCGCCTGCGCACTGTCCGTGATCCTCGCTACCGCTACATTCGTAATTTCACCCCGGATCAGCCGCTGCTGAAAGCCAATGAGTATAAGGAGAAACAGTACCCGGTGTGGAATCTGATCAAGGAACTCGCTGCCCAGGAGAAACTCACGCCCGTGCAGGCAGTGCTGGCGGCACCGACCATGCCGGAAGAGGAGCTCTATGACATGCAGGCCGATCCTCATCAGATCCAGAATTTAGCTAAATCGGCCCAACCTGCCCACCAAGAAGCCCTGAATCGTCTGCGTCAGGTGCTCACGACCTGGATTGAAGAAACCAATGACCAAGGCCGTGTCCCAGAGTCGGCTGAAGTCATCAAAAATGAAGGCTTTACCAAGCCGCAACTGCCTAAGCCAGCGGGTAAGAAGCGAAAGAAAGCGTGAATCGATCGTCAACATTTAAAGGCCAGCCTTGCCAAATCCCGAAGACCGCCTAGCCTGCGCACCCCTCTGGACTGGCGGTCTGCCCTGGACACCACCGAAGGGAATGCTTTAACCCCTGCCTTTCGCATGAACATTAACGTCGAACACCAGCCAAACTGCCGCGCCGTCGCCCATATTCGGGTGCCGGGAGAAGAAGTCACCAAGCAGCGTAATAGCATCATCAGCTACTACGCAGGTCAGGTCCGCCTGCCTGGCTTCCGCCCCGGAAAAGCCCCTGTGGCAGCGGTGATCAAGCGCTATGGACCCGAGATCGAGTCCGAGCTCGAAAAGCAGCTCATCAATGATGGTCTGCGCACAGCGATCCGCAATGAAGGCCTGGAAGTGCTGAACATCTTGGGCATCAACGACAAAATTGTTCACGAGGCAGATAAGAGTTTCAGCTTCAGCGCCGAGATCAGCCTGGCCCCGAAGATTGAGCTGCCAGAATACAAAGGCATCCCTGTTAAACTGGCCCGGATTGAAGTGACCGACGCAGATATTGATCACGATCTCCTGCACCTGCGCGAGCGCTACGCGAGCTTCCAAGACGTGGATCGCGGTGCAATCCTGGGTGACGCCGTGGTCCTCAGCTTTGTCGGCAGTCTGGACGGTCAGCCCCTGGCTGAAGCCCTTCCTGAGGCCCCAGATCATCTGAAAGAGATGAAGGAAAACTGGTTCCTGCTCGATGCTGAAGAAGATTTCCTGCCTGGCTATTATGCAGGTCTTGTTGGCGTCAAAAAAGACGAAGAGCGTGCTTTGACCATTTCCTTGCCTGAAGACTACAGCTTTGAAGCGCTGCGTGGCAAAACCATCACCCTCGCCGTCAGTGCCAAGGGTGTGAAGGAAAAAGCTCTGCCAGCTCTGGATGCAGAATTCATTGCTAAGATCGGTGGTCCTGAAATGACCGAAGAAACGCTGCGCGGTGAAATGAAGGAAGTGATCCGTCGCCGTCGCGAGCAGGCTCGTGAAGCAGCCAAGGGCAATCAAGTGATCGGTCATCTCTTTGAAAAGATCGACTTCGATCTGCCTCAGGAAATGGTCAATCGCGAAGCGCAACGCCGCACCAACGACATCGCCCAGCGCGCTATGCAGCAGGGCATCTCACAGGATGAACTGGTGAAGCAGCAGGAAGAAATCCTCAGCAACGCCACCCAACAGGCTCGCCAGAGCGTGAAGGTGACTTTCATCCTCGAGCAGATCGCTAAAACAGAAGGACTGAGCATTACGGATCAGCAACTCACGTATGCTTTGGCAAACATGGCTGCCCGTCAAAAGAAGCCCGTGAAGAAATTCATGGCCGAAGCTCAGAAGAACGGACTCATCGAGCGTATGCGCGACGATCTACTTCTTGAAAGCGCCATGCAGTTCCTCAAGGACAATGCCGTGGTCGAAGAGACTGAGCCTGAGTCTGAGCATTGCGACACGCACTCACCAAAGGAAGCGTAATTGGATTTGATCGAAAAGGGGCCTGCAACGGGCCCCTTTTTATGACCTTGTTTTACAGATCTTCGTCAGTATCACCTTCACCGGCTTTCTTGCCGCGAAGTTTGGCTTCGATGAACGCATCGAGATCACCGTCCATGACGCCAGAAATGTCACTGGTCTTTTCACCTGTGCGTAGATCTTTGACCATCTGATAAGGCTGGAAGACGTAACTGCGGATCTGACTTCCCCAGCCAATGTCGGTCTTCTCACCATATTGGCGGGCCACTTCAGCGGTGCGTTTGTCTTCTTCGATCTGGTAGAGTTTGGCCTTCAACATGGCCATGGCTTTGGCGCGGTTCTTTGGCTGACTGCGCTCGACCTGACAGGCCACGATGACGCCAGAAGGGACATGAGTGATGCGGACAGCCGTTTCCACCTTGTTCACGTTCTGACCACCTTTGCCGCCGGCGCGGTAGGTATCGACTTTCAGATCGTCGTCGCGGATTTCGATGTTGATGTCCTCTTCGTTGTCCGGTGTGACATCGATGGAGGCAAAAGACGTGTGGCGTTTCTTAGCCGCATCAAAGGGAGAAATGCGCACCAGTCGATGCACGCCACGTTCACCTTTGAGGAAGCCAAAGGCGTTTTCGCCGCTGATTTCAAGGGTGGCAGAGCGTGTGCCCACATCATCACCCTCTTGATGGTCAATGATTTGAACTTTGCAGCCGTGGCGCTCACACCAGCGGACATACATACGCATGAGCATGTCTGCCCAGTCGCAGGCCTCTGTGCCTCCAGCACCTGAGTGGATGATGAGGAAGGCGCTGCCACGGTCAAACGGACCTGCAAGCAGAAGATCGAGTTCATAAGCAGCAATGGCTTTGTCCAGATTAGTGAACTCGGTCTGCACCTCCTTGATGCTCTGAACATCACCTTGTTCTTTGGCCAGTTCAATCAACACGGGGAAATCCTCCACGCGTGATTCGAGATCACCCAGCGGAGAAATCTGGCGTTTGATGACATTGGCACGCTCGATGACTTTTTTGGCCGCGTTCTGGCTGTCCCAGAAGCCGGTGGCCGTCATTTTATGTTCGAGGGCCGACAACTCTTCAGTGAGTTTCGGTAAGTCAAAGATACCTCCGGAGTTCGATCAGGCGGCCTTTAAGGCTTGCCACGTCGAACGCCTGGAGGTCGGTCAGGACAGACTTGCTATTTGTTTCCATGAGGCGCGCGCATTAAAACAGGGAGCCACCAGATGCAAGGAGATGTTCGTTTTCAGGCCCCTGGATTGATGAACATGTAGCCCGCACTTCTGACGGTCCGAATGTAGCGTGGTTCATGAGCATCATCTCCGAGTTTTTTGCGAAGCGCGGCAATGTGGACATCAATGCTGCGGTCAAAGACTTCATACTGACGGTCACGCAGAGACTCGATGAGCGCCTCGCGGGACTTAATGCGACCACGGGATTTCATCAGCGAGGTGAGGATATCAAACTCTACCGGGGTCAGCACTAGGGGCACTTCTTTTTGAGTGGCGACGCGGGCATCCAGATTCAAGCGCACGGTGCCTACAACGATTTCCTTGATAGGCACCTCAGCAGGAACGGTCTGGGCCAGGGTGGACCGACGAGTGACGGCACGGACTCGGGCGAGCAGTTCCCGAGTCGAGAAGGTTTTTGGCAAATAATCGTCTGCCCCGATTTCCAGTCCGACAATGCGGTCCGCTTCCTCTCCACGAGCCGTGAGCATGAGGATCGGCACCGCAGATTTGGCGCGGATACGTTTCAGCACTTCAAAGCCGTCACAACCGGGCAGCATTACGTCTAGAATGATGGCATGCCATGAAGCAGAAAGAGCGCGCTCGGCCCCTTCTGGGCCGGTGTGCACAAGTTCCACGAAGTAACCCAGAGGCGTGAGGTAATCCCGAATCAGGCCGGCGAGCTTTCGATCATCGTCAATGATGAGGATGTGGGTGAGGCCGTCTTGAAGGGAGGATGAGTCGGAGGACATAAACGAGAGGGTTACTCTTGAGAGGCAGAAGCAGCAGCGTTTTTGCCAGGAGGCTGAAAGAGGATATCGATTCCTTCTTTGCGAAAGCCTTTTTTGACGTCGTCGGCCAATTGAGCATAACTGCGCTCACGCATGAGATGCTTGAGTGTGGCAGCTTTGAGTTCGTCCTTCGTTTTAGCCATTTTGACGGCTTGATAAAAAGCGATGATGTTAGCTCCGTCGCCCTCACCATCCATGTGATAGAAAAAATAGGTGAGCATGCCCGCGGAGCCGTAATTCTGAGTGGCTTGGCCCGTGACCAGGGCATTAGCCCAGCGTGCGCCATCCAGGCCCATGAGTTCTTCCAGGTCCAGCATCTTGAATTCTTTGCCACTGCCTTGCCAGCCGTTCATGCGCTCCGCATATTTTTTGAGCCGCCGCTCGATACCGATGAAGTTGAATTTACCACTGCCATCATACTCAGGGATCTCTGCGTATTCAGCAGCGCCTTCGATCATCCAGGTGGATAACAGACCTAGCCAGCGATTCATCATTTGATGAGTGATCTCATGAATGAGGGTGGCGTTATCATCATCATTGCCGCCTTCCAAAATGACGCGGCTACCAGCCATTTTGACCCCAAGGCTGCTGAGAGGAACCATGAGCGCTTTTTTCCCGGACATGTAAATGCCGCCCGATCCTTCGACTCCACCAGCGGCCATGTAGTCTGATTTGCCGGTGAAAAGTCGGGCTAGATAACTGGTGCGCAGCTTTTCAGGCTCGGGCTTCAGATCTAGGGGTAATAGGCAGTTCAGTAACCAGGTGGCCTCAAATAGACGGCCAAACTCACGAACGACATTGGCCCCGAGTTTCGAGTCACACTGAAATTCATAGTGTGGCGATTTATAGATATACTCCTTGGTTTCAGGAGATTCTTTGACCACCACAATCTCCGGTTTGGACTCCAGAGCCACCATGCGCGGCCAGGTCTTGGAAGCAGCAGGCAGAGCACTGGAATTAGGAGCGTCAGCTGAAACTGATTTAGAGGCCTGAGCCTGAGCGTATTGTTGATCCTCTGCCGAAAAGCGGTTGAGGGGCACTTTGAAAAGAGAGCCGTTGGCCATCTTGATCTCTACTTGATCTCCCTGAAGGCTCACAAAAGAGGCCTGGATAGCCTTTCCATCATTGCTCTTCCAGTTTCGTATGGGGGCGCTGGTTTGCGCTGAAACGATGACTGAGATCGGTAGAGTTAAGCCAAGCGCTAAAAAGAATGAATTCATGACGGATTCTATTTAGCAGGCATGAGGCTCAGCTGTCGATTTAGTTTTCTGGTCTATTGAACCTTCTGAATCGGCGGCGGAAACAAAAACCGTGCACTACTGAACAAGTCAAGAAGAGCGATAGCGGTCTGTGGATGCTTCCTTGGCGCATCCATGGAAGTCTTTGCTGTCACCATCTTTATGAGCCTCGCGTTTGCGGTGCTGTTTGCTGTGCTTTTTTTCGCCGAACGCAGTCAAACCCAGCGCAGGTCACTGGAGCAAATTTCACTGCTACCGCTGGAGGGCGATGCCCCACGCCAATCTAACCTGAGTCACAACAAATAAGTTCCCTGTCACGCATGACCACATCAGCCGCTGCCAAACAAACCATTGAGTTTAACGACAAAGTCGTCCGCCAGTTCATGTGGGCCTCCATCATCTGGGGCCTTGTAGGCATGCTTGTGGGTGTTTTAATCGCTGCGCAGTTAAATTTCCATGAGTTGAATCTGACCTCTTGGCTGTCTTTTGGACGCTTACGTCCCTTGCACACCAATGCGGTCATCTTTGCCTTCGTCGGTAACATGATGTTTGCAGGGATCTATTACTCCACCCAACGGTTGTGTAAGGTTCGGATGGGATCAGATCTATTATCCAACATTCATTTCTGGGGCTGGCAGATGATCATCGTCAGCGCTGCGATCACTCTTCCGCTGGGCTTTACTCGAGGGCAGGAGTATGCAGAACTCATCTGGCCGATCGACATCGCCGTGGCCTTGATCTGGGTGGTGTTTGCGGTGAATTTCTTTTGGACCTTGGCTAAGCGCAATGAACCATCGCTCTATGTCGCGCTGTGGTTTTACATCGCCACGATCATCACGGTGGCCATGCTTTACATCGTTAACCATCTGTCAATTCCGACAAGCTGGACGCATAGTTACACGATCTTTTCCGGCGTGCAGAATGCACTCGTTCAGTGGTGGTATGGGCACAATGCCGTCGCCTTCTTTCTGACGACGCCCATCCTCGGCATCATGTATTACTTTCTGCCGAAAGCGGTGGAGCGCCCCGTGTATTCCTACCGTCTTTCCATCGTGCATTTCTGGTCCTTGGTTTTCATTTACATCTGGGCAGGACCGCATCATCTGCTGAATACTTCTTTGCCAAAGTGGCTGCAAATGCTCGGCATGTTCTTCAGTCTCATGCTTTGGGCTCCAAGCTGGGGTGGCATGTTAAACGGGCTGCTCACGCTGCGTGGTGCCTGGGATAAGCTGCGCACAGACCCTGTGGTCAAGTTCTTCGTGGCTGCGGTGACGTTTTACGGCATGTGCACCTTTGAAGGGCCGCTACTTTCCATCCGGGCGGTGAATGCGCTGTCTCATTATTCAGACTGGACCATTGGTCATGTGCATAGTGGTGCGCTTGGTTGGAATGGCATGATGGCAGCTGGGCTCTTCTATTGGCTGACTCCGCGACTCTACGGCACCAAACTTTACTCGGTGCCCATGGCAAACTTCCACTTCTGGATCTCCGTTTTTGGCATTCTGCTGTATGTCGCTGCCATGTGGGTCTCTGGTATCATGCAGGGGCTGATGCTGAATTCGACCAATGCCGCTGGCACCGCGCTGACTTACCCAAACTTCCTGGAGACGCTGACCGCCATCCGCCCGATGATGGGCTTCCGCGTCATTGGTGGTGCACTCTACTTGGTAGGCATGGGCCTGATGCTTGTGAATCTATGGCTTACCGCGCGCAGCGGAAAAGCCGTGAATGAGACACGCGAAGTCACCGTGATTCAGCGTAACTCAGTGGATACGATGGGACTGAAAACAACGTTCTTGGCAGATCCCGTCACCTATTTCTTTGGTGGCTTGTTTCTTCTCATGGGCTGGATCTTCTTGCCCAAAGGAGCTGACATCACAGCTCTGATCTGCTCACTCATTTTTGGCGGGATTGCGGTGAAGAAATTTGCTGGCTCACATGCGTCCTGGTCGCAGTGGTATGATCGTTTGTTAGAAAACTGGCTGCCTTTCACGCTGCTGACTTTTGTGGCCGTAGCTCTTGGTGGATTGATTCAAATCGTGCCAACGGTCATGGTGAACCGGGCTAAGAATATGGAAGACCGTATTCAGCAGGTTTACACGCCGCTTGAGCTTACTGGACGTGATATCTATGTCAGTGAAGGCTGCTACAATTGCCACAGTCAGATGATCCGGACCATGCTGCCTGACGTGCTGCGTTATGGCGACTACAGCCGCATGGGAGAAAGCATCTACGATCATCCATTCCAGTGGGGCTCCAAGCGCACTGGCCCAGATCTAGCGCGTGAAGGCGGCAAGTACCCACACAGCTGGCATTTCAATCACATGAAGGATCCACGCAGCACTTCGATTGGCTCAAACATGCCTTCTTACCCGCATCTTTTCACGCAGAAGTTTGATCAAAAGACCCTGCCGAAAAAGATCGCCACTATGGTCACTTTAGGGGTGCCTTATCCAGCGATGACGGATGTCGAAATCAAAGAGGATGCCATCAAGCAAGGCATCGAAATCGTCAATCGACTGAAGGAAGACAATCTGAGCGCCTCACCTGATACAAAGATTGTGGCCATCATCGCCTACCTTCAGAAACTCGGCAAATACGACACGCCTGAGGTCGAAGACAAACTGAAAACAGCGCCAGGCATTCCCACTCTCATCCCTGGACCTGGTAACCCAGACAAAAATCGTCCAGGCGGCGCTGAATAATCTCAAACTCACACCATCATGTTCAAACAAGTTATCTACGAAAACTGGCTGGAATGGGTGCCTTATGTGGCCTTTGCCGTCACGGCTGCTGTCTTCTTCACCTTTGTGATCCGTGCCATTGCCCTGAATAAAGATCGTGCCGCTGAGATGGCACGCATTCCTTTGGATGATTAACCCACCTAGCCTGCGTATCTCCTATGAGCCAAAACTCACCTGACACAGAGCCTGTACTCCGACCTCATGAATATGATGGCATTCAGGAGTATGATCAAAAATTACCTAACTGGTGGTTGTTTAGCTGGTACATCATGATGGTCGCCTTTGTCGTCTGTTGGGTGGTCTATTATCAGGTCGGTATCGGCATGTCTGATGAAAAAGAGATCGCCACAGCCATGGCCAAAATCGCCGACTACCAGAAGAAGGAACTGGAACAAATCAGCGATGACAAATTATGGGCCATGTCAAAGGATGCCAAAGTCGTCGCAGCTGGTTCTGCCACTTATCAGACCACCTGCGTCGCCTGTCATGCACCTGACATGACGGCCATGCTGGCAGGCGCAAAACTCCCAGGATTGCCCCTCAGCGATCAGGAGTGGAAACATGGGAATCATCCAACGCAGTTACTGACCATCATCCGCAAAGGCGCTCCAGACGTCACCAAAGGCATGCCACCTTGGGAGCCGCAACTAGGTCTGCAACGAGTCGTTGAAGTATTGGCTTATGTGCTGAGCAAACATTCACAGGGTGAGCCCTTTACGCTGGCAGTTGATTCTCCTCTGAAAAAAGCAGGTGTTCAATGAAGCTCCCAACGCTCGACACTCTTTCAACCATCCATACCGATGGTTCGCGGAGTTTTGTGCATCCGGCGGATGTTAAAGGCAGGCTGACGAGCTTGAAGAAGTTAGTCGCCTTCATCCTGCTCGTCGTCTACGCGGCACTTCCCTGGATACCCGTGAACGGTTATCCTGCGGTCTTCCTGGATGTTCAAGAGCGGCGATTTCATTTCATGGGGCTCACCTTGGCCATGCAGGATCTTTGGGTGGGCTTTTTTCTGATCACTGGTTTGGCCTTTTCACTCTTTTATGTGACAGCCCTGTTCGGGCGACTCTGGTGTGGATGGACTTGCCCTTACACCGTGTTTCTTGAGCATGTTTATCGGCGTATTGAGCGCCTGATTGATGGCGATGCAACTGCTCGGCGCAGATTGGAAGATGCACCGTGGACGAAATCAAAAGTCGCACGGCGTGTTCTCAAGCACGGTGTCTTTCTTTTTGTTTCAGCGGTGATCGCCCATATCTTCCTGAGCTATTTTGTCCCGCTTGGAAAACTATATGAGATGATGAAGGGGCCGCCTTCAGAGCATCTCATGGCTTTTGGCGTGATGGCCTTCATGACAGGTGCGCTCTACTTTGGCTTTAGCTGGTTCCGAGAACAGTTCTGCATCATTCTCTGTCCCTACGGCAGGCTTCAATCCGCTCTCACAGACGATCACAGTGTCATTGTCGGCTATGATCAAAAACGTGGTGAGCCGCGTGGCAAAGTCGGTTCGACCACGGGTTCGTGCATCGATTGCCGCCGTTGTGTGCAGGTGTGCCCGACAGGCATCGACATCCGCCAGGGCATGCAATTGGAGTGCATCGGCTGTGCTGCCTGTGTGGACGCCTGTGACGACATCATGATCAAGCTAAAGCGCCCAACAGGATTGGTCCGCTATGACTCATACGTTGGCCTGCATGGTGGCAAAACGAAAATCATCCGACCCCGTATCGTTCTCTACACTCTTTTATTGATCCTAGGCGCTGGAGCTTTTCTGTTATCTGTGAGCCGCCTCTCATCCATGAATGCCAGTGCCGTGCGCATGATTGGAGCTCCATTCTATGTGGCTGATGGCACTTTGAGGAATCAGTTCCTGATTCGTGTGATCAACAAACATAACAGTCCATCTACCTACAGACTGGAGATTGTCGGAGGCATGCCACCACAGCTAAACGTGGCCGGCTTTGTAGAAAGGTTGCAATTACCTGCACTCGGCGAAGAGCAAAAGACGCTGGTGCTTTCCATGCCAGAATCCGCATTTACTGAGCCCTTTAAACTCCAAGTCAAAGTGACCGACGAAGTTCATGGAGACACGGTCACCACACGTGTCATGGAGTTTTTAGGCCCAGACTCAAAACTCAAATCAAAGGCACCCCTCAATGCGAAAGATTTTATTCAATAACCCATGGCTGCTGCCCATTTCAGCTTTCCTTGCCTTTATTGGCATCTGGGTGGCCTTCATCTTTTTTGCCGTGAAGCATAAGCCTGTCGAAATCAAGCGGGTGACCCTGTCACAACATCCATGACGCAGATCGACACCAGTGCAGCAGCCTTCCTAGCTGGTCTGATGACAAGTGTCCACTGTGTCGGCATGTGCGGCCCGTTATCATGCTCATGGGCTGTATCGTCCAAGTCTGGTGCTAGTGGGTTCATGCGTGATACCAGCCTCTACCATACTGGGCGTCTGCTTTCTTATGGCATCGTTGGCGCTATCGCAGGAATGATCGGCATCATGCCGCTGAAATGGTTTCAGCACGGGGCTGGCATGGTTCTTCCCTGGTTACTGGTGGCTCTGTTTTTGATGGTTGGTTTGGGGCTTGATCAATGGTTGCCTAAACCTCGTTTTCTGAGCCAGGGATTACGACGTATCCAGACGAAAGCGTTTCAAATGAAAACACCCTGGCGCGCAGCGCTTTTAGGTTTTGCGACACCGCTACTGCCCTGTGGTCCACTCTATCTCATGTTTGCCTTAGCGATGGCCAATGGCAGCGCCTTTAAGGGAGCTGAGTTTGCCATGGCCTTTGGCCTTGGCACGCTGCCATTGCTATGGTTGGTTCAAAGTCAGATTCATTGGTTAGGTGGCCGCCTTCAGCCAGCCACCCTGAGGAAGATGCAGCGAGGATTGGCTGTCGTCGCAGCATTGATCATGGCTTATCGACTGCGCGAGACACTCGATTTTGGCAGTGAGTCGATTCCGAGTTGCTGCCACGCTGGGCTGTAGCAAATCCTGCTCAGAATATGCCAAGTGCAGCGCGGCAGATTCTAGGGGCACTGGCTAGTCTCAGCGTAACCTTATCCATACCCATGAAAACCTATACCCACGCTGTGATTGCGATCGATTTTACGCCTTCCTGTCGCACTGCGTTGCGGCATGCTGTTCGATTAGCGTCCCAATGGGGTGCCGCAATTACGGCAGTGCATGTCATGGACGAATTTCTCGTGCATGAACTCAAGCGTGCACTCGCTGCCGACCAGGCCACCATTCGGGCAGAGTGGTTAGCACGTTTAACGCGATTTGTGGAGGAAACGGATGCTGGTTCAGGTCATGTGAGCATGGAGGTGCGCATCGGTTCAGCTGATACAGAATTGATGGAAGCCTGCTTAGTCGCCGGAGCCGACCTGCTCATCATGGGTGCGCGTGGCTCTCGGGAGGAACCTCATCGTGTCGGTGTGATCGCGGCTAAATGCGTGCGTAAAGCTCCCATGGATGTTCTGCTCGTGCGCGAGGATGCAGAGGGTCCATTTAAACATTTGGTCACATGTGTGGACTTTTCAGAGAACTCTAAAAAAGCAGTTCAGATTGCGCTGAACTTTGCCGAGTTAGAAAAGGCTACCTTGGATTGCATTCATGTTTATCAGTCAGCCTTTATGATGTCCATGGACTATGGTGGTATGGCCGCGTCCATGCCAATATCGGCTGATGTGCATGCCCTTGAGTCTTGGGAATCTGAGCTGAGTGATTTTGTTCGGCCACTCAAGGAGAAGGTTCCAACAGTTACAGTCCAAACCTCTGTCATCGAAAGGGTTAACATCCGTGAGGCGGTGCTTGATCACGTTAAAGAATCACACGCAGATCTTGTGGTTCTAGGTACACGTGGGAAGAGTGGCCTGCGTGAGCTACTGATGGGGACAACGGCTGAACGAATTGTGGCGCATGCGCCTTGTTCGGTTTTTGTGATTAAACCATTTCTAACAGAGTCTCTTTCAAGCTAGAGGCTAGCCTATGTCCAAGATCTCAACATCACTCAGAGACCAAACACACAGCAGTGATCAAGACCCGCGCAGCAGCACAGGCGAGGGTCTTGACAGGCACTCACAAGGCAGGAAACGTGGACGCTCAGCGAAAATGAGCAGCAATTCCGATCATGACCTCCTAAACAGCCTCGTCGAGCACACGGGTATGTTGGTCATGGGTATTGATCCTGCGGGTTCTATCCGTTGGATGAGCCGGGGCCTGGAGGTGATGTGTGGTTATGCTCAAGAAGAAGTGATCGGTCGTGACTGGGTGTCTTTACTGGTGCCCCTGGAGCATCAAGCTGCCACCAAGATTCTGTGTCGTGGTAGCAAGGGTGCCGACCGCACTCAGAGTCATGTCAAACCGATCCTTTGTCGTGATGGCACAATGAGACAGATCGAGTGGTATCATTCAGATATTCGGGATGTTGACGGTAACTACACTGGCATCTTATGCGTCGGTCGTGACATCACCGAGCTTCAGCACACGCGAGATGCTTTAATAGCCTCGGAGCGCCGCAGCAGCACGGTCTTGGAAACTGCCGTCAATGCGATCATCACGATGAATGATGATCGCATCATTGAAACAGTGAATCAGTCAGCTTCTCGAATCTTTGGTTATGCTAAAGAGGAGATGATCGGCCAAAACATCAAGATGCTGATGCCTGGCCCTTACAGGAACCAACACGATGGTTATGTGCATAACTACTTGCAGACAGGCGTCAAAAAAATCATCGGCATCGGTCGTGAAGTGGTAGGTCAGCGAAAAGACGGCACCATCTTCCCCATTGATCTATCTGTGGGAGAAGCCCATCTTCCGGACGGCCGCCGCGTATTCACGGGCATCATTCGTGACCTAACGGACCGCAAGCAACTCGAAGAAAAAATTCTGCATATCAGTGAAGAAGAACAGCACCGCATTGGCCAGGACATTCATGATGATCTTTGTCAGCAATTGGCAGCCATTGGTTGCCTAGCAAAGGTGGCCCACCGGCAACTCATGAAAGCAAGTCGCCCAGAAGCTCGCAGCTTGGAGGAAATCGTGCAATTAGTGACTCAGGCAAACGGACGAGCGCGTGAAATGTCACGGGGGCTCATGCCTGTTGTTCTCGATAGTGCAGGCTTGATGGCTGCACTGCGTGAATTAGCGCAGGGAACTGAGCGCATTTTCCGTGTTAGCTGTCCCTTCCGTTGCGAGCGCCCTGTGCAGGTCATGGACAATAAGATTGCCATACAGCTTTTCCGTATTGCTCAGGAAGCTGTCGCCAACGCGATCAAGCACAGCCATGCAGACCGGATCGAGATCAGTCTGAATCTGGAAAATGAACAGCTGACACTCACCATTCGTGACAATGGAATCGGCATCCCAGACAATATCAGCGGACGCCGCACGGGTATGGGTTTGTTAACCATGAGTCATCGTGCCCGAATGGTTGGCGGCAGTTTGGCCGCTACCGCTGATGAGCATGGCGGCACCCTCGTGCATTGCTGCGTGCCCCACCCACTTTCAAATCCTTCTCTTTTGTGAACATCACCCGCATCCTACTCATCGATGATCACCCGATCATGCGTCATGGACTAGCGCAGCTTTTGGGCGCTGAGGACGGTTTAACCATCTGTGGTGAGGCTGGTAGCGCGCGTGATGGCATGACTGCGGCTGATAGACTCAAGCCGGATCTTGTCATTATCGACCTTACCCTGCCAGACAAACATGGACTGGAGCTGCTCAAGGATCTGCAAGTTCATCACCCAGGTTTGCGCTGTCTTGTCCTATCCATGCATGATGAGGATCTGTATGCGGAGCGCGCTTTGCGAGCAGGAGCTCGCGGTTACATCATGAAAGAAGCGGCGGCGGATCATCTGGTGACAGCCGTGCGTAAAATCCTCTCAGGGGGGCTTTATCTCAGCGAGAATTTAGCCTCGAAAATGATCGAACAACTCAGTGGCGTGCGCGGTAAAACAGGTGCCACGGGTGTGGAAAATCTGACCGATCGTGAGCTAGAGGTCCTTGCCCTCATTGGAGAAGGCGTGGCGACAAAGAACATCGCCGAGCGTCTCAGCATCAGCGCCCGTACTGTCGAGGCTCACCGAGCCCACATCAAAGAAAAGCTCAATATCTGTGATGGAGCCGCACTCGTGAAGTATGCCGTTCAGTGGGTGGAAGGTAAGTCCAACTAGACGACACTAGACTTTAGCTTGAAGTCTTTTTTCAGGCAGCCTTTGGTTCTTTGAGTCGCTGATAGAGCGGGGCTAGCAGGTGTTTGACAATGAGATCAACGAGGGCACCGATCAGGACGCCGAGGACTGCGGCGATTCCGGCGCTTGTCAGCCAGGTCAGGAATCCGGCCAGAGTCGGCATCAAGGAGGCGACGAATTCTGCGGCGTGATGGATCGTTTCTTCAGGGCCATGAACGCCCATTTCATGCAGACCATGAGTCAGGATGCCACCGCCGACCCAGAGCATGGCGATCATGCCGACAAAACTCAGAAGTTTTAGGAAGAAGGGCATGCCGAGGACGATCCCGCGACCCAGACTGCGGACGATCCCGCTGCCTGAACGGGCCAAGTAAACGCCGAAGTCATCCGCTTTGACAATGATTGCCACGACACCATAAACCAGGAAGGTCATGCCGATACCCACCACGCCCAAGACGAGGGCTTGCATCCACATGGGAGAGGTGGACACGGAGGCCAGAGTGATAGCCATGATTTCAGCCGAAAGGATGAAGTCCGTGCGGACGGCGCTGGCGATCCGTTCGTCCTCCAGTTCCTGGGCTGTTTGCTTGGCTGCCGGTGCCGCTTCTTCGTCGTGAGCGTGGCTGCCAGGATGAATCAGGTCCATGACTTTATGGTAGCCTTCCATGCAGAGAAAGGCACCGCCTGCCATGAGCAGAGGCGTGATCACCCAGGGTGCCAGCCAACTGAGCAGCATGGCACCTGGGAGGAGCAGAAGGAGCTTATTTTTCAGCGAGCCTGTAGCGATCTTACGAATGATGGGTAGCTCACGATCCGCGGTCAGACCCACTACATAGCGTGGTGTCACCGCCGCATCGTCGATCACGATGCCCGCTGCCTTGCTACCTGCTTTCGCCGCTTGGGCACCTGCATCATCCAAAGATGCCGCCGCGATTTTGGTTAAGGCAGCCAAGTCGTCGAAGAGTGCAATAAGTCCCGTACTCATGCTAACTCTTCTTTCGCTGAAGTGATCGCTTCATTGGCCAGGCTGAGTTCTTCTGGTGGGCAGGGAAGAGGAGAGAAAAGGGGAATTTGATGGATTGTTCTCATCGTGTGCATTGTCCCCCTACCAGATGACGCTTCTAACCTAGCGTGCAAAGCTTTTCTCTTGGCGTATCAAGAATGACGCCTAGTGCAATTGGAAAACAAAACGGCCCCAGAGGAATGCTCTGAGGCCGTCCGAAATAAAAAGAACTTCAATTAACGACGGCGGCGTAAGAAAACTCCGACCAAGCCGAATCCAAGAAGGATCATGCGGGATGGCTCGGGGACGGCTGCGAAAGCTATATTAGCGCTTTTCGCAATATCTCCCGGACCGGAAGTGCCAACAAATGGAGTATTAAATGGTACCGATCCCGACGATGTTGGGAGAATGAAACTACTGTCTGTGTAAAATCCATATGTGGGTGCAGACGGGTTGGTCGTGGTATCGAACCATACGATACCGAACCTGTAGCTGGAAGTGAGTGTGAAGACTGATGGAAGCGCAGCTTGTAATTCTGATTGAGTTGGTGCGAAAGTCAGAGATCCGATAGCTCCAGCACCGCCGAGATCAGCTCCGCTGGCGGAAATGCTGGCTACTGTAGTATTGCCTGATGTGGATGTGTAAAAATAATCATTACTGAATCCGCTGGCAAGAGGAATATTAATTGGAGTAGCCCCTGTGGAGGCATTGCTAAATGAACCGTAATTTCCTGGTGAAAAAAGACCATCGCTTGCACTATCGATTATAATTCCATATCTCATTCCGGTAACTGCGACGCCGTTTGCGTTGAGAAAGCCGATGGCGCGTGCACCTGTCCCGCTAAATGACAATGTAACAGAAGCATTGGCCATTGGAGCCAAAGTGCACAAAGCAAGTATAAATAAAAAGTTTTTAATCATATGCTGTTTAAAACGTAAGTTGATCGTAGTTAATTAAAATACTATTGTAGGTAGGACGGTAAGCGGGTCCAAACAACCGAGGATGCAGTTGGAGAGGCCGCTTTTCGATAAATGTAGCCAAAACCTGGTTTAAGTGTGGTAAGATAATTTGCTACCTCACCGAAGTTAATATCATCTTCCCATTCGGTGCCATTCCAAGTGAATTGAATCGAATTTCCTTTGTTGATCCCAGTCATTGAGTTGTCAAAACCAAGAATTTGATCTCCTATCGAAACTGGAAATTGAAGGAAGTTTGCTGTTCTTTGTGCAGGAAGAACACTTGGATCACCAATGGTGCTTAATTTTTCAGGAACCGGTGACATAAACCCAAAGGCTACGTCCTGAGCTGTATTGTTGGCGAGTGTGGAAATGCGGATTCTATGTGTTGACATCGGAACACCGCCAACAATTGAGAGTGTTAATTGCGTGGCAGTTGCGTTACGAACGATGAAGCCAGCACCAAATTTAAGCGCAGCGTGAGTTCCATCTTCTCCAAAATTGATATCATCTTCCCATGTGCCGGGTGCGCTGCAAGTATACTGCTCGCTGTTTCCAAGGTTGATTCCAGCTGTTGGCGATTGAAAGCCAAGAAGTTGAGTTCCAACGGGAACAGATGCGCTGCTGAAAACTGTCGAAGGTGTCCAGTAGGGCATAATATCGATAGAAGCTCCAACTGCAGCAGAAAGGGAATCACCCGATTCAAGTTGAACGGTAACTGTAGTCGCACTGTTCGCCGTGATTTTAGCAATCAGACCTTCCAATGACCCAGAGGAAATCTGGACAGCATAGGTTTTAAGTTGATCGGTTCCAACATCGTTTGGGCCATTGAAAACGAATTGATTTGCGACCCATCCAGGCGTTCCTGTCACGGTAAGAGTACTCGCGCTGATTGATGCAATTGTGCCCTTGAACTCAGGAGCCCTGTTTAGAGGTAATGCAATAGTTGCATCAGAGTTGGCTGGCACAGTAATGGAAACAAACCCAACGGGATCAGTTTCAACAGCATGAGAGGCCGTCAGGGAGAAGGCAAGGGCTGCGATGGAGCAGAGGATTTTTGGAGCTTTCATGGATTTAAAATAGAGAGTGGACACTGAGTATTAACCCCGAATATCGATCATCGTTACCGAAAATCGGTGACAATGTCGATATTTAACTAAAAAATGCAAAATTTTTTTTGCTGGCCTTTGGGCTAACGATGAAGGGCTAACGATGAAAGGTGAAAGGCGAAGGGCGAAGGGCGAAGGGCGAAGGGCGAAGGGCGAAGGGCGAAGGGCGAAGGG
>JAIXOU010000091.1 GCA_027486585.1 Verrucomicrobiaceae bacterium | reverse complement strand
TGCTCATCCAGGATGCGGCTTTCATGGTCACCGTGCCCTATGTGTGCAGCGATGTGCCACCCTTGAAGAAGAACCCGCTTTTTCTCTATTCGAGCGACGGCTTTCAGAAGCCCTATCCCTTCAAGGCAGACATCATCGTCTCGGTGGATGATGTCTTTGATCAAAAGCTCACCGCCATTCACGAGATGCCTTCGCAGCACTACGAAGGTGGAGCCAGCGGCAGCGAAGCCCATGTAGCCAAAGTCCCGCCGTCCACCGATGAAGCAGCCCGCAAGGCATGGCTGCGCGAGCGCTGGGTCAGGCGTCAGGGTGGCGAGGCGAACCGCTTCCGTGATAGCCTCATCAAATGGTATGGCCCCGAGAAAGGCGCTTCCGTGAAGTTCGCCGAGGCCTTTGAGATTTGCGAATACGGACGCCAGCCAAAGCCGGAAGAGATCAAAGTGCTGTTCCCGTTTTTCCCCTGATTGGTCTTTTCCAAAGCACATGACCATGAAACGCACACATCTCACCGCCCTGCTTCTCGCTCCGCTGGTTGCGCTCCACGCCACGGATGTGCCAGCGACTGAGCCCGTCACTATTGTGGCCTTCGGAGACTCGACCACGGCGGTGCGTGGTTCCGCGAAGGTCTATGCTTCGGTGCTGCAGGAGGAGTTGCGCAATGTTCGAGTCATCAATGCGGGAGTAAGTGGGAACACGACGGAGATGGGACGCAAACGTTTCGAACAAGACGTGCTGAGGCATCAGCCGCACATTGCGATCATCCAGTTTGGTATCAATGACGCCGCCGTAGATGTGTGGAAGACACCGCCGGCGACGGACCCGAGGGTTTCGCTGGAGCGCTATGAGGCGAACCTGCGGCATTTTGTCCAGACGTTGAAATCCAAGAACACCCACGTGGTACTGATGACTTCCAATCCACTGCGCTGGACATCGAAGCTGAAGGAGATGTATGGCAAGCCTCCTTACCAGCCCGAGAATGTAGATGGATTCAACAGCCCGCTCGTGCCTTACTGCGAAACTGTTCGCCGGGTCGCGCGAGAGGAAGGTGCGGAGTTGCTGGATATGCAGCAGGCGTTCGTCGAGCAGGCAAAGAAACGTGGCGTGACCGTGGACTCTCTGCTCTCCGATGGCATGCACCCCAATGATGGCGGTCATCGCATTGAGGCCGATCTTTTGTGCGAGCGCATCCTCGCGCGGCACCATCGTCAGCGTGTGCTTCAAGATAAGTGAGTTGGGTGCGATGGCGGCGAGAAAGGAATCGAGATCGACGACGTTCACAGTTAGGCCACTTCAACCACACTTTAGCTACACACTCATGAATCGACTCTTCACGCCCATCGCTCTTTTCAGCTTCGCATTTGCCACGGCGGTCTTTGCTCAGGCGGACAAACCACTGTTGAATGAGACGGCGCTACCAGTCATCGCGGCACCGAGTTTTGTGGAGCCGTTGGTGGCTCCATTTGCCACAGCAAAGGGCCAATGGATTCCTGCTGATGGTGTGCTCAGCGTTGTGGACATTCCGGCGGAGAAACATATTCCAGTGCTGCATCATAAAGTCGGCTTGGCTAGTGCAGTGATCGAATTGGAGTTTCGATTGGATGGAGCGGGTTCGTTTCTCGTCGGCTGTGATTCAGACAAGCATGTCGGACGCGTGGTGATCAATGCCAAGGGCCTGAGCATTGCGGAAGACTCGGTTAAACCTTCGCATACCATCGCACAACTGCCGCTGGTTGTTAAGCAAGGCGAGTGGCACAAACTACGCGTTGAGTGGAAGGGCGACCAAATGGCGGCACGGCTGGGCAGCAGTGAACTCCGTGCCAAGCATGACTATTTTGCGCAAGCAAAGATGCGCAGTTGGCTGGCGGCCACCCAGTCGGTGAAAGTTCGCAACTTCAAGATCAGCGGAGAGTCAGCTTCAGCAAAACCGTAATGTTTTGAAGGAGTTAAGTATTGGATCGATTTTTCAGGTATTGATAAATCTTGTTTTACAGACAGGACGACAGGCGTAGCATGTACGAAGTAATTACCAATAATGAGCGCCCCCGAAGAGCAACAAGACAATCGTCTGAAGCAGGCCGAAAAGATCACCAGTCACCCCGAAAACTATAAAGTTTGTGAAGGTTGTGGATCGATCGTTGTCCTGCGTGCGGTGACTTGTCCTAGCTGTCATGCGTATCGTTTTGATAAAACGGCCACTCGTGTGGTGGCGCAGGCCAAAGATCTGGCGATGCGGGCAGCGAATTCGGTTTTGGCGTCGGACATGACTTGATCAGTCCGCAAAGGATTTCACGCTGCGTCAAGAAACTAAAAGTAGTGTTCACTCATGCTTCTCAGTTGCTGCGTGGTGGGCTCTCGCTACCTCACGCTTCTGATCTGATTTCAGATCTCCAATTTCATTTTTAAAACCATGTCTACTGACAACGAACTCAACATCAATCTGGCCCACGTCGAACGTGTGGCGAAGGAACTCGGCCTGCGCGCTATCCAAGTCGGTGCGACGGCTCAATTGTTTGCTGGTGGCGCGACGGTACCCTTCATCGCCCGATATCGAAAAGAGGCTACAGGCGAGATGGATGAGGTGCAAATCCTGGCGGTGAAAGAGCGCATGGAGGCTCTGGTCGCGCTGGATGACCGCCGCGCAGCTATCATCAAGTCGCTGGAAGAGCGCAAGCTCATGACCGATGTTCTGCGGGCCAAAATCGAGAAGGCAGAGACGATCACCACGCTGGAAGATATCTTTGCGCCCTTCCGTCCGAAGCGGCGCACGAGGGCGACGATTGCTAAAGAAAAAGGTCTGGAGCCTTTGGCGGATTTTATCGAGGCAAATCTGCTCACCAGTGGCGTGAAGCTGGACGAGGAAGCTGCTAAATTTATCAATCCTGATCATGAGACAGAAGAGCTGCGCGTGAAGGATGCGAACGATGCTCTGTCGGGTGCACGAGACATCATCGCTGAGCGGATCAGTGACAATGCAGAAGCACGTGCCGCTTTGAGAAAGCTGGTGGCCGATCAGGCGGTCGTCGTTTCGAAAATCATGTTTGGCAAAGAGACCGAAGCGGATGCACAGAAGTTCCGCGATTACTTTGATTGGAGTGAGCCTTTGAAATCCATCCCCTCCCATCGGATGCTGGCCATTCGCCGTGGTGAAAAGGAAGGGTTTCTTTTGATGCGAGTCACTCCACCCGAGGACACTGCGATTCAGATTCTGAGCAACCTTTTTGTCAAAGGCGGCAATGGCTGCTCGGATCAAATGAAGCTTGCCTGTGCTGATAGTTACAAGCGGTTGCTCGGCTCTAGCATGGAGACAGAGGCACGCTTGGAGTCGAAGAAAAAGGCGGATACCGAAGCGGTGCGCGTCTTTGCAGATAACCTGCGCGAGTTACTGCTCGCGGCACCACTGGGGCAGAAGCGAGTTCTGGGTATTGATCCAGGCTTCCGCACAGGCTGCAAGGTGGTGGTTTTGGATGCTCAGGGCCAGCTTCTCTTCAATGACGTGATTTATCTATTGGGAGAAGGCAATAGCCTAATGCAGGCGAAGACGTTGGTCATGAATTTGATCGAGCGTTACAAGATCGAGGCCATCGCCATTGGCAACGGCACCGCTAGTCGAGAAACGGAAGCCTTTATCAATAAAATAGGCATCCCGAAAGGCATCCCAGTACTCATGGTCAATGAGAGTGGGGCCTCCATTTACAGTGCCAGCGAAGTGGCCCGTGAGGAGTTTCCGAATCATGACATCACGGTGCGTGGAGCCGTCTCTATCGGGCGTCGTCTCATGGATCCTTTGGCTGAGCTGGTGAAGCTGGATCCCAAAAGCATCGGAGTGGGTCAATACCAGCATGACGTGGACCAAAATCAGCTCAAGACAAGCCTGGATCACGTCGTCATTAGCGCCGTGAATGGTGTCGGTGTGGAGGTCAATACGGCCAGCAAGCAGCTGCTCAGCTATGTGTCAGGTTTAAATAGCACCCATGCGGCAAACATCGTTGCTTATCGCAATGAGAACGGCCCCTTTAAAGCCCGCAAAGATCTTCTGAAAGTGCCGCGCCTGGGTGAAAAGGCTTTTGAGCAGGCTGCTGGTTTCCTGCGCATTCGTGGGGCTGATCATCCGCTGGACTCCAGTTCGGTGCATCCTGAGCGCTATCCGCTGGTGGAGAAAATGGCTTCTGATCTTGGCTGCACCGTGCCTGATCTCATGCAGCGGACGGAACTGCGCCAGAAACTGGATTTGAAAAAGTATGTCAGTGCGGATGTCGGTCTGCCGACGCTGCAGGACATCATGAACGAGCTAGCCAAGCCCGGTCGTGATCCTCGTAAGCAGTTCGAAGTCTTCAATTTCGCTGAAGGTGTCAATGACATGAAGGATCTCACCGTTGGCATGAAGCTGCCCGGGATCGTTACCAACGTGACGGCTTTTGGTGCGTTTGTGGACATCGGCGTGCATCAGGACGGGCTCGTGCACGTCAGTCAGCTTAGCGACACTTTTGTCAAAGATGCGGCTGAGGTGGTGAAGGTGGCGCAGAAAGTCATGGTCACGGTCACTGAAGTGGACATTCAGCGGAAGCGAATCGCCCTGAGCATGAAGGCGAAACCAGACTTCGAGAAAAAGGTCGGCTCTGGTGGGCCACGTCCAGCAGGCGCACCCGCAGGTGGCGGTGGCCAGGGCGGAGGCAATCGCAGCTTTGGTGGAGATCGCAGTCGCCCGAGTGGAGGAGGCATGGGCAACCCCTTTGGTGGTGGCGGAGGTGGAGATTGGTTCACGGCAGCAGCCACGAAGGGCAAGAAATAGCCAATACTTAGCCTTCAGGGAGAGTGGAGCTAGGGAAGGGGCTGCGGGGCTTTGCACAGTGGCTTTTAAAAAGTGTGCATCAGTTGGATCGTTGCCGTGTCTTTATCAGAGACCACAAATTTTCACGATGCTCACCGACCTCCAACTGCTGTCCCGTTATCACCTTCAGGGGGATGCCTCTGCTTTCCGTGATCTGGTGCATGCTCACGCGGGCATGGTCTTTGCCACGGCACATCGGATCACGGGTGATCAGTCCCGGGCGGAAGATGTGGTGCAGGAGACGTTTTTTCAGCTCGCACGACAATCCCAACACATCACGCAGTCCGTCGCGGCTTGGTTGCACCGCGTGGCCTGGCGACGAGCCTGCAATGCGGTGCGTGATGATGCGACAAGACGCCGCATCGAAGAGCAGGCGGCCACTGATGCTGCAGTGAACGGATCGACAGAGCAGGAGACGACTTGGGCCGAATTAGAAAGGGTGCTCGATGAGGCTATCAACGAGATGCCGGATGATCTCAGATCGCCGCTCATCATGCACTACATGCAGGGGCGCTCACAGCGGGACATCGCGGGACAGCTCGGCGTGAGCCAGTCCAGCGTTTCTCGGATGGTGGATGAGGGGCTTTCGACTCTGCGTAGTCAGCTCAAATCTCGTGGTGTGCTCTGTGGCACTGGCTTGGCGGCGCTTTTGGCTGCCAACAGCGCCATGGCTGCTCCGGCGGCGTTGATCGTGACTTTGGGGAAACTCAGCATGAGCGGCACCGGCGCGGTCACAGGAGCCTCGGGAGGTGTGGTCTCAGTTCCATGGCTAATCAAAGGTCTGGCCATGGCCATGGTTGTGAGTGGTCTGGTGATCGTCAGTGACAGGCTTACAGTGCAGACGAATCAACCTCAGAGTAAGTTAGCCCAGATCGCGGTGCCTGTATTGGCGGCTAAAAGTATGCCTGCGGTGGCGCTGCCTTTGAGTTTAATGACGTCATCTGCCAAGCCTGTATTCACGAACGTTTCATCGGGCTTACCCGTGGCCAAACCGATGCCGATACATGAGTTGGTGCATAGCTTTCCCCTGCCGCCGAAGATGCCTACAGGGCACATGGTGGTGGATGATGAAGGCTGGCTCTGGGGCACGACGAGTAGTGGCGGACGCTATGGGATGGGAACTCTCTATCGAATGCGGCAGGACGGTTCGCTGTGGGAGGAGATGGTGTCTTTTAACGGAAGCGAAGGTCTGCCACGAGGCGGATATCCTAGCGCGGGTCTTGCACGCGCCGCCGACGGTCGGCTTTGGGGAATGACTGGTGCCTCAGGAAGTCCGGCGACGATTTTTTGTTTTGATCCGCGCTCTGGCAGGTTGAAAACAGAGATCGAGTTCGAGAGAGGAGAGGCACCTATCGGCCGTCCCCTGATTCTCACGAACGGTCAGGTCTGCTTCAATACGCGCACTGGAACTCACCTTTACGACCCAGTCATGCGACAGCGTAAAGTGGTCAATCACCGAACCCTGCCGATCTTGGGCGAAATGGTTTCTGACGGGCGTGGCTGGCTGTGGGCCACGAGTGAGAAACACAATGGCAATGGCGCTGTGTACAAAGTAAACTCGATCACAGGAGAGCTGGTGGAGGTGCTAGTCTTTACGGGTCTAACGGGGGCCTACCCAGGACGTATGCCTGTATGCGGACTGTCACTGAGCTCAGATGGATTTCTCTGGGGCTGCACTCGTAATGGAGGTGCGGAGGATCAGGGGACGGTTTTTAAAATCCATCCCGAGAGCGCGGCCTTCGCCTCGATCACAAAGCTCCAGATGCGTGATGGGATGAATCCTGAATCAATGCTTGTGGATGATGGCCAAGGCTTCATGTGGGGCACAGCCACCTATGGGGCGATTGGCGGCACCTATGGAAATGGAACGATCTATAAGATCAAGCAAAGCACCGGAAAGTTCAGCGTGGTCGAGCGCTTCACAGGCTATGATGGCGCAGCACCTGGCGGAATCCCGCGGGCTCATTTGCTACGTGCTGGACCAGATCACTTTGTGGGAGTGACTAATTTTTGCGGCATTGCTGGGTCTGGAGTGATCTACCGCGTGGAGATTTCGACAGGAAAATACACCGTGCTGAAAGACTTGGCAGATCTGGCTGCCACCACCGAAGGCGTGGAGCCACACGGTTCTCTTGTCGAAACCAGCGACGGCACTTTTTGGGGCACGACATTTTATCATGGCGCTCATCATTGTGGTACGATCTATCGATTGGATCCCGCGAGTCAAAGGCTCGTCAGCGTGGTGGATTTCACCGGCAAAGGAGGTGCCTTTCCTGGACGCAGCCCAGATGCGGGTCTCGTCAGCGACGGACGAGGTTGGCTATGGGGCACTACACGCTTTGGTGGGAAGGCAGACGCAGGCACAATCTTTCGACTGAACGAGCAAACGGGTGCCTTTGTGAGCGTCGCTGAATTTGGCAAGGATACGAAGATCCTGCCTGGCAGTGGCCCGATGACCGAGCTGTCACTTGATGAACGCGGGCAGCTTTGGGGTAGCACATCCAGCACGGTCTTCAAAATTGATCCACGCAGAGATGCGGTGAAGCACATCTCCTCCTTCGGTGGTGATAAGCGTGAGCCTTTTGGTAGTAATCAAATCGGCAAGCTAGCGGCGGATGGCCGTGGCTATGTCTGGGGTTGTGCGCTGGCCGATCGCATGCATCAGAAGGCATCTCTTTTCCGTATTTCTACGACAGACGATGCCTTTCAAACCGTGAAGATGTTTCCAAATGCTAACCAAGGCTGGTCTGGCTGGCACCCCACCGCACAGATGTATCGGGACAGCTCTGGCTCCGTCTGGTTTACCGGTGTGCTGGAGCAGGGGGGACTAAAAGCTATCTGCACGCTGAACCGGATTGACCCTCTGAATGGCGGTGTGGCTGAGCGGTATAGCACAAACGCATTTAGATACATGGATACTCCCGTGGAGGATGGGCATGGGCGGCTCTGGGGCTGCACGGCGATGAGTGGTCAAAACGATGCACTCTATAGCTTTGATCTGAAGACCCGTAGCTTTCAGCGTGTACTAGAGTTTACTGGCCATGGTTCGCAACCTCGCTCAGGCAGCATACCAATATTTGGGCGTCCCATGCGCGCAAGTGATGGCAATATTTACTCGGTGACCCGCTATGGAGGACCTAGCAATGGAGGCACAATCTATCGTCTGCGTTTTGGTCCCACACCGATCACGCAGGAGGCGGTAATACTCTCCGATGGGCGTGTGGAACTGCACGGTATCCTTCGTCCCAATGGCCGCAGCACAGAGGCCGCGTTTGAGTGGAGCTTCGATCCAGAGTTAAAGGATGCACGGACGCTGCCAGCGGGCACGGTGAGTGCCAGTGAAATGGTGAAGCCTGTACAAACCTTGCTTTCAGGCTTAAAACGTGGCACTAAACATTACTTTAGGCTCCGTGGTCGCAATGCAGACAACAAGTCACCGCAATACGGAGCCATCATGCAGTTCACGATTCCCCTGGAGCCTGATGAAATGTCATTAGCAGCGGCAGCGGCAGCGGCTACCACGAGCAAGAGTGTGACTACACAGAATGCAGCTTTGGTACCGTTGGCCAAGCATCGGCTGAAGATCATCATGGTGCCAGGTACAGGGGCTGGCATTGTGCGCGGTCATCTCGATGGCGCAGTGTATGAGGTGGGGCGTCGATACACGCTCACCGCCCAGGATGATAATGGCTACGTTTTCGCCCATTGGGCTGGCCCTGGAATCCAAGGTCCAACAGCAGAGAATCCGCTGCTGAGCTTCATCTTCACAGAGGAGTTGGCCAAGAATGCTGTCATCACAGCGACTTTCCTGCGGAATCCTTTTCATGAAGGCCTGCTCGGTCATTATTATGGGCTCGTGCACTCGCTGGAAGACATACCGCCCAGCCTGAGCACCACCGGTGCGCTGGAGATGCAGGTGGCAGAGATGGGGCTTTTTACAGGCCTGTTACGCTATGACGGTGATGCCCTACCTATCGTCGGTGTTTTTGATACCGGTGGCAGTGCTCGGTTTGGAACGGCACAGGCATTCACGGCGGTGATCTCACGGGCGGAAAAGCCAGCCCTGCTACTTAGCCTCCAGCTCGACCTCACTCATGGCGGGACCGGAGGGGTCATGGGCCAAGTAGGACTCTGGAAGGATGAGCAATCCAAGTGGCTCTCACAGTTGAAAGCAGGATTTAGCATTTCCCCAGCATTAATGGCTAAGCATGCCGTCTTCCAGCAACTCACTGCGGCAGGTAGCATCCCAGTCGAGATTCTAGCCCTGGATCCTAGCGAGGTCATTTCACCAGCCTATGTTTTGCTGCAGCCTGGTGGGCGCCTTCAGTTCTCGGCCAAACTCCCAGATGGAACGATGATTTTCAACGATCTTCACCTGAGCCGCCAGAACCAGCTCAGCTTCTTTCACCCGTTCCTCGAAGGCAGTTTTGGCGTAGAGCTACCTCTCACAAATCTACTGCAGAGTCTTGAAAAGCCAGCCACCGCCCAGGGCTGGTGGTTTGCGCCAGAGAGACAAGCTCGTCCCATACTGCTCCAGTCCACCGCAATCGAAGCCACAAGGAATCAGTCCGAAGAATCTCTCAAAGAACATAACAAATAGGCGCGGTGATCGGTTCATTGTAGCGGCGACGAAGAAAAAATATATTTCGAGGCAAGTTTGGGGGCACCTGCGCCACGGAGGAAGGTGGGTTCGCTAGAAAGTGAGGTCTGGGCGTTATTGCAATTGGTTCGCAGGAATGGAAACCGTAGCTCAACTGTGCTTGAATCAGTTAGCAGTAGTTTATTTGTGTGTTTTTTTGATTGATAATGAACATTTTGAGCGGCTTTCAGGTGCCTGATCCGACGTGCAAATGGCAGGGCCACTTTTAATGCGGACAAAAACAGAAATCGTTCTTGCATTCTGGCTCCAAGTTTCTACTCTAATTGTGCTTGTGAAATTTTTCACAAGCTCCTGAACGGCCTTCTGCCGACACGCCATGTTGAAATACTTCTTCCTCAGTTACGTCTTCGTTGCGGCCATTGTAGTGGCCGCTTTCGGCACACGCGGCAGCAAGTCCGAATTGCCTCCTATTGAGATTTTCCAAGACATGGATCATCAGGCCAAGATCAAGTATCAGGCTCATAGCGACTTTTTTGCCGATGGTTTGGGTGGTCGTCAGCTCGTCAAACACACCGTGCCGATGGGATTCGAAGTGCCAGCCAAGCCTGCATCTGCGCCTGACGCCACGCCTCCAGCTTATGGTTTCAGTAATGGCCTGGACTACTATAGCACGGGTAAGGTCGGTGACTTTTACGGTGACGGATTGCCGGAGCAAATTGTCGCAGATAAAGAGCTGCTCCAGCGTGGTGAACGCCAATACGGAATCTACTGTGGCGTTTGTCACGGTGCTTCAGGTAACGGTAAAGGAGTCACCTCTAAATATGGAATTTTGACAGCTTTCAATTTCCAACAGACGGGCTCGATGGATCCTGCCAATGCAGGCGCTTATCGAGCCGATGGAGCGATTTTTGATGTCATCTCGAACGGTAAGGGCCTCATGGGTTCTTATGGTGGTAACCTCACCGTTCGTGACCGCTGGGCCATCGTGGCCTACATCCGCGCCCTTCAGGTCGCGGTTAAAGAAGGAAACGTTTCTGTTCAGTAACACGCTCGCATTTTAGGCATGAGTCACCACGTCACATTCAACGATCTGCCTCAAGGCGGCGAGAAGTTTGAGCCAGCCAAAGGCAGCAAACTGATCAACGGTCTCGGGGGCCTCGGCGCTCTCGGGCTTTTGGCCTCGATCTTCCTTTTCACTAAAGACACTGATAGCTTTGCCTATTCGTGGCTTTTTGCTTTCTTCTTCTCCTTCACGCTTGTTTGCGGCGGCTGCTTCTGGATCTTGCTTCATAACGCCTCGAATTCTGGCTGGGGTATCTCCTTGCGGCGTCTTTGGGAGCAGCTCGCGAACATGGCGCTGCCTCTAGCTATTCTCGGCATCCCGTTGTTGATCCCTGCTGTCCAAAAGCCTTTGTATGAGTGGATGGGTCATCATCGCGAAGCAGCTCATCACATGAGTGAGCACGTCACGACGGTTAAGGAAGCTCTGCATCATGCTTCAGAGACCAATCCTCATCTGCACATTCTTGTTCAGAAGTTTGGTTATCTCAATATCACTGCTTGGTATGTCCGCTACTTCGTGTATTTCGGCATCCTCGCTTTCATCGCTGCTGTTCTTCGTGGGAAGTCGGTGAAGCAGGATCTCGATGGTGATATTAAGCATACCATTAAGGCTCGCGCCTTCTGCTGTACATGGATGCTGTTCTTTGCTCTCACGGTTACTTTCGCCGCTGTTGATTGGCTCATGTCCCTGGATTACTCATGGTTCTCCACGATGTGGGGTGTCTACATCTTTGCGGGCTGCGCTTGGTCATCGATGGCTTTGACGATTCTTCTGGTAACTTGGCTGCGTGGCATGGGCTACCTTCAAAAAGTGGTTTCAGAAGAGCATTACCATATCATGGGCAAGTTCGTTTTGGCCTTCACCATCTTCTGGGCTTACATCGCCTTCAGTCAGTATTTCCTGATCTGGTATGCCAATATCACCGAAGAAACTCGTTTTTATCTGACTCGTAATACAGAAGGCTGGCGTGATGTTTCCATCTTCATTGTAGTCGGACATTTCATCGCACCCTTTGTTCTGCTCCTCTCCCAACCACGCAAGAAGAAGCCTGCGGTCATCAGCGGCATCTGTCTCTGGATCCTTTTCATGCACGTTGTGGACATTTATTGGAATGTGATACCTGAGCGTGGACCGTCTCTGGGCCAAGGAGTCGTTGTGCCCGGTGCTTGGGTGGGTGATATCGTTGCACTTTGCACTTTCGTCGGTCTCCTAGGCTTCATTTTCCTGCGTAGCTTGGCTCGTTACAGTCTGTATCCTTGTCGCGATCCTCGTCTGCTTGAGTCCGCTAATGTCGTTAACTGATTTTCACCATGTCTCCTCCTGCGATTCATTCTAAATCTGGCTCCAGTTTCTTCTGGGTGCTGGCGGCATTTGCAAGCTTTGCGGTGCTCTTTTTGATCATTCAGACTCTGGCCGCCAAGCCTGGTGCTGAGGACCCACGAGCTCCTGAGCGCACGGCCAACACGGCTGAAATCGTCAAGGCTCAATCCGAATTGATTGCTAAAATGGGCTTGAGTGACGCCGCCAAGAAGTCTGTTATTTTTGACAAAACTCTGACCGTTCTTAGTTCCCGCAAGCCATCAACCAGCACGCAAGTGGTGCCAGGCTCCCCAACTCAAATCAAGCAGGCTGCGGTGCCTGCGGCAACCACACCGGCTCCTGCTGCTGCGCCAGCAACGGCAAGCCCAGCCACCAAATAACGGCCGACTTTCCCCAAGATGCAGACGACCTCCTCATCCGCAGATACTGACCTTCAGGCTGACAATCTTCGCCGCGCGGCGATTGATAAATCGGTCAAGGGACCAGTACTGTTTCTCTTCCTCAACGGTGCTTTCTGGCTGATGGCTTCTACCATTCTTGGTGTGCTAGCCGCCCTGAAGCTCTTCGCCCCGTCTTTCTTGGGTGACTGCCCTGTTCTCCAATACGGTCGTCTGCAACCAACACATTTGAACGCTCTCGTTTATGGTTGGGGCGTTCAGGCTGGTCTTGGTGTTATGCTCTGGATCATGGCTCGCCGTTCTGGTCAGGAACTGAAGAGCGGTAAGAGCGTACTTTATGTCGCGGGTGTCTTTTGGAATATCGCTGTGACACTTGGGCTTCTGAGCATTCTCTTTGGTGGCAGCACTTCGATCGAGTGGTTGGAAATGCCGAAGTGGGTCTGGCCGATCATGCTAGCCGCTTTCCTTTGCTTTGCCTGGCCGATGACGACAATGTTCGCTCGTGCGTTCCGTCCTGAGGGATTCATGGTCAGCACTTGGTACATTTTGGGTGCCTGCTTCTGGTTCCCCTGGATCTTTGTGACCGCTAATGTCGCTCTTCATTGCCTTCCAGGATTGGGTGCTTTAGGAGCTGGTATCAACGCTTGGTATGTTCACGGTGTGATCCTCTTGTTCTTTGCACCTGTGGCCATTGGTTCGGCTTATTATTTCATTCCGAAAATTACGGGTCAGCCGATCGCTAGCTCCCAGCTCGCTCAAATGGGATTCTGGGCCTTGGCATGCCTCGGTGGTTGGACAGGCATGCAGCATTACATGGGTGGTCCGCTTCAGGCATGGATGCCTGCGATTGGTTCTTTGACTGCCGTTTTATTGCTTGTGCCAGTGGGTGTTGTAGGTCTGAATCATCATCTGACAACTCTCGGTAAGCACAGCCTCGTTGCCTCTAGCCCAACGCTACGCTTTACCTTCTTGGGAGCTCTATTCTATCCGATTTCAGGAGTGATCCTAGCTTTGATTTCCAACTTCACCACTGGCCCGACCCTACAGTTTACGAATGCTTGGTATGGTTTCCAAATTGTCTCTGTGTATGGCTTCTTCAGCATGAGTATTTTTGGGGCTATCTACTATATTGTGCCCCGTTTGACGGGTTGTGAATGGCTATCAGTTCGCTTGATTCGCAATCACTTTTGGTTCTCGACCTATGGTATCACTACAGTCGTTATCACCAGCCTTGTGGCAGGTATTCAGCAGGGCGGTGATCTGAATCATCCTGAAATGTGGGACCAGGATTTCTATCAGCTGGTCATGAACACCCAACCCTATATCATTGCTCGTGCCGTTGCCTGGGGTTTGATTACTTGGTCGAATATTTGGTTTTTAGTTCATCTCATACTCATGGTGGCCGGTCTCGGTCGTCGCAGTTCGGCACCTACGCTTCTGCATCATGGTCATGACGAATCACCTCTTCCGCACGGAGCACACGCATGAGCAACTTCCGCACGTTTATCCTCGCACTCACCGCTAGCTTCGGTCTCCCGTGGCTTTGCCTGATCATCATACCTGCCATTAAGTATCAGGCTTTGACGCCAGTTGCTTATGATAAAGACGCCGACGGTGTCGATGGGTATTATCCACCTGCGCCAATCAATCGCCAAGGTCAATTGACCTATGCCCGCGAAGGTTGTGCTCAGTGCCATACTCAAATGATTCGTCCGACGCAGCTTTCCATGGACGGCTGGCACAAAGGATGGGGCCAAGATCAAGAAGCTCGTCCCGCAGTTCCGGTCCGTTCCAATACGCTCTTGGATTATCTTGGTGAGCCTTATGCTTTCTTGGGTGTTCAACGTTTGGGTCCAGATTTGGCAAACTACGGTTGGCGTGCACCATCTCGTCAGGAGATGCATCTCATGCTTTATGCTCCACGCCAACGTCACGATTGGTCGAACATGCCAGCATTCAAGAATCTCTATGATGTTCGCCTAGCCCAAGGTCCCAAGTCGGATTTAGCGCTCAAGCTTTCCAAGCCGTTCGCTCCTGAAGCTGGCTATGAAGTGGTTCCAACGCCAGAGGCTGAGGCCTTGGTTGATTACTTGCTCTCACTCAAGAAAGACAATCCCATTCCAGGCATCACCGCTGCCGCTGCAAAGAAGTAACGCCCACCATTCATGAGCGCACCCTCCAATAGTTTTCAACCCGATAGCACAGACCTAGATCGTCTTCACTCTGCCGTGACGCGTGAGAAGGAAGACCTTCAAGCTGGCCGCGAACCTGCATCCATGCTGGTCATGTTTCTTGGCATGGTCGTTGCAGTCATTGCTGGTGGACAGTTCAGTGCCGTAAGTGGCAAGCAAGATTTCGGAATTAGCACAGCTTTCAACTATGAAGTAGGTGTCGATCCTCGTCCCGGTGGCGGTGCAGGTGCTGCAGCCTTGGACCCCTTTCAAACTGCGCTGAAAAAAGGTGCTGGTGGTTATGCCGTTTGCGGTGGTTGCCATCAGGGCAATGGTCTAGGTCTCCCCGGCCAATTCCCGCCTCTTGCTGGCTCTGAGTGGGTTTTAGGCGGAACGGAGCGTCTGATTCGCGTCGTCCAGCATGGTCTTGTCGGTGCAATCACCGTGAAAGGCCAAGGCTACAATACACCCGGTGGTATGCAGGGTTTTGGTGCTGCCATGTCCGCTGGTGATTTGGCCAATGTGCTGACTTTTATTCGAAATAGTTGGGGCAATGAAGCTCCGATGATCACCAAGGAAATGGTCGAGAAAGTTCGCTCTACGGAAAAGCGTGCCTCTCAGTGGACCATGGCTGAACTTGAATCTTTCGCTAAGGCTAATGTTGAGGGCGTCATTCCCGCTGGGCCTGGTGCCACGGCAGCGCCCGCTGCTAAGTGATCGAAGAAAACCATGACTTACATGACGCAGTCCATTTCTAGCAAGGTGCCTTTGGTGGCCTTCGCTATGATTGTGCTGCACACAGTCACTGCTTGTGGCAAAGTGCCTGAAGCTTCTCAAACCAGTCTTTCTCCTGCAATTGATATTGCCGAAAAGCAAAGTCTTACAGGCAAGGTGACTCTGACCGGTGGCAAGCCAGCATCCATGGGAAAGGTGATTGATGTAGGTCAAAATCCTCTTTGTTCGGGTCATGGCGCGATCATCAATCCAAGTTGGAAGATTTCTGAAGAAGGCGGATTAGCGGATGTGGTGATCAGTGTTCGTCAGACAGCACGCTCTGCTAGCGCGGCCAAAGTGTCTCCGTTCATCGATCAAAAAAACTGTGAATTTCAGCCATTCATGACGGTTGTTCAGCCAGGGCAGACGCTGCGTCTTCATAACGGTGACATGACCTTCCACAATATCCGCATCGTTCGTCATCAAGAAGGCAGTAGTAGGGCGGGTGAAAATCTTTTGAATTTGGCGCAGCCTGCTCGTGGCGATGAGAATCTGCATAGCTTTGACCAGCCTGGCATTTACCGGCTTGAATGTGATGTGCATCGTTGGATGCGAGCTTGGGTTTATGTCCACGACGGAGTTCATGCCGTGGCAACGTCCAAAGATGGCGTTTATGTTTTAAATCATGGACTTGCTGATGGTGTTTATGAGGTCTCAGCTTGGCATCCGATGTTTTCTCAGACGTTAACCCAAACTGTCACCATTCAGAATGGACAGGGCAGGGCTGATTTTTTCTTTGATCTCAAAAATTCATTCAATCTTTGATCCGCTTAATTTAGACAATTCGTAGCCTCTTGGCTTTTACCTTTAAATTCTTATTTCCTACTAGCTATGAGCGCTGCTGCAACTACTCACGATCACTCCCACGATCACGGCCATGACCACCATGAACTGAGCTTCATAAAGAAGTATATTTGGTCCACCGATCACAAGGTCATCGGTATTCAGTACGCAGTCAGTGGTCTGCTTTTCCTTCTTCTCGGCTTTTTCCTGATGATGCTCATGCGCTGGAGTATCGCTTACCCAGGTCAGCCAATTCCAGGATTCGGTTTTGTCACCAGCCTTCCTATCATTGGTGATTTGTTCCAGGAAATGATTGGGCGCTGGGCTCCTGGTGGTGTCGTCAATGGTGAGCTTTACAACATGCTCGGCGCTATGCACGGAACGATCATGGTGTTCCTGGGTATCGTGCCACTTGGTTTTGCTGGATTTGTGAATTTTGTCATGCCGCTTCAAATAGGCACCATTGATATGGCTTTCCCGCGTCTCAACATGTGGAGTTACTGGCTTTTCTTTATCAGCGGCGTCATGATGTTCGCTAGTTTCTTCCTCGGAACAGGTTCCGTTCAAACCGGTTGGACGATGTATTCGCCGCTGGCTTCAACGACAGGTCTGGCTGTGACCAATGTATGGATGCACGGGCACACTTGGTGGTTGCTCGCCATGGTCTTCAATATTTCTGCCTCGCTTCTAGGCTCGGTGAACGTCATTACGACCGTCATCAATCTTCGGGCCAAGGGGATGACCTGGATGCGCATGCCATTTTTCTGCTGGGCGATGTTTATTGTTTCTTTCTTGCTTCTCTTGGCTTTCCCTCCTCTTGAAGTCGCGGCCTTGTTGCAGCTTATGGATCGTGTGTTTGGTGCTAGCTTCTTCTTGCCGACTGGCCTGATGGAAGGTGGCCAGCATCTCGATATTGCTGGTGGTGGTAGTCCGCTACTTTATCAGCACTTGTTCTGGTTCTTGGCTCACCCTGAGGTGTATGTTTTGATCCTTCCAGCCTTCGCCATCCTGACAGAAGTCATTCCTGCCAATACGCGCCGTCCTCTGTGGGGCTACAAAGCCATGGTTTATGCTGCATTGACTCTCGGTTTCCTCAGCTTCCTCGTCTGGGCTCATCATATGTATCTGACTGGCATGGGCACCATGATGTCCACTTATTTCCAGATCACCACCGTTCTGATCTCGGTTCCTTCCGTGATTCTACTTACGGGTTTGATGATTTCTCTCTGGGGTGGTTCCATCCGGTTTACGCCTCAGATGTTGTTCGCTTCTGCATTCTTGCCGATGTTTGGGATTGGTGGTCTCACGGGTTTACCTTTGGCCTTCACTTTCATCGACCTTGCTCTGCATGATACCTACTACGTGATTGGTCACTTCCATTATGTGGTGGCTCCTGGTACGATCTTTGGTCTGTTTGCTGGTGTTTATCATTGGTATCCAAAAGCAACTGGTCGCATCATGAATGACTTCCTGGGTAAACTTCATTTCTGGCCTTCATTGCTTGGCATGAACATGATCTTTGCGCCGATGTTCATTCAGGGCATGGGCGGCTTCCATCGCCGTTGGTATGATGGTGGTAAATACTTTGAGCAGACTTCGAGTGCCTCCAACTGGTTTACTGAACTGAACTCAGGCTTCTTTGGTCTTTTTGGCATGGATGTCCCGAACAACCTTTTGGGTCTCAATGTTCTCATGTCTGTTGGGGCATTCGTTCTGGCTCTGGGTCAGGTTCCTTTCATTTTGAATTTCTTCCTCAGCATCAAAGGTGGTAAGAAGGTCGAAAACGACAATCCTTGGGGCGCAACGACTCTGGAGTGGGCCGCTCCGACGCCACCTCCACACGGCAACTTTGACTTTGAGCCAGTTGTCGTTCGTGGACCCTACGAGTATAGCGTTCCAGGCATGGACCAGGACTTCTTCCCGCAGTGGGAATCTGAGCCCGGCAAGCGCGCAGAGCCGTCGGCAGCACCAGCACCCGTTGTTGCCGCTCATCATTGAGATTTAAACCCAGAGAACTGAGCTAACCGTCACTTTTCCACATGGACATTCCTTATACAGTCTCCGCCCGCCCCGATACGGGCTTGTACAACGCCAAGGTCGGCATCTGGCTTTTCCTCGCCTCTGAGGTCATGCTCTTCGGTGGCCTTTTCTCTTCCTACATTTTCCTGCGCGTCGGTGCGGACTATCCATGGCCAGTTCATGAATTGAATGTGACCCTTGGATTTATCAATACACTGGTTCTCATTGGTTCTTCCGTCACTGTGTTACTTGCTTGGGCCTCCATCAAGCTGCGTAAATTCGGAGCCTACAAAGTTTATATGGCCATCACCATCGCTTGTGCCATGACCTTCATGGTCATCAAGAGCTTTGAGTATAAAGCCAAATTTGAGCATTACTCGGTGACTCTCACGGACGGCACGATTCTCACAGGTCACTTGCCGCACGGTTTTGAGATTGAATTTGGTGATGTCAAAGAACTCAGCATGACGATCTCTGGTAAGACATCCGCTGTGGATGCTGATCCTGTTGGATACGTGCTGCCTTACCTCAAAGGAACGGCACCGAAGTTCAAAACGGAAGCGGGTGCTGAGATCGAATTGAACAAAGAGAGCTTTGCTGCCCTTAAAGCAGAAGTGCTCACTGCCGCAAAAGCTAAGGCCAGCAATCCTAAAGAACTGCCTTCCACCACGATTAAGCTCGTTGCTGCGACACCGATGACCTTCTCGGTTCCAATGTCCAAGTTCTTAGCTCGTCCCGCCCTTGACGCCAAATCGTTCACCTTCCGTGATGGAACTTCAGTCGAAGGCAAAATCATCAACGATAAGATGACCCTCGAAGTTGATGGTTTGGATGTTCGAGGCACGCCTGACAAAGAGAAGTCATTGGCCTTTAACGAGCATTACCTTGGCACGGCTTGGAAGAATGCTTTCATCCATCAGCGCGACGAAGCCATTGCTGAATTCAAAAAAGAGTTTGATGACGGTAAAGGTGGCACTTCTCGTGATCCTAAAAAGAGCGCAACCCAGCAGAAGAAACTCTTCTACGTTCACATCCACTCTGCCACACCGGAAGCTCATGCCGAAGAAGGCGGCGCTCACAAATCTGAAGCTCATGCACCTGCTGAAGACCATGGCGCAACTCATGCAGGTCATCATCCTGAAGTGAAACTGGAGCGTAAGGACGTACAGTTCTTCTCTAACTTCACGCCGAAGTTGAATAGCTACTACGCTATCTATTTCACCCTCACTGGTCTGCATGGTCTGCATGTTATCGCAGGCGCACTGGTGCTCACTTATTTCCTCGTCTGCGATGGTCGCCGCTTACGGGAGGACCCTGAACATATGGCTAACCGCGTCGAAGTCGGTGGCCTCTTCTGGCATTTCGTGGATCTGGTCTGGATCTTCCTTTTCCCTCTCTTGTATCTCCTTTAATCGCACCCTCTACCGTCTCTAATTATGGCTGATAGCCCTGAAGAAATTTACAAATCCATCCGGAAGATCAAGTTGATCGGCTTGGTGCTCGCTGTTTTCACCGTTCTTACTGTAGGTCTCTCGTATGTGGAGCTTCCGACGCATAGTTTGAATATGATGGTCGGCATGTTTTTGGCGACGATTAAGGCAGCCTTGGTTGCTTTAATTTTCATGCATTTAAATCACGAGAAAGCTCTGGTTTACAAGGTGCTCGCTTTTACGGCTGCGTTTGCCATTGCTTTGTTTGTTCTCTTCTACCTCAGCAATTCTGAAGGCCTCATTGATGAAGGCTTTGAGAATCCAACTGCTGTTGTTGAGGTTCAGGAATAGTCGTCAGCTTGCCCTAAATCCAACATGTCACTGAAACACTTCCACTATATCTTTCTCTTCTTCGCAGTTCTTTGTGATGGCGGTTTCTGGTTGTGGACGCGTCTTCAACCGGCTGTCACTGCTGAACTCGGCATTGGCATTTTGGGTTCGATTGCTGGTTGGACTAGTCTTGTCCTCATTGCCTACAGCGCTTGGTATTTCTCGAGAAAATCGAGCACTATCATTGTCTGAGCCATTTTCACTTTTCAATCGTTTCATTTTTACACCATGCTGACTCTCGCCTGCGCAACTTGCAAAGCTGATCCAAACAGTGTCATCGCTCAGGCGCAAGACATTGCCGTCTTGGTGATGCTCGCGTTTCTAGCGCTTGGCATGAGCTTCGTCGGATTGATCGTCTGGAACTTCGTCCGCAAACAACAAAGAGCTGTTGTTACCGCTTAACTTTTTTTATCCTCCGCCCCCTCCTTATTTACCCATGAGTATTTCAGACATCAACGTTTGGCTTGGCATGACGCAGAACGCTTCAGAGCATGGAGGTCTTGTGGACCACATGCTTGGTTTTGTTCATTGGTTCATGCTGGTTCTTTTTATCGGTTGGTCCACTTTCTTGGCTATCGCTTTTTATAAGTTCCGTGCCTCTAAGAATGCTAAAGCCGACTACCACGGTGTTCGTGGTCATGCCACGACGCACATCGAAATCGGTGTTTGTATTGTGGAAGCCATTTTGCTTCTTGGTTTCGCTTTCCCTCTTTGGCATCATCAAGCTGATGAATTCCCAACCGGTCCTGATACCGTAAAGATTCGTGCCATGGGTGAGAAGTTTCTCTGGAACTTCCAATACTCGGGCAACGATAAGATGCTCAGCACTTGGGATCCGAGGGCGATCTCTCAAGCCAATCAAACGGGGCGTGAACTCACAGACCCTAATGGTAAAGATGATTTTGTGAATCCTGGGACGATGAAGTTGCCACTTGGTCGTCCTGTCATCATTGATGTCACTAGCAAGGACGTGATTCATAACCTGGCTCTGGTGCCTATGCGTGCCGCTCAGGATGCCTGCCCTGGCGTCAAAGCTCATATGTGGTTTAAGCCGGTGAAGACAGGTAGTTGGGACATCATTTGTGGTCAGCTTTGCGGTCCAGGTCATGCGCAGATGAAGGCCGTGCTTGAAGTCGTTGAGACCGCTGAATTTGACGAATGGTCTAAGGAACAATCTAACAGTGCCGCAGCCAAGAGTGCAGCGCCTGCTCCTCTGGCAGCTCGCTAATGTCTCTTGCGGGTGTTCTTGATCCGCTAATTTTTTGACAAAAGTGCGGACCTAGTGTCCGCACTTTTCGTTTCTTCTTTACCCACCATGCAGCTTTTCCATTGGTTTTCCCGTTTCACCCTTTTTGTGGGTCTTGTGCTCATTTGGTGGGGCGCTGCGGTGACGACTGAAGATGTCGGATTGGCTGTTCCTGACTGGCCGCTAGCATTTGGAAAGGTGAATCCTGAAGGCTGGATGAAAGTGCCAGCTTTGTTTCTGGAGCATGGTCATCGCTGGATCGCCACGTCGATTGGGTTCCTCGTACTTGCCATGTATTTTTGGCAGTTTGCAAAGTTCAAACCAAGATTCGTTGAGGCTGCGGGTATCGTTTTGATCGGTAGTGGTTATTTGTTTTTGATTTTCAAAGGTGTTCTCGGTGCAGCTGGTGTCATTGTTGTGATGGGCATGGCCTGGCTGATTATGACTTGGATTGGCCAGCGTTGGACTCTGCTGCGCGGCCTTACGACGCTTGCCCTCTTTATGGTGATTATTCAGGCATCTCTCGGCGGCCTGCGTGTTTTAAAAATGTCTGATCCGTACGGCATCAGTCATGGCACTTTAGGTCAGCTGTTTTTTTGTCTGCTGGTCTTCATTGCTTTTGCCTCGTCCAGAACGTGGCATTCAGAATCGTTGGTGATTCTGAAAGATCGCGTGTCTGCGCGAGCTTGGAGTTTGATTCTATTGTTGGCCGTTTTTGGGCAACTCATCATTGGAGCCACGTTAAGGCACACGCAGCGCATGTATTTGGCCGCGAATGATATTTTGACGACAAAGGGTCAACTTTTCCCACCGATGGATCCGGCGGATGTCTTTGTGCTGCATTTGCACAAGTATTGGGGTTTCTCCGTCGCGCTACTTGTCGTTGTAGTGGCTTGGAAATCTCGTTTGTGGCTCGGACGAGTGCCACATTTGCGTTGGATCTCACCTGCGCTGATGATCATGCCGATTAACCAAGTCGTTCTGGGGATTTATGTGGTTCTGACTGGCAAAAGCTTTTGGGTCACCAATCTGCATGTACTGAATGGGCTTGGTTTGCTGGTCTTGACTTTTTTATTGGCTGTCAGCGTCTGGGCTTCCACCGCTGGACTCGGACTGAATGGCCAGACAAAGGCTGACAAACCCCTGTCCCACGCCTAGTCTCGCCTCATGACCAAAGATGATTCCACTGCGCCGGGTACTGTTCCCTCATTGCCACCGACTGCTGGGGAGGACTC
Source organism: Verrucomicrobiaceae bacterium (assembly GCA_027486585.1). Taxonomy (GTDB): domain Bacteria; phylum Verrucomicrobiota; class Verrucomicrobiia; order Verrucomicrobiales; family Verrucomicrobiaceae; genus Prosthecobacter. The sequence continues at coordinate 57,767 of JAIXOU010000091.1, read as the reverse complement.
CATGGCTTTCACCCTCAATGATTTGCTCACGCTGACGAAGTTTCGTCTCAGTGCTCTGGTGATCGTGACGACCTTTGTGGCCTTCTGGTTGAGAGCCGGGACACAGATGAATTTTTGGCTGCTCCTGCACACCATCATTGGAAGCACTCTGGCAGCTTTTGGTGCAGCCGTGTTCAATCAGCTTATGGAGATCGAGCCAGATTCCCGAATGACGCGCACGGCAGATCGTCCGCTTCCTGCTGGTCGCATCAGCCCCTCGGTGGCTTTTGGCCTGGGTTGGTTGCTCAGTTCCATGGGACTGATTCATCTCGTGCACCGAGTCAATATGGAGGCAGCTGCATTGACTGCGCTGACTCTGGCGACGTATCTTTTCATCTACACACCTCTGAAAAAACAGTCTGCTGTGAATACGCTAGTTGGTGCTGTTTCAGGGGCTTTGCCTCCACTCATTGGTTGGGCTGGCGCCGCTGGGCTTTCTGATAAACCTGAGGCTTACTTCCGCTGGAGCTTGCTCTGGGAGCCTGGGGCCATTTACCTCTTCATGCTTTTGTTCCTCTGGCAGTTGCCGCATTTCCTGGCGATCAATTGGATGTATCGCGACGAATATCGCCGAGGTGGATTTGTCATGCTGGCCAATGATGACGAACTAGGTGCCCGCACTTCTCGTCATGCTCTGGCTTGGGCTGTGGCCATGCTGTTGCTGATGTTTTATCCTGTTGCCTATGGACTGGTGAAGCTATGGCTCTTTCTGCCTGTGGCCCTGCTGTTGAATGCATGGCTTTGCCAACGGGCCTTGGTGTTTCAAAAGAATCCTGAGCGTGCCACGGCACGTCGGCTCTTTTTTGGCACGCTGATTTATCTACCCATCATTTTATTGATCACGGCCGTGGCCTGGAAGTGATCGCTGATCGATTTTTACCAATTCCTTTTTGACCTATGTCCACAGATCCAACTCCAGAAGCTACGCGCCGCATCAATCCTTTAACCTTGTGGGTGCCGATCATCTTCATTGTTCTTGGGGTGGTGGTTTTTTACAATTATCTCATCTACACCTCCATGGAGGCCAAGAAGAACAAGGAAACCCAGACGGATGCTCAGGGCACCACACGCAGCAATGAGAGGCCGGCTTATCTGGGACGGTTAGAAAAAGATCTGGAGTTGGTTGAGCGCAGCGACAAGACGGTTCATTTGGCTGATCTGCGCGGGAAAATCATCATCGCCTCTTGGGTCTTCACTCGCTGCCCACGCGGTTGCGCTGGTGTAATCGCCAAACTGAAAAAGCTATACGCTGAACTGGGTGACAATCCGAACGTGCAGTTTATCTCCTTCACTCTTGATCCAGAAGACACGCCAGAGATGATGAAAGCCTGGGCCACTGGTGTCGGCATCAAGGACACGGACCATTGGTGGTTTCTCAATGGTCCGAAGGATGATGTGCGCAAGTACATGACCTTTTCTTTTCAGTTCCGTCCAGTTCAGGACCTGCCGGTTGAGGATCGCCTGACACCGGATGACAAATACATCCACGATTTACGCGTGGCCTTAGTTGATCATGCTGGGCACGTGCGCGGGCTGCATGACATCATGAATGCTGATCCCCAATTCCAGGAATACTGGGATAAACAAATCCGCACCGATCTGAACTACCTGCTCGAAGAACAAAAGAAAGCCCAAGACAAGACCCCATGACCGTCACAGAACTCCCCACTCTTTACACGATCTTTAACGCTTGTGCCCTGCTGCACATCATCCTTGGTCTGACGATGATCAAGATGGGCCAAAAAAAGGCCCATATTGCCAGCATGGTGATCGCTTTACTTTTTTCGACGGCGTTTCTGGGCTGTTATCTCTATTACCACTATCATGCAGGTCACGTCAGATTTGCAGGGCAGGGATGGACGCGTCCGGTTTACTTCACCATTCTCTTTAGCCACATTCCTCTGGCTGTATTGAGTCTGCCTCTGATCATCATGACCGTGCTTCCTGCCTTACGTCAGCGTTTTGACAAACATAAGCGCATGGCCAAGTGGACCGTGCCGGTTTGGCTGTACGTCAGTGTCACTGGAATCATCATCTACATGATGTGCTACGTCTGGTTCGGTCCACCGATTCGGGGTTAAAAAGGCTCTTTTTCGGCAAAAGAAGCCACCAAAGCAAAATGGGTGTAAAAATTTGGTTGCCGGAGTCCTGAGTTGTGGCACTATCCACACCCCCGCAGACCGGACACATTGCCTTTGGAGGCTTGGCCGATGCGGATTTATCCTTCAGCAGACACAGTTATGGCATACGCAATCATCAAAACAGGCGGCAAACAGTACAAAGTATCCGTGGGCGACAAGCTCGACGTCGAAAAGCTCGAGGTCGCTGAAGGCGAAAACGCCACTTTTGACCAAGTCCTCGCCGCTGGTGAAGGTGCTGACATCAAGATCGGCGCACCAACCGTCTCCGGCGCTACCGTCGTTGCCACCGTGGTGAAGCAATTCAAAGCTCCGAAAGTCACCGCCTTCAAATTCAAGAAGCGTAAAGGCTATCACAAAACCACCGGTCATCGTCAGCCTCTGACGCGTGTCCAAGTCACGGCGATCAACGCCTAATCTTTTCAATTTAATCCCAAACATCCCCCAGGAGATCTGAGTCATGGCGCATAAGAAAGGTCAAGGAAGTGTTAAAAACGGACGCGATAGCAACAGCAAGCGTCTCGGTGTGAAAAAGTATGGCGGCGAAGCTGTCATCCCAGGTAACATCATCATCCGTCAACGCGGAACTAAGTGGACCCCCGGCCAAAATATTGGCATGGGCAAGGATCACACACTCTTCGCCCTCGTGGCTGGACGTGTTCGCTTCGACAAAGATGGTCGTCGCGTGAATGTGGATGAAGCAGCCGCTTTGACTGCCTAATCAGCACTTTCCAACATTCAATTTAATCATGGGCGGATTCCTTCATGGATCCGCCCATTTTATGTTTTAAATCGTCATGCCTGCTGAACCTATCTCCCGCACCGGACTCGCCCGCGCCCTTTCTAAACTTGGTCATTGCTCCCGCAGTCAGGGGACACAGCTCATCAAATTGGGACGAGTGAGGCTTAATGGCGTCGTTTGTCGTGATCCCGAAAAGCCCGTGCAGCTCGGCCGGGATCAGGTCGTCGTGGATCATGTTTCCGTGCAGGAGGCTAAGCAACTCTACATCCTGCTCAACAAACCTCGCGGCATTGTCACCACCGCTAGTGATGAGCATGGTCGCGCCACGGTCTATAGCTGCTTTGAGGGCCAAAACTTCACACATCTTTCACCCGTGGGCCGATTGGATAAGGCCAGCGAAGGTCTGCTGCTTTTCACCAACGACAACCGCTGGGCCAATGGCATCACTGATCCATCGACCCATGTGGAGAAGACCTACCACGTGCAGATTGGTTGTTTGGTCGATGCCGATTTACTGGCCAAGTTAAAAGCAGGCATCGAGGATGAGGGCGAAGTGCTGACCTTGCTTTCCGTTAGTGCCATCCGTCAGGGGGATAAAAATGCCTGGTTAGAGATTGTCCTGGATGAAGGCCGGAATCGACACATCCGCCGTGTTTTAGAAGCCCACGGCATCGAAGTCCTGCGCCTCATCCGTGTCGCCATTGGCGGCCTAAAACTAGGCACCCTGAACAAAGGCGCTTGGCGTCACCTAGCGCCGCATGAAGTGGCTAAGTTAAAAGTCAAAACGAAGACGGAAGAACGTTGAGTTGGACCACGGCCTGTTATTTCTTGCCTGAACGTCCATTCGACATTTGAATCGTATCTTCTACGATCAGTGTTCATGCTCAGTAAGCCGCACAAACCCAAATCGGAAGATGACCTGTTCATTGATTCTTCACTGCCAATGCATTCTGGGATCAAGCGCCTGTTTCTAGGTTGGGAAAAGCCGCTGGTTCAGTCGGTGACGGAGCATTTGGCAACTGGCTGGGATGGTAAAGGGGCTCTGGATTTAAGTGATTGGTTGATCGTGGTGCCGACTCGTCATGCCAGCCGCCGATTGCGTGAAGCTCTGGCTGTGTTTGCTGCCACGAAGGACGCTGCTGTTTTACCACCGCTGACAGTCACGCCTGATTTCCTGACGTCGCCAGATCGCTTACTGGAGGTCAATGCGGCGGGGCAGGTGGAAACGCTCCTACTTTGGACCGCCGAGATGCTGCGTCTGGACCTAGAGACGCATCGACACGTTTTTCCCATCGATCCGGTTGAGCGCACTTTTACATGGGCGCTGAAGACGGCTGCCGATTTGCTGCAAGTGCGTGAAACCCTCAATGAAAATGGATTAAGCTTACGCGATGCAGCCAATTTGCTGGAGAAATCAGAGATGGAGCCTGAGCGCTGGCGCGATTTAGCTAAGCTGGAGCAGCTCTGTCTGGAGGCCACTCAGGCCCACGGCTTGACTGACTGGCAGGTCGTTCGCCGACTCGCTGCGACTGAAGGTTTGTTGCCAAGCACGGTGCGTCGAATCATGATCGTTGGCGTCTTAGACCCTTCAGCCCTAGCCATTCAGGCGCTGGATCGTCATTCACGTCAGGTGCCCGTGGAGGTGCTGGTGTTTGCTCCAGCAGCCTCGCACAGCAGCTATTTTGACCTCTGGGGTCGCCCCCTTGCCCAGAGCTGGCTGACTGAGCCGATCCAAATAGATCGGCCCGACTTCACGATCCATCAAGGCAGCACGCCCGCCGCTCAGGCCAGTGAAGCCATCGCGCTGATCGCGGTGCATCCGCTTCCTGGGAAAGTGGCCGCAATCGGTGTGGCGGATGTGGAGATCGCCGCGCCTTTGGAAAAAGCTTTGGTCGAACATGGCATCGGTGCCTACGATCCAGCCGGTAAAAGCATGGGCACTCACGGCGTGTTTCATTTGTTGCGTCTTTTAAGTCAACTCTCTGCCTCTCGCGCTTTTGGTAGCGCGGCGCAACTTCTGCGTTGTCCAGACATTGCTGAGACTGTGCGGCAAAAAACCATCGATCAAACAGGCGTCCGTCCAAGTCTCACCCGTCTGCTCAATGATCTGGATGATCTGTCCGTCGAAGCTCTGCCGGACACGCTGGACGACGCTATCGAGCTAGCTCCGCGCACGTTGGATGACAACGTCGTGAGCCCGATCATTATCGGACTTGCCTGGCTGGATGCGACGCTGAAAAACCTTTCTGGCCCCAATTTTGGCAGCGCACTAACCGACTTCCTGGCCGAGGTTTTTTCGTTGCGCTCTTTCCGACTGGATCGTCCAAAGGATGCCGTATTTGCTGCCATCGCCGATCAGATCGCGCAAGTGCTCGATGCGCTGGAAGGCCCATCTGCTCAATTATTCCAGCCGCCCTTAAGCGCTGGCAGTCGCTTGGAGCTGCTCTTGAGAGTGATGGATGATCAGGTCTTCTATCCTGAACGCGCTGCTCATGATATTGATATTCAGGGCTGGTTGGAACTGCTCTGGGAAGACGCGCCTCATCTTGTCATTGCCGGCATGAATGATGGCAAGGTGCCAGAGTCCATCCTCAGTCATCAGTTCCTTCCAGACTCCGCGCGTCGTGCGCTGGGGCTCAGAAACAACGACACCCGCTTTGCCCGTGATGCTTGTCTCATGACCAGCATTATCGAGCTGCGCAAACGCACTGGCGGACGTGTCGATTTTATCTTTGGCCGAATCGGTTCTGGAGAAGAGCCTTTGCGGCCATCCCGTTTGTTATTCCAATGCCCTGACGCTGACCTCGCTGAACGAACGCTGCAATTCTTCAAGAAGCCGGAAACTCATGTGGAGCCCATGCCTTGGCAGCTCGCCTGGCAATTGCGTCCGCAGCCATTGGCCGATGATGCACCGATCTTCCGTAAGCTTAGTGTGACGCAGTTTCGTGATTACCTGACTTGCCCCTTCCGCTTTTATTTGAAGCATGGCCTGAAGATGAGAGCTGCCGATGCCTCCGGCACTGAAATGGATGCCATGAGCTTTGGAAGTCTGCTGCATCACGTGCTGGAAAAATTTGCCACTGAAAGCCCTGCGGCTACGTCCACCGATGTGAATGTTATTCGCAGTGAATTTCATCGACTACTGGAAGCAAAACTGCACGCCACCTTTGGGCAGCGACTGACGGTGCCTGTGATGATTCAGTGTGAATCGGCACGTCAGCGCCTATCCTGGTGGGCAGAGACAGAAGCCGAAGAGCGTGCCAAAGGTTGGCATATAGTCGCTGCTGAAACGCGCATCAGTCCTGAAGGGAATCCCTGGCAAATCGGGGCGATGATCGTTAGTGGAATCGTTGATCGAGTGGAGCGGCATCCGCAGTTGGGTATCCGTTTGATCGACTTTAAAACCTATTCTCCTAGCACCGCGCAAAAAGGTGAGAGCAAAGGTGTGGAAGACTACCACCTGACCAAACTCAAACGCACTGAAGATCCAGCCCTACTTGCGCCATGGTCGCTTACGACAAGCAGTCAAGGGCATGCAGTACGCTGGTCAGATCTGCAATTACCACTCTACCATCTCGCCATGCAGCAGAGGTATCCGAATGAGAAAATTCATACGGCTTATGCCACTCTGGGAAAGACCAAAGGGGATGTCGGAATCGATGCCTGGCCTGATCTCGAAGGCTGCCAACTCGAAAGCGCTAAAGCCTGTGCTGAGGGCATCATCAGTGCTGTTCTCAGTCGCCACTTTTGGCCACCTGCGGAAAAGGTGCCTTTCGCGGATGACTTTGATCCGCTGTTCTTTGGTGATCCTCTGAAAGCGGTGGATGCCAGTTTGATCTCTAACCTGGAGGTCGCCTCAAACCGATGAACGCCATCCCCAATGAAATGATCCTGGCCTCTGCGGGTTCAGGTAAAACCTGGCAACTGACAAATCGCTTCATCGCGCTGATGGGCCAGCAATTGCTGGCGGGTCAAGAGGTCACGCCGGAGCGCATCGTTGCTGTCACTTTCACGCGCAAAGCGGCAGGAGAATTCTTTGACTCGATCCTCATCAAGTTGGCCAAAGCTTCTTCGGATCCGAAGTTTGCCATGTCACTGGTCGGAGATGAGTCTATCGATCCCGAAGTATTGAATGATCCGCTGCGGCCGATCATGAGCCAGCTCACTCAAGCAGATTTTCGTCAGCTTTTGCGCTGCTTCATCACCAGAATGCCACGCCTGTTTCTGGGCACACTGGATAGTTTTTTCTCAGCTATCTTGCGCAGCTTTCCGGCCGAGTTTGGATTGGCTGGCGACTTCGAAATTCTCAGCGATCATCAAGGCAGTGTGGAGCGTGAGCGCGTTTATCGGCTCGTCTTCCAGCGCACGCTGCCTGGGCTGAAAGCTAGAACAGAAGGCATCAGTGCGCAGAAGGATTTTCTTGAAGCTTTCCGCCGGGCTACCTTTGGGAAGGAAGAGGCGAACATCCGCACAGTCTTGGATCAGTTTGTGGAAAGTCAGCATGGAATCCTTCTTCATGCAGCGGGTCAGGAGCTTTGGGGCGATGCATCAGTCATCTGGCCCAAAGGCTGCCTCTGGTTGGGGTCGAAGCTGAATTTAGAGGAAGCTTTTCAGCATCTATTCAAGCTTTTAGAAAGCGATGACGTGAGTGAAAAGGCCTGGGATTTTTGGCATGAATTCCAGGAACAGGCTATCTCACACATCCCTGGCAGCACCATGCCTGGGCGTGTGAAATTTTTCATCGGCAAAGCTCTGGATTGCTGGGCTGATATTCAAGCTAAGAACTGTGTGATCACCGTCAATCGCCACAAGCAAAAGATCACAGGTCGCAGTTGTGATGCCTTGAGAGACATCATCACTCACCTCGTTGGAGCTGAACTCATGGTTAGACTGGAGCGTACGCAGGGTGCCTGGCAGGTGTTGAGTTTGTTTGAAAAGAGTTGGTCTCAGCAGGTGCGCAGGCGTGGACGACTTACGTTTCAGGATATGGAGCTTATCCTGGCTGGGCATGAGTTCACCAAAGATCTGCCGCGTCCGATGCTCTCTCAAGTGCCTGGAGAAGACGAGCGGCTACGCATCGATTACCGACTAGATGCACGCTATGATCACTGGTTGCTGGATGAGTTTCAGGACACGAACTACACTCAATGGTCGGTCATTGAAAACCTGATCGATGAAGCCGTGCAAGACACTTCTGATGAGCGAACGCTCTTTCAAGTGGGCGATGTCAAGCAAGCCATCTATGCCTGGCGTGGCGGGGATACGCGATTGTTTGAAGACATCGCCAAACGCTATAATTCAGGTGTGAAAACACGCATACATAAGCGGCCACTGAATGTCTCTTGGCGCTCGGGTCACGATGTCATCAGCCTAGTCAACCGTGTCTTTGGAGATGACGCAGCTCTGGCTGAAATGAATCTGCCTACGCAGGCTCGGGAACGCTGGCCCTGGCAGAATCATCAAGTGGCAGGCATTCATCAAAAAATGCCAGGCTATGCCGTCATGCTACATCCCGTTCCTGCAGTAGGTGAAAAAGTCCAGGAAGAAGATCGTTTTGCCCTTGTCTCAGGCCTGCTGGAAGAGATTCAGCCGGTGGCCCATGGCTTAAGCTGCGCCATCCTCGTGCAATCCAATCGCACTGCACGCAGCTTAGTGGACTATCTCAGAGCACATTCACCCTCACGTATTCCAGTCATGTGTGAGTCTGAAATTGCGGTGGCTACGGACAATCCTGTCACGCTTGCGCTTCTCAGTCTCATGCGTTGTGCGGCTCATCCTGCTGACAGCTTGGCCTGGCAGCATTTGATGATGACCCCTTTCCGTTCGGTGTTTGAAAAGGCTAGCATGAATCCTGGCAAGTTGGCCGCAGAGGTTCTTCGGCAAATCTTTGATGATGGCTTTGAAAGCTGCCTCCGCCACTGGCTGTATCTGCTGGCAGAAAACGGTCTGACTTTAGATGCCTTCAGTCACAGACGGACAGAAGACTTTGCTCTGGCCGCGCGGCTTTTCGATCAAAGTGGCAGCCGCGATATCGATGAATTTTTACTCTATGCAGAAGGCTATACAACGCGTGAAGCCGATACCCGCCATGCGGTGCAGGTCATGACGGTGCATAAATCCAAAGGGCTGACCTTTGATTGCGTGCTGCTGCCAGATTTAGAAGGCACCGCCATGACTACGGTTCGGCGCGGCATGGGCGTCAAGCACGGGGAAAAGCGTCTCGTCGAGTGGGTCATGGATCTTCCGCCTAGCGACATCGTTAAAGCTGATCCGGTGCTGTCTGAATATCGCGATGACCTTGAAGCCGAAGCTGCCTACGAGGAGCTGTGTAAATTTTACGTGGCACTGACGCGCGCTAAACATGCCAACTATCTGATTTCCACGCCGCGCTCGGATAACTCCAAGTCGAACAATTTTATCAAGCTGCTATCGATAACGCTTGGAGATGAAAAAGAGCCCATCACTGACAGCTTTGGAGGTGTTTCAGCCGAGGTCATTTATCAAAGCCAGACCCCTACCACGGATCGACGCTGGTTTGAATCTCTGCCAGTCAAGGCAGCAGAGGCAAAGCCTGAACAGGAACGAATCACGATCATGGGTGAAGGCCGCCTGCGCCCGCAGCGCCGCACACCGAGTGGTTCTGAGACTAGCATCGTCACAGCCAAGCAGCTCTTCTCACGCAGTGGCCGCTCGGCCCGCTCATACGGCACTTTGGTTCATGCTTTTTTTGAGCAGATTCTCTGGTTGGATGAAATGGCAGCCTCAACACTGCAAGAACTCTGGGCAGCTGTGCCATGCCTAGATGACAGCACTCGCAGCAAGGCGCTCGATGAAGTGCGCCGTTGTCTGGCTGCTCCAACGATTGTCAGTGCGCTTAACCGGCCCTCATCCGATGCTGAATGCTGGCGGGAAAAACGCTTTGAGATCCTGCTGAATGAAGAATGGCTCTCCGGCACCTTTGATCGTGTCGTTATCGAGCCGGACCGCGCTACCATCCAGGACTTTAAAACCGATAAGGTGGAAAGCGCCGAAGCCCTGGCCGCACGTGTGGATGGCTACACGCCGCAGCTACATACTTATCGGGAAGTCCTTTCCCGTATGATTGGATTGCCGACATCGGTCATTCGCTGTCAGTTGTTATTCACCCATCGCTGCGAAGTGGTGGATGTCTAAACAGGTCACTTCTTATCGAGCAGCAATTTGGCCTTATCAGCCGTCATGCCCATGGCAGGAAGATCAAAACCAAGCGTGTCTCCGTTGGCTTTGAATCCATGACCATCAACATCCACATAGATAGGATTATTGTAGGCGCAGGGACGCATTTTGGCGTAATCACTGGTGCCGTAGCAGATTTTTGAATCACCCTTTTCATTGATAGCGACGACGATGAGATGCGCATCTTGTTGAAGTGGCACGTGAATCTTTTCTTCAAATTTCACGACCCCATCTTTAAACATCTTGGGATGCGTCTCGCGGGTGAAATTGAGCTTTGGATCTGGGCGACTATTGACTAGGACCTGAACGCGATTGATGTCGATCCAGTCCGTGCACTGTACTTTTACCTTGAGATCAATGCCGCCCGTGGCGCGGTCATCGTCTCCAGCGATCTTGCCATTCTGCGTGGTGACTTCCAGGAAAGGACCTGTAGTCAAAACCATGTTGCCTTGTTTCGCACGAGGTGCCAGCTCAGCCCAATCAATCTTGGCAGGCTCATCCGTGTTGCTAGGCAGATAACAGCGCCAGCATCCGACCCCATTGCCATACACTGCATGAGCATCTGCCACACCAACCGCGACGAGGCGTTTTCCCTGGTTTAACAGCTGACGCCAAACGAACTCGCGCACGCTGCTGGCCTTAGCTGCTAAGGCACCGGGCGCGCGGCTGACTTTGTAGGGCGAGTCATACAGAATGTCGGTGCCTGGTCCATTTTCAGTCTCGGTCCCGTCAATCATGTCACCAACTCCCACAAAGCCGCCATCGGCAGTGCCATCGCCATCTCGGTCGATGAACATGTTCGACAAGTCAGGGTGATTGAACTGAATCCAGCGGTCCGAGCGCTCACTCTGCCAGCGCCGCAGGGTCAGAGCCGTAATGCGCGGATCATCGTTCCACACAGGTGCTCCGCCATCTTGGATGAGTGGATCAGGCTCAAAGGGAAAGGCATTGAAGTGCTGGCGGCTACCCGTTAGCTCCATGCCCTTCACCGTTTTGATATGAGTATCTAGACCGAGCGCTTTGATCGTCGGCTCCCAATCATAGAGTCGGTTATGCTCAGTGGTCGGTGTGAATTCCAGATGCTCAGCGGCGATATTGATGAGGCGTCCGTCCGTGTCACAGACATTGTCTCCACTTGGCGTGCTGTGATTGTGGAAGTCAGCACTGATCCAGCCCTTTGTATCGACAAGACGTTTGAGGGTGCCTTTGAAAATAAACTCAGCGCCCGGTGCCAAGGTCACCTCCTTCGCTAGATGCCCATATTCAGGCCCCCTAACCACAATGACGCGATACTTACCAACCGGAAGCTGCACGGTGAATTGCCCTTTCTCGCTGTGATACTGATCCACACAACCATGCGCACGGTGCTTTGGTCCGAGATTTAGTGCAGGAGCGCCTTTGTCCAGTGGTTCAAAGTGAACTTTGCAGGGAATTGATTTTTCGGTTTCGCTGCTGATGTCAAAGCGGATACGCGAAGCTGCTGGCAGACTGATCTTTGGCGGTTGCGTGCTGCCTTCAGCCACAGTGAAGGCTATTTTGGCCTGAGGGCGACCTAGATCATTGATGATTAACTCTGTTGGCCCATGGGGAAGCTTAAAACTGTAGTTACCTTGGCCATCTGGATAACCAGGAACAGTCTCTTTGGCGTCAGGCACGGAAATGACGGCTGTGGAAATGCCTTCACCGTCAGCACCTGCGATGATGCCGGTTACAGTTCCGAACTTTGGGTTTTTCTGAGCGCGAGCTTCTCCCACGGCCTGTGCAGGTGAGGTGCCAACGGCAAAAAATCGCTGAATCACGACTTCCTGCTTGGGTTTCAGTTCGATCGTATCGCTTAGTTTCTCAATGCCAGTGAGACTTAATGTAATGAGGGCATAACCACATTTGTGAGCAGGATTGATCGCCCCCACCCAGTAGATTTCATCGGACGTTGTGCCTGTCGATTCAAAGCGCGTGAAGTCAGACTTTGTCGTTACCTTCTGAGCGGACTCTGATTCATTGCGCAGAATCGTCGTGATGAAGATGCCCTGAGCCCCATCTTTCACGCGGTATTCATGACGCTTAAAGACGCCTGCATTCTTGGCGGCGGTCGTGACAGATTCCACAGCAGCGGCCCCCTCTTCTTTAACATTCACGGCTTTGACATAAGAGACCTCACCATGCCCACAGGGCCCATAGACCACGAGTTGATCATTGGCTGCCCCACGCAGCGTGAGATCGTAGAGGCAGCCGGGCGTCACGCCATCAGCGCCATAGAAAGTGCTCATGTTGGCCCGACGCAGTGGCGCGTTCTGGGAAATCACGGCTTCAACTTTATCGTTCCGCAAAACAAAGTCGCCTCGGATACCATCTGCTTCTTTGCCCTTTGGCAGTTCTTGCTCTCTGCCAAGAGCCGCTTCAAAAACCTCTGCACTCCAGGCCGAGGTCACGTAAAAACAGAGAAGAATGAGGAACTTTTTCATGGGTTGGACCAATGAAACGCTCATGCTGACGGTTCACTAACCGTTTGGCAGCATTTTTATTGGTCCAACACAGAAAATAGGTCACTCAAAGACGACCGTTTTGTTTTTGAAAACCAGCACCTGATCACGGGCATGCCACCAGAGGGCTTTGGCCAGCACGGTTTTCTCCAGGTCGCGACCGAGACGCACAAGGTCTTGGACGGTGTCTTCATGGCTTACCCGCATGACATCTTGATGAATAATGGGCCCCTCATCAAGGTCGGCGGTGACGTAGTGACTGGTAGCTCCAATGATCTTTACGCCGCGAGCATGGGCTTGATGGTAGGGCTTGGCACCGACAAACGCTGGCAGGAAGCTGTGATGGATGTTCAGTATCTGATTGGGAAAAGCGGCGATCATGGCCGGACTGATGATCTGCATGTATCGGGCTAGCACCACGGTGTCGATCCGCTCCTTTTTCAGCAGGGCGATCTGTGCGGCCTCCTGCTCGAGCTTGTTATCCTTGGTAATTGGGAAATGATGAAACGGGATGCCGAAGCGGTCTGCGGCCGGACGCAGTGTGTCGTGATTGGCGATGATCAGCGGAATCTCCACCGGCAGATCTCCGGCCTCATGACGAGCTAGCAAATCGTAGAGGCAGTGGTTTTCTTTGGTCACAAACAAAGCGATGCGCTTTTTCACGCTCGCAAAATGAAGGCGCATTTGCATTTCATGACGGCGTGCCATGGGTTGCAGGCGATCAAAAATTTCTGATTTCTCCAACGTGAAGTTTTCCAGACTCCACTCCAAGCGCATAAAAAATGTATCCTGATCTGGATCGATGTGCTGTTGAAGATCAATGATGTTGCCTTTGTGAGAGGAAATGAAACCAGTGACATCGTGGACCAACCCAGGGCGGTCAGGGCAATGAATAAGGAGAGTAGCAGTGTCGAGCATGAGAGGTAAAGATTGGCTAACTATGATAAGCTGATGGCTGGAGACAATCAGAGAGTGACTTTCTCTCGTTTTCTGCGCTCTGCTTTGAGCTGTCCACAGCCTGCCGCGACGTCGATTCCACGTCTTTGCCTGACGGTGCAAGGAATGCCGGCGTCCTGGATGATGCGATGGAAAACTGTCCCTGCGGTTTCAATGCTTTCACGTCCGTCATACCCCGCGGTCTCATTCAGCGGGATCAGATTCACATGCGCTTTGATGCCTTGAAGGAGTGCGGCGACTCTCTGGGCGTGTTCAGCGGTATCATTGACGCCTGCAATGAGAGTCCAAGCGAAGAAGATCTTTCGATCTGTCTTTTCGCAATAAGTGCGGCAGGCAGCGATGAGATCGCTCAATGGCCAGCGTTGATTGGCCGGGATCAGAGCGGCACGCTCGGCCTCTGTGCTGCCATGCAGACTGACGGCGAGATTGTAGCGACTGCCTTCTTCCGCCATGCGCAGGATTCCTGGCACGACGCCTACGGTGCTGATGCTGATTTTACTTGGGCCGATATTGGCGCCGCGAGTATCGCTGATGATCCCCAGCGCCTTCATGACGTTGTCATAATTATGCAGAGGCTCGCCCATGCCCATGAGCACGAGGTTGCGTAGCCTCTCGCCCTTCTCTCGTAAAATACGGCGGGCGTGATGCACCTGCGCCACGATTTCTCCAGGCCGCAGATGCCGGACAAAACCCATCTGTCCAGTCGCACAAAAAACGCAGCCCATGGCACAGCCTGCCTGCGTGCTGATACAAGCAGTGTGGCGACCCGTGTAGCCCATCACTACAGTCTCGATCTCCTGCCTATCCTGAAGTTTGAGCAGATATTTCCGTGTCAGATCATCAGCACTGAGGATCTCTGAGGCGATGGGTAACACATCCGTATGAAAGTCGGTCTTCATCTTTGCTTCCAGCCACTTCCGCAGCGGTGGCAGGAAATCGGTGCGCTTATTGAGGTCCTCATCCGCTTTGAAATGCAGCGCATTCCACAGCGTAGCCGAGTGAGACGGACGCAACCCATCCTGCACGATCAGCTCGCGCAGTTCATCAAAGGTCAGGTCATGGAGAGAGGTGGGCACTTGGCTTGAATATGGCGAGTGAAGTCGCCTCACTCAACCTTGGCTCATCAACTCCATGCTTTCTTCAGTTCTCCACCTGCGCGTTCATGCGGCAGCCAGAGGATGCCGATGGCGTCGGGCTGAATCTTGTTTTTGGTGGGAGTAAGCTTGAAAGTTTCCAGAGCCAGAGTTGTCGGATCAAACTGATCACGAATCTTTTGAGTCTCGTCTTCCAGGGTTTTATTCAGATCAGCCATGTCTTGCTGGAAGCGAGTGAGCTCTGCTTCAGCCGCGGCGGCTTCCTGACCTTCACGCATAACGCGGGAGGCACTGGTTATGGTGCTGCCTTTCATCATAGAGCCAATGGCTCCAATTCCGCTTTTACGGCCAAGGAAAGCTCCAAGGATGCTGGTGCCGATGCTCACTGCAGCGGAAAGTTTGGCGCTGTTTGCCTGAGCTTTTTGCGCGTCCACTTTCACCTGAGCCTTGATGGCTTTGTCTTCAATGGACTTCAGGGTCTTGGTGGTCTTTTCACGCAGCTCTTCGATGGCTTTGTCACGCAGTTCACGGGCTGTCTGAGCGATACGAGCTTTGAATTCATCGACCTTTTCTCCAGGATTTGAGTAGGCTTCCAGCACGGGGCTGTAGTTGACGTCCAGGGTGTGATTAGCATAGACCCAGTCGGTGTAGTCCTTCTTGATGCTGGTGTAAGTGCTGGACTTCATCGCTGCGCCAGGCAGATCGGTGAACTCGGCCCCTTCAGTGGCATCAGTGCTCCACTTGGAGAGATCCACATCACGTGGGATTTCGACGAATTTATCCCAAGTGACACGCTGATTGTTGATGTCGATTGGATTCACCAGGGTGACACTGCTGCGACCTGTGATCTTGCGTTTAGCGTCATCAAAATTGACGATGGCATTCCGTAAAATGGCGGGAACGTAGCAGAGAGAATCTGCGCTGACATCACTGGGCAGAAAGTACTCAGCGGTGCCTTCCGGCAGCTTTGGCTTGATCGTATTGCGATCTGCGGCGGGTGCGGAAGTGGCTCCAGGTGGTAGGAAACCGTCATCTTCACCCGCAGCAGCGACTTTTTTGGCTGGGCGGATCGGATCCATCAAACGCTTGATTTGATCCTTGGCCAGCGGGCCACTGAGGTAGCTCATAATCCATCGGACATGGAAGATGGCGGGGCCGTCTTCATGCACGTTGTTCATCAGGAAGACACGATTGCCGAGACCCGAGATGGCGACCTCCATTTCCCTGCGGTCAAACTTACCGCCACTGCCACTGACAGCGCCTTCGAGCCCGTCTAGGAGACGAGCTTTGTCACGTTCGGTTTGCAGACGCCCGATCCACCATGTGCCGATGTTAGCCAGCGCTTTGTAATCAAGGTCCACAGGATTCTGTGTGGCGAGGAGGATGCCGAGACCAAAGGCACGGGCCTGCTTGAGCAGGATCATCATCGGCTTCTTCGACGGCGGCATCGCTGTCGGTGGTAGATAGCCGTAGATTTCGTCCATGTAAAACATGGCGCGGAGAGATGTGGTGCCTTGTTGAGTTCGCATCCAGCCTAACAATTGGTTCATCAGGAGAGAGACGAAAAACATGCGCTCGCTATCATTGAGATGGGCGATGTTAAAGATGGTGATGCGCGGCTTACCCTCAGCGGTGTAATACATGCGTTGGATATTCAGCGGCTCACCTTCAAGCCATGAGGCAAAACCTGGGGAGGCGATGAGGTTGTTCATCTTCATCGCCAGAGCCGTGCGCTTAGCCTCAGGCATGAAGGTGTCGATATCCACGACACCGACTTTCCGAATCGGTGGCTGTTGGATATGACGAACAAGATTTTCCAGCGAGACGTTTTGGCCCTTTTTCCAGCAGTGAGAGATGATGTTGGAGAGCAGGATGTGCTCGGGTGACTGCACTGGATCAGCCTCAATGTCCATGAGGCCGAGCATGGAGGAAACCGTGCTTTCGATCCGATCTCCGAGAGTCTCGGCATCGTCCATCACCTCAGACGGTGGGCAATCGAGCGAGCTAAGTATGGAAACCGGCAGACCTGCATTGCTGCCTGGTGTGTAGATGGCCATGTCCACTGTTTCACGCAGCTTTTTGATGCGATCAGCGCTTTGCCCCCAGTCGCCGAGCCCCTTTTTCCAAAGGTCTGACTGCTGAGTGGCGAATTCGTCCACACTGATGGCTTTACGGCGGGCATCGTCTGTATTGACCCATGGTTTGAACTCCTCAGGACTTAGATTGGGGAAGGTGAGCAGCGCATTGCCGATGTCACCCTTCGGATCGATGGCGATGAGTGGAATACCGTCCATGGCCGCCTCTTCTAACAAGGCGAGGCAAAGGCCCGTCTTACCGGAACCCGTCATACCAAGCACCACCCCATGCGTGACCAAGTCCTTTGAGTCATACATGATGAGGTCTTCCTGGAGTTCTTTTTTCTCCAGGTCATAACCGCGTCCGAGGTAAAAGGCACCAAGCTTTTCGTATTGGTCTGGGGTGATGGTCATAAGGGCGAACGGGTGAGTTGCGTTTGAGAGAGTGAGATTACTTCAGCTCTTTAATCCTTAGATTGCGGAACTTATAAGTGGCACCTTTTTCGCCGTGATGCTGGATGGCGATGACGCCGCTGGCATCAGTGCTGTCTTCGACTTCCGTGGTGACCACACCATTGACTTCGATCTTCAATTTGTTGCCCTTGCAGGTGATGCGGTAGGTGTTCCAGTCATTGCGCTTGAAGGCGTCTCCAGCCCGGGCACGGAAGGCGTCTTCGCTCTCTTTATTGCCTTTGATCGGACTGATGAACCACATGCGGCGGCCTTCGTCATAGAGACCACCGGACCACTTGCGCTTGGCGTCGCCATCGACTTCCGCTTGATAGCCAAAGACTTTATTGGGTTGAACATGAGCGCGGAACATGAAGCCGCTGTTGGCTTGGCCTTCCGGGAGTAAGATATCGCCCTCAAAGATGAAGTCGCTGTAGGTCTTCTCAGTCACGACGAAGAATTTCTTCTCACCTGTGAGATGCACCTCACCATTCACGACTTCGATCTTACCCCAGTCATAGGCATTTTTCCAGCCAGTCATGGTTTTGCCATCAAAGAGCGGTGTGAAGCCATCATCAGCTGCAGAGGCTGGCAGGATGGAAAGAATAAGGAGGGCGGATAGGAGGCGATGGAGTTTCATTTGGGTGAGCGAGTATGAACGAAAGCGGCGCGGTGCCAATAGGGAATTGCTATAACTCATCATCCGATATCTCAGCAAAAACGTCTCGTGAAGGTCTTGGGCGACCTTCGCGCAGAGCTTTGGCGTCTTCGACGTCCTCTGCCAGCAGGCGGTCACTTTGAATCAGAGCTGGGGGCAGGGGAGAAAGAAGTGCATCAATGATCGTCGGCTGGTCGCGCGCGTCTCGCATGATATTTCCAGGGTGCAAATCGCTCAAAACCCAGGCCTGATCATGCTCCCAGAGGATCCACACGACACGGCGAAAACGTGCACGGCAGGGAACGGCACGGATGCGTTCCAAGGCTATGAGACGATCTTCCTCTAAATTTTTATACGGATAGGCCAAGGGCTGCTTCACCACCAGATAGTCACCTTGGTCATCAATGCCGACGAGTTCTGTAGGATGGGCACCCGCGTCGTGCAGGACGATGAGTTTCTCCATGGTCTCGATCAGCACGGCGTCGCGCACGGTCATTTCAAAGCCTTGATCGTCAGGGTATCGGTCAATCTCAAAAGTCTTTCCCAAGCCACCGCTGGAATGAAGAGGAAAGAGCTTATAAACCACCTGCCAGTCACCATCGGCAAAAGGGCTGGCTTCAGCGCCTGTTTTCAGGGGCTGCATGTACTCGGAGATTAAATGATCGTCAGGATCTCTGCCGAGACCCAGGCCATCGAGCCGAATTAGGGGGACTCCCCACTCTCGGGACCTTTTGGCAACAAGGGCTGCCCAAACATCAGGCGTAAACGATTGCCGGGATGGAGCTTGTCGAGCTGCTTCCTGGATTCCTTTCGCTCGCTGTCGGTTAAGGGCAGAGCAAGCTGCGCGATCTCCTTCTGAGACGAGGGCCGTCGCGATGGCTGTCTCGCGCCCTGTCCTGAAGTCGAAGTTGGATTGAGTGCTGGCGTTTCCATTCACTAGAAGAGTCAAAGAGAGTCGGCGAGTATCCCGCAACGATCAACGGTAGATGCCAAAATCTTGTTCACAATCGACTGTGAAAAACAAAAATCGGCGAATTTAGACTTCAGCGTTATGCCTAGCGCTACTTCTATGACAACCAACGAAATCCCTGTCTCTAAAAGGCCTAACCGCTTTGTGCGAGTCTGGCGGAGCATCGGCGGTAGGTCGCTGACGCTGAGTCTGCTTATTCATGCAGGTATGCTGATGGTGGCTGGCTTTGTTGTGTTTGTGACTCAGCTTCCAGAGAAGCAGGTGGATTTTTTGCCTGGCGGTGGCACGCAAGCAGGGGCGGTTGCCAGCACGGAGTTAGCCCACAAAGTTCAGGAAAAGAAACGTAAATCGATCAGCAAGTCGATCCCGATGAAGAAGCTGGTTTCGACGAGCCTCCATACGGAGATATCGCTTCCGGATGCTCCTTTGGATGCGCTAGACGTGCCAGATGTCTCCAGCTTAATTGGGGGAGGATCCATCAGCGGCGGTTTTGGTAAAGCTGGATCGGGTGGTGGTTTTAGCACAGGCTCTGGCATGGGCGGGATGTCTGGCATCACGTTCAAGCCGCTGATGATGTTTGGAATCGAGCTGAAAGACACGCGCAAAATGGCTGTAGTCATGGACGTCTCTCGGTCGATGACCAAGTATCTGCCCGTTGTGGCCAAAGAGCTGGATAAGGTCGCGCGAGGCAGTCCCCTGGTGCTTTATTTTGGATGTGGACTGAAGTCGCCCCCCAAAGGCTTGGAGGACAAGGTGCGGAAGGTCAGCGACGAGCGCTTCAACAAGTTCTGGCAATACTGGGAAGGGAAAGGCGATATGAAGGCACTGCGGGTCGATTACCCGAAGCTTAAAAACCGCAAACAAAAGCGGAGTGACCATGAAAAGTTGAAATACTGAAACCATGAGCAATCAGTGATTTCTGAGTTCGACATTTGGCCTTCTGTATCCCTCATTCAGCGCCATGACCTTTTTCTCACCTACTGCTATTTGGTGCCTGCTTGGCATCCCTGTGGTGTTGGCCATTCATTTTTTACAAAGGCGTAGTCAGCGTGAGGTGATCACGACACTTTTCCTGCTCCAGCAATTGCGCCGAGAATCAGAGACGGGGAATCGGATAGAGAGGCTCAGGCCTTCCATTCCGCTTTGGTTACAGCTCCTGATGGTGCTGCTTTTGACGTGGCTGCTGGCGGGTCCGCGCTGGATGAAAAAAGAAGTCGTGCAGCGCATGGCGATTGTCATGGATAGCTCGGCTTCGATGCAGGCGTTTCGCCCAGAAGCTGAATCGGCTTTGAAGTTGGCTTTAGGGACTTTGGCGGGACCTTTACAGCGGGCTGAGTTGACGCTGCTTTCTTCTGATCCTGCTGAGCCGACCTTGTATCATGGGAGCTCTGCGCTGGAGTTGCAGGCTGGTTTAAAGGCCTGGCAGCCCTTGCTTGGGGTGCATGATTTCACGTCAAGTCTGCGCTCGGCACGGCGGTTGGTGGGGGAGACGGGCAGCGTGCTTTTCATCAGTGATCATGTATCGGAATCGAAGCTGCCGTTTGAGGCTGCTTTGTTATCGGTGGGAAGCGACAAGGCCAATGTCGGTTGGGCCGGCGTGACGGTGGAGGAAAAAGACGGTCAGACCATCTGGCGTGCGCTGCTCTGCAATCACAGTCGCACGACACAGGATCGGGAATGGCGGGCAGGTAGCGGAGATAAGTTCTCAGGCTGGACAAAGCTCACTCTGGCGGTGGGAGAGACACGCACTTTATCGGGTCCTTTTTTAGAAGGGGCAGCGGAAAAGGGGCTGATGCTGCAACTGACGCCCGATGCGTTTACTTTGGATGATCAATTGCCAGTTTTGCTGCCTAAGCCGAAGGTGCTAGGGCTGCAATTGCCAAATGGTCAAAAGGATGGCGCAGAGGAGGTGCGCGAGCTGTTTGAAAAGTTTGAGCATATCCAAACGATGGCAGCGAGTGAGGCAGATCTGCGCGTGATTGTGTGGCCGCCGAGCACGGCACTTGGTGGTGATGAAAATGCCTGTGTGTTTTCCTCTCCCAGTAAAGTCGAGCGCGTGGCCTTGCTGCGTGGAGCCATTGTCGGTGAGGCGCATTCTTTGATTGATGGGCTCAATTGGCAATCACTGCTCGTCCATGATGGCATGGTGGTCCCGCGTGATGAGCGGGATCGCGTACTGCTTTGGCAGGGAGAGCGCCCTTTGATTAGTCTGCGTCGGACAGAGTTGGGGGCACAGCAGCTTTTTTGTCACTTTGACCTGATTAGTAGTAATGCTCGAAAACTTCCAGCGTTGGCGGTTTTGCTGCATCGCTTTCTGGAGCAAAGGCGGCAGGAAAAGGTGGCGTTCGAAGCGGAGAATTTTGATGTTCGACAGCGTCTGATCGTGGCTCATCACGCAGGTGAAAAGGCTGCGCCATTGACCATCATCACACAGACTCCAATGAGCCGCGTGGAAGTGCCACTGGCTCAGGCGCATCTACTGCGGGCCCCGTCGCAGCCAGGTTTCTTTGAGGTGGAGCAAGCGGGAACGCTATTGCTGCGAGGCAGCGCCCACTTTGCCGATACCCGTGAGGCGGATTTCAAAATGGCGAAGTCATTTCAAGATTTAGCCAGCCTGAAAACAGCGCAAGCAGACACGGTTATGGAGTCTGATCCACGCTGGCGTCTGTGGTTACTTGTCTTACTAGCGGCTCTGCTGGCCAGCTGGTGGTGGGGCCGGGTAGCTACGCCCGATCTGCGGCCCACGGAAGTCTCACGTCCAGCGTGAGATCCGGCTGTCGAGCTGGAAAACTTGGCCGCTGATGGCTGGCAGCGTGTGTAGAAAGGCGATGAAGCGTGCCGTGTCTTGTGGGGTGGTTAATTCCCCAAGAGTGTGGCTGTTTAGGATGCGCTGGTGCTGGGCTTCGTCATTGAGGAGATGACGCGTCATCTTCGTGTCGAGAAAGCCTGGCAGGATCACATTGGCGCGGATGCCGCGCGGGCCATATTCAGCGGCTAGACTCTGCGTGAGGGCGATGAGACCTGCTTTGGCGGCAGCGTAGTTGGCTTGGCCTGTTGGGCCGCAGAGCGCGCTATAGGAGCCGATCTGGATCAGGTGACCTTGCCGCTGTTTGATCATGATTTTCAAAGCTGCCTGGGAGCAGAGAAAGGCACCTTTAAGATGCACGTTGAGAACGTCGCTGAAGTCGGTCTCGGACATCTTCAGGACCAGGGAATCGCGAGTGATGCCTGCATTGTGAATGAGTAAATCCAGCTGACCCAAGGCACCGATGACACGCTGCACTTGGGCTTTATCTGTGACGTCCATTTCCTGCCGCGAGGGTGCATGGACAAGCCAGCCCTGGCTTTCGAGTTCGGCGCGAATGGCCTGTGCGAGGTCGCCCGATCCGCCAGTGATGAGTGCCACGGGCTTCATGCCGTTATTTGGCGGGGAAGAGAATATTTCCAAACAGCAGCCAAGCGAGCAGCAGCGTCCATAAAATGTTCACAAATTGACCGCCAAGGAAGGCCAGTGCGGGGCGGCCCCCGCCGAGTTTGAAAAGGTCACTGAGTCTGGTTTCCAGCCCGATGCAGACAAAGGCGGCGGCGAACCAAATTTCACGCAGGCTTTTGAGGGGCTTTTCCACCGCTTTGACCGTCTCTGGTGTGAGTAGGAATGAAAATACAAGTGAGGTGGCAATGAAGCCGATAACAAACTTCGGGAAGCGCTCCCAGATGATTCCAGCGCTAGGACGCGGGGCATTTGGATTGCTGTCGCGTTCACGCAGAGTCCACCAGATGGAGATAAAAAAGGCGGCGACACCGATAAGCACATTTTGAGAGAGTTTGACTACTGCGCCAGTTTTTGAGGCGATCTCGCCCACCATCTCGGTCGCTGCTAAGACAGAACCGCTGGTATCCAAGGTGCCACCGAGCCACGCGCCCGCTACGGCTTCATTCAGGCCCATCCATTTGACCAGCCAGGGCATGAGGATCATCATGGGCACGGCGCAGAGAAGGACCACGGAGGTGACATAAGAAAGCTTCTTTTTATCCCCCTGAATCGCCCCACAAGCAGCGATGGCAGCAGACACGCCACAAATCGAAACAGCGGTGGAAAGCATGACGCCGAACTCGTCGTCCACTTTTAGCCAGCGGGCTAAGCGGAAGGTGATGTGCCAGATGACGGGGATGACAAGAGCCGCCTGAATCAGACCTGGAAAGCCTGCTTTCATAAGTTCGGGGAAGAGGATGTTGGCGCCTAGAATGACGATGCCGATCTTGATGAAAAACTCAGTGCGCACGGCCGACATCAGCCAGCCGGGCGTGGGAAGCAGGTGGCTCCAGAGTAATCCCAGGCCTAGGGCAAAGACAACATACTCCAGTCCCAGCGCCTTCACTTGGGCATTCGCCGCCATCGTTTGTGCCAGCCAAGCTAAGGCAAAAACGACGCAGGCTCCGCCTAAAAAGGCGATCACGCGTTTGCCGAGGGAGGCGAAGAGGATGACGCCAGCCAATAAAATGAGCAGGCCTGAGGTCCCGCCCATGGCGAGCAGATTTTCACTGGAAAAGACTTTACTGATGTCCGCGGCACTGGTCCAAGTGAGGCCTGGTAGCTTGAATTTCCAGCCATAAACCACGGCTGCGATGAGTGGTGCTGCCGCGATGACGGCCAGCCAGTCTTCATTTTGCCACCAGGAAAGTCGTGTGGTGGCTGGGGCAGGTGTGGGAGTAGAGTCGGACATAGAATTGAAAAAGGCAGGAATAAACGAGGCGCGGGGTTGTGTTTACTCATTCTTTCGTCATTCGTGCGTCTGTCATCCGTCATTTTCATTTCCCATGCTTTCCGTTCCCGAACAACTCGACATCCTCAAACGCGGCACCGTCACCATTCACAGTGAGAAAGAACTCACCGAAAAGTTGGCTCGCGGGAAGCCTCTGCGCATCAAGCTGGGCGTCGATCCGACCTCGCCAGATATCCATCTAGGCCATGCGGTTGGTTTACGGAAGCTGAGGCAGTTTCAAGAGCTGGGTCATCACATCGTGCTCATCATTGGTGATTTCACCGCTATGATCGGAGATCCGAGTGGTCGCTCCACCACACGCCCTGCTCTAACTTATGAGGACGTGCTGGCCAATGCTAAGACTTACACCGAGCAGGCTTTTCTTGTTTTGGATCGGGATAAGACGGAGGTCGTATTTAATGGCTCTTGGTTCAAGGAGATGCCGTTCATGGAGGTGATTCGGCTCAATGCCCGCGTGACCCTTCAGCAAATGCTTCAGCGTGAGGATTTCAAAAATCGCGTGGCCAATGGCACCGAGGTCCGTCTGCACGAGTTGCAATATCCCATCATGCAAGGCTGGGACAGCGTCGTGGTGCGCAGTGATGTGGAGATCGGCGGTAGCGATCAGCTCTTTAACATCCTCGTCGGACGTGACCTGCAAAAAGAGGAAGGTATGGAGCCGCAAGTCTGCATGACCCTGCCTTTGCTGGAGGGTTTGGATGGTGTGAAAAAAATGTCCAAGTCTCTTGGGAATTACGTCGGCCTCACGGATGCGCCAAAAGAGATGTTTGGGAAACTCATGAGCATTCCTGATGAACTCATGGCTAAGTACTACCTATTAGTGCTAGGCGAGGTGCTGGATACAAGCATGCATCCCATGGAAGCGAAGAAGCAGCTCGCCGCCAAATGCGTCATCACCTATCACAGTGAAGCTGCCGCCCAGGATTGCCGTGAAGATTGGGATCTGCGTTTCAGCAAGCGTGACTTAGCTAATGTAGAGCTGCCTCTTTTCACTGTGAGTGATCGCCGCGACGTCCTAGGTGTCGTCCAGCATGCCTACCTCTCCGTCTTTGATCAAACCCTGTCCGGCGGCGATGTCCGCCGCCTCATTCAAGGCGGTAGCATCCAACTTAATGGCGAAAAACTCACCGACCCTAAAGCCGAACCCGCCTGGGGGGCTGGTGCCGTTCTGAAGCTGGATAAGAAGCGCAGCGTGAGGCTTGGGTGATGGAAAAAAATGGGATTGTCATTAACTGGGCGATTCTCCTGTAATGTCCCTCCTTTAGCAGCTGCACTCTGGATTCTGAGGGATGCCTCTAAACGCTTGGAAGTAGGCTCGTTCGCTAGAATGAAAAGTCTGAGAGGTTTGAGAGACTCAATGTGATTGCGCATTCGTGCAGACATTGAAATTGGGCCCTTGTGACTGTTTAGATAAGCTTAATCTTAAGTTGAATAATTAGTATTTTAGGGGATTGATGCCAATTGTCTAACTTGAAGTGAGTGGCAGATATGTTCTCAAAACGGACTCATTTTGTAATCACTTAAGATTTATCTTTTTTTAGCCGTGAGATAACACACAATGGTAACATCTTTTTTAAAATGGTGATTTCTCAAATGAAACTAATAACTGACTCTCCACATTTATTGAAATGCTTTTTTGGAAGCGCTTGTTTATTGATTTTCATCAATAATGCCTCAGCACAGGGGTTGGACCCCAGCTATGATGAGGAATTAAGTTATCCGCCTTACAGTTTAGGTCTCCAAGCTGATGGTAAGTTGGTTACTGGTCACGGCTATTCCTCGTCTTTTGATACCACTGCGATGTTTCGCTTTAATGAAAACGGATCCGCTGACTCGTCTTTCAGTTTCTCAGGTAATGCCCTTCTAGTGAGTAACTTATCGGGTTCATTGTTTAAATACACTGGAGTGAGATCGGTTAGTTGTTTTTTAGATGGGAGCGTAGCGCTCTCGGGTTACTTCGACAGTGCTCAAAAAAATGGCACTTTTTACAGTGTTTCAAAGATTTTGAAGCTTAATGAGTTAGGAGATTTCGTTGCATATAATGCTCCGTTATCCTGTTGGGATCTCGGAACTAGATTCTTCAATAGAGAGGCACCTTTTCTTGTCTCGTTATCAAATAATGAAGCCTATATGTATGGAGAGTTTAACGGGCTCGGCACGACTGATAAGCGTGCTGGAATAGCCAGACTAACTACATCAGGTGCTTTAGTCTCCAGTTTTCTACCAAAGACTGGCTTCTATACCATACCTAACTTCTCAAATTCCTTTTATCATGATGTCCGCTGTGTCTTCCCTCAGGCTGATGGAAAATTGATAGTGGCCGGGGATTTTGAAAGTTATGACAATGATACAGATAAAAAGCATTTGGTTCGTATCACTGCCACTGGAGTTCTTGATAATACGTTTAATCCATCCCCGAATAACGGTTGCGAGGTGATTGCAGCCCAGGCTGATGGTAAATATTTGGTGGCGGGGGACTTTAATTCTATCGGAGGTACCGCAGGACTCAGCGGCATTGCCAGGCTACATAATAATGGTACCTGGGATAGTAGCTTTGTTGCCAGCGTCAATGGTAGCATTTACAGTATGCAATGCCGAGTCGATGGCAAAATTGTTATTGCTGGGTCGTTCTCACAAGTAAACAGCGCTAATCGTATAGGTTATGCGGTACTAAATAATAATGGAACTTTGGCAGACGATTATTCTTCTCTAAGTGCCAGTTCTGCAGTTTATGGAATTGCACTTCAAAATGACGGGAAAATAGTGCTTGGTGGTCCATTTGCGGCAATAGGCAGTGCCTCCAGAGAGTATCTCGCGCGGCTAACACCGGATATTGCAGCTGTAAACACTCTTACTACTGACGATAACGGCTCCTTGATTGAGTGGACGCGAAGTGGGTCGGCTCCAGAAATTGAAAATGCGGAATTCCGGATGCGCATTCCTCCGGCAACGACATTCTCTACGCTGCTAGGGAAAGGCACCCGGACTGCTACTGGATGGAAGTTAGACAAGCTGAAGTTACCTGGAAATAAGACTTTTGATATTCAGGCCAAGGGTCTTAGCCGAGGTGGTTTGTACAATAGTTCAACCAGTGTCATGAGCACTACTTTGACTGGAATAATCAGACCGCTGCCTGTGATTACCTCAGCGCCATTGGTGCCGCAGACGGTCGTTGTGGGAGATACAGGAATTACTTTCGCCATCACGGCCACGAGCGCGGCGTCGATCACGTATCAGTGGAAAAGAAACAACGTGGCCATTCCTGGGGCGACAAGCCCTAGCTACACGATTTCTAGAGGCGTCACGACGGCTCAAGCTGGCACTTACACCTGCACGGTGACAAGTACCGCAGGCTCTGTTACCGCAGGTTTAGTCACAACCCCTGGTGCTGTAGCCCCTGGTGCTCTGTTGACGGTGGTGACTCCGATTACCATTACCAAGCAGCCTGTTTTCCAGGCGGTCCTGCCAGGTAAATCAGCATCCTTTGCGGTAACGGTGACGGGAACAAGTCCGCGGTATCAGTGGTTTAAGGGATCTCTGGCCTCTCCAATTGCTATTGGGACGAATGTGCCAACTTTCAAGATACCTGCCACCGTGACTGGGGATGAAAATGATTACTGGGTAGAGATCACGAACTTTGCCGGCATGGTGCGGAGTGATTTGGTGAAGCTTTATGAAGTGACTGCTGGGGCAACAGTGACCACCCCACCAACTCATGCTATTTTTGCGATGAATAGCGCAGCTACTTTGACTGCTTCCGTCGCCTCTGAGTCGCCACCGGTGAATCAGTGGCTGAAGAATAAAGCTCCTGTCAAAGGTGGCACAAGCGTGCCGTTCACAATTCCTTCCATCAAGCTGACAGATGCTGGGAAGTACACGATTAGAACGACCAATCCAGCGGGGAGTCAAACTAGCACGCAAGACGCTGAAGTCGCCGTTGTTGACCAAGCTTCAACCAAGCATTTTGTCATTGCTCAAAATGGCACTGTGTCCATGACGGCCATCGCCGCTGGCAATGGGCTGACTTACAAATGGAAAAAAGTCATTGGAGTCAGTGAGGTTGACATGGTGAATACACTGCCCGGTGTGACCCCCTCCGTGGCTGGCAGTTTAACAAAAACACTGACGATCAAAGGTCTGCAAACCGCCGATACGACGGAATATACCTGTGAGGTTTCGGCTCCGGGTGGCATGTTAGAATCAGCGGTGCAGAAAGTCTCGGTCACGACGGGGCCTCCGGTGATCACGGATCCATTGGTGTTACCGATTGGCATGGTCGGTGATTGGTATGATTACACGGTGCCTGTAAATGGTCCGGCTGAGATAACGCCCAACAAGTTTGAAGCGAAAGGATTGCCGGCAGGACTCAAAATTGATGCCTTTTCGGGTCGAATTACGGGACGGCCGAGCTTGGCTAAGTCAGTGGTCGTTATTTATCCTGTCACGATTACCGCCTCCAATGGATCGGGTAAGGCATTGCTGAGTGCCACAGCCAATCTTGAAGTCAGGCCGATCACTGGGGTTGGAGCTTTGGTGGGGACCTACATTGGAGTGATTCAATCCAGCGCCCTGGATACGGCTTTCCATGACGGCGGGCGTATCGACCTGACGACTACAACTGGCGGGGCCTACAGTGGCAAGCTGACCCTTGGCAGTACAATTCTATCTTTCAAAGGTGGGACGCTTAATGTGGGGATTTCAGGTGGTGCTGACTTTAACAATCGTAATTCGATCTCGATCCCTCGCCGTGGGTTGCCAACGCTTACGGTTGAGTTTGATCTAAACATTTCGTCGCTCCTGCTGGAAAATGGTCAAATCACTGATGGCACGACGACGTCAAACTTTAGCGGATGGAAGAACCAATGGTCTGCGACTAACAAAGCGCTGCTTTACAGAGGTTACTACACCATGGCTCTGGAAGTCCCTGCGGCAGTTCCAGGTGATCTGAGCTATCCCCTCGGTGACAGCTATGCGGCCTTCACGGTGGCGGATCTTGGCACTTTGACGGTGGCGGGTAAGCTGGCAGATGGTACGTCCTTCACCACGAGCACGGGCTTTGTCGGACCAACTGGGCAGGTCGCTGTGTATAACGGTCTTTATGCTGCGACGGGTGGCTCTCTTTGGAGTGATGGTGTGACCATTACCTCTGCGGGAATTGCCCCAGGCTATCTGGAAAGCACTGTGAGTGGTTCATTGAAGTGGACCAAGCGTATTCAAACCAAAGGGTTTACTTACATTGATGGGTTTGGGCCATTGAATCTGAATGCCACTGGGGCACGCTATGCCACAACTTCGGCAGCAGGTATCAATGTTCTAGGCCTTGATGTTTTAAGCGATGACGTGCAATTGACATACTCCGGTGCCAATGTTGAGGCTGAGCCTGAAAATCCAAGCATTGCCGTGCGGTTGACGGATCGAAATGCCTTTGTAGTCCCTACCTTTGCCAGTGGAACCAATCCAGCGACAACGGCTATTTCGATCGCGGCTTCAACCGGTATTCTAACGACATCCTTCGTTGTCACTGAAGACACGGACCCTGGCTCAGGTGTTAAAATCGTCCGACGCACCGCGAAAGGCGCGGGAATCGTCGTTAGAAACATTGTGACTGGGGGCGGTGTTGGCTATGGTCATTTTAACCTGCTGCAATCTCCTGGTAGCGCCACATCACAGGTCCTTTCGGGTCGCCTTCGTGCCACGGATGCCACGCCATAAGCTGCGCCGATTAAGCGATCAATTCCTGGATCAGGCGTCCGCCATTGACGATGTCGATGGGGCGGACGCCTTCGAGGACGAGGCGTTTGGAGGCGTTGATGCCGAGTAGGCGATACATGGTCCGGGCGAGGTCCTCTGGGCCAACGGGGTTTTCATCAGGTTCGGCTCCAAGGGCATCTGATTTGCCATAGACAAAGCCTTTCTTCACTCCGCCTCCGGCCATGGCTACGGAAAAGACACGTGGGTAGTGATCGCGGCCATTGGTGGAGTTGATCTTGGGAGTGCGCCCGAACTCGGAGCTGACGAGAACGAGCGTGCTGTCGAGCATGCCGCGTTCATCGAGATCTCGAATGAGTCTGGCAAAGGCCATGTCAAACTGTGGGGCCTGACTTTCAAAGGAACCTTTGATGTTTGAGTGATGATCCCAGCTGCCATAGTTCACGGAAACCATGCGGGTGCCAGCCTCGACCAGACGGCGTGCTAACAAAAAGCGCTGACCCGCTGGGGTGCGCCCGTATTCGTCCCGAAGCTTAGCGGGTTCTGCATTCAGATTAAAGGCTTCACGAGCTTGGGTGGAACTCATGAGATCGTAAGCTGCATGGTAAAAGCTGTCCATGGCGCTGAGTCCGTCTGATTTTTCCGTGGCGCGGAAATGCTCATCCACCGCGGCCAGAAGGCTGCGACGACGGTCAAAGCGTTTTTCGTCGATGTCCTTGGGTGAAGCGAGATCACGAACGGTGAAATTTTTATCTGCGGGATCACTGCCGAGGGCAAAGGGACCGTAGGCGCTGCTCATGTAGCCGCTGCCCTGTTCTGGGGCAAAGACGCTGGGAATGGCGACATAGGGTGGCAAGTTGTTTCGTGAACCTTGCTCATGAGAAATGATGCTGCCGAAGCTGGGAAACTTCACGGCTGGGCTGGGGCGGTAGCCAGTGAGCATGTTATGAGTGCCTCGCTCATGCGCAGCCTCACCATGGGTCATGGATCGAATGATGCTGATTTTATCGAGGATCTTGGAGATATGGGCAAACTTCTCACCGACGTATTCGCCAGTCACACCTTTGATTGGACTGAAGGGACCGCGGTAGTCTGGGGATGCGTATGGCTTGGGGTCCCAGGATTCATGCTGGGCCATGCCGCCGGGCAGATAGATATGGATGATGGAGGTAGCGACTGCTTTGTAAGTCTCCACCGTTGGCATGTTGACGGCTGCGGCCTGAAGCTTCAGCAATTGGGGCAGAGTGATGCCCAGTCCTGCCATGGCCCCGACCTGGAGGAAGTCACGACGACCTTGTTGATTGCTGAAGAGTTGGCTGTGATTGCCACTGCAGAGGGGGTGCATTTTCATGATGGAAACGGAGTTCTATTTTCATAGCGAACTACGGGCTCTGAATCCGAGTGTTGCGCTGGCAGCCTAGGATGACAATGCAGGCGCAGAGTTGCGCAATTGAGGAATGCGGCTGCGAGAACAGCAGGTTTGGAAACGTCTTCATGCTCATGCCTGAAGCTTCTTCTCCTCCACGTCTGGTTTCGCTCGATGCTCTTCGAGGTTTTGACATGTGTTGGATTCTTGGGATGGGCGGTGCTCTAGGCGCTATTTTAAAGCAGATGGCGCCGAACTCAGCGCTGACTTCAGTGGTGACCACGCAACTGGATCATGTCGATTGGGCGGGCTTTCGCTTTTATGATCTGATTTTCCCGCTCTTTTTGTTCATCGCTGGAGTGTCGATGTCGATTGCTTTGCCTCGGCGGTTGGCGCGCGAGGGTTGGTGGAAAACGGTGCTTCATTTGCTGGCACGGGCGGTGATTTTGGTGGCGCTTGGTGTGCTGGTTTCAGGTGGGTTGAACGATGGTTGGGCGGAAATACGGTGGCTGGGTGTTTTACAGCGCATAGGCATCGCCTCAGCCGCCGCAGGCCTGTTGTCCCTGATCCTGGGCTGGCGTGGACTGCTAATGTGTGTGATCACGCTTTTGGTTGGCTATTGCCTGTTGCTTGGCCTGGTGCCTGTGCCGGGCATCGGGGCAGGGGATTTTGCCGAAGGGCGGAATTTGACGAATTACCTGGACTCGATCTGGCTGCCTGGGCGGAAGTATGATGGCAACCATGATCCAGAAGGACTTCTGAGCACACTGCCTGCGATTGCGACGGCGCTTCTAGGGCTTTTGGCGGGTCAATGGCTTACAAGTGGGCGGGTGGCTAGCCGAAAGGTGATGGGGCTAGTGGTGACTGGTGTGGTGATGATCGGGCTGGGTTGGGCGTGGCATCCGTTTTTTCCGATCATCAAAAAGATCTGGTCTTCGAGCTTTGTGCTCGTCGCAGGTGGTTGGAGCGCTTTGCTGCTGGGATTGTTTTATTGGATTGTGGATGTGCGTGGTTGGCGGAGCTGGACATCGCCCTTTGTCTGGGTCGGAGCTAATCCGATCATCCTGTATCTGTTGAGCGGTTTTGGCTTGTTCCGACTCGTCTCTGAAAGGCTGGTGGGACATCCTGGGAAAGATTGGGCCTGGATGACGGCCTGTGTGACATTTGGACTCATGCTGCTGCTGGCCCGCTGGCTCTTTAAGCGGGGAATATGGATTAAAGTTTAGCGCAGGTCTTGGTTCCTAAGTGGAAGTGTCTTTTGACAGATGCGGGCATCGCCTCCAGAGTCCGCGCCCGTTTCTGCCCTAGTTAGATGTTTGACCTCCTCGCCACCGATCCGAATTCCTCCGCACGTCGCGGACGGTTGACGACGCCTCATGGCGTGATCGAGACGCCGGTCTTCATGCCCGTCGGCACGCAGGGCACGGTGAAGGCGATGCATCCTGATGAGCTGCGCGCGCTGAACTCGCAGATCATTTTAGGGAACACATATCATCTCTGGGTTCGCCCCGGCATGGATATCATCCGTGAGGCCGGTGGGCTTCACTCGTTCATGAACTGGGATCGGCCCATCCTCACAGACAGCGGCGGGTTTCAGGTCTTCTCCTTGGCAAAACTGCGCAAGATTAAAGAAGAGGGCTGCTACTTTCAGAATCATGTCGATGGCACACCGATGTTTCTCGGGCCTGAAACTGCCATGGAGATCCAGGCAACGCTCGGCAGTGATATCGCGATGCTGTTTGATGAATGCACGCCCTGGCCCTGCACGCATGACGAGGCCAAAAAGAGCATGGAACTCACCCTCCGCTGGGCTCAGCGCTGTCGCGAGTGGGTGGATCAAAATCGGCCGCAGACTGGTGGTGGAGCTCAGTTACACTTCCCCATCGTCCAAGGCAGCACGTTTCAGGATCTGCGTGAGCGTTGTGCCCGTGAGCTGGTGGCCATGGATTTCCCCGGTTACGCGGTCGGCGGTCTCAGTGTCGGTGAGCCTGAAGAGGACATGATGCGGATCGCTGAGTGGACCTGCCCGATTCTGCCGGAAAATAAACCGCGCTATGCCATGGGCCTGGGTACACCCCCGCAGATCGTCGAATTAATCGCCCGTGGGATCGATATGTTTGACTGCGTGATCCCGACCCGACTTGCGCGGAATGGCACCGCTTTTACCCACGAAGGACTGATGAATCTGCGGAATGCGCAGTATGCCAAAGACTTCCGGCCCATCGCTGAAGACACGCATCCGATGTGTCTGGGCTTTTCCCGCGCCTACATCCGCCATCTCGTAAACACACAAGAGGTGCTGGGTTTAAGGTTGATTTCCCTTCACAATCTGCATTTCTACGCGTCCCTCACGTCCAGGGCACGTTTAGCGATCGAACAAGGTTGCTTTGCCGAATTCCGGGCAGAGGTCATTTCCCGTTACAAGTCCCGTTCCGAAACCCCTGAATCATGATGCTTCTTTCTCTCTCCTCCGTCCTCGCTCAAGCCGCAGCTCCTGCTGGTGGCGCACCTCCAGCGGGTCTGGGCAATCCTTTATGGTTCATGGGCCTGATGTTTGTGATGATGTATTTCCTACTCATCCGCCCGCAGCGCCAACGCCAGAAAGAGATCGAAAAACTCATCAGCAGCGTGAAGGTCGGTGATCACGTCATCATGAATGGTGGAGAGCATGGAATCATCACCAGTGTCAAAGATAAGACCGTCATGGTTAAAGTGGCTGACAACGTCAAGATCGAGTATGAGCGCAGCGCCATCGGCTCAGTCAGCAAGAAATCTGATGTCGTCGAAGCTGCTACTGCCTAAAATTTCACGATCGAAAAAGCTTCTCTTGATACCGCTTCTGTGGTGATGATCCGCCGCTATCTTTTAAACTTTCCAAAAACCAACCCCACCTCATGTCCCCAATCGTCACCTTCCTGATCGGCTCAGCCATCCTGCTGATGCTTCTGTTTTACATCGGCACCGTGGTGCATAAGAGCAAGCGCCTCATCGGCACAGCTCTTATCTTCCTGATGACCGCCTTTGCGGTGATCACCTTTAGGAATATGGGGATTCCACTGGGAATTGACTTGAAGGGTGGCAGTGAGTTCGTCGTGGAACTTCAAAAGGGTAAAACCTCTGAAGGTGCGGTGAAGGACGTGACCACAGAGTCTGTCCAGCAAGCCATAGGCATTCTTGAAAAGCGTCTCAACCCAGAAGGCACGAAGGACCTGACCATGCAGCCACAGGGAACTGACCGTATCCTAGTTCAGATGCCAGGTGTGAAGGCCGAAGAGTTCGCTGAAGTTCGCACCAAGATTCAACAAGTCGCTCATCTTGAATTCCGCATTGTGCATGAAAGCAGCCAATCCAAGCTTGCTGAAATCAAAGCCAATGGCGGAGTGAAGGAGCCAGGTTGGGAAGAATTCAAATACAAAGCTGAAAAAGACAAAGAAGGCAAGGAACTCCCAAATCGTGGCAGTGAGCTGGCTCGCAATCGCCCAGACATGGAAGGCAAGTATGTGGCCAGCGCTTTTGCCAATACCGATGCTGAAGGCTGGAAGGTTTACCTCAATCTCGATAGCGAAGGTTCCAAGCTTTTTGATGACATCGCCTCTGTCAATAAAGGCCGTCAGTTGGCGGTCATCGTCGATGGCGAGATCATTTCTGCTCCGACACTTCAGACTGACCACTTCGGCGGCACTGCCGTGATCTCCGGTAACTTCAATCAGCAGAGCGCGTTCCAGTTGGCTACTCTCCTGGAAAATCCACTGGAAAACCCCATGAAGATCCTTTCGGAAAGCTCCGTGTCAGCTTCCTACGGTGAGTCCTCCATCAATCAGGGTAAGTGGGTCGGCATCGCTGGTCTGGCCATGACTACACTCTTCATGCTTGCTATCTACCGTCTAGCAGGCCTCATCGCCATCGTCGGTCTGGTGATCAACTTAGCCATTCTCTTTGGTGGCATGGCACTCTTCCAGTTCACACTTACCATGCCTGGTATTGCCGGTATCGTGCTCACCATCGGTATGGCTGTGGATGCGAACGTGCTGATCTACGAACGTCTGCGTGAGGAAATGGAAGCTGGCCGCACTCTCGCTGGTGCTCTAGAAGCTGCTTACGATAAGGCTTTTTCCGCCATCGCTGACTCTAACATCACGACGCTTATTTCAGCCATCATCCTCTTCGTCATCTCTGGTGGTCTGGTAAAGGGCTTTGCCATCACACTGATGATGGGTCTGGTCTCCTCCATGATTGGCGCGCTGATCGTGACACGTGTCATCTTCATGTGGGTGATCGACAAAGGCATCCTCACTAAAGTCAGCAGCACCAAGATCATCTCGGACCGAATCTTTGATATTCTTGCTAAAGCCCCGACCTTCATCATTGCCTCACTCGTCGTCACGGCGATCTCCTTTGCCACACTCGCCTACAAAGGTGGCGCAAGCTTTGGCATCGACTTCCGTGGTGGTGGTCTCGTCCATGTCGAATTAAAAGAGGGTAAGAACATCGCCGATGCTGATCTGGATGCACTCCTCAAGGGTTTGAAGCTCGACAATGGCCAGCCAATCGGCAGCTACTACCCACAGCGTAAAGGCAATGCAACAGGTGGTGACGTGATCGCCATCCGCACGGAATTCGATGCGGGGCCAACCATCGAACAAGCCATCAAAGGCAAATTCGCTGACGCTATCCAAGGCAGTCAGACTGAACGTGTCGGTGCCGTCATTGGGACAGAATCCGCAAAGACTTCCCTCATCGCTCTCGCCGTCGCCCTTGTCTTCATCTTCTTCTACCTCCTCATCCGTTACGAATTTGCCTTTGCTCTCGGTGCTGTTGTCGCTCTCGGACATGACGTGCTCATGGTTCCTGGACTTTGCGTCCTCTTTGGTCAGGAACTGAGCCTCATTCACGTGGGTGCCATGCTGACCATTGCTGGTTACTCCATCAATGACACCATCGTCGTTTTTGACCGTATTCGTGAAACCATCCAGCGTGGTGGTTCTGGATCGATCCGTGATTTGATGAATGAGGCTATCTGCAAGACCCTTAGCCGTACGCTCCTCACCGGTCCGACCGCTCTGGCTCCGATGATTGTCCTTCTCTTCCTGGGTAATCCAGCCATGCTTGAGTTTGCCGTGCCGATCACGATTGGGGTGATTTTGGGGACTTATTCCTCCATCTTCATCGCCAGCCCTCTCGTCCTCTGGTATGCCACGAAGACTGGTCAGAGCCTTAAGCGCAAAGTGTTGGACACCCACGAGCAGGCTCAAAAAGCCGCTGCAGCCGTGGCTGCTGCCAAGACTGTTTAATCTGCAAGTCCAGTTTTAAGATTCCAAAGGGTCTCGCTTTCACCAGCGAGGCCCTTTTTCTATTTGAGGTGGGAAAGGAGCGACTTTCGCCCCCAAAATATTCACGCAATCCTTAAAATTATGATAATTTTAATGCTAAGTCCCATTGATGAGGTTATTTTAGGACCTCATTTAAATGAAACCTCGCCGATCCAACCTTCTTCTCCTTCTGCTAGTCGTCACGCCAGTGGCGCTTCTGACGTGGTTGGGAACGTATTTGATCCGAGACGCTGCCCGCAGCACTGAGCAAGCAAGAGAATCTGTTTTGGAAGAAAGATTGTTGGTGGCAGATCACCAGCTAACCAACGATTTACGTCAGTTTACGGACGAGTTAGATATGATTCGGGCTGCTGAGGAGACCGCAGGTGCAGGCATGGCAGAGAAGCTCTCACAGCATCCTTGGGTCACCGAAAGCTGGACCGTGAATGCCAATGGCGAGGTGGCCAATCTGAAGGATAAGAAACTCGTCTCCCCGACCGAATCAGCAAGCGCACAAACAAGATCGGCTGCCATTCGTGAGATTTTACAGTTGAGCGGAATCCATGAGCCCTTTGCATCTATTACACCGCAACCCTTTGTTTTACTGGGGAGTCCTCCCGCCAGTGTCCCCGGCCAGACTCGAAAGACTAAATGGCTGACGGTTGTGAAGTCAGATAACTATCATTTGGAGAGTGATGGTACGCCCGGTGGAAATGCCATGTTTCCGAGTGGCTGGCACGTGACGGATGGAGATTTCATCTATTGGAGGAAAATGGATGAGGATCTCATCTGTGCACGCATTGATGGCACGGCTCTCTGCGAAGCCATTTTCAAGCGCGTTCCTATTGAGGGTATGAGATCCTATCCCGGGCGTCTGTCATTGAGCAGTGTGTCAGGCATTCCTTTGCATCAATGGGGCAATCAACAGTCTGCCTTAACTTCCCAGTACACAGCGTCTCAGTTGTGCTCAGCGCCTCTCTCTCAATGGGTGATCTCTTACACTCCAGCAGATACTGAGTTTCCAGAACCGTTCCTTTTCCCAATCATGTTGGGTGTTGGTTCCGGCTGTATTCTTGTTTTAGCCTTGGCTTGGACATTCTTCCGAGAAAATGCGCGTGAGATCCGTGTGGCAGAGCAGCGTGTCAGTTTCGTCAATCAGATCTCGCATGAGCTGAAGACACCGCTGACAAACATTCGCCTGTATGCAGAAATGGCCAGTCACCGAATTGAGCAGACCGGGGATGCCATTACCCTGCGTCACCTCGGTGTGGTGGAGACAGAAACAGCGCGCTTAGATCGCCTGATTCAGAACGTGCTGAATTACGCACGTCAGCAGCGCGATAAGCTCAGCGTGCAGCCACGTCCGCTAGATCTAGATGAGCTAGTTGGTCGTGTGGTGAGTAATTGGCGCCCTATTTTAGAAGGCAAGGACTACACGGTCGAAGCTTTATTTAAAGGGCCTGCCGAGATGAAAGCAGACTCGGATGCGGTGGAACAAATTCTTGGGAATCTGCTAAGCAACGTGGATAAATATGCCGCCTACGGCAAGTGGGTCAGTATCCGCACCGAGACCTCTGATAAAGAGGCCCGAATCATCGTCGAGGATCATGGTCCTGGCATCCCTGCGGCAAAGCGCCACAGTGTCTTTGAACCTTTTGAGCGGCTGCGTTCTGACCTTAATGAGGGTGTCAGTGGCACAGGCATTGGTTTAACCATTTCCCGTGAACTGGCTAACTTGCACGGCGGCAGTCTTGCAGTTTGTTCGCAGTTTAAAGAAGGCGCACGTTTCATCCTCATACTTCCACTTAACCTAACCCCATTATCATGAAAATCCTCATAGCTGAAGACGACGACCATACTCGTGAAGCCCTGCGTGAAGTCCTGAGCATGGAGGGTTACGAGGTCATGACAGCCAGTGATGGACTGCAAGCCGTGGACTTTTTCCGTGTTTCAAAGCCCGACTTTGTCTGCCTAGATGTCATGATGCCTGGCCAAAACGGCTACGAGGCCTGCAAACAGATTCGGCGTCTCGATGAGTATGTGCCAATTCTGTTTCTCACGGCCAAAGCTGAGGAGATAGATGCTGTCCTTGGCTTGGAACTGGGAGCTGACGATTACATGACCAAGCCTTTCGGGGTCAAAGAGATCACGGCGCGCATCCGGGCCATCATGCGCCGCACGGCCGCCCGACCTGGTGCTAAACCGACAGAAGCAGACTTCTTCATGGACGATCTCCGCATCGTTCCAGCCGAGTTACGCGCCTATCGTGACTCGGTTGAGTTACCCCTCAGCCCCCGTGATTTAAAGGTGCTACGTCTTCTTTATGAGCGCCGGGGTAAGGTCGTGGATCGTAACATGTTAGCGGACGAAGTCTGGGGCGTGGACTACTTCCCAGAGAGTCGCGCTTTGGATCAGCATATTTCCCAACTCCGAAAAAGGATCGAAAAAGATGCCGCCAATCCCTGCATTATTCGCACTGTGCACGGAGCAGGGTATCGGTTTGAATAATTTGAAAAGAACAGTGGTTTGATTGAATTGAACGGACTTTTGCTGTTTTTTTGTTCATTTGAGCACTTTTTGGGGCGGTATTTGGCCTTGCCAGCCAAAGCAGAGCCGCTAGGCTGGAGGTGCTAAATGCACCCACAGACCCAGCATGGAAGACAACAAAACTAACGAAAAGGAGGCCACAGCTTTGGACCTAAAGCAGATCAAACAAATCGTTACCCTGATGGCAGAGAACGACCTCACGTATTTTAATTTTGAAACCGACAGCTCTAAAGTCGAACTCCGCCGCGGATCCGACTTCCAGGCTGCTAAAGAATTGCTGAAGCACCTCCCCATGGGTTCCAGCGCACCTGCTCAGATCTCATATGCTGCACCAGCCGCAGTTCCTGCAAGTGCTGCCTCAGCAGCTTCAACGGCCCCTGCCGCTGCTGCTGAACCAGTGGGTCCAACCATCAACAGTCCGATGGTGGGTACTTTCTATCGCGCCGCCAGCCCAACTGATAAGCCATTCATTAGCATCGGTGACTCGGTGGACGAAAATAGCAATGTTTGCATCATTGAGGCCATGAAGGTCATGAATGAGATCAAGGCCGAATTACGTGGCACCATTGCCCGTGTGCTTGTCGAAGACGGTAAGCCCGTGCAATACGGCCAGCCTCTCTTCGAGCTCAAGGCTTAGAACTGACCCTTGAAGGTGGAGAGCCCGAAGCTTTTCAGGTTCTCCCATTCGTCCAGTTTTAGTCAGCATATCCTCTCCTCATTCACTCAGCTTTCAGTCCTCTCGCTCTCGTTCCATGTTTAAAAAAATCCTCGTCGCTAATCGTGGTGAAATCGCCGTCCGCATCATCCGAGCCTGCAAAGAACTCGATGTCAAAACAGTCGCCGTTTATTCTGAGGCTGATGTGGACTCCATGCACGTTCACCTCGCCGACGAGGCTATCTGCATTGGACCTGGGCCGAGTAGTGAGAGCTATCTGAAGATCAGCCGCATCATCAGCGCTGCTGAGATTGCTAACGTGGACGCCATTCATCCTGGCTATGGTTTCCTCTCTGAAAAAGCTGAGTTCGCAGATGTGTGCGAGCAGTGCAAAATCAAATTCATTGGCCCGAGCTCGGCGGTCATCGCCCGCATGGGTGACAAGAACTCAGCCCGCGCCACAGCCCTAGCGGCCGGTGTGCCGATCACACCAGGATCAGACGGCATCATTCATACAGAAGAAGAGGCCCTTCACTGGGCGCGCAAAATTGGTTACCCGGTTATCATCAAGGCTACCGCTGGTGGTGGTGGTCGTGGCATGAGGCCCGTGCTCAATGAGGCCACTCTCATCTCCAGTTTCCAGGCTGCTTCCATGGAAGCTCTGAAATGTTTTGGTGACGGCTCCATGTATATGGAA
The DNA here is from genome assembly GCA_027486585.1 of Verrucomicrobiaceae bacterium. GTDB lineage: Bacteria > Verrucomicrobiota > Verrucomicrobiia > Verrucomicrobiales > Verrucomicrobiaceae > Prosthecobacter. The sequence goes on along the minus strand of JAIXOU010000091.1, from coordinate 17,882 downwards.
AAACTCGTCGATAAGCCGCATCACATCGAGTTTCAACTCGTGGCAGATAGCCTCGGCAATGTCGTCCATCTCGGTGAGCGCGACTGCTCCATGCAGCGTCGTAATCAGAAGATCATCGAAGAGTGCCCTAGTCCGAAAATGAGCCCTGAACTGCGCAAGAAAATGGGTGATGCAGCTGTGGCCCTTTGCAAAGAAATCGGTTATGAGAACTGCGGCACCATTGAGTTCCTTGTCGATAATAACCGCAAGGATTTCTACTTCATGGAGATGAACACCCGTATCCAAGTGGAGCATCCGATCACTGAAGAAGTTTACGGCTGTGACCTCATCAAAGAGCAGATCCGCATCGCTGCTGGCCTGCCTCTCAGTGAGCACGTCTTGAAGGCCCAAGCCCGCGGACATAGCATCGAGTGCCGAATCAACGCCGAAGACCCCGCCCGTAATTTCGCCCCCAGCCCAGGGAAGATCAATCTCTGGTACACCTCCGGTGGACGCGGTGTCCGCGTGGATAGCCATGTCTATTCAGGCTACGAAGTCCCGCCTTACTATGACTCGATGATCGCCAAACTCATCGTCACAGGAGCCACACGTGAAATCGCCATCAGTCGTATGCGACGTGCCCTTGGCGAGTTTGTGGTCGAAGGCATCAAGACCACCATCCCTCTTCAAAGCAAAATCCTCACCACTGGCGACTTCCAAAACGGCAACTATGACATCACCTGGGTGGAAAACTTCCTCCGCCAAGAGGGCGTGAAGGCTTAGAGATTCGTTTTCCCGCTTAAAGCACGTTCCTCTATGCTTGGAACGAGTACGTTTTATGTTCACTAAACTCATCCGTTTGCGTTAGAGTGACATGTTATGAACCTACTTCTCGTTGAAGATGATCCTGAACTTGGCCGCCAGATGGTCGGGTGGATGGCGGATGCGGGGCATGACTTGCAATGGGAGGAGAGAGGGAAATCGGCCATTAAATGGCTCAAGGATCATGAGTGTGATGCGGCGATCTTGGATGTGGGCTTGCCAGATATGGATGGCTTTTCTCTGGTGGAGCATCTGCGTGCCGAGGGGCTCATGATGCCTGTGCTTTTCTTGACGGCCCGCGCCAGTGTTGCGGACCGAGTGCGTGGCTTAGCGGCAGGTGGCGACGACTATTTGACGAAGCCATTCGCTGCCGAAGAGCTTCTAGCGCGCCTGGATGCACTGCATCGGCGTGCGACGCATGCTCAACCCACGCAAAGGAAGATCGGTCATTGCCGGCTCGATCCAGTGAAGCGCCGCATCAGCAGTGACACGGATACGGTCGAGCTGCAGCCTCGTGAGTGGACGCTTCTTGAGGTGCTGATGAATCATGAGGGCCGGATCATGCCGAAGCAGTTCCTTTTGGAGCAGGTCTGGGATATCCGCTTTGATCCCGGCACGAATGTGGTGGATGCGATGATCTGCCGATTGCGCCGGAAGCTTGAAATTCCAGGCTGCGATATCCATATCGAAACCATCCGAGGGAAGGGCTATGTTTTTAAATCTCTGGCCTGAAAAAATGCCGTCTCAGTGGCGCTTGTCGCTGCTCATGGGGCTGATTGTTGGAAGCAGTATCGCTTTGACGATCTTTTTTGTGCGAGCTGCAGTGAATCAGGATCTGCGGCGGGCAGATCAGGCCATCATCTTGGACGATTTGGTGGAGTATGCGGCCATTTATACGCACTCCGGGGTAGATGGCGTGCAGGATGTTTTCCCCGCTGGGCAACATGCCGAAAGCAACGGGATGCGGATTTTGGATGGCAATAGTGCGATCCTGTATGAGTTGATTCCAGAAGCGATGCAACATTATCCATGGCCGCAAAAGTCACCTGTAGAGTTGCACAAACGGGGAGATACGCACCAGTCTGAAGTGACGCTAAATGAAGCGCCTTACCATTTCACTCTGGGAGCCATTCGATTGCACGATGGGAACATCCTTTGGTTTGGTCGTTCCAGTGTCGAAGCGGAGCGTTACCTTAGCAATATTCAGAATCATTTATGGTTAGCCGGTATCATGGCTGGATTGGTGGCTATGCTGCCAGTGCTTTGGTATTCCTATGACGTGATCAATCCGATCAAAGCGTTCACCGCCAGTGCCAAACGCCTGCATTTGCCAGAAGGAGTGGTGCGCCTCATCGCGCCAACGGCAATTCCTGAGTTAAAGACCTTGGCTTCGGTGATCAATGCGGGTTTGGATCAAATCCTCAGTCTGACGCGTGAGCTTCAGTCCACGAATGATCAATTGGCCCATGAACTACGCACACCTCTGGCTCGTATTCGCGGAAACTTAGAGGCTTTGCACAATCACACTGACAGCCCTTTGGCTGAAGATGCAGCTGCACGTAGTTTGGAGGAGATTGATCGGGCTGCGCAGTTGGTGCAGTCCATTCTCACGATTCGAGGTGGTGATCATGGGGCGCTGCGGTTGCATCGGCAGGCGACGCCGGTGAGTGATCTTTTGGAAAAGTTAGTGGACCTTTTTACTCCAGCGGCTGAAGACCGAGGATTAAAACTGAGTGTTGTCCCGGGTCTGGATCTGATGCTCAACGTGGATCGTGAGTTGCTGACCCAAGCGGTGGCCAATATTTTGGATAATGCGCTGGCTTACACACCAAAAGGAGGTGTCATCATCGTGCATTGGCATGGTGAAGGCACGGGTGCTGTGATTTGTGTGGATGACAGCGGCCCTGGGGTTCACCCTGAGGAGGTGCACATGATCTGGGAGCGTTACAATCGCGGTAGTGCTGCTAATTCAAGGCATCCAGGCATTGGTCTGGGACTCAGTCTTGTTCGGGCTATTGCAACAGCGCATGGTGGAACGGTAGGCGTCAACAATCGTGAGGGCGGCGGTGCCAGTTTTTGGATCAGACTACCGCAGGGCGTCTAAAAAATGCTAGAGTCGCACTTTGAATTCATGACTGGGACCTCCACCAAGTGTCACTTCACCATAGCGTTTCATGTTCACTGTCGGTCTATTGGTGGCAAGAGTGACATCCAGGACAATGGCTGCAACTGGCATCAGGCGATGAGTAGCCATTTTGGCTCCATGGCCGCCGATCTCTTCCTTTACCGCATTCACAGCGATGAGGGTGGGGGGAGGCGTTTCTTGCCTTTGCTAAGTCCTGCCATGACTTCGGGATGATGAAGCCGCCGACTCGATTGTCCAAGGCGCGGCCAAACAAACGATGTTGCCCGAATTCTTCGACGGTGTCGGAATAAACGGCCGGATGCCCGATGCGGACGCCAGCCTTAGCAACTTCTTTGTCACTGGTGGCTCCGATGTCGATCCAGAGTTCATGCACCTTTGGGGCCTTTCCATTTTTACGATCTTCGTGGGTGTGAATGTCGCGATTTCCGATAATGCCACGCACGGTGCCTTTGTCACCGAGGATATCCACGCTGCGTCCGCACGCTGTCGTGGCATCACCGCCACCGACCCGATCGACGCTGAGGAATCCGTCTTTGGAAATGTACTTTACCATGTAGCCAATCTCATCTGCATGAGCTTCAAACATGAGATGTTTGGGCTTTTTGCTGGCGCCTTCCTGGGTGGCCCAGGCCGTGCCGTAGGAATCACTTTCGACTGGGTCCGGGAATTGGCGTGTGTAATCCATCCACTTACGTTCACCGCTGAATTCAAAGCCGGTCGGGCTTGGTGTAGAGAGGAGATCAAAAAGTAATTTTTTGCAAGCTGGAGTCACGGTCGGTGAGGTGGCGCAGATGGGTTACTTTTCAATCCGATAGAGTGCTTTATCAGTCCTCAAATAAAGGGTGTGATCGACGGCTACGGGACTAGCCATGAGAGCTCCATCCAGGGTATTTTGGGAAAGGATTTTAAAGGTCTTTTCAGCAGCGATGACGGTGACGACTCCTTCACGACTGGCAAAGTAGATTTTTCCCTCTGCGATGATGGGCGAGGCACTAAACTTTCCTCCGAGTCTCTCGCGATAGTGGGCCTCTCCTGTTTTAGGATCAATGCAGCTGACGATGCCTCCGTCGTCGATGTAAAAAAGCAAATTGTTGGTTAGAACTGGTGAGCACATCTTGGGGGCGTTCTTGTTGTTTCGCCAAGCGATCTCAGGTGATTTTACTCCTGCATAGTTTAGGGCGATGACTTGTGACTTCCCAAAGCTAGTGCTGATGTAGATGCGTTCAGTATCTGCTACTGGGCAGACGCTCATGGAGAAGCCGAGGCCCTCATAGGCTAATTTCCAGAGTTCTTTGCCTGTCTCTGAATCGTAGCCATAAACCCAATCTGCCGCAGGACTGACAACGACTGGCTGCTCATTCATGGTGACGATGAGTGGCGTGCCATAGGCTTTTCGCTGTTGCGGACGTGGGTCCATGATTCCGCTGCGGGCTGTCTTCCAGGCGACCTTTCCTGTATCGATATCAAAGGCGGCGATGAACTGCTGATCGCTGCCATCAAAGTGGACGATGAGGTGTTTACCATGCAGGATAGGCGTGGAGCCGGGACCGTTTTCATGCATAATATGCAGCTCCTCATTTTTCCACAAGATGGCCTGATTGGTTGTGTCCATGCAGATAGTACCAAAGCTGCCAAAATGCGCGTAGAGTCGGCCTGCTGCAAAGATGGGGCTGGGTGAGGCATAGCTGTTCAGGGTATGTGCCCATTGAGGATCTTTGACATTCAGCACTTCGATGTCGTGCAGGATTGTGCCACTCACTTTGTCCACACAGAGTACCCGTAGGCTGACAGAGTCGAGTACGGTTAGTGGTTGGTCACCCGTGTTGCTGGCAAGTTTGGTTTTAGCCTGATCTGCACTGGCAGCTTTTTCGATGGCGGTGGTGAGCCACAGATGATCTCCGACGACGATGGGGGTGGAGTGTCCACGACCTGGGAGTTCTTTTTTCCAGCGGACGTTGCTGGTTTCACTCCAGGTTTCAGGTAGTCCTTTGGCTGTGCTGATTCCCTGCGCACCGATGCCGCGCCATTCAGGCCAGTCCTGGGCTCGGGAGATCTGAGTGGTGGCGAAGAGTAGTGTGAAATATAGGCACTTCATGGTCGTGATGATTCTCGCGTCTTTACTTTTCTATCGCGGCGCGTTGACGGCGGTAGTCGTCCCGCAGGCGTTTTAATGAGGCTGGTAAAACCGCTTCGTCTGTCGTTGGTAGGGGCTCGCCACTTTGAATGCGTTGCAGTTCTTTTTGGATGAAGGGTAGATCATCGAGTCGGACTTTTTCCAAAGCTGCACTGGCCTCGTTCTGCACCGCATTCTGGTATTCAGCGTTGAGCTTTGCAAAAGGGTCGGCTACAGGCAGCTCAATGGGCTTTGATATCTGTGTGCTGGTTCTTTCAGGCAGCATGGGGGCATCGGGCAGCTTGCCTAAGACCTCTGCTGGAAAAGCGGGTTCTTCAGTCGCCGTCTCTCGATCACCGATGATGATTTTATCTTTGAGCAGGTATGAAACAAAGAGGATGCCTGCCGCCACGCCAAAAATCATGAGGTGTAAGCTAGCGCGCAGGCAGGACCAAAGGAAGTCGTCTAACTTTTTAGCAAAGCTTGGCTGGGCACGCTGAACGGGCGCTGGTGGACGACCTGGAGCATAGCGCGGGGGCGCGCTTGAGCCTAGCGAAGGCTGTTCTGGAACTTTGGCGACTGGTGCAGGTGATATAGCTGGAATGACCGGTGGCGCGGTAACCTCTGCTTGAACGACCTTTTGTTTTTCAGAACGTAAGGCGCTGATTAAAGCCTCTTTGATTTCGGTTCCACTGGTAAAGCGACGTGCCATTTCAGCGTGCACACAGCGGCGGATGACCGCTGCAAAAGTGGGTGGTAGATTCCGTGATATGCGACCATCCGCTGGCAGTGGTTCTTTGCCAAACATTTCATGAAGCACCGCACCAAGCGCATAGAGATCATTTCCCACAGATGATTGGGCTTCATGCAGCCAAGAAAGCTCCCCTGTTTCATTCTCAGCCATGCCGATACCCGTGAGCTTGATCTGCCAGTCACGATCGACAAGAAGAGTGCGCGTGTTCAGCGCTCCATGAAGGGTGTTGTTTTCATGGATTAAGCTTAACGCATCACAAAGCTGGAGCGCTAAGGTGTAGGCTAGTTTTGGGGTGATCTGACGTTCGCGGATGAGGTCACACAGGAGGCGTCCGTCCACATGCTCGGTGATCAGATACAAATGGCCTGAATGCGTGCGGCCAAAATCGTACACCGCAACAATTCGCGGATGAACCAGACGTGCTCTGGATCTGAGGCGCTCCATGAGGCGGGTGGCTGCTTCTACTGGAGGCTCCGCAAGCACCCGAATCATGACCTGGCGCTCTAGGGCCGGCTGCCGTGCGCGATAAATGGCACTTTCATTTTCGACCTGGATCTGCTCCAGAATGTCGTATTGAAGCAGACTATTCCCTAGCTCTTCGGCAGAGGGGAAGGCAGACGAGTGCATTTCAGACATGAGCAATAGGGGGAACTAGCCCTTTTTCGCGCCTATCCAAGCGCTTGGCAAGCACGATGCACAAAGATATCGACGGCCGATCATGGACGGCCGCCGATTGGATGGGATGCTAGCGGCAAAGCCCTTAGAGTGCAGCTACGATGGCTGCGCCGATTTCTGCGGTGTTCACTTTCCGTGTGCCTGGAGCACCACTGAAAATGTCGCCCGTGCGCAGGCCTGCATCGATGACTTTTTTCACTGCGTTTTCGATGGAAACCGCTTCGGCTTCCAAGCCCAGTGAGAAACGCAGCAAGAGAGCCACAGAGAGGATCTGGGCGACCGGGTTGGCGATGCCCATGCCTGCGATGTCTGGGGCTGTGCCGCCGCTGGGCTCAAAGAGACCGAAATAGAGACCGTCTCCCTTGGGTTTACCAAGGCTGGCGCTGGAAAGCATGCCAAGACTGCCGCAGATCATGGCCATCTCATCACTCAGGATGTCGCCAAACAAGTTTTCCGTCACCAACACGTCAAAGCTTTTGGGCGCTTTGATCAACTGCATGGCAGCGTTATCGACATAAAGATGAGCTAGCGTGACGTCTGGATACTCTTTGGCCACTTCGATCATCGTTTCACGCCAAAGTACGGAGTTGGTTAGCACATTGGCTTTATCCACACTGGTGACATGCTTGCGGCGCAGTTGTGCGGCTTTGAAGGCGACATGGGCGATACGGATGATCTCGCTCTTCTTATAAACCATGGTGTCGATTACCTCGATATCACCATCAGGTAAAACGGTGCGGCTTTTTGGCTGGCCAAAATACATGCCACCAGTGAGCTCACGCACACAGAGGACATCAAAGCCACCTTCCACCAGGTCGGCTCGGATCGGTGAGGAACTGGTCAGCGCTGGGTGGCAGATGCCCGGGCGCAGATTGGCGAAGAGACCGAAATGCTTGCGCAGTGGTAGCAGGGCACCACGTTCAGGCTGTTCGTTAGGCGGGAGTTTTTCCCATTTAGGACCACCGACACTGCCAAAGAGGATCGCATCACTCGCCTCGCAGGCCGCTATGGTCTCCGCTGGCAGTGCTTTACCCACGGCATCAATGGCGGCGCCTCCGACGAGTTGGTGATTGTAGGAGAAAGAAAGACCTGATCGGCTGGCGACGACATCAAGGACTTTGATGGCCTCAGCCATGACTTCAGGGCCGATGCCATCACCGGGTAGGACTGCGAGATTGTAAGAGCGACTCATTTTGGGGTCGCTTTTATGGACTCAGATCCTTGGCTGGGCAAGAGCGGAGTCAAAAGATACACATTGAGCATTTGGCAGTATAGGTGGGTCTAAAGGAGTGAAGAAAACAATAACGGTTCATTTGAACGCCTTTTATTTTAGGATTGCCTTTGTTTAATGATGTCAATACGCTGTCACTACAATTATGAAAATATATCCCCCCTTCATTCAGATCATCTGCCTCAGCTTAGTGCTGGGTAAGACCTGTGCTTGGAGCCAAGAGGTCCTAACCATCAAGGATGTTAACACCACAGCCCTTGTACCAAGCCCGACTGATAATGACGATATGGCTGCGGTCGGAAACCGACTCTTCCTTGCTACGGATGATGAGACTGTCGGTTCTGAATTGTGGAGCTTGAATGTGGCTGGGAAATTGAATTTACCCCAAGGATTGTTTCTCAATTCAGCGGGCAATGTTTTTATCGCAGATGCTGGGAATCATACGGTTCGAGAATTCAACGTAGCTACAGGGTCCATAACGACGCGGTTGGGTCAGGCCGGCCGATCAGGCTTTGCTAATCGTATTGGTTTAGCGACGGTTCTTTCTTCACCCAAGGCCGTTGCGTTTGATACCTCAGCTAACAATCCACCAGGAACCTATTATGTGGCGGATACGGCCAATCACGTGATTCGTAAGGTCACGCCAGCAGGCGTAGTAACCGTCTTTGCGGGCACGTCAGGACAAGCAGGTTCGAATGATGGTAGTTCTAATACACGATTTAATTCCCCTGAAGGGATTGGCATTGATAATGCCGGTAACATTTTTGTGGCAGATACTGGCAACCATGTGATTCGACAGATCACAAGCTTAGGAGTGGTCTCAACTTTTGCGGGCGGAGCGGGAATTGTTGGATCGACGAATGCTACTGGTACTGCAGCTCGGTTTTCTTCACCACGCGGAATTGCTGTCAGCAAGTCTGGATCAGGGGAGGTCTTTGTTGCCGATACGGGTAATCACACCATTCGCCGAATTTCGGGTGGTGGAGTCGTGACTACCCTGGCTGGTACTGCGGGTTCTGGTGGTTCAGCAGACGGCACGGGGGCTGTGGCAAGGTTTTCTAGCCCTGCGGCAATTGCCCTTGGCAGCGGTAGCAACCTTTTTGTCGCAGACACTGGGAACCACACGATCCGACAAATAGTGACTACGACAGCTGCTGTAACGACTCTGGCGGGTTCTGCAGGAACTTCAGGGTATCAAAATGGGACAGGAACCGCAGCTAGGTTTAATGCCCCCGCAGGTATTGCGGCTGATGGTTTGGACAATGTTTATGTGGCAGATACCCAAAATCAGGTGCTTCGCAAAGTAACCTCTACCGGCGTGACAACGATCATTGCTGGCGTTCCAAACAATTTGGGTTCTGATGATGGAGTCGCTAATAGCGCTGGACTTGCTTTGACGCCGTCTGTTGTCAAAGACATCTTGCCGGGAAGCCAGGGGTCGAAGCCAAAAAAACTTACGGTTGTGCCTACAGCAACCGTTTCTTCAGTCGTCATTCCTGGTTCTCTCTTTTTTACGGCCGAAGATGTGGATGGTAATATCGACCTCTGGAACAGTGATGGGACAGCCAGTGGCACAAAGATGGTGCAGGACATTCCATATAATCTTTTTGAAGGGCCTGAAAAATTAACCAGCGTAAATGGCAATCTCTATTTCGAAGGTTTTGATCTTAACAACGGTAAAGAATTGTGGCGGACAAAAAGGACGAGTGGAGGGGCTCTGACTGGAGCTGAACTGGTTTTTGATAGTCGGCCTGGTGGTCTCGGCGGTGAAATAGACAATCTGATTTCCTTTGATGCGAATACGCTCATCTTAACTGCAAATAAAGGAGCTTTATTCGGGAGCGAGTTGTTTAAAATCCCTACCACAGGACCAATCCCAACGGACCCGGGGCTCAATGTGCCACCATCTGATTTTGATGGGGCTTCATGGGGCTTTCGTGATCTGAGAGTGTTCGGTGGAAAGATTTGTTTTGTCGCTACTGGTATTGATCCCATTAGCGGTAATGGCGCAGGAACAGAGCTGTTCAATGTGGACGTTAATTCTAACCAATTGTCTTTGGTTGAGGACATCGTGGCAGAGACGTTTAGTTCGGATCCTGCCCAGCTAACCATATCAGGATCACCCACATCAGGCAGACTCTTTTTTGTGGCAACAAGTAATGATTTTGGCCCAGAATTATGGTCAACGACGACAGAACTTGATGAAGTCAATACCAGCTTGGTAAAAGATATTAAATCAGGCACAGAATCATCCAATATTCAAAATCTGACTCCCATCGTCGTGTTGAATGGCACGGTAGCTTCTAATCGCGTCGTTTTTACAGCAAATGATGGATCAGCCATTGGAACAGAGTTATGGCAAAGTGACGGTACAACGGACGGCACTGAGCTACTCAAAGATATCACGAATGGCGGTGATTCTGTATTGTCCAATTTCGTCAACCTTGGTCCGAACTTGGTTGTTTTCACCCAAGAGGTCAGTGGGCAATTAATTCTCTGGCGCACGGACGGTACATTGAACGGCACTTTCGAGATCGAAGATTTTGTTTCTGAACCTGGTCGGCTTGATGAGCCGAATACGACTGCGGTTGCGTTTAGAAAGCCTACGGTCATTGGCAATACTCTCTACTTCATGCTCGGAGATGACCAACTCTGGAAAACGACTGGGGCAAGTGATGCAGCCACTGTTCGAGTGCAAAAATTTCGTCAGGGAACTGCAGGTTCTGAAAGTCAGGATTTCACTCAGTTAGAAGATGGTCGGATTGTGTTTTCTGCCTTTACGGGCACCCACGGTCGAGAGCCATGGGTTACCGATGGCACGGGGGATGGAACGACGATACTCATGAATATCGCCTCAGACGGCAATAGTTCGAATCCGAAAAACTTTACGTCTGGAAGTGGCGGGCGCTTCTTTTTCACAGCCAGTCCGGCAGACTCAACAAGTGAGTTGTATGTTGTGAATGGAAATACTGTAGAAATGCTGAAAAAAATCAATGAATCAGGAGACTCCGACGTTTCGGACTTATACTGGAATCCCAATTCGTCTTCAACGACGAGTCCCACCGTTGATCCGACACTCTATTTTTCCGCAAGCGATTCTAGTTCGTCATTCACAGCAAACAAAGAGTTATGGAAATCTAGCGGTGCCACTGGAAATGCGGTTAAGGTCAGAGAAATCAACACAAATCAGGACAGTTCGTCCGATCCAAATGGTTTCAAGGCAATCGGCACGACCGTGTATTTTGCAGCTACGGGTCCTAGTCAAGGACGTGAACTTTATAAAACGAATGGTACCTTTACAGGAACGGTTCAGGTGAAGGATATTAACGAGGGTGGGTCTAGCTCTTCAAACCCCAAGGAACTGGTGGTAGGACCTGGTAATAAATTGTTTTTCGTAGCCACTGGTAGGTCGAACGATCCGCTTACAAATACGGGTCGAGAACTCTGGATGAGTGATGGGACGGCTTCAGGTACAAAGGCCGTTAAAAACATTAACGGCGGTAATGCTGATGCTATTGATGATGACGCTTTTACGGATTTAACGCCGAAAGCTTATCTCACGGTTGTGGGCAATCTGCTGTATTTTGTCGCTAATGATGGGATCCACGGCAAGGAGCTGTGGCAGTCCAGTGGTACAGAGGCTGGAACCAAAATGGTCAAAGATATCAATATTGTGCGACCTATTGATGGTAATGAAGGCTCTACTGAGGGCTCGGATCCGACTGACCTGCGGAATGTGAATGGAAAATTGTTCTTCCTGGCTGATGACGGAGTTAATGGTCGAGAACTTTGGACCCTTGGCACAACAGGTCCGGTCATGGTTAGCACTGGAACGCGAACGGGTTTGGTCACTGGACCTGGTTCAGCCAATATTCAATATTTGACGGTCGTAAATGATGTCGTCGCTTTCGCTGCAAACGATGAATCATTCGGACGTGAAGTCTGGATCTCGAATGGTACAACCAGCGGGACCTACAATCTAGCTGACTTTTTGCCAGGAGGTAATTCATCCAACCCATCCAATCTATTTGCTTTTAACAGCAATCTGATTTTTTCAGCGGCAGATTCTGCTTTCGGAAATGAACCCCGATTTGCATTTACAGCCCCGGTCATTTCCATTGAGTATCAAGAGGCAGTTCCATTGCCAAGCAATGGAAACGCTGAAGTCGATTTCACGCCAAATCCAGCTTTCGTGGCTTTTGGTCAGAGTTCTACCCTGACTTTAACGATCAAGAATAGTGGCAATAACAATTTAAGGAACATAACGGCTAGTATCAGTGGTCTTCATGCAGCGGAATTCACGATCACTACAAAGCCAGCGGTTGTTATCGCAAAGGGGGATTTCTCCAACGTGGTGGTGACCTTCAAGCCAAGGGAAGGCGGTGAGCGTGTGGCCAAATTGACGGTACTGAGTTCCGATCCTTTAATCCCTTCTTTTGTCATCGGCCTTTCTGCTGATTGCAGAAAAGAAACGACGGTAACGACTCAGCCTGAATTTGCGCACTTTGTGAAAGTCGGAACTCCTGTAACCCTTTCTACCAATGCTGTGAATACACCAACCAGGCCTCTGGTTCTTCAATGGCGCAGAAATGGAACAGCCGTGGCAGGTGCGGTGACCAGTCCTTTGCTTCTTAATGCTGCATTAACAAATGCTGGAATCTATACCGCTCAATTTGTCAATTCGACTCCGGCAACCTTGCCGGGCACAGGCACAAGTGATCCTGCTCATCTTGCTGTAGTAGAAGATTTTTCACCTGCGCGCATCCAAGCCATCCGTCTTGGTACGGCCACAAGCACAACGACTATTGAGGTGAAAGCGGCAAGCAGTGCCACAACGCTGCCTCTGCGCTATCAATGGAAAAGATCTGCGAACAGCAATCTCACGAGCCCCGAGTTGCTTCTAAACAGCTCGAAATTCAAAAATGTGACGACATCAAAGCTTACCATTACGGGAGCCACCCCAGAGGATGATAGATACTATTTCTGTGAAGTGACTGAGTTCGACTTTGATCGTAACCCGATTAATGATCGAGTTCTGATTGGTGGAACAACGGAATTGAGGGTGTTCACGGCTTCTCCAGTTGTGACAGCTCTACAAACCCTGCCCGTTGGCGTTGTCGGGGTGAATTACTTTTATCAGATCACAGTGGATCCTGCCCCAACTAAGGCACCTACAAGCTTCTCCGCCAAAACTTTGCCAGCTGGTCTGCGGATCGATGCCAAGACTGGGATTATTAGTGGTGTCCCGACCAAGGCAGGTGAAACCACTGTTCAGATCGCTGCTACAAATGGTGTCTTGCCGAATCCCGCTGCTGTTTCCGTGAGTATGAAAATTGTCGATGTGCCAACTGGTTTGGATGGTGTCTACACGGGGCTCATCGATCGTGAACCTAATATGAATGAAAATTTGGGCGGGCGTATCGATCTGACCGTGACCAAGGCGACGGGGGCTTTCTCCGGTTCTCTAACCATGGGTGTCCTTAACCATAGGTTTACAGGCTGGCTTGGTTTTGGCATCAGTTCATCGCAACCACTTACTGCTGTTCCTCCTTATACGGCCACTGTCACCGTATCTCGAGGGCCTGTTTTGGCTCCTCTCACGCTCACGTTTACGATTGATGACACTACCAAGAATCAGTTCTCTGGGCAGGTGAGCATGGTTACGTCTACTGGTCCACTGACCGTGCCAGTGAGCGGTTGGAAGCAGATTCGAAAAGCGACGCCACCAACTGAATCAGCAATTGCCTATGCTGGACTTTACAATTTTGGCATTAGGTTGCCAGACCAAATCAATTCAGCAGTCAATCCGAACCTCACCAACCTGAGTGTTCCGCAAGGCAACGGCTTCGGTAGCTTTACCGTTGCAGCGGCAGGAACACTGACGATGGCTGGCCGCACGCCTGATGGCGAGACTCTCATCGGTGGCACTTTTGTTGGTCCAACAGGACAAGTGCTCTTCTTCCAAACTCTTTATGCGACCTCCCGTAGGGGCTCCATTCGTGGGCAGCTTCAGTTAGGGCTTGGCCCCCTTGATGATACGAGAGACAATACCTTGACCAGCACAGGACTGGATTGGGTGCGCCCTGCAAATCTTGCGGCGGTCTCAGGAACGGCTAGCACACGGACCTATCGTGCGGGTTTTGGCTTGCCTGGTACACCCGTTTTAACGCCAGTAGAATTGAAGGCCTTTGGGGGGCGTTACGTAGCTCCAACGACACTTTTGAAAATCAGTGGTGCACCCGCTGCGAAGCCGACGCCAACCACGGCAAATGCTGAAGTGGTCTTCACACAGGGTGGTCTGGCCTCTAATTTCCCAAGTGGAACAGGGGCATCACGTGTTCCTGATCTAAACGTTGCTGTAACAGCTACCAACACGACCGTGGTCGTCGGCGATAATCCGGCAAAGACGAGCATCACACCCAACAGTAGGACTGGGGCCATTTCAGGCAGGTTCTCGCTCTCAGATGCTAATGTGAGGACCGCCGCGCCGCTCACCCCCAACCCAATTCTGCGTGCAGTGTCCTTCCAGGGGGTCATTGTCCCAAATAACGAGGACGATACCCACGAAGGAGTGGGTTACTTTATTCTGCCTCAACTCCCTACGGTGGACAATGCTACCTTGGTCACGACGACACCGATTCTATCTGGTAAGATGATTTTCAGGAAGCTGCCATGATCATGAACAAGGTTTGATCAAACCTTCTTCTGCGGTAATTGTCTATTCCTTCCTATGCCGATCTTCCGCCTGCTTTTAATCGCAATGTTGTCCAGCTCTTGGTGCCTTGCTTTGCTGGGGCTGCGCTTTCAATGGTCTGGGCAAACGTGGTTCAGCTTTATGGCTTGGAATCTCTTCTTGGCGAGCATCCCGCTGGGGTTCGCCGTGATTTTGATCAAGATCGACCGCTGGCGTCTCGCCACGCCGCTGATTGCTGGTTGGCTTCTCTTTTTCCCAAATGCTCCTTACGTCCTGACAGATCTTTTGCATCTGAAGGAGCGCGGTGACATGCCGCTTTGGTTTGATCTGCTGATGCTGCTTTCCTTTGCGCTTGTCTCTCTTTGGTTGGGCTTTCAGTCATTGCACCTGGTTCAGATGTGGATCACGGAGAAGACATCCACCCTCACGGCCTGGGCCTTTGTGGGTGCGAGTCTGCTTCTCTCAGGCTTTGGTATTTATCTTGGGCGCTTTCTCCGTTGGAATAGTTGGGATATCATCCGCCGCCCCGGAGCTCTTATGAATGATATCTGGGTGCGTTTTGCCGATCCGCTGGCCCATGAGCGCACCTGGGGGGTGACACTTGGTTTTGGTGGATTACTCTTGATTGCTTATCTTTTCTGGATGTTTTCGGTCTCTAGCTCTCGTGATTTCCGTACACATGTTGACCGAGCCTAGCAGCCCTTATCTGCTGCTCTTTGACGGTGTCTGTCATTTATGTGCAGGTTCCGTTCAGTTTGTGCTGCGGCATGATCAGAGTGGCCTCATTCACTTCTGCTCCATACAGTCAGAACTTGGTTCTAAACTGTATCGGGAGCAGGGTTTAGATCCTTCTAAGCCGCAGTCCATGCTCTTGATCACTCCACAAGGGGTCTGTTTTAAAAGCGACGCAGCACTCAAGCTTGCTGAAGTCATGGGTGGCCCTGTGTCTTGGCTGAGCTTTCTGAGAGTCATTCCGCGTCAGCTGCGTGACATGGCCTACACGTTTATTGCAACGAATCGCTACCGTTTCTTTGGCAAAAAAGACCAGTGCTGGCTACCACGTCCAGAATGGAAAGCGCGTTTTGTTTCTTGAGGGGCTTAGAACTGCGTTCATGAGGAACTCGTGCCCGTTGTAGCATGATTGCTCATCTGGGCGCTTTCGGTTAAAGCTTATCGTGCTGCTGAACAAAAACGTGCACGTTTTCAGAACTGTGCGTAAACTAGGATCCCCATGGATCCACTGATTCAACTCCTCACCCTTAATTCCAACCGCTCTACGGCTGAGCTGGCTGGCATCCTTAGCCTTTCGGAAGACGAAGTTCGTCATCGCATCGCCGCGGCGGAGGCGGATGGCACGATCTTGGGATACAACGCTGTCGTGGATCGTCAAAAAGCAGGTCAAAGTGGCGTCACAGCCCTTGTCGAAGTCCGTATCACTCCCGAACGCGAAGGTGGCTTTGATCGCCTAGCCAAGCGGATCGCTAAATTTGACCAAGTGCGTGAGTGCTTCCTCATGAGCGGTGGTTATGACCTTGCTATTTTGGTGGAGGGCAAAGACCTGCTCGATGTGGCAAATTTCATCGCTGAAAAACTCAGCACTCTCGGCGGCGTGCTTTCCACAGCCACGCATTTCCAGCTTAAAGCTTACAAGCAAGCTGGTTTTCTCGTCAATGCAGCTGCTGACGAAGAACGTCTGCCTGTGAGTCCCTAGTCTTTGAGTCACTGTCTCTGCCCAACCACATGGACTACCATAATAAACTTTGCACCCAGATCCGCGACCTTCCTCGGTCTGGTATTCGCGATTTCTTTGAACTCGTCATCGGCCGTAGCGACGTCATTTCGCTCGGTGTCGGCGAACCGGATAAATCAACCCCTTGGCCCATCCGTGAAGCGGTCATTCGCTCGCTGGAAAAAGGTCAGACCAGCTACACCTCTAACCTTGGTCTTGAGCCGCTGCGCGTGCTCATCAGTGAGTATGTGGAAAAGCAATTCCGCGTCACCTATGATCCTAAAACGGAGATTCTCGTCACCGTCGGTGTCTCTGAAGCTCTCGACATCGCCTTCCGCGCCGTCTTGAATCCTGGGGACGAAGTCATCTATCACGAGCCCTGTTACGTCTCCTATTCACCCAGCATCAAAATGGCTTACGGCGTGCCGGTGGTCGTGGAGACGCGTGAGGAGAATCAGTTTGCCCTCATGGCAGCCGATGTGGAGAAAGCCATCACGCCAAAGACCAAGATCATCGCGCTGAATTTTCCCACCAATCCTACCGGTGGCATTATGCCGCCGGAGGAACTGGAAAAGATCGCAGCACTCGCTGTGAAGCATGATTTGTTTGTCTTCACGGATGAAATTTACTGCGAGTTGCTTTACGACAATCGCCAGCACAAAAGCATCGTCGAGTATCCTGGCATGAGGGAGCGCACTGTGTTGCTGCATGGTTTCAGCAAGGCCTTTGCCATGACCGGCTGGCGTCTTGGTTATGCCTGTGCCCCAGCTCCGCTCCGCGAGGCCATGATGAAAGTGCATCAATACTGCATGCTCTGCGCCCCGATCATGAGTCAGATCGCCGGAATTGAAGCCCTGAAAATGGGGGCTTCGGCTTATGAAGAGATGCGCCAAAGCTATGAAATGCGGCGAAACATCATTGTCAGTCGTCTCAATGGCATGGGACTGCCCTGCTTCAATCCGGGGGGCGCTTTCTATGCCTTCCCAGATATCCGTAGCACGGGCCTCACCAGCAAAGAATTCGCCTTCGGTCTGCTAGAGAAAAAGAGCGTCGCCGTTGTCCCCGGAAACGCCTTTGGCGCGGCCGGGGAAGGCTTTGTGCGTTGTTGTTATGCCACGGCTCCTGACCTGATCGTCAAGGCCATGGACCTCATGGAAGAGTTCGTCAACGAGGTGAGGAAGTGATCCCTTATTTCGCCACGTAGTCGAAGACGCAAACCTTATCTAGAGTCGGCTTCAGAGTGCTCACGAATTCGGCATGGGCTGGATGTGGTAGATACACATCCAGTCCGGCTTTGTCGGCAAAGGTCACCAGGAAGCAGTGAGTGAAGCCATCATTCTTGCCTTCGGGGCTCACATTGTTACCCCATTCGAAGCCTTTGACTGTTTCCACCTTCTTGGCCAGCTCAATGAAGGCCTTTTCTACGCCCTGCACTTGTTCAGGAGTGGCGGAGTCTTTGAATTTAAACAAAACAACGTGGCGGTAAGGTGCGTCAGCAGCAGGTGCAGTGGTCATAAAAAGGATAAAAGTAGCAAGAGAGAGAAGGATTTTCATCAGAAGTTGGAGCACCGATCTTCGTCTATCGAAGTTTTACAAACAAGTAGGAAAATAGGCAGCTGATCCAGCACTGCTGAGTATCAGAACTCTTTGGTGAGCGTTGCATTACCTGCACTCCACCATTTGGAAAGTCGGCCTTCCGGCACTCCAGGAATCTGATCGTGATCGTAATGGGAGGTGTC
>JAIXOU010000057.1 GCA_027486585.1 Verrucomicrobiaceae bacterium | reverse complement strand
CTTTTGGCGATTAACACGTCCAGCGCCTCATCGAGAGCTTTGTCTTCCTTCGTCTTGGGTCTTCTCATGTCTTCCTATCCTCGGGTTTGACCCTCCACACAAACTTTCTGACAGGCTCCCTGACTTGGCCAAGACTCTGGTGCGGGTGGAAGTAGGTTGGGAATGGTTGGCGCAGGAGAGGTCGTTGGCACGGTCGATCTAGCCGCCAATCTTCCCGACTGGCTTGGCAGTGCCGGAGGCCTTTGGATCACCGCACCTTCAGAGAAGGTCGGGAAGGTTGGCAGCGCTGTCTTGGGCGGAAAGAAGCGGTTTCACGCCAACCATTCCCAACCTACGAGGGGAGCCGCCAGCCTGTCATGATCACCGCCAAAGGCGCGGAGGGAAGTAGGTTGGGAATGGTTGGCGGAGGAGAGGTCGTTGGTACGGTCTATCTAGTCGCCAATCTTCCCGACTGGCTTGGGAGTCCCGGAGGCCTGAGGATCACCGGACCTTCAGAGAAAGTCGGGAAGGTTGGTGGCTAGGCGTTTGCTGATGCGCAGACTCTGCTCCATCAGCTCCAATCGCCGACGCGCCCAGGGTAGGCGCGCTCGCCAGAGCGCGTGGCCTCGACGACCTCGTTCTGGCGAACGAGCCTACACCAGCAGCACCCCGCATTCTGGAGAATGCGCCTACGGGTGGCGGAAGTGAGGGGCGGATGATGAAGGTTTTTGGCTTTCGCGCTGAGGTGGATCACGAGAATGTTATTGAGCTGGCTTGTAACTTGTTTTATGCGCTTCTTGCGACAGGATCTTGGCCACAATGGCCCTTTCTGAAGATCAATACATCAACCGCGAGCTTAGCTGGCTGGCTTTCAACGAACGTGTACTGGATGAAGCTGCGCGCACGGACTTGCCGGTGCTAGAGAGGCTAAAGTTTCTGGCCATCACAGCTTCTAACTTTGATGAGTTCTTCATGGTGCGAGTGGGCGCCCTTCAGTTCATGAGGGAAAAAGGATTACGAGTGAAGGACCCAAGTGGCCTGACGCCAACCCAGCAGTGGGATCAGATCCACGCTCGCGCTACCAGTTTCATCGCCCGTCAGTATGAGATCCTGCATCAGCAGTTGGTACCGATCCTGTACGAAAAGGGTATCCGTAAGCTGCGTGTGGCTGACCTGACGCTCTCCCAGCGCACGCATCTGGAGGCGCATTTCATGGAGCATATCTTTCCAGTGCTTTCCCCTATCGCTTTGGATGATGGTCTGATCGCGACGATTCCGGCGTTGCAGATTTCGCTGCTTTGCACGGTACTTTCGGAGGAGGATGCCAAGCCGGTGCGGCGCTTTGTCCTGTTCTCTCTGCCTAACAGTCTGCCACGACACATCACGGTGCCGGATGCTGAGGGAGCCAGCCATGCTTACCTGAATCTGGAAGATGTTTTAGAATTGTTCATCACGCATTATTTCCCATCGGAAAAGGTCACCGCTTGTGCCCGCTTCCGCATCAGCCGGAATTCTGACATCGTGGCTGAAG
Source organism: Verrucomicrobiaceae bacterium (assembly GCA_027486585.1). Taxonomy (GTDB): domain Bacteria; phylum Verrucomicrobiota; class Verrucomicrobiia; order Verrucomicrobiales; family Verrucomicrobiaceae; genus Prosthecobacter. Next base: position 28,058 of record JAIXOU010000057.1, on the reverse strand, counting down.
ATCATGCGGAAGATGATCTGGCGACGGCCATGGAAGGCATCCTGGACAAGCGTCTGAAAAGCCCCGCGATCCGAATCGAGATCGAGGAAGGAGCGCGCCGAGATCTGGTGACGGCGATCCGGCAGATCGGCGTGGCCCAGAATGCTCAGGTCTTTACGATTCCGGGTGAACTGGATCTGAGCGCTTTCTTTGCCATTGCGGGTTTGCCAGGCTTTGACGAGCTCAAGGTGGAACCTTGGGCGACCCAAAACTCAGCGCAAATCGAGCCAGGCGAGAGTCTCTTTGATGCGATCAAGCGGGGAGACATCCTCATGCATCATCCTTATGAGAGCTTTGAACCGGTGGTGAAGCTGATCGAGGAAGCGGCGGCTGATCCTGATGTGATTGCGATCAAACAAATCCTGTATCGAACCGCTAAGAACAGTCGCGTGGTCGCAGCTCTGGTGAAGGCGGCTGAGGCGGGTAAGCATGTGACGGTGTTAGTGGAGCTGAAGGCGCGGTTTGATGAGGCGCGGAATCTGGATCGTGCTAATGACCTGCTGAATGCGGGAGCTCAAATCATCTACGGCGTGCACGGCCTAAAAACCCATGCCAAAGTCTGTCTGATCATGCGCCGCGAGTCAGGGCATCTGGTGCGCTACATGCACTTCGGGACGGGCAACTACAATGAGTCCACAGCTCGCCTTTACACGGACGTGAGCTACCTGACCTGCCGGGCCAATTATGGCAGTGATGCCAGTGCCTTTTTCAATACAGTGACAGGACGCTCGCGCTTTGTGCATTTCCAAAAGATCTCCATGGCCCCCTTTGGTCTGCGTGAGCGACTGCTGGGCATGTTAGAGAATGAATGCGAGCGTGCCAAGCAGGGTGAAGCAGCTGAAGTGATGCTAAAGATGAACTCGCTCGAGGATCGCCAAATGATCCAAGCGCTCTATGAGGCGTCTCAGGCAGGCGTGAAGATCAAGCTGAACATCCGCGGCATCTGCTGCCTGCGGCCGGGGGTGAAGGGTCTGAGTGAAAACATTACCGTAGTCAGCATCATCGACCGCTATCTGGAACACGCCCGCATTTACATGTTCCGCCAAGGCGGTCGTCCGGTGGTCTTCATCTCCAGTGCGGACTTCATGAATCGCAATCTCTCCAAGCGTGTGGAACTGCTGATCCCCGTGGAAGATAAGGAGGCGAAGAAGCGCCTGATTCAGATCCTGGAGACGCACTTTGCGGATACGGCCAGAGGTCGGATTCTCCGCCCTGACGGTGTCTGGCAGTCCCAAACAACGACGACCAAGAAGAAGACCCAGCGTTCTCAGGAGATCTTTGCAGACGAGGCGGCGAAGCGTAGCAAACAGCGTAATCTGGCCCCAGATGTGTTGGTGCCGCATGTGCCGAAAGCCTGAGGAGAAGATGGAGGAGGTCGGAGGAAGGGTGAAAATAGAAGATGGAGGATAGTGGAGAGAGATCAGGGGCTCTGTGGCTCTGTGGCTCTGCTTTAGGGACCCTCCATCGTAGCTCGGGGCCAACACCTTTGGGTGGCAAGGCCCCAATCCATAAAGAGGCGGCCTCATCGGGCCTCTTTGGAAATGGGAGAGATGAAGGGGGATTGCCATCGGCCAAGCCCAGCGGTAGTGTTTTAGCATGAAATCCATGCTGCTCTGGTTATGCCTTTTAATGACGACGGCTCCTGTCTTTGCCGAGATCTCCAGTTATGCGGGGAAAGTCGTCATCATTCCTGTCGGTGAGGATGACCTGAGTTCCCGAGCTAGATTTGAGTTCATGTCGCGGACCTTGGAGCGCTGCACGAAAGAAGGTGCCGAGGGGGTCATCTTTGATCTAGATACTCCCGGCGGCCTGCTCTGGGATACAGTGGAGCTCATGATGACGGATCTGCAAAAGCTCAAACCACGCAGCTTTGCCTATGTGAATCCGCGCGCCCTCTCCGCAGGCGCGATGATCGCTGTGGCCACGGATGGCATCTACATGGCACCGACCAGCAGCGCGGGAGCAGCCTCTCCTGTTTATGGAAACGGCCAGGAAATGGGCGATGCTGAACGTGCCAAAATGAACTCTGCCACCATGGGCATGGCCAGGGCAGTGGCTAAAAAGAAAGGCCATAACCCTGCGGTGATCGAAGCCATGATCGACATGGGCAAGGAGCTGAAAGTGAATGGTAAGATGATCGACTCCAAAAAAGAAATCCTCACACTGGATGCGGATCAAGCAATTGAGCTGGTGGATGGAAAGCCCTTGTTTGCCAAAGCCATCGTGAAAACATTGGATGAGATCAAGACCGCTGAGAAGCTCAGTGGCAGCAGCGTGGTGGCAGTGCCGACCTTCTTTGAAAACGTGGCTATCTGGGTGACTGCTTATGCTTCACTGCTCATTGTGATTGGAGTAGCAGGCGGTTACCTGGAAATGAAGATGCCGGGATTTGGCCTGCCTGGCTGCATCTCGATGGCTGCCTTCTCGCTGTTCTTTTTCGGCCATTACGTGGCTGGCAGTTTGGTTGGTCAGGAGACGGCTGTTGCTGCGGGAATCTTTGTCATTGGTCTGGTTTTCATCATCCTGGAGGTCATGGTGTTTCCGGGCACGATGATTCCGGGTATCCTTGGATTTATCTGCGTCATGGTGGCCCTGGTTTACACCATGTCAGGATGGGAAGTGTCGCCCCCTTCCCTGCCCAGCGGACCTGAATCGGGCCCATCTGCCTTTAACCTGAGTATCTATGCACTAGGACTGCGCAACTTTGCCGTCGGCATTATTGGCGCAGCCATCGCGGTGCTCGTGGCTGCGCGTTACCTGCCAGAGACGGCCCCTTTCCGTCGCATGATGCTGACGACAACCGCTGGTGGCAGCCTGGAAAACACGCCAGCCATGACCGCCACACGCCAGGTGCAGGTCGGTGACACAGGCCGGGCAATCAGTGCTCTGCGCCCCTACGGCACAGTTCAGTTCGGAGATCATCGGATCGAAGCCATGATTGAAGGCGGTTACCTTCAGAGCGGTAGAGATGTCCGTATTCGCGAGATTCAGGGATCGCGCATTCTGGTGGAGGAGCTCGAGTCGGAAGTTAAAACCGATTCTGGCGGCGATACTCTCCCGGCGTGATGCCGCTGCGTTTGCGGAAGGCTTCAGCCATGTATTGTGGATGCTTAAAACCTGCGCGTTCAGCAATGGCCTCTAGGGTGAGGTCCGTCTGAGCCAGCAGACGCTCCACGTGCCCAAAGCGTTGACGACTGATCTCCTCTCCAGGTGAGCGTCCGATCAGCTCTTTCATCCGTCGCTCCAAAGCACTGCGAGAAAGGGCGACCTGCTTTGCCACGTCTGTCACGCTGATGTCGGCGATGGCGTTTTGGCGGATGAAGTGCAGGGCTTTGGCCATGCGCGGATCTTCCACGGCAACGATGTCGGAGGATTGCCTAACCACAATATCACCTGGCGGAAGCAGGGTCACTTTGGCTGGCTGAATTTTTTGGTGCAGCCAATCATCCAGCAGTTTGGCCGCAGTATAACCGACATTGAGTCCACGAAGTTGCACACTGGAGAGTGGCGGCCAGGCTGTTTCACAGAGCGTCTTATCATTCTCAGCACCGATCACAGCGATCTGCTCAGGCACGGAAATACCTGCGCGGCGAGCGGCATCCAGCACCCAGAAACCAAGCTGATCATTGGCAGCAAAAACAGCGCAGGGTTTTTCCAGTGATCCAAGCCAATCAGCCAACTGGCGCTGATGCTGATCCCAGCGCAGCGGTCTGCTAGGAGAGGCCCCAGCCTCAAACACAGAGCATTCAAATCCGCGCGACTGCAGAGTGGCAACAAAACTCTGGCAGCGCTGCTGAAAGAAGAGTTCTGAATTGTCTACGTAACAAGCAAAGCGCCGGAAGCCGCGATCCATGAGATGATCCGCCACGCGCTGACCGACCCGCTGATTGTCCATACCCACATAGGGAAAGGGATGTTTCAGAACCGTGGTGCGCATCTCAATGACGGGCAGCTTGGTGGCCTTCAGTTGGCGCAGAAGCAGCGGATCAACGGTGCGCGCTAGAATGCCATCACCCGGCCACTTCTTTAACCACTCAGGGAAGCTGGACTTTAAATCCCGCGACTCCAGATAAAGTGACCAAGGACCATGCTCGGCGACATAACGACGAATGCCACGAACGATGTCACGCCCGTAAGAGCGGGACGTGTCCACGAGCATGGCAACCTGTGGGATCGTAGACATGACTTTTGATTAGACCAAAATGACCTGAGCCATGGCCAACTCACGCGTATGGGTGAGCGAAATGAGGCAGGAGGTCACGCCTTGAGCGCTGGCATGATCCATCGCTGCACGATGAAGAACTAGAGAGGGCTTCCCCGAATCGGCCCGCAAGACCTCCAAATCTTTCCAATCCACGCCCTGAGACCAGAGGCCCGTTCCAATGGCTTTTGCTGCGGCTTCTTTGGCGGCAAACCGTGCTGCATAGTGCATGGCTGGATCCGCACAGGAATCACAGTAGGCGATCTCGCCCGCTGTAAAAGTGCGCTCTTTAAAACGGTCGCCATGCTTGGTGAGTAGCTCGCGGATGCGAGCCACCTCAACCAGATCAATGCCGAGTCCGAGAGGAGTCATGTCAGGCATGGGTATAACCCTTCATGGCTTCCAGCATTTCCTGAATGGCCGCACGCAAGCCCACAAAGACGGAGCGGGCGACGATGCTATGACCAATATTCAGCTCAGACAAATGAGGGACGATAAAAAGCTCGGGGAGATTCGTGGTGGTGAGCCCGTGTCCTGCATTGATCTGCAAGCCCAGACTGTGGCCAAGCTCAGCGGCTGCTTTCAAGCGGGCGGCTTCATGGCTGCGTTTTTCACCGAGTTCATTGGCAAAGGTGCCTGTATGAAGCTCGATCATGCTAGCACCGATCTCGGCAGAAGCACGGACCTGATCCAGATCAGGATCAATGAACATGCTTACCCGCGTGCCATTGGCCTCAAGCTGACTGACGCTAGCACGCAGCAGGTCTTTTTGACCGAGGACATCCAGCCCACCTTCAGTGGTGACCTCTTCACGATTCTCAGGCACCATGCAGACAAAATGCGGCTTTACCTGAAGAGCGATGCCGAGGATCTCAGGCGTATTGCCCATCTCCAGATTCATCATTGTGCCAATTTCACGACGCAGCAGATAGACGTCCTCATCGACGATATGCCGACGATCCGCACGCAGATGAATGGTGATGGAGTGTGCGCCTGCTGACTCGGCCTCAAGAGCCGCTTGAAGGATGGAAGGCTCCACATTGTGAGCCCCGAGCATGGTGCGGTAGCGTGCCTGCCGAAGCGTGGCCACGTGATCGATATTAACGCCGAGATGAAGTGACATGATGTAAAAGAAAGGTTGGGAGAGGCCAGCCAAGCAGCCTCAACACTCAGTAACGACCCTGCCCGCGATCACAATGCAGAAATGCACGCTTTCTGAAAGTGGCACGATTACCAGGAGGTGCCGACTTCCGAGCGCGAGATCGGTTTCAGCACCGTGATCTTTGGCTCCGCGACCTCGATCCCCGCTGTTGGAGGAATGCCAAGAGACTTGCCGGAAAAGCGATTCCCCTTCCACGAAATGCCATCCAGAGCACAGCGCGCTTCCACGATGGGATGCTTGGGAGACAGAATCTGATTGCCGCTCATCAAGATTCCCACTGGAGCTAGTGAAGCCAGTTTATCCTCACTCAGACCGATCAACAGCGAGTGCTCACAGCCGACGATGCAGTTGTTTTCAACGCGGGCGTTTTTGACCTGGAAGTAGCGATTGGCAGGCGAGTTCGGGATGCCCATCATGAAACAGATGGCGGAGCGCATGGTGTCACCCGTGAGGTTTTCCAAGTAGTTGTCGCGGACCGTGTGATCCTCACCAATCAAGCGGATGCCGCCAGTGCCATTGGCCCCTTTGCCGATAAAGACGTTACGCTCCACGGTGCAGCCATTGCCATGGCGCAGGGTCAGGGTCCCAGCCACCTCCAGGAAGGTGTTCTCCCGATAGAGATTTCCGCAGGATTTGTTGGAGATGCATTCCGCCTCGCCATTGCATTTTTCAAAGAGGTTATGCTCGACGATACAACCGCCTTGGAGCATGGAGGACTTGCTATCACCGATGCGGATGGTCTCGCCACCGTTCTTTCCGAGCCGCTCGCGTGAGCCGAAGTAATTGTGATCGATCTGGTGCTTGCCTTCACTGCCCGAACCAAGCCAGATAACGAAGGTGGTGCCCTTCCCTGACTTTCCCTGAAAAACACAATGATCAACACGGTTCTCCGTGCCATAAAGTCCCAGCCAGCGGCTTTCTTTTCCCGCTACCGCTGGCAAGCTGCTGATCATCGCGCAATCGGTGATCCGGCAATGGCTGGCTAAAGAATCAGATTCTTCACGAAACGAGATGATGTCACTCACAGTCGGATCAGGATCTTTGAAAAGCAGGCCTTCGATGACCAAATACTCACCCGCCACCTTGAGCGTGCTTTTGCCCGTGAAGACGGTCTTTCCTGGCACAGCGGCCTTGAGTGTGATGGGCGCACTGGCCGTACCTCTGCTGGTAAAGACCAGCGGCGCATCTTTCCACTCACCTGCCGCTAAGACAAGACAGTCACCTGGCTGCGCCTGCTTGAGCGCAGGGGCAAAGGAGCCCACATCGGCAACAGGCAGATCTTTGGAGAAAGCAGACAAGCCAAGGAACGGAATCAGGAGAAATATGCGCATGGGTTAAGATAAACCACCTCTCATCGTCTCATCTATCCAGAGAAACAATGGTTTTCAGCTCGAATCGACCCTGAATCGCAGGTCATGGTTGAACAGTTAAGACTTCTGAGGCATCTCAACCTTTCCCCACTTGAAACGTCGCCCCGTGAACGCCGCTTTTCACCAGCTCTTGATGAGACTGGCAGTGGCGTTTGCACTTGTCTCGGGAGTTTTTGCCCAAGAACCAGCAGCGTCTCAGGACTCGATCGCCGCGAGCGCGGGAGAATTTGTCAATCGAGCTGCCTTTTGGACAGCCGACCAGACGCCGGTCGATTTTTTAGAAATGGCCGGCCAACACGCCAAGGCACGCTGGCGCACGCTTTACCGACCGCAGCCGCCCGTGCCATCGACAGATCGGATCAAGGTGGCCTTTACCCTTGGAAGCTTGATTGGTGAGTCTTTCCTCATCTGGGAAGCTCAGGACTCTCAGCATTTCCGCAATAACAGTCAGGATATGGCCAGCTATTGTCGCACCCTTGGACTGGGGGAAAAAACCAAACCTCGTCTCATGGCCCAAGCTAAGATGGCCGAGATGGATGACTGGGCCAGCCTGCGACAGGAAATCGTGGACGGACACCAGGAACTGCTTCGCCAATTGCGTGAGCAACGTGATGAAGATCTGGCGGTGCTGGTGGAAATCGGGGCCTGGATGCGCGCCTTGGAAATCGTCTCCAAACTCGTGGTCGAAATCCCTGAGGTGGATAAACGCCCCCTTTGCATTGGCTCCCCCGCCCTTTTAGCGCAACTGCGACAGAGCTTTGCCTCACTCAGCGAGCTCAATCGTCGTGGCGTGCTGTTACAACCTGTGATTTCGGTTTTAACAGAACTGGAAAAAGTCTGGAGTGATCGCCATAGCGGACCACCAACCAAAAGCATGGTGACAAGAACCCATGATCAGCTGAAAATGGTGATGGAAGAACTCACGCTGAAGTGAGCTACCAGACCTGCGATCAGCAACTCGTCGGCACCCTTTGCGCCAGCTTGACCGAATGTGGAATGGCCCCCAAGACAAAGCTCAGGCAATCCACGGCACCTTGAGGTTTCCCAGGCAAAGCAATCACGAGTGAGCGATGAACAATCGCTGCCAGACAGCGCGATAAAATGGCATTCGGGGTCAGCTCCAAAGAGCGCATCCGCATCAGCTCGCCAAAGCCAGGGATTTCCACCCGCATGATGCCTCGGATCGCCTCGGGCGTGACATCACGTTCGGCAATGCCTGTGCCACCCGTGGTCAGAATGAGACCGCAACCCTGAGCGGAGAGCGATTGAATGGCCTGCTGAATCGCTGCCAAATCATCCGGTACGATCACCTCGGCGTGCACCTGCCAGCCGTAGCCCTCAGAAGCAGCACGCAGCGCTGGACCGCCGAGATCCTCATACACACCTTGGCTAGCGCGATCTGAAATGGTGATGATGCCTGTCGTGATCATAGAGTCATTAAACTTTGGTTTTCGAGATCAAGCGCACTTCTTGGATGACCATCGATTTATCCACGGCCTTGCACATGTCATAAATCGTGAGGGCCGCTAAAGAAACTGCGGTCAGGGCTTCCATCTCGACCCCTGTTTGAGCGATTGTTTTAGTCGTTGCGGTGATCTGAATGCCGGTTGCCTGCATCTCAAAATCGACCGCTACCTTGCTGAGCGGGATTTGATGGCAAAGCGGGATCAGCAACTGCGTCTGCTTTGCGGCCTGAATACCGGCGATACGGGCCACGGCCAGCACATCGCCTTTTTTCAGGCCATTCTGTCGAATCAGGTCCAGCGTATCGGCCTGAAGAGAGATGAAACCCATGGCCACAGCCTCACGTGTCTGCGCGGGTTTACCCGACACGTCCACCATGCTGGCGCGTCCTTGTTCGTCTGTGTGCGTGAGATTCATCGTCAAGTTAACACCCAATCACAGGGCAATGAAGCCTGCGATTGGGGGTGGCCTAGAAGAGCTTTAGTTCAACTCAGCGCTGTAGAAAGTCTGCCAGTCGTCCAGATTGTTCAGATCCACGGCGCCCGGATTGCAAGAACCGTCGTCAGGAAGACCCACCGCAGCAAGGATGCCTTTGCGTGTGTCATCACCGTGGCAATAGCCCATGATCGACTGATTGTGGCGATAGATGTCGGCTTTGCTGAGCTTCACGCCGGGATAGCTTTTCACCCAGGCCTCGAGCTGAACGTAGGTTGGCTTAGTGGCGATGAACGCCAAGAAATCCGCTTCTGCAATGCCCAGCGCGCCGAGGGTCATGCCATCGTAGCCCTTGCCACAGCCGGGATAATCAGCGTGCAGTTTGCCTGCGGCAGCCAAGGAAGCTTTTTGCCAGAGACGTGGCAAATGCATCACGCCGAGAGGGCCGGCAGTGCCGGAAGAGATAAGTGGAACAATAGAACTCATGGTTGTTTGTATTTCGTGGAAAACCGCTCATTAACGAGCAGCGCACTAACCTGCTGACTGTGTGATGTCGGTCAAGCACTGTGCACTTTTGTTTCTCTACCAGCAGCAAACTTGCCTCTGAGTGCTCTTGAATGAAAAGGTCGGTAAAGTCCTCGCGAAGGCTGAATCGTAGTGGCCAGACTCAGCGCGGCTGCTTGCCGAAAAAATTTACAGCCCTCTCCATGAAGTATGATTTTATTTAAAATAGCCATAAAGAAAGCCACCCAAACGTGGGGGTTTCAGCGGTTGACACCTCCGGCAAACCCGCCACCATGCGCGCCCCTCTGCTGGTCCAACCAAGTTTGGCAGAGCGCGCTGAACAACCCACCGACCCATTGACCCGCTTCATCCTACCCTGCCTTGTTGCCCTATCTGCCCTTTCCTTTGCTGGAGAATTACCGCTGAATACAAAACCTGCTGCACCCGCTATCGCACCAGGATCAGTCATTAAAAGCGTCAGAACCACGGCCTACACACACACGGAGGGTGACCATTTGGAATATGGGGCACGTACAGCAACAGGAACCAAGCTGCTGCACGGTCAGGTCCGCAGCGCAGCCGCCGATTGGTCGGTTTATCCTGTCGGCACGATCTTTCAGATCTCTGGAGACAGCAGCCTCTACATCGTGGACGACTACGGCTCTGCCCTCGTCGGCACAGGCACGATCGACCTCTATAAGCCAACCACCAGCTCCATGAATCAATGGGGCACACGCCGAGTCACGATCACCATACTGAAATGGGGTAGCTTTGCCAAAAGCCTAGCGATCCTGAAACCGAGAGCCTACAAAGCTTCTCATGTCCGGCAAATGGTGTCCCGCCTGACCGCCCGCGCGGCGGCTTGATCAGACTGGATACACCCACGGTGCCCGATACTCACGGCTGAGCAGCTTGCTGGCTTCGGGATCACCGATGATTTCTTCTTTTTCGGCGTCCCACTGGATGCTGCGGCCGAGTTTCCAGCTCAACATGCCAAGCATGGGCAGGCAACTCGAGCGATGTGCGCTTTCGATGTCTGCGATGGGTTTCCGCCCAGTTTCGATGGCTTGAATGAAATCGGCCCAAAGCAGAGCGATGTTATGACCATCGGGCTCCTGAAGCTGGTGGTCGCCGTGCACGGTTGGTGCTTTTGGATCGGTGGGGTAAAAGGTCCAGCCATCCCGCCAGCCGATGTGGAGCACGCCTTTCTCACCATAGAAATAGGCTCCGATACCGTGCTTCTCATTGTTGTTCGACGCAAACTTCCGGTGTTCCCAGATGGCGGTGAAGTTCTCAAACTCGAAGGTGGCGACCTGATGATCGGGGGCATCGGTGGTCTGCTCTTTGTCATTCAAGACCGCAGCACCAAAGATAGGTCTGCCACCGGCGCAGAAGACTTTCTTCGGACCTTTCTCACCACTCCAGAGCAGCACCTGATCCAGCCAATGCACGCCCCAGTCTCCCATGGTGCCATTGGCGTAGTCGAGAAAATTCCGCCATCCGCCAGGATGCAGTTTGGTATTGAAAGGCCGCAACGGAGCTGGACCACACCACATGTTCCAATCCAAGGTTTCAGGCACTTTGCTATTCGGCTTGGCCGCTTCTGGGCCACCTTTGCTATCGGCAAAGCAACGAACCATGCCGACCTTGCCAACTTGGCCTGATTTCAAAAACTCCATGGCAGCCACATGATGCGGTCCGATCCGGCGATGCAGCCCGACTTGAACGACAACGCCTGCTTCCTTAGCCGCACGCACCATGGCACGGCTCTCTTTGATCGTGTGACCGGTGGGTTTTTCCACCAGCACATGGGCACCGGCCTGACAGCAGGCGATGGTTTGCAGCGCATGCCAGTGGTCCGGTGTGGCGATGATGACGATCTCGGGCTTGGCCTCGGCTAACAGTTTGCGATAATCTTTGTAGCCTTTGGCTTCGTCACCGGTTTCAGACTTCACGTCTTCGACACTGTTGGTAAGAACGGTTTCATCCACATCACAGAGCGCCACGACTTGGATTCGGCCTGAAGCCATCGCTTCCCGAAGAATGTTCATGCCCCACCAACCGGAGCCGATGAGGGCGGTGCGGAATCCCCCCCCCTCAGCGCCGAAGGACGGCAAAGCCGAAAGCGTGATTGAAGCAGCGGTGGCAGAGGTGAGAAAGGAGCGGCGTGAGGTCATTGGGAATATACAAGCATGAACGACAGGAAATGGCCTCGTCAATCGCAGAATCGCAGAACAAGGGCATCCCTTCTTGCCTCTAGCTCTTAGCCCCCTATGATCTGGCCCCCATGCCCACACTTTCTATCCAACCACGCGCTCGCATTTTTCACGGTCATGTCTGGGTCTATGCGACTGAAATCAAAGGCCGCTTTGGCGAGCCAAAACCTGGAGACGTGGTTCAGCTCCAAGACGCCAGAGGCAAGCCCATGGGCAGTGCGATCTACAATCCGCAATCTCAGATTAGTGCCCGTCTGTTCTCTTACCGCCGCCAAGATCTGGATTTGGATTTCTTCAAACGCCGGATCGAGCGTGCCTTGAAATCACGAGTGGATTCCGGCGTGGATACCAGCCTCTGCCGCGTGGTGTGGAGTGAATCGGATGGCTTGCCTGGTGTGGTCGTGGATCGTTACGGTGACCATCTCGTGCTGCAAACGCTGACCTTAGCCATGGCGATGCGACAGGATCTGATCGTGCAGGCGCTCTGTGAGGTCTTTTCGCCCAAAAGCATCGTCCAGCGCAACGAAGGCGGCGTCCGCAAGGCCGAAGGTCTGGAACAAATCAAAGGAGTCATCTTTGGCGATGCGGCGGAGCCTTTTGTAGTGCGGCATGAGGGCAGTGCTTTCCATGTGGATCTTGTCGAGGGCCAAAAGACAGGCCTTTATCTGGATCAGCTCGATAACTATCAACACGTCTCCAAACTGGCCAAAGGCCGTCGGGTATTGGATTGCTTCACGAACCAAGGAGGCTTCGCCCAAGCCTGCGCCCTGGCTGAGGCGGCAGAAGTCACTGCTGTCGACATTAGTGAAAGCGCTATCGCTGTGGCGAAACAGAACGCGGAGATCTCCGGCGCTAAAGTGAATTTCATTGCCGCAAACTGCTTTGATTTTCTCAAACAACAGGAGTCCAGCGGAGCCAGCTATGATCTGATCATTCTAGATCCGCCATCCTTCACCAAAACCAAAGCAAGCATCAATGACGCGATGCGCGGCTACAAAGAGATCCATCTGCGTGCCCTGAAAATGCTGCAACCCGGTGGCATCATGGCAACCTTTAGTTGCAGCCATCATGTCAGCACGGGCGACTTCCATAACAGCATCGTCGATGCTGCGGTGGATGCTCGGAAAACCATCCGCCGCGTGGCCACCTACAGCCAGCGTCCTGATCATCCGATCCTGGCTACCATTCCTGAGACCGAATACCTCACAGGCTTTGCCTACGAAGTGATCGCTTCCTGGTAATGACACACAATCTTGGCGACTAAAGTTCACGCACGTTCGTATTTTGGTCATTATGGACGACTTCATTGCCCCTGAACAGCCTTCGATCCGTCATCGGATCGAGAGCGCTTACCTGCATGAGCTCAAAGCTGAGGGTAGGCCGCCAGTGTCTCTGTTTAAATTCTGCCAAACACTTGGCATTTCTGAGCGGGATTTCTTTTCCGAGTATTCATCACTGCAAGCTGTCGAGGTCCATTGGTGGCGTCACATGATGGATGACCTCATCCAGTCCGTTGAAAGCGGTGCTGAGTGGTCGAGCTTTAGGGCTCGGCATCGAATGCTGGCCTTCCTTTTTGCATTCACGACAGCGGCGCTGGATCACCGCAGCCTGCTACTGCTGAGGATGGGCCATGCGAACCCATTAACCTCTGTGCCTGAATGGTCGGGTTTAGAAGATCGCTTTGATGCCTTTGCGAAGTCAGTCCTGCTGCTCGGACGCCAGCAAGGAGAGATCGCCTCACGCGGCCCCGTAACCGCCGTGTATCCCAAAGCCATGAAGCTTCTCTTTCGCAGTGTGGTCGCCTACAACCTGAAAGACGACAGCCCTAAATTTGAGCGCACGGACGCCTTCATCGAAAAGTCAGTGACGGTGTTATTTGATCTGATGGGCCGCCAAGTTCTCGACTCAGGTTTTGACCTCCTCCGCTTTCTCATACCTGGAATGACTAAGTGTGCCTAAAACATGGCCGCTGAACATCTCTCCCAAGATAGCATCCGCAGTACGCCGCTCAGTCGCATGGCTGAGCTCGCGGGAACTGGGGCACGAGTAGGACTAAACTACCTCAAATACTACGGGCAACGTGCCGTCAGTCCCGAGTCCGCATCCAAAGCATTGCGTGATGATTTGGATGACGTCAATGCACGTGCTGTGTATGAAAGTTTCAGCAAGCTCAAAGGCGGCCCGCTAAAGCTTGCTCAGATGCTGAGCATTGATGAAAATCTCCTGCCCCCGGCCTATGCAGCACAGTTTGCCCAAGCTCAATATTCTGCACCACCTCTATCCTGGCCACTGGTGCGTCGGACACTCGAGCGCGAGTTCAATCAACCGGTGGAATCACTGTTCGATCGCTTCACGCCAGAGGCCGCTCATGGTGCCTCCATTGGTCAGGTGCATGTGGCTTATCGCGATGGTCAAAAGCTAGCCGTTAAAGTCCAGTATCCAGGCGTGGCTGAATCCATGCGCAGTGATCTTCGCGTCGTTAAACCCATCGCGCTGCAAATGCTCGGATTACGAGAAGAGGACATCGCTCACTACTTCACGGAGGTGGAGACTCGGTTATTGGAAGAAACCAACTATGTCCGTGAATTGCAGGAATCCCAGGAAATAGCAGCAGCTTGCTCCAGCCTGCCTCACTTGCGTTTCCCCACCTTCTATCCAGACCGCTGCTCCAATCGGGTGTTAACCATGGACTGGATCGACGGACTCACGCTTGACCGCTTTGCAGCCAGCGACGCTTCACAGAGTGAGCGTAACCGCATCGGTCAGATTTTGTGGGATTTCTACATGCATCAGATTCATGGCTTAAAACGCTTTCATGCAGATCCGCATCCAGGGAACTTTTTGGTAAGTGCAGAAGGCCAACTTTGTGTGCTCGATTTCGGCTGCACGCGATCCATCACCCCCGAGTTTTATGCCCTGCAGTTTGCCTTTTTAAATCCAGCGCTGCTGGAATCCGCGGATGAATTAGAGGCCGCCCTGCGAGCCATGGATGTGCTACTACCCACCGACGGCCCAGCTCAGCGTCAAAAAGTGACCCATCTAGCCCGGGAATCGATCGAACTTCTGACGCGCCCTTTCCGCGCAGGTCATTTTGATTTTGCCGAGCCAAGCTTTCTCCGCGCGATGTATGAGATGGGAGAAACCAATCGCCAAGATCGTGAGTTACTCTCTCTGCGCGGAGCCCGTGGCCGAGCCGAATCCGTCTATATCAATCGCGCCTTCTTCGGCCTATTCAGCCTGCTGCATCGTCTGCGTTCTGTCGTAACAACGCGTTAAAGCCAGCGGCAAGATGCCATCTACCAATCAAGGCCCTCAGCAGAACAATCTGTCCAAGGGCCTTGGTTAGGTTTTACTTCTTCTCAAACACCGGCTTCCCGTCCTTCATCACTGCTGTGATACGATCGCCGTCTTTGAAGCCGCCTTCGAGGACGGCGAGGGACAGCGGATCGAGCAGGTGCTTTTGGATGGCGCGTTTGAGGGGTCTCGCGCCGAAGACGGGATCGAAGCCGGCGTCGGCGAGGTAGCGCGTGGTGTCGTCGGTGACGGTGAGGTGGATGTTCTGCTTCGCGAGGCGGTCGATGACGCGCTGGAGCTGAATCTTGACGATCTGGTCGAGTTGCGCGGCGTCGAGGCGGTCGAAGATGACGATCTCGTCGATGCGGTTGAGGAACTCGGGGCGGAAGAACTGCTTCAGGCTGTCGCGCACCAAGGCATCGCGCTGCTCGGGATTGCTGACATCCTGAATGGCGCTGCTGCCGATGTTGCTGGTCATGATTAGCACCGTGTTCTTGAAATCGACCGTGCGACCCTGGCCGTCGGTGATGCGGCCGTCGTCGAGCACCTGGAGCAGCGTGTTGAAGACATCTGGGTGCGCTTTTTCGACTTCGTCGAACAAGACGACGCTGTAAGGCCGACGGCGCACGGCCTCGCTGAGCTGGCCGCCTTCTTCATAACCGACGTAGCCGGGAGGTGCGCCGATGAGGCGGCTGACGCTGTGCTTCTCCATGTATTCGCTCATGTCGATGCGCGTCATGGCGCTATCGTCGTCGAAGAGGAACTCGGCGAGGGCTTTGCAAAGCTCCGTCTTGCCGACGCCGGTGGGGCCAAGGAAGAGGAAGCTGCCAATCGGGCGGTTCTCATCCTGAATGCCCGCACGCGCACGGCGCACGGCATTGCTGACGGCGGTAATGGCGTCCTTCTGGCCGATGACGCGTTTGGCGAGGCGTTCCTCCATCTTCACGAGCTTCGAGCGCTCGCCTTCCTGAAGGCGTGAAACGGGAATGCCGGTCCAGTTGGCCACGACACGGGCGATGTCTTCTTCGGTAACTTCTTCGCGCAGCAAGGTGTGCGCGGCGCGAGGTTCTTTGTTCTCGGTGGAGCTCTCGGCGAGTTTCTTTTCGAGATCGGGGATGAGGCCGTATTGAATCTCACCGGCACGACCGAAGTCGCCCCGGCGCTGCGCCTGTTCCTGCTCGGTGCGGAGGCGTTCGAGTTCCTCCTTCATCTTGCGACCGACCTGCACGGATTCCTTTTCCTTCATCCACTGCGCCTTAAGCGCCGAGGAGCTTTCTTTGAGGTCAGCGATCTCTTTGTCGAGCTTTTCAATGCGAGCTTTGGAAGCTGCGTCTTTCTCTTTCTTCAAAGCCTGACGCTCCATCTCGCCCATCATGACTTGGCGCTCGATGACGTCGATCTCCGTGGGCATGGAGTCGAGTTCGATCTTGATGCGGCTAGCGGCTTCATCGACGAGGTCGATGGCTTTGTCCGGCAGGAAGCGGTCGGTGATGTAGCGATTGCTCAGCGTGGCGGCGGCAATGATGGCGTTGTCTTGAATGCGCACGCCGTGATGAACTTCGTAGCGTTCTTTGAGGCCACGCAGAATGGCGATGGTGTCCTCCACACTCGGCTCGCCGACCTTCACCGGCTGGAAGCGACGCTCCAGCGCGGGATCTTTTTCGATGTGCTTGCGATACTCATCCAGCGTTGTCGCGCCGATGCAGCGCAGTTCACCACGTGCGAGCTGCGGCTTCAAAAGATTGCCCGCATCCATCGCGCCCTCGCCTTTGCCTGCGCCGACGATGGTATGCAGTTCGTCGATGAAGAGAATGATCTCGCCATCACTCGATGTAACCTCTTTGAGGAAGGCTTTGAGCCGCTCCTCGAACTCGCCACGGAACTTCGCCCCGGCCATCATGCCGCCGAGGTCCATGCTGATGAGCTTTTTACCCTTCAGCGAATCCGGCACGTCACCGGCGACGATGCGCCGAGCGAGACCTTCGGCGATGGCCGTCTTACCCACGCCGGGCTCGCCGATGAGCACAGGATTGTTCTTCGTGCGGCGGCTGAGCACCTGCATCACACGGCGGATTTCCTCATCGCGTCCGATGACGGGGTCGATCTTCCCGGCCTTCGCTCGTGCGGTGAGATCGGTGCCATATTTCTCCAGCGTCTGGTATTTGCCCTCGGGGTCCTGATCCACTACGCGCTGCGAGCCACGCACCACGGCGAGGCCTTTGGAAACGGTGTCGTAGGTCAGGCCCGCTTGCTTCAGCACATCGGAGAGCTCCGTCTTCGTTTTGAAGAGCGCGAGAATGATGTGCTCGACGCTGAGGAAGTCGTCCTTGAGCTTCTTCTGCTCGTCCTCGGCTTTCGTCATGAGTTCGCGGAACTCGTTGGAAAGGTGCAATCCGCTGGAGCCGCCACTGACCTTCGGCTGGCGAGAGAGTAGGGCTTCAATGCCTGCCTTCAGTCCTTGCGCCGCGGCTGGATTCACGGCCGCTTTCTCGAAAAGAGGCGTAGCGATGCCGCCCTCCTGCTCAAGTAAGGCAAGGAGAAGATGAGCGGGCTTCAATTCCTGATGCCCGTGCCGCGTGGCGATGGATTGCGAGGCGTTGAAGGCTTCCTGAAGTTTGACGGTGAATTTTTCGGGGGACATAAAGATTGGCTTGGTTGATTGACCTCTTCTTCGCTTACAATGTGCCACATTGGCGAAGACTCGCACTAAGCCTTGTACATAAAGACTGTGCGCCGATTGGCGACGCTTCAGACTCCCTGTCTGTTGATCAAAAATGACACACATAAAGCGTCAAATTATGCCAAATTGGCTTTTATTAAATTTAGACTCGACCTAACCGTTGGCTTTCTGGTGCCTGAAATGAGCCGAGCTTGCTTAAAAAATTGTATAACTTTAATTGATTATTATGATAATTATGATTTAATTCGGTATATCTATGATTTCATTCACCTCTGGAAAACAAAAGGCGCTCGGTGCGTTTACCTTTGTTGAAGCCATTTTCACTATTGCGGTGATTGGGATCATGTCGGCTTTGGCATTAACAGCGATCTCTAACGGTTCACGTGATGCCAACAGGATCGTGGCACGTCAGCAGCAAGCTGCCATCCAAGAAGCTCTCAATATGTGGGTCATGGCGCAATCTCGAGTGGGTAACACGGCTCAGGTGCGTAGCCTCGTAAGTATTCAAGCAAGTTACAATGCGCTCACCACGACTGAGGCAAGATTCAATCTTCTGGTGCCTAATCCAGCCTCTCCAGATCCCAACCAAAAGGAAGGTTACATCGACCAATCAACGGCCGATCACTTTTTCGCCTATCGCGAAAGCTCGGACAAATTGCACTCTGCGGCGCTTAAAGGAGCCAAGCAGTATTTAGTTCTCTCAAATTGGGCAACCGGAAGCTTTCCCATGGTTGAAATGGTGGCTCAACCCTAACCCGAATGACACTTCCATTGAAATGATGAAAATGACCTCAAAGTTCGAATCAAAAAGAAGCCGCTGGGGCTTCTCCATGGTAGAGATGATTGCCTGCGTGGCCATTCTCGGAATCATCTCCTTCTTAGCTATTCCGTCTCTCACTCGGATGCGTGGTGAAAGCGAACGGAATCTCGCCATCGCGCGGGCAGAAGCGCTAAATATGGGTATGTCCACTTATCTTCAAGTAGTGGGTCGCAGCCAAGCTGCCACGAATTGGGGGACAGCTAACCCTTCACTCACGGAGAACAATCGCCGATATGCCCTGATTCAGCCTTACGTAGCCTACTCCGAGTCGTCAATCACACTCTTTTTACCCCAAGGATACACGGCAAATCTTCCCAGAAGCATCACCGCGATGACGAAGACTGAGCTTCGCGATGCGAGCAACTTGCAAATCTTCTACTAACCTCATGATCATCATCAGTCAGCGCCAAAAAACCATTGAACGGGTGCTTCAAGCAGACCCGGATCAACATGGCTTTTCGCTGACTGAAATGATCGCCACGATTTCGATGCTGGCCATTCTTGCAGGCATTGCCTTGGTGATGCTCAATGGGGCTTTTGATAGCTCCAAAGAAAATATGGCCATCAACCGAATGGAGATGGTAAACAAGGCCTTGGATTCATACATGACCAATGTGGCAGAGATTATTTGGCCAGAGAACGCAGGTTCAACCAGCGATGAGTTGACCGTCTTAGCAGGGCTCAGGCACCGTTCGACGGATACGAATAAAATCATTGTAGGCAGCCCTTTCATTGATCCGAATTACAATCCAAAAGCATCGAGTGATTCGACCACATACCGCCTCCGCTGGAGAGGCAAACGTTTTGAACTCTTACGCCCAGGCGTTGCCGGAACAGGTCTAAGGATTCCATTCGATGGCACCGACATGGGAGGCAACCCACCCACCGTCGATCCTTCTAAAGTCTTCGGCAAATAAGCATTTTTCACCTCATGTCCGCCACGGTCACACCTCCAGCTGAATCTACTCCTCAATCCTTTGGAGATACGAGTATTCCGGCTCCAATAACCAATGAATCGAAGCACTCGGCTATTCTTTCGATCGAAGGTCTGGCTCTGCAACACAAGCTGATTCCGGTTAACCTTCTTCGCGAAAGCTGCACGCCAGAGGCTGAGAAAATTGTTCGCAAACTCGGACGTGTTCCTTATGTGGCAGACCCTTGGCTGCCAGTCACCACGCTTGGCCCCATCTTGGTCATGGCTCACCACAATCCACGCGCCGGAGACACTTGGGGCGTTCCCAGCTTTTTAGTTATTCGTATTCTCATCAGTGCTGAGCAATACCAAAACACCCGCAAAGATTTGGTCGAACGCCTGGGCCAATTACCCATCGCCCAACAGAATCAACTGGAATCCATCACGCCTCCTCGGTTTGACGAAATGGGATATGAAGGAGCCTTCAATTGGCTCATGGCAAACTATCCTTATGATCCCGTTGAAATCACCAAGCTCAAAGGTTTCTATGAAACCCAGAAGGAAAAAAACCCTGAACTTGGAATCAATCATTTTAACATTGTTCAACGCAATTTAGGGATTGCTCTAAATTACCTTGTTTCAATGGGGCGCACACCTTGCTTCTCTGCACAAGAGGCTCAACGCCAGAGCTTTTTTCCGCTGCCATTGCTAGAGAGGCATAATGTATATCCACTACATATTGGCAAGAATGCTATCTTCATGCTCAGTGAGCACCTGGATAGTTATGCCTTTGAAGATGAGTGGCTGAGCATGGGCAACCCAGCGGTCAAAGTCATTACAGTGCTTGCCGATCCAGCAGGCATCCGCGATGCGATTAATCGTGCAGGAGCCACCTTTGATGCCAGCGGCGTGGTGAAGATGGATAAGGCGAACATGACCGCCTCCGTCAATGAAAACATCACTGAGATTAATCCGGATGACATGGTGCGGATCAACCCAGCCAGCCCTGCTCACAGCGCTGAAGAATTGGTTCAATGGGCTCTGTTTACGGCCATCCGTTGTCGCGCATCTGACCTTCACTTAGAGAAGTATTACAATCTAGTTCGCTTCCGTGCACGAATGGACGGCAATATGCGAACCATCCTGACAGCACCGGAGGCCATGCTTCAGCGTTTTGTAGCTCTTCTCAAGAACTACGCCGGGATGAATCAAAGCCGACAAGAAGCTCAGGACGGGCGTTTCGCTCTGAGTGTCGGCAATCGCCGCGTTGATGTCCGTGTTGCAGCCGTACCGACTCGACGCGAATTCCAAAAGGTCATCATGCGTTTCTTGGATAAGCAGGATGGCGTCAAGAGACTTAGTGATTTCAACCTCGGGCAGCGTCAGGTTGATATCTTAAATCGCACCATGTCTCGCGACCAAGGCCTAATCCTTGTGACTGGCCCGACAGGTTCTGGTAAAACAACGACGCTCTACGCACTCATTAACAGCGTGAATGATGAGAGCGTGAATATTCAGACCATTGAAGACCCGATCGAGTATGAGATCGAAGGCATTAACCAAACTCAGATCAATCCACACTACGGGCTCGATTTTGCCAATGGATTGCGGGCTCTTCTTCGCGCTGACCCAGACATCATTCTGATTGGTGAGTCTCGTGATGCGGAGACAGCTAACTCAGCGGTGAATGCCGCGCTTACAGGACATCTAGTGTTAACAACGCTGCATGCGAATGATTCTCTACGAGCGGTTTCTCGACTCATGAGCATGGGCGTAGAAAAATACTTGCTCGCAGACTCACTAGCACTTTCCCAGGCTCAGCGACTCGTGCGCAGGCTTTGCACTTATTGCAAAAAGCCCATGACCGTGCCTCAGGACATTCAGGACATGATGGCTAAACAGAACGTCATCTCTCAACCTCTAACGCACCCGATCTTCGTGGCCTCTGGATGCAAAGAATGCCACAACACAGGTTATGCAGGACGCGTGGCGCTGATGGAAATCTGTGAGGTCAGCAATGAGTTACGGGATCTCATCGAAGAGGCAGCACCCATGTCAGCCATGCGCGCCGCCGCCTTTAAAAACGGTTTCTTTTCTCTCTATCAAGAAGGCCTGATGCAAGTCTTAGCTGGGCATACCAGTCTTGATGAAATCAAGTGCCTCTCCTACACCGCTTTAACCTAAATTAACGACTCAAACCTGCATGAGCACAAACCCAGCCCAAGGCGCCAACAGTCCAAGATTCTACGGACGTGTACTTGTCATTGATGATGAGCCACATGTCTTATCTCTTGCAACCATGATGCTTCGTTCACAAGGATTCGATGTTGTTCCCAGTGAATCAGGTGATCAAGGTGTGGAAATGCTGCTTAATAGCATGCATACTGAACAGCAGATTAACGCGGTCGTTCTTGATCTCACCATGCCTGGTGGTTTATCAGGGTTTGAAGTTTTAGAGCAGTTGCTGACCATCTCTCCCTACTTACCAGTCATTGCCTGTAGTGGATACTTTCAGGAAGATGCTCGCGAACTCTGCCAGTCAATCGGCTTCGCTGATGTGCTTCAAAAGCCATATACTTTGGAGCACCTCTGCGACACGGTCCGTCGTCATCTCGCACGTGATCGTCAGCCAGCATGAAATTAAAAATTTCCATTGCCAAACGCTTCATGGCCCTGGGTGTCCTGGTCATGTTCATTGGCGTTTTTGTCACGGCTGCTGCTTTCATTTGGCAGGAGTTTCTGATTTTGCGAATGTCTCAGCGTTCCTATTTGGGCTCCATTGTTCGAGCTTCCCAATATGAACTAAGCACTCAAGAACTGACTCCAGAAATGCTTTCTGGTGCCAGCAATCTTCATAGCGAAGCCGTTGTGCATCTGCAAATGCGACTCCAGGTGGTTGATGTGCCAAGCATGATCCAAGAGTTGGGCCTGAGAGTTGAGATTGCTGGTCCCCAGACAAAAACCACAGGGCTTGCGAACTCGGCTATCAACAAAATGCCCTACGTCGTGATTCATGACACAGCTTTAGCCAAACTTCCGCTTGAGCCTGATCCGGACGACGTGCACAACGTTGTCTATCGCGTTATGGCTGGGTCTTCTGTCGTTATTGGAGAGCCTCCCCTTTCTTTTAAAGCTAGCTTTTCAGATAACACTGAATGGCTTATCTCAGGGGGACCACTCCTAGATCGTGAAGGTAAAATTGTCGGGGTTTTGCTTGCCCGTCAGCCTATGGTGCAGATTAGGCACCTTCTGACTGCACCACGCCTCATGGTGCCTTTATTGGGATGCATGGTCGGCATGTTGCCAGCTGTCCTGGGATTCTTTCTTCTTGGCCGCAGCATTACTTCAAAAACAAAAGCTCTCATGCAGGGTTTTCAAGCCCTGCGAATGGGCAATTTGAACCACCGAATGCCCGCCAAAGGCTTTGATGATCTGGATCATTTGCAGGAGTCGTTCAACGCCGCTTTAACTCATTTCCAGTCAGAAGACTTAAAAAGACAACAAACTCTTTCTGATTACATCGCTGCTAAAAAACAAGCCGAAACAGCGGTGGCTGCCAAAGGTGACTTCTTGGCCAATATGAGTCATGAAATCAGAACCCCAATGAATGGCATCATTGGCACAACATCCCTTCTCTTTGAAATGGGATTGGATCCAGAACAGGAAGAACTCGTTCGCATGATCCGTGGCAGTGGCGAATCGCTACTGCATCTCATCAATGACATTCTCGACTTTTCCAAAATCGAGTCTGCCAAAATGGAAATCGAAGACGTGCCTGTCGAAATGGAGAAACTCATTGCCGAAGTGGCTGACGTCTTCTCCTATCGCGCTGCCGAAAAAGGAGTTGAACTAAACTTCCATGTCGATGCCGCCCTACCCCGTCTTTTCCGCGGTGACTTCCAGCGCGTGAAACAGGTTCTCGTGAACCTTGTTGGCAATGCCATCAAGTTTACTGAAAAAGGCGAGATCCTCATTCTTGCCCGTCAAGTCAGTCGCAAAAGTAAGGAAGGCGACATCGCACACCTACATTTCTCCGTGCGTGATACAGGCATCGGCATTGCACCTGATAAATTGAGCGGTCTTTTCCAAGCTTTTGTTCAGGCCGACACCAGCACCACTCGAAAGTATGGTGGCACGGGCCTTGGTCTAGCCATCAGCAAAAAACTCTGCCGACTCATGGGCGGTGAAATCAGCGTCGTCAGTGAAGAAGGTCGCGGCTCAGATTTCTTCTTTGAGCTACCACTTCGCATCTCCCCAGACGTTGAAGGACGCGAAGAAGAACTCGCCTGGATCGATACCATCAAAGATCGCCGCATCGTTTATCATAGTCCTTATTCGACGACCCAACAAATCATCCAGCAGACGCTTCACCAATGGGGTGCTGCAGGGATCGCGCAGCCTAAAGTCAATCTACCTCTGGGTGAACTAGCACGTGATCTTGAGGATGCCACGATCTTCATCTTTGATGCCAGCGATCATCTTCCAGAAGCGTCTCGGCAGATCACTCAAGTAGCCTCGTCTAAAGGAGCCGCTGTCATCTTACTGTTACCTTACACTCTTTGGAAGTTGCGTGATCAATATGCACCATCAGAAAACAATCGTTTCGTCAAATTAGCCAAACCCGCAAAACGACGCGATCTTTTGCGCTCGCTCGCTGAGTTGATCCGTATGCCGCGCAACGTCCCGAACAACCAGACTTCAGGCTTACGACCTTCGACCAGTCCGATGTTGCAGCCAATGCTCCAACCCATGCTCCAGCCGATGATGGCCGAAAGGCCAGTCTCCCACCCGATGACCAATCCTCAGGCTGTTGCAGTTGAACCACAATCCACTGCCATTGAGGATAAAGGACAGTTTACACAAAACCGTGCCGGAGCAGCAGGTCATGACGCCCACATTTCTCAATCCACCAATCGCGCGATTGCAGCAGCAGCCAACGCTAACGGGGATAGCTTTGCCAAGAGTCATCCAGCACGCATTCTCCTCGTCGAGGATCAACCGTTAAATCAAAAAATAGCCGTTATGCTACTTCAGCGCTTGGGTTATACAGGCATTGATGTTGCCAATAATGGACAAGAAGCCGTCGAAATGATGATGACTGGTGGCTATGATCTGATCTTCATGGATCTTCAGATGCCAGTCATGGGAGGCATCGACGCTGCTAAAGGCATCCGTGGAAACTTTAATCTCAGAAACCAACCCGCCATTATCGCTATGACGGGACATGCGCTGACGGGTGTAAAGGAAGAGTGTAAAGAGGCTGGCATGAACGCCTTCTTAACCAAGCCAGTCAGCCTGGACGACTTCCGCCGCACCATTCCTGCCTGCCTGGAAAAAGGTGCCGCCATGCGACCCATGACTCTGTGAGTATAGCAGTCGAAGATTCCCTTTGGATGTAGATGTGCATTCCCGATAGCGCTCGGTGCGTAAAAGCGCTTCACAAACGCCGTTGGTATCGCGTAACATCGAACACCAACCATGAAACGCCTCCTTCTTGCACTCTGCCTCTTAGCTTTCTGCTTTCAGCTTTCAGCTTTCGCGGCCTCGCCGCTCCGCGTCTTCATCCGCGCTGGTAAAAAATCCCACGGACCCGGTGCGCATGATTTCCCGCAGTTTCTCAAGGAATGGGTGCCGATGCTCAATGAACGCGGCGCCAAGTGCGAGGGCGGCATGGAATTCCCAACGAAGGAGCAGCTCGACAAGACGGACGTGCTCATCCTGCACGCGCAGGAGGCTGGAAATATCAAGATCGGCGATGAGCGGAAGAATTTGATGGAGTTCCTCGCCCGTGGCGGCGGTTTGGTCGTCATCCACGCGGCGGCGGTGTCGAAGGATCACGACTGGTTCAAGACCATCATCGGCGGTTCGTGGCACTTTGGGCAGACGAAGTGGCTGGAGGCCCCGATGAGCCTCTATTTCACCGATCACGACAACGCGATCACCAAGGACATCAGCAACTTCGACATCGACGACGAAATCTACTACGACATGGATTTGCTGCCCGAAGCCAAGATCCTCGCCGCCGCCTACACGCCGAACACTCCGCAGCTCAAAGGTGGCAACAAAGAAGCCCAGGCACGCGCCGCCGATGCCGTGGCGAAGAAGAAGGCCGTGAACATCTACGACATCCAGCCGCAGGTGTGGACTTATGAACGTGAGTGTGGTGCAGTCGTCTCGACTGCTTCTGAAAAAACCGCAGCCGGGACGGCTGCACCACATTCCACCTACCGCGCCTTCACCTGCATCCCCGGTCATTACCATCGCAATTTCAGCCACATCGGCATCCGCACCTTGATCCTGCGTGGCATCGCCTGGGCCGGAAAGCGGGAAAACATCGACGAACTGTGCAAGCCGACCGAACTGGGCGATGCGCTGCGCTACGTCGAGGGCGGCTGCCCGAGCCCGCAGGAGCTGCCGAAGGCGCTCGAAGTGCATCCCGAGTTCAATTTGAGCCTCGTCGCCTCCGAGCCGCTCATCAACAAGCCCATGAACATCGACTGGGATGAAAAAGGCCGCCTGTGGGTCGTCGAGACGCCGGAGTATCCGAACGGCCTCCGCCAGTCGAATGTGGACGCGTGGAAGGACAGCGGCGCCAACCAGCCCGGCCACTACGACCGCAAACCGCTCGATTGCGTCTCCATCCTCTCCGACACGAATGGCGACGGCGTCATGGACAAAAAGACCGTCTTTGCCGACGAGATCGAGCTCGCCACGAGCAGCGTGTTTTACAAAAACGGCATCATCGTCTGCGCCGCGCCGGATGTGTGGTTCTTCGAAGACACCAACGGCGACGACAAGGCCGACAAGCGCACCAAGCTCTACACCAACCTCGGCAATCGCGACACGCACGCCGTCATCAACAACATGCGCTGGGGCCTCGACGGCTGGATCTACGCCACGCACGGGTACTCGAGTTCTGACAACGTCCTGAGCCTTGGCGACAAAGACAAGGAGACCATCGGACAAGGAGACAAGGAGAAGACAAAGCTCTCCCCATCTGATCGTCCCCCTGTCTCATTGTCTCCACCTGCTAGCATCGGCAGCGGAGTGGTTCGCTTCAAACCTGACGGGTCGAAAATCGAACAGTATGCCTCCCGCGGCGGCAACACCTGGGGCCTCGACATCACCAGCGACGGCCAGGTTTTCTACACGCAGCCCACCAGCGGCAATCATTTTATTCATGTCGTGCTGCCGGAGTATGTGCTGGCGAAAGGCAAACTGCCCGGCGTCATGGGCACGAACGGCATGCTGCCGAAAGAGCCGACGTATCCCGCCATGCATTGGGAGCAGCAGGCCTATGTGCAGATCGACCAGGTCGGCAGCTACACCGCCGCCGCCGGTTGCGCCATCTATGAAGGCGGTGCCTGGCCCGCGAAGTGGAACTACGGCTACTTCACCACCGAGCCCACGCTGAACATCGTCAGCCACTTCATGGTCGAGCCCGATGGCGTGACCTACAAAGCACATCGCGAGCCCGGTCGCGAGCAGACCGAGTTCATCCGCAGCAAGAACCTGTGGTTCCGCCCCATCGAGAATCGCGTCGGCCCGGATGGTGCGCTCTACATCGTCGATTTCTGCAATCAGGCCGTCATCCACAACGACACCCGCGGCCCCACCCACGGCCCCGCCAACGCCGCCGTCCGCCCCGACCGCGACCACTACTACGGCCGCATCTGGAAGGTGCAGCACAAGGAGGCTAAGGCTCCGAAAAAAGTCGAGTCAGTGACTCGTGGAGCGGTGCTAGCACAAGGCAGTAAAGCCCTGCGGGCCTACGAAGCCGCCAAACAAGCCGCGAATAACGACAAGCTCCTCCAGGACTTCGCCGCCGCCCAAGATAATTGGACACGCAGCGCTCTCATCGCCGCCGCAGCCGACAAACCTGCCGAAGTCATCGCCGCAGCCTTGTCGCTTTCGTCCTTTGAGTCCCTTCCGTCCTTTGTCAGCGCCCTTCTTCCCGCCGCGCTACCTGCGAATGCCGAAAAACTCATCACCGCCTGCGCCAACGCCGATGCGAAGGCGGACCCGGTGAAGAACGCCATCCTTCACGGCATCGCCGCGAGCATGAATGAAGCTCCCGCGATGTCTCCAGCTCTCACGGAGGCTTTGAAGAAGCTTCTCACGGGTTCCAGCGCGGAAGTGGCAGCGTCAGTTTTGCCACTCATCGGCAAGTGGGATAGAAACGGCCCACTTGGGCAGATGGTGAAGCAGCGCATCTCTTCCATCGTAGCTGAGGTTAAAGACACATCCGTTCCTCATGGCACCCGGCAGGCACTTGCCAAGCAGTTGATTCCAGCCTTGGAAATTGATCCAGAGGCCATCTCCGCTGTTTCGGTGGCTTTGAACGATCCAGATGGTGATGTGAACGGTAAACGCCAGATCATTCAGCAACTCGGTGAACTCAGCGGAGGCGGAATTGCCACCACGCTTGTGAAAGCTTATGAAACGGTCCCGAATGAGCTTCGCTCGGAGTTGTTCGATCAGCTCGTGAAACGCCCCGAGGCCACCGGAGCACTCCTCGATGCCGTGAAGGTCGGCAGCATCGACCGCGCGATTTTCGCCCCCGGCGATGTCGCACGGCTGCGCTCGCATCCGAACAAGCAGATCGCCAAACGGGCGAACGACCTCTTCAAGGTCAACAACGCCGCGAAGGATGCCATCATCGCCAAATTGGTGCCGGAGGTCGAGAAGCCCGGGAACGCCGCGCAGGGCAAAATGCTCTTCACCGCCGCGTGTGCCGTTTGCCATAAGCTAGGCGACATCGGCGTCGCCGTCGGCCCGCCGCTCGATGGCATGGGTGCGCATGGCCCGGCCGAATTGCTCATCCACATCGTCGATCCGAATCGCGAGGTCGATCCCAGCTTCTGGGCCTTCAACATCACCACGAAGAAGGGCGAAGTGCTCCAGGGCGTCGTCACCAGTGAAAACAGCGCCACCGTCACGCTCGCCACGCAGGTCGGCGT
>JAIXOU010000011.1 GCA_027486585.1 Verrucomicrobiaceae bacterium | reverse complement strand
GTCGCTGCGGCGGTGACGATGCTGTAGGCCACGGTGCCGTCCACAATCAGGTCGTTTTGACCCGTGACAGTGACGGTCTTAGCGACGTTCCAGTCGAGACTGGTAAAGGTCAGCGAGGAGGGTGAAACGCTGCCCTCTGCGGTATTGGAGCTGCTCAGTCCAACGGTCACGTCAGCCGATGGCTGGGAAATGAGCACAACGGTGAAGGTAGCTGTGCCGCCTGCTTCTGAGGTGACTAGGCCAGAGGTCGGTGTGACGGTGAAGCCAGCTGGTGGCACCACCGTGGCGACTTGGACTGCCGTGCCACTGTTTTGGCTGCTCGTAGTGACAACGGCATTCAGCGCGCCATTGACCAGGCCAGTGAGGCTGGTCACGGTGAGGGCTGTGTTGGTCGCTGCAGTCACGGTGCCAGTGCCGTTGTTAAAGACCACGGTGTTATTACCAGGAGTCGTGGAGAAACCAAAGCCATTGATGGTCATCGCGGTGGCATTGTTGAAAAGAGCCGTCGTGCTACTGGTGACGACGGGCGTAACGGTGGCGACCTGAACAGCAGCACCGCTGCTTGCGCTGTTGCTAGTGACGACAGCAGTAAGGCTACCGCTGACAAGTCCGCTGAGGCTGCTGATAGTCAGTGAGGTGCTGGTGGCGCCTGTGACAGTGCCTGTAGTTCCGTTATTGAAAGCGACGCTGTTATTCAAAGCGGTGCTGCTAAAGCCAAAGCCGTTGATGGTCATGCTAGTAGCATTGGCAGCAAGGCTAGTCGTGGCACTGGTGACGACCGGTATGACCGTGGCGACCTGCACGGCACTGCCGCTGCTGCCCGCTCCAGTGGTCACGACTGCATTCAGGGCACCTGAGATCTGGCCGCTGAGGCTCACCGTTAGCTGAGTGGTCGTGGCCGCAGTGACCGTACCGCTGCCGACGAATGCGCCTGTAAAGGCCACGGTATTGCTGGCAGGTGTGGTGTTGAAATTACTGCCCGTGATGATCACACTCGTGGCTGTTGCCGCTAAAGCGGAAGTGCTGCTGGTCACGGTCGGCACACCGGTCACAGCAATGTTGACCGAGACGGTTTGGCCATCAACGGTCACGGAGGCAGAGCCCGTGCCAGAGACCAAACCGGCGGTGTAGGTGGAGGTGGCCGTGCCTGCTGTCTGTACGGTTGTTTCTGAGCTTGAGAGCCCGCCTAAAACCGCAGAACCAAAGCTCACCGTCCGCCCGATCAGGGTAGAGACTTGGGGCAGTGTCAATGAGGTGGCGCTGCTGGTGGTGAAGAAGTCGGCAGTCAGTGTGGAAGTGGCATTGGAGAAAAGAGCGGTCGGAGAGGCGACGAGCTTCAAGTTAATCCGGCTGGTCTGAGTGACGGTACCGACGACTGCGTTCGTGGCGGGGCCGAGATTGCTCTGCCACCAGTTATCATTGGCATTGACGGTGCCGGTGGCACTGGCGGATCTGCGCAGCGTGCCACCATTGGTTGCTGTGGCGGCGGTGTTTCCGGCAAAGCGGTTGTAGTTCAGATTGACCGCGCCGTTGTTCACATAAAGGGCACCGCCGCTGCCTGCGCCTGCGACGCTATTGGTGACAAAGTCATTGTTCGTGACGTCAGCTGCGCGGCTGCCGTCGAGGACGATGGCACCGCCATCTGCGCCTGCGGTGGTGGAGTTACTGGTGAAGGTACAGCCGGTGATCAGAGTGGCCGTGCCTGCGCTATTCACCTGAGCATAGATGGCACCGCCGCCGACGCCACTGGCTAGGCCAGAGGTATTGCTGGTGAAGGTACAGCCCGTGATGCTGAGCGCACCGACGGAGCCTTGGCCACTGGCATTGGGCAGGCTGTAATAAACCGCACCGCCCTGACCTACGCCGGAGTTGGTGGCGGTATTGCTGGTAAAGATCGTGTTGTTCAGGGTCAAGAAGCCATTGGTGTTCTGGACGGCTCCGCCCTGGCCAAAAGCAGCATCAGCATTGGTATTGTTGCGCAGAGTTGAGTTTGAGATGGTCGTGCGGCTGACATTGCCCAGGCCGTCATCGGCTCCCGTAAAGACAGCGGTAAACGTGCCACCCGTGATGTCGAGGCTATCGAGGGTCAGATTGACGATGGCTGGGGTGAAGCCGTCTGACTTCAGGCCCGTGGTGATCACGTCACCTGCGCCACCGCCGGTGCCACGCTGGATGATGGCTTTGCCGCCAGTGCCCTGGATGGTGATGGCGCTGCCATGGCTACCGACCACGAGGTCAATGCCGCCGTTGGTGGAGAAGGTGGCTGCATTCGTCGGATTCGTCTGGCTCAGGACATAGGTGCCCAGAGCTGCTGGCACGGAGATGGTGTGTGGGCCGACGCCGCTTTGGTTCGCAGCCAAGACGGCGGAACGCAGGGAGACGGTGTTGGTTCCATTGATCTTACCCGTGCTGAGTTCCAGGGCCGTCCAGCTCGCAGGATCAGAGTCCGCGATGGTGGTGACGACGTAGTTATTCATGACCGCTGGCACGCTCGGCGTCACTGATGCGGAAGCCACCGAGGCTGGTCCCTGACCCATGATGTTGGTAGCTCTCACGGTGAAAGTGTAAGGCGTGCCATTGGTCAGGCCAGTCACCGTGACTGGGGAGGCTGTGCCGGTGCCGGTGAAGCTACCAGGGTTGGAAGTCACCGTGTAGAGGGTGATCGCAGAGCCACCATCGCTAGCAGGGGCGCTAAAGGCGACGCTGGCTGAGGCATTGCCACCCGTGGCCACTGGAGAAGTCGGCGCGCCAGGAACCGTGGCCGGTGTCACCGCTGCTGAGGGGACCGATGCAGCTCCCGTGCCAGCGGCATTCGTAGCGGTTACGGTGAAGGTATAAGAGGTACCATTGGTCAGGCCAGTGACACTGATCGGTGAAGCTGCGCCTGTGCCGGTGAAGCCACCAGGGCTGGAAGTCACGGTGTAACTGAGGATGGCCGAGCCACCCGTGCTGGCAGGTGCGGTAAACGCGACACTGGCTGAGGCATTGCCCGGCGTGGCGACTGGGGAGGTCGGGGCACCTGGCACGGTGCGCGGTGTCACAGCGGCGGAGGCTGGTGAGGCCGCGCCTGTGCCTGCGGCATTCGTGGCGGTTACGGTGAAGGTATAAGCGGTGCCATTGGTCAGGCCAGTGACACTGATCGGTGAGGCTGCGCCTGTGCCCGTGAAGCCACCAGGACTGGAAGTCACCGTGTAGCTGAGGATGGCCGAGCCGCCGTTACTCGCAGGAGCTGTGAAGGCGACGCTGGCCGAGGCATTGCCCGCCGTGGCCACGGGGGAGGTCGGGAAACCTGGGACGGTGCGCGGTGTCACTGCCGCTGAGGCGACTGAAGCCGCGCCTGGGCCTGCCACATTCGTAGCGGTCACGGTGAAGGTATAGGCAGTGCCATTGGTCAGGCCACTGACGCTGATCGGTGAGGCTGCGCCTGTGCCGGTGAAGCCACCAGGGCTGGAAGTCACCGTGTAGCTGGTGATCGCAGCGCCACCATTGCTAGCAGGTGCGGTAAAGGCGACGCTGGCTGAGGCATTGCCCGGCGTGGCCACTGGGGAGCTCGGGGCACCTGGGACGGTGCGTGGCGTCACGGCTGTGGATGGGGCTGAGGCCGCACCTGTGCCGATGGCATTCGTGGCGGTCACAGTGAAGGTGTAGGCCGTGCCATTGGTCAGACCACTGACACTGATTGGTGAGGCAGCACCTGTTCCGGTGAAGCCACCAGGGCTGGAGGTCACTGTGTAACTGAGGATGGCAGAGCCACCATCAAAAGCAGGTGCGGTAAAGGCGACGCTAGCTGAGGCATCACCCGCCGTTCCCGTCACAGAGGTCGGTGCGTCGGGAGTAACAGGTGCCGCACGCGTGACGGTGATGGTGTAGGTCTGGATCGTTGTGCCATCTTGTGCGGTAACACGCACCTGGATGGGGTTCGCGCCGACATTGAGTGAAAGCGGGCCACTGGCGACACCCGAAGTCAGCGGGGAGAAGCCTCCGCCGTTGACCTGCACTTGCAGCGTCGCGTTCGCCTGGGCGCGGGTGGCGGTGACTGTGGTCGTCGTGGTGGCATTCAGCACCGTGGCATTGTAGGTCAGGGTCGCGGCACCAAACGCGGGCGTCATGCCGGTGGCGGTGGTGGAGAGCGCGGAGAGGTCCGCATTGGCGGAGGGAGGAGCCGAGAAGACCAGGTCATTGCCTGTGCCAGCTGCGTAGCCCTGCGTGACCGTGAGCGCACTGCCGAGGAAATTCGTTAGCGTCGGCCCGGTGAAGGTGCCGGTGATGGCATCGGCGGCGTCGTTGTCGAGGATGGTGAAGGCATCTGAACCGTTCCAAATGTAACCGCCTGCGCTGGCCATCGTAAGCGCGGCTCCGGCAGTGATGTTCACTGTGCCAGTGACCGTGACTTTTTCGAACACGCTGGCACTGGTTACGTCAGTGGTGAATCCGCCCGTGGCGGAGAAAGTGGTGTTGCCGATGAGGGCGAGGGTCGGGTAATTGACCGGGCTGATCACGGCGCTCACGGTGATGGCTCCGTTGCTGCCGTCGCCAATGGTGAGCGTCGGTGCGGTGATGTTGGCGAGTTCGGCGTTGCTGAGTTCCAGCGTGTTGGCGGTGTTATCCAGGGTGCTGCCTAGATTGATGAGACGTGCTGCGGTCAGCGGCTTGAGGGTAACGATGCCGCTGCCGGTGGTGCTGATGGTCTTGGTGCCGGTGCTGAGGTTGAGGCTCATCCGGTCGCCCATGAAGGTGACATTGCCGCCCGCACTTTGCGCTCGGATAGCTGCTCCGGCTGCTGCACCAAAGCTGATGCCGAGTCCTGTTCCCGTGGGTGTGCCGCTGAGGCTGACATTCGCCGCCCCGCTGCCGATGATGTCGAGGTTGTTCGTGGAGGCGATGCCAACCGCGTTGGCGACTGCGCCGCCAACGCCTGTGAGACTGATGGCGCCAGTGGTGGAGAGGATCTTGGTAAAGAGCGGACCGGCGGTGTTGCCGCTGATCTGGATGCCTGTGGCAATGCCCGCTGTGCCGCCGTTGCCGACGATGGTCAGGCTGCCTACTCCACTGCTGATGGTGCAGTCTTGGGTGCCAGTGCTCGCGGCGATGAGAGCCCCGATGGTGCTGGTGCCTGCCGTTGCGCCCTGGCCTCGGATGGAAATGTTACCGCCGCCGGAGGTGAGCGTGGTGGCAGCGAGTTCGATGCCGCTGGCCCCTGAGCCAGCGCCATTGCCAATTGCCGGACTGGTAGCCGGGGTGGCTCCGCCGCCGAGGGTGATGTCGCCGCCATTGCTGGTGACGCTGCTGTAGTGCTTGCAGTGGACCACGCCGCCGAGGGTGTTGTCGGAGTCGGCATTCATCACAACGTGCAGCTTGTTGCTGGTGGAGGTGATGGTGCCGCCAGAGGTGGACGTCCCGGCGCGGGTGAGGAAGACGCCATTTTTCGCCTTCAGCGTCAGCGTGGCATCAGCACCGCTGGATTTGGTGATGGCTCCGCAGACCTGGATGCTGCCGCGTGCCACGGCGAGGGCTTGCGTGGAGTCCAACGTAGTAGGCAGCGCCCAGACACCGCCAGCGCCCAGGAAGACGCTCGCGAGGCTGCCGTCGCCATCGGCTTCCAGGGTGATGTTGCCGCTGCACACGAGCACTCCGGGATTGATGCCGGTCGCGTCGCGGCCCAGACCAATGAAGTCTGCCTTGGCGCTGAAGTTTTTACCCGCACCAGCGACGGTGAAGGTGGTATTGTTGATCTCGACCACATCCGAGTCGCCGCCTTTGCCATCGACACTGAAGTCACCCAGCATCGCCGTGCCCAGACTGCTCAGAATGAAGTAATCTTGCTCCAAGTCGTCACCAATAACGCTGATGCTGCCAGTCACGGCTCCGACTTTGATGCTTTCTAGCCCGCTGCTGCCAAAGGAGATCAGCGTGTTCACCCCGGCGTCCGCGCTGGCCACGGTGGTGGTGATGTTGCCCGCGAAGGAGCTGGTTGGGTCCACATCGACGATGAGGCTGGCAATGGTCGAGCTGGAGAAGTCCAGGGGCTCCATGCCTGTGAAGGTGATGATGGGGGTCAAATCCGCCTCCACCACTCCTGCCCCTGGCCCAGTGGTAGAGTATTCCACTTGGCCAAAGTTGCCGTTGACCACCGCGATCGAATCGCCCGGTGAAACGTTCGGAAGCCCACCATTGACGGTAATACCACCAGGTAGCGCGAGCGCGGGATTGGTGAAGTCAAACGTGAAAGTATCCGCCGCAGCACTGCCATTGATGACCAATCCGTTCGGGATGGAAGCAAGCGGGATGCGAACGGTGTGGCTGTCCACAATGGTGATGCCCGCACCGCCACCAAGGGTGCTCGTCGGGTCATAGATTTCCAAGAAACCACCGACAACGCGGAAAGTGGTGCTAGCAGCGACGCTGGCGGTGACCGTCAGGATTCCACCGCTAAGCGAGGAGGTGATGTCCGCCGCCGCAGCCGGAGTGACCGAGTTCGAAGCCGCCGAAGCCGCGCTTGGCCCCACCACATTCGTCGCAGTGACGGTGAAGGTGTAAGGCGTGCCGTTGGTCAGCCCCGTTACATTGATTGGCGAGGTGCTCCCCGTCGCCGTGATGCCAGCAGGGCTGGAAGTCACCGTGTAGCCCGTGATCGCCGAGCCACCGTTACTCGCAGGAGCCGTGAAAGCCACGCTCGCCGACGCATTGCCCGCCGTCGCCACTGGCGAAGTCGGCGCTCCCGGAACAGTCGCCGGAGTCACCGCTGCCGATGCCGCCGATGCCGCGCCCGGCCCGACTGCGTTCGTCGCTGTAACGGTGAAAGTGTAGGCCGTGCCGTTGGTCAAGCCGCTGACCACGATTGGCGTGCCTGTTCCCGTGCCCGTAAAGCCGCCGGGGCTGGAAGTCACTGTGTAACCAGTAATCGCCGAACCGCCATTACTCGCTGGCGCTACAAAAGCCACGCTAGCCGAACCATTGCCCCGCGTCGCCACTGGCGAAGTCGGAGCACCCGGAACCGTTGCCGGAGTCACCGCTGCCGATGCCACCGATGCCGCACCCGTCCCGACTGCGTTCGTCGCTGTGACCGTGAAAGTGTATGCCGTGCCGTTGGTCAGACCACTGACGCTGATCGGTGAAGCTGCGCCTGTGCCGGTGAGGCCACCAGGGCTGGAAGTCACCGTGTAACTGAGGATGGCCGAGCCGCCGTTGCTTGCGGGTGCCGTGAACGCCACACTTGCCGAAGCATTGCCGCGCGTCGCCACTGGCGAAGTCGGTGCGCCCGGAACGGCGGTCAGGATGAAGGTCTCATAAACCCCCGCGCTATTCGCCGTGAAGGGCACCCGATCCGTGGAGGTGCCAGTCGCGATGGCGTTGCCCACCAGGTCAGTGATCGCCGCAGCAGAGAGCGCAGCGGGTAGGCAGACCGTGAAGAGCGCGAGGAGGAGTGAGCGGAGTTTCATGCGGGAAAAATGTGGCGGAGGTGAGGGAGACGGCGGCGAGGATTTAAAAAAGGGAGGCGGGAGCAGAAAAGGGTCAGTCTTGGACTTTGAGGCGGAACTCTCCCGAGCCGCCAGTGATGGTGACGGGTACGTCGTAGGTGCTGGCGTTCACCGCCGTAACCGTGCCAATACTGCCGGTGATGCTGCTGCTGACTGCGGCGATGGCGAAATTGGATGCAGCAGGCGCATTCACCGCCTCGCTAAAGGTGACGCGGAAGGTGGCAGAGGTGCTGCTGGTGGCCTGGCTGGTGGGCGTTTGGCGGACGATGCTGACGACGGTGGGTGGCGTGGTGTCGGGGACGGCGGCGTTGACCGCCATCATGGTGAAGGTCCCCTGGCCGCTCTGAGACAGGAAGCTGAGGGTCTTGCCATTGAGGGCGCTGTTGGCAGCACTCACATCGACGGCGATGGGGTTGTTGCGCTGCGTCGTGGTGCCGTCACCGAGCTGGCCACTGGCATTGGTGCCCCAACTGTAGGCTTTGCCCTCGGTGGTGATAACCTCGGCGAAGTTGTTGCCGCCGTTGATGGCGGCAATGGTTTTGCCGGAGAGCACGCCCGTGGTGTCCACTAGAACAGGGGAAGTGCTGGTGGTGGTGCCGCCATTGCCCAAGCCGCCTAAAGTGCCTGCACCCCAAGAATACAAGGTGCCGTCCCGGGCGATGGCATACATGCCGGAAAAAGTGCAGGTGATGTTGGCGATGGTGCGGCTGCCGGGCAGCAAACCGGTGCCAAGGATACCCGCAGGCGTAGGATTGTTGGTCGGCGTGCCGATGGTGCCGCCACCATCGCCGAGCTGACCTGCGGTATTGTTGCCCCAGCTATAGACGCGTCCATCGGAGGTGAGAGCCGCGCCAAAGGAGCCGCCGCCGGAGACGGCGATGACACGCTTGCCAGTGAAAACGCCACCCAACTGAGCGGGCATTGTCACGTTGCCTGTCGTCGTGCCATTGCCTAGGCGTCCATTGCCTGGATTGCCCCAGGTGTAAATGCCACCATCCGAGGTGCACGCGATGGCGAAGGCGCTACCGCCCGACATGTCGGTGACGACCTTGCCGCTCAATCCAGTGCTGGTGGAGACAGCGACAGCCGCAAAGCCGGTGGTGCTGAGCCCATCGCCCAACTGCCCGGAAGTGCCCACCCCCCAGGCGTAGAGTTTGCCATCTGAGTCCAGCACCATGCTAAAGGCATCGCCACAGGCGATCTTGACGATGGTCTTCCCACTGAGCACGCCGGTCATGGGCACGGCGACTGGCACAGTTGACAAGGCGAGGCTGGCCGTGGCGGTGCCGAGCTGGCCGACGTTGTTGTTACCCCAGGCGTAAAGTTGGTTGTCAGCCGTGAGGACGAGCGTCCAGTTCGCCCCGGAGGCCATCTGCACGATGTTTTTGCCGCTGAGCACACCGGAAGTATCCACCGCCGTGGGGAAGATTTTGTTTCCGCCTACCGCAGTGCCATCGCCGATCTGCCCGACGGTGTGATTGCCCCAGCCGATGGGGACGGTGGTGCCCACACGGACCACCTGGCCATTGTCATAGCCATCGGCGAGCGCATTGGAGGCCCCATCCACGATGCCCGTGCCGCTGTGCTTTAAATCCAGCCGAAGCGAGCCGAAGCCCGTGATGGAATTCACCGTGACATCATAGACCGCACCGCTGCCGGAGATGGAAGCGACGGTGCCATTCACAGTGCCGATTTTGAAGAGCGTGAAGTCAGACGTATCCACGCCCGTCACCGTCTCGCTGAAGGTCACGCGGAACACCGTGCTCGATCCACTCACCGCGAGAGTCGTCAGCGGCTGGCGATTCACGGCAATGGCAGTGGGCGGTGTCGTATCGACAGCTCCCGCATTGATGTTCATCGTCAGATGCAGGACGGCCTCGGAGTCCCCAGTCCAGCTCATCGTCACCGTGGCTGCTCCAGCCTCCGTGCTGGTGACGTAGTGCCCGTTACCTCCAGTGGGCGTAATCAATCCTCCGGCTTCATTGATTCGGGTCTGCCCGGCACCAGTCGTGACCGCAGTCTGGCTGGCAGTTTTGTAAGAGTCGAAGAGATCAAAGACCAAGTCACCCGTTTGGCTGGTGACATTAAGTGATGATCCAGTCGTGGTGACGGAACCTGAAATCTTGGGCCCGTTGATATCCACGGGCGTCGTCTGGTCCACCCCGGAATATGCCGAGGCACCGATGAAGCGACTGCTGCCCGCGTTTCCGGCAGCCGCAAACGTAACTACGATGTTTGAAGTGATGGCCCCACCCGTGCCCAGTTTCAGATACCAGATCGCGTCGTTGGAAAAACCGAGGTCGGCGGTGGCATTTGCCTGCAACATCGACGTCCCATTGTAGGTCACCGCAGTCGGATTCGTCGCCGTATTGGGATCCCCTAGCGCCACCACCAGCAGACGATCCGTACCTGCATTGACGGTGTAAGCCAGCGTATTGCTGTTAGTGTATTGGCTGGACTGGGTTCCCAGCGTCGCAATAGCCGCCATCGCCGTCGTCGTAGATGCACCCATGAGGGCCAACAGGAATAGGAATGCTCTGCTACTGCCGGCAAACCGATGCAGAGGTGCGAAGAGGATCGAGTTCTTCATAAGAAAGAAGGCAGAGAAGGGAAAGAGGAAAGGGGAAAGACAGGTTTGAGGAACGGATCAGTGGTGACACGAAGGCGGAATTCCCCGGTCCCACTGGTGAGGTTCACGGTCACATCGCACGTGGCGTTGCCGTCCGCGGGAACGGGAAGCGAATAGGTCGGGATGGCTTGCGAGGGAATGAAAGTGCCGAAGCCGAAGGCGGCCAAGGCCAGAGTGGCTCGGAAGCAGCGTATCATGCAGGAAAAGGGTGAAAGCATCGCGTGAGAAAGCGTTAAAAGGAAGTCAGTCTATGACCTTTAACCTGAACTCCCCCGAGCCGCCGGTGATCGTGACGGGGACGTCATAGGTGCTAGAGTTGACCGCAGTGACCGTGCCAATACTGCCGGTAATGCTGCTGCTGACTGCGGCGACGGCGAAATTGGATGCAACAGGCGCATTCACGGCCTCACTAAAGGTGACGCGGAAGGTCAGGCTGGTGCTACTGGTGGTCTGGGAGGTCGGCGTCTGGCGGACGATGGAGATGACGGTGGGCAGTGTTTTATCCATTGTGTAGCTTTGGCCCGCCGTGGTGAAGGGCAGCGTGGTGGATACGCCCGGTGTCGTGCCGGTGGCATTGGCGAGGCTCAGCGTGAGCGTGCCATCCGTGCTGCCGGTGGTCACAGGCACGTTCCAAGTGACGCCAGCATTGCTTGTCGTGGGCGAGCCGACGCTGGCACCTGCGGCTGCTGCGCCGCTGAGGGAGAAGTTGCTGGCGGAGACGCCGGTGTTGGCAGCGGCAAAGGTCAGCGTCCAGTTCACCGTGGTGAGGTTCGTGGTGGCAGGATTGACACGGTTCAGCGAGGTGACGGTGTTGGGTGGCGGCTGGGTAGCAAAGCTGATCTCGCTTCCGTAGCTGGTGTTCACGCTGTTGATGGCATAAGCCCGGACAAAGACGGTGGCGCCCGCAGGCAAGCCAGTGACGGTGCCGCTGAAAGCGCCCGTGCCGCTGCCGTTTTGCACCTTGTTGTTCGCGGTGGTCGGCGCTGTGGCGGTGCCCCAAACGATGCCACGTTCCGTGACGCTCGCGCCTCCATCGGCGGTCACATTGCCGCCCAAGGTCGCGCTGGTGGTCGTGACGGCGCTTTGGGTGGCGGTGGTCACGGTGGGTGCGACGGCAGGTGTGACGGCGGTGGCAATGGTGATGCTGACCAAGGCGACCCCGCCGGTCCCTGTGGTCGGTCCGGTGATGCGCACTTCGTCGATGTTTTGAAACCCGGTGATTGCAGACACATCCCAGGTGCGCTCGTTGCCGATGCCACTGGCCGTGAGGGTCAGAGTGCTCGTGGCCCCAGAGACAGCGGAGCCGGCGCTGTACCCCGTCAAGGTCAGCGTGCTAATATATGTCGCGTTGGTGGCGCGGAGGATAAAACTACTGAGCTTGAATTTGCTGCTGTCATCCGAGGCAAAGCCCAGATACGAAGGACCTCCTGAATTCACCAGAAGATTTACCGCAGTGCCAGCCTGAGAAATGCTGACGTTCCCACCAGAAACCGCATTGAAGGAGAAACCCAGATAATTCACCGAGCGTGGAGAAGTTTGATTTCCAATAGTGGTGAACCCACCGCTTGTTGGAAACGTGGTGGTGCCAGTCGTCGGTGCGGCCAGGGCCAGGTGTGGCGCACTGAGGAAGATGCCCATGAACCCAACGAGGCAGGCAAGTACTGGCCTGGCACTGCGGGCAAACCGATGGAACGGCGCGAAAAGGCGTGATAGGATCGAGTTCTTCATAAGAGAGGGAGCGTGAGAGGAACGGGCAGGCGTGACAAGGTTCATTGATGAAAACCGATGCGGGGCTTTGGCTGGACGGGCTGTGGTGCGAGCAGTGGCTGGAGTTGATGCCAGAGTTGGCTCAGCAAGTGATCACACTTCAAGATCACCCACTCACCGCGCAGGGTGAGGATGAGACGGGTGATGACAGAAGGCTTCATGGCGGAGGATCCGTGATTAAAAAAGGCTCAGTCGAGCACAAGGAGCTTAAAGAGCGTTTGCTAAAGACGACGTAGAGGTTGGGCAGGCTCGGGATGGCAAAAATGAATAGCAAGAAACAAGCCGCTTTTTAAGCACTCCCCTAATCTTGGTTAACTTGTGTTTCGTGAGTTATCGCGTTAGCTTTTTTACAGTTTCGGGGATCTATAGCCCTATTGTTCCTCTAAAAGCTCCCAATCTGAAGCCCCGCCAAAATACGGTTCAGCCATCTTTGACTGAACCGCACAGGAGACGATCCAAGAAATCAGTTCTGTGTAGGATAAATTCCCTGGAGAGCAATGATCCAATTCAAGCCGAGATATGGATTGGTGATATCGAATGGCTGACCTCCACCGGCACTAATACAAGCCGCCGCAGCCAGCGTATTACCATCCGCTGCGCCATAAGCGCTGACTTCAGCACCTAACGCAGAGTCACTCGTCGTCGCAGAAACCAAGCCTGCTGGGGCCGTGCTCGTCGCTGTACTTGAGGCTGCGATGGGATGACTATGCGCCGGCAGATTGCTAATATTCAGCGTGATTTGCTGTGATCCTGCAGCCTCTCCGAAGGCGATATTGCGCAGCCCTGGCCCAGTTCCCATGCCCACGGCCGCTCGCCCCTGGAGGTTCGGCACTGCAAAAGTGGACTGACCATCACCACCGTAAGTCGTGCCTAAAAGAGAGAACAAAGCAGAGTTTTCTGCGATTGATAAAAGCTGTCCGTTACAAAATACCCAGTTAACTGGAGCAAAGTTAAAACCGACACACATAAGCTGTCCAATAAATGGTTCTGCCATAAAAAAGAAGGTAAAGGGTGATCGGTGGGGTTAGTTCCTTGAAGGGAAGATGCCCTGCAGGGCAATAATCCAATTCAAGCCGAGATAAGGATTCATGATATTGACAGGCTGATTACCACCCGCAAGCCCACAAGCATTAGCCGCCAGGTTGACGTTGGGAGTGGGTGCGCCGTAGGCACTGACGACAGCTCCAACAACTGAATCACTCGTCGTTGCAGGCACCAGTCCTGATGGGGCTGTGCTCGTGGCTGTATTAGAAGCTGCCAAGATGTGATTGTGCGCTGGCATTTGACTGGCCAGCAGAGTCGCTTGCTGTGCGCCAGCGGCTTGGCCCTGAGCAATCGGATTCAAGCCTGGCCCATTGCCCATCCCGATCGGTGAGCGCCCGCGCAGATCTGGCAGTGCGAAAGTGGTGCGTCCGTCGCCACCGTAAGTTGTACCGAGAAGAGAAAAGAGCGCTGCGTTTTGCTGGATCGACAGCAATTTGCCATCACAAAAAGCATAACCTTTGGGAGCGAAGTTAAAGCCTACACACATGAGTTGTCCGACGAATGGGTCCATAATTTTTATGTTTGTTTTGAATTATTTTAACCTTGTCTAGCCTCGTCACGTGGGGTGACTGAAGCACATCTGATCCACCAACCTCTTCAAAAGGTGAAGAGTTAACCAGGTTATAAGTCAATCAACCAATCCATATCAACCTTTTTCTTCTCGCGTGACGAATAAATCACAGCAATTCTCACCCGAGTAAGCGCTGGAAGGAACTTAAGACCAAGATCAAGCCTTTTGGAAAATTCTGCACACCTGCGTATCTTTTGCCTGTGCACTTCTTAGTGAGCATGATGGATTTATTATTGAGGAGTCCCTGAGAGTAAATATGGAGCACAGGCGTCTCGACTGTGCCTACACAGCCAAGAAAGCTATGCTCCGCCCGAGAATGAGTTTCCGGGGCACCGAACAGAGCACCTAGACTCAAGACGGCTTGCTTGAGGGGCAAGATGAGGATCTTCCAGCAGATTCAGGGAAGAGACCATTTTCACCAAACACCATGATTGGCGGCTTATCCCGTTCCTGTAGCTACAGGCCAAAACTTCAAGTGCCACTCGATGCTACGAAAAAATGTGGCAGGCTGAGTGATCGAGACTATACCTTCCACCATGGAGGAGAACATCAAAGCCCTAGCGGATGCGATCTACGCTGACAAAGTGCGGCGGGCGAGGCGCTTGTCGGTCGGTGAGCGCATCGATACGGCTATCGAGCTCTTCGAGGGTGCCTTAGGCATCATGCGAGACGGGATAAGGGCTCAGTTCCCTGATAAAGATGCCGCCGATGTGGAGACTCTGCTACGCTGGCGACTGCGGCGGCTCAAGCAGGTGCATGAACATGGCATTTACAGTAAGCACCCCATCCAGGCATCATGAAAAACGGCTACGAGGCGACACGACGGGTCGTGGAAAAATTTGTCGAACTGGGCGTGAATCACATGGTGGTGGGCGGGCTTTCCAGCAATGCTTACGGCATCCCACGCTCAACAAAGGATGCTGACATCGTGCTGGCAGTGGACGCGAAGACGCTGTTTGAAGTGGCTCAACAATTAGGACCCGATTTTGCCATTGATGACCAAGGCACCTTCGAGATGGTCACAGGAACCATGCGTTATCACCTGCGGGTGCTGACCATCGCTTTTGAAATAGAGCTTTTCATGCTCAGCTCCGATCCCCATGACCAAGCCCGCTTTGAGCGTAGGAGGCGAGTCTTTTCCAGTCAGATCGGCTGTGAAATCATCGTCCCCACGGCCGAGGATGTGATCATCATGAAGCTACGCTGGGCCAAGATCGCCAAACGGGGCAAGGACTCGGAGGACGTGCGGGACGTGATCGCCGTGCAGGGAGATGAGTTCCTGGACTGGGACTACATCCACCACTGGTGTGGCCTACACGGGACCAGGACGCTGCTGGATGAGATCCGCGCCTCCATCCCGCCAATTGATTGAAGGGTTACCCTCCTCGAATAACTTCGGCTTAAGCGAGCCGATTAGCACTAGAAACGGGGACGCCTTGAAAGGTCGCCAAGTAGTTCTTTGTGTCGCCGTCGCGTGCGGTGGTCTGAACCACAAACATCTGCACGGTGCCTAACTGCGCGTGGCGGAAGCTGTGAATGCCATCGCCAAGACCTTCGGCTTGTTGACTGGTGAACTTGAGCGTGAAGTTCCGCTCGTCCGTCACCGTCGAGTTGGGTCTGGTGTGCAGGGAAGCACGGCCAAGCAGGACGGGGATCTGGACACCGTTAGGGCTGAGAAGCTCAA
The DNA here is from genome assembly GCA_027486585.1 of Verrucomicrobiaceae bacterium. Lineage (GTDB taxonomy): Bacteria > Verrucomicrobiota > Verrucomicrobiia > Verrucomicrobiales > Verrucomicrobiaceae > Prosthecobacter. The sequence continues at coordinate 52,293 of JAIXOU010000011.1, read as the reverse complement.
ACGGGGTGTTCACCAGCGGTGCAAAGGCACTGTAGCTGAGTGTTGGAGCAGCGGTGACGATCGCACCCATGACTGGGAGAACGGAGGCGCTAAGCAGGGCGCTGGAGCAGCGCTGGATGAATTGGCGACGTGATTTCATAAGAGGTGGGTTTTTAAGCGTGAGGCTGGGGCGGATGCTCCATGAGGAAATGAAAGTCGCTGCTGCCACGCTCGATAAAGCCGAGACGCTGGTAGAGCCGGAGGGCGGGATTGTGCTTTTCGACGTGAATGGCCACGAGTTTACCCAAGGAGTGAGCCTCGGCAATCACATCCTCCAATAAACGGGAACCGATGCCTTTTCCCCGATGCTCAGGCAGAATGGCGATGTCGATGATGTGGTGGGACTCTGCTCGGCGGTCCAGATAGAGTCGGCCCACGGGCTGAGCCTCACACTCCACCACGTCAAAGGCAGCCTGGGCGTAGTTTTGGTGATAGTCCGTGTGCTGACAATGAAACTGCATGGCGAGGAACTCATGCTTTTGCTCTGGGGTCCAGGGTAGCATGGCTAGCTCCTGCTCACGCGTGCCGGCATAGATGCGGAAAAGCAGCGGGATGTCAGCGTCTGTGGCTGGACGTAGTGTAATGGCAGGTAGCTGGCTCATGCGGCACCCTCCGTGGAAGGATGAAGTAGGTGCGGTAGGTGGGAGATGGCCACGCTGGACTGCATGACCATCTGAGTGGCGGCGATGGCGGGTGAGAGGCGCTGGGTCTGGCCGCCGAGGGTGCCGGTCCAGGCATTGGTTTCTGGCAGGATCTCTAGTTTGTAATCCAGCTGACCGGCTGCGGCGGTGAATGGGGCCAGACGATAGACGGTGACGGACCAGGAGGGTGTGTCCAGCGTGCTGAGGGTCAGGTCGTCACTGAGCTGCATCTCTGCCCAGACAGCCACGCCATCCAGCGCGATGGTATCTGCCAGGGTCCAGCTGGCGGTGAGCTGGGTCAAATCTGGCCGACCGGTGCAGGTGCGCAGGTCGGTCTGCGTCAGTTCCACTTTCTGCCCTAGCCAGGTAAAGGGTGATTTATCCAGATAAGCCAGCGGTCGGTGCAGAGACAGAGCTTGGAAGGAATCAAAGCGTGCCTCTAGCCCGTGCGGGTAAGCTTCACCTGACAGACCGAGATTCAGCGGAGCGGCAAAAAGGGCCACGTGCTGCGGGATGAGGATGCCGCCAGGCTTCAGGAAACGGCTACGGGCGTCCATCATGACTTCGACGATGTCTTCATCATAAATCAGGTGGCCGACGGTCTCTGAGAGGACAATATCAAAAGTTTCACCGCCGAGATCGACCGCGCTGGACAGGCCTTCCATGACAGTGACGCGATCTGCCACGCCATTTTCCTGAGCTAGCCGGCGGATGATGCCGCACATGAGGCTATCTTTTTCAATGGCCACGACGCGGGCCGCGCCCAGCTTTGCCGCCATGATGGCCCAGAGACCGGTGCCAGAGCCGATGTCGAGGACGCTGGAGCCTGCCGTCACCTGCTGGGACAGTGCCTGATAAAAGGCACGGTTCCTGGGAGCATCCTGCAGTAGCGCCTCATGGATGCTGATCAGCTCAAAGCTGTGCTGATGGAGCTGGGCCGCAGGAGATGGCATATCTAGAAAGAAGGGCCGACAGGTTAGCCTGATTGATTCAGGCTGAATTAGCTACGAGGTGGAAAAACCCCTGTGAGCGCGATGCAGAAAGTCACCGTCAGGTAAGGCGGCATGTTATTGTGCGGTTGGGAACTGCCAGCAGGTGCTAGAGCCTGATTACTCATGACCGCGCCCGCCCCGGCTGCATTTGTGTAGAGATTCGTGGTGCTGCGGCGGGAGCCTGAGACGGCCCAGATGGCACCTGCGGGCGCAGCCGTGGTAGCGGGAGCCGTGGTGGCCCGCAGCGCATGGCTATGACTGGGGATTTCAGCCGATGTCAGCGTGACATTTTCTACTCCTCCTTGTTCACCGATGTCTCTGACACTGAGCCCAGGTCCCTGTCCCTGCTGCATCGGCGTGCGGCCCCGGAGATCGGGCAGGGCGAAGGTAGTCGTGCCATTGCCACCGTAAGTGGTGCCAAGCAGGGAAAACAGCGCCGTATTTTGCTGAATGGGCAGGATTTGACCATCGCAAACGGCCCAGCCTCGCGGTGGAAAGTTGAAGCCAGCCATCATGATTTCGCCAATAAAAGGATCTGCCATAAAGTGAGGAAGTGAAGATTAATTACGAGATGGAAAGATGCCAGCCGCGCAGATGGCAATGGTTAAAGGAAGGTAGGGCGGCAGGTTATTATGCGCTTGGCTAGCACCTGCATTTTCCACCACCGCCGGGGCCATGGGGACAAGCGATGAGGCCGCATTATAGACGGCCTGACCACCGCCACCGAGAAAGTTATTGGTTGGCAGACTCAAGTCAGCGTTGTTGGCGCTGGCCGTCAGGTTGTGCGTGTGCGCAGGCATCTGTGTCGTCAGCAAGACGTGCGTCTCAGTGCCTGCCCGCTCCCCCTGTGTGTGACCCGCCCCAACGTGGATGGGCATGCGGCCACGGAAATCCGGCAGGGCAAAAGTCGTAGTGCCATTGCCCCCATATGTGGTGCCCAGCAGCGAGAATAGCGCCTGATTTTGATTGATCGGTAAGGTGCGCCCATCACAGGGGAACCAGCCACGGGGAATAAAGTTAAAGCTGAAGGTTTTAATCTGACCTAGGAAGTAGTCTGCCATAAGAGGGAGTTTCTTTGAGTTTTTAGTTAGGTCGGTGAAGGGTAGATGCCCTCAAGCGCGATGATGTGGCTAAGGCAGAGAAAGGGCGGCATGTTCTCATGAGGCTGATTGCTACCCACCGAGCTCACAGCCGCAGCAGCCATGCTGACCTGGGGAGTGGCGGTGCTTGCGGCATAAGGAAAGACGCCGCTGTTTGAATTGGCGGAAGGAACCAGCCCAGCAGGTGCGGACACGGCCCCACTACTGCTAGAGCTGGCCTGCAAGGTATGCCTGTGAGCGGGGAGGTGATTTGCTGTCAAAGTGACCTCTTCTGTGCCGCCCGGCTGCCCTAGAGCGTAGTTCGTCGCTAATCCAGGCCCCTGTCCGGTGCCGATCACCACCCGTCCCCGCAGATCAGGTAGAGCAAAGGTGGTCTGGCCATTCCCACCATACGTGGTTCCGATCAGAGAAAACAGCGCTTCATTTTCAGCGATAGCGAGCAAGCTGCCATCACAAAAAGCCCAGCCTCGCGGGGCAAAGTTATGCCCTGTGGTTCTAATTTCTCCGATAAATGGATTTGACATGGTGTGTAGCGGTGTGAGGTGAAAAAGATGATTTAACTGAAGACAACCTGAAACAACATGCCAGCATCATCTGGGCCGATGGGCACAAAAAAGATCTCTGGCCGACCGATCTGCGGGTGCTCCAGCGAATAGGTGCCCTGCGGCACATAAAACTCGCGCGAGCCAGCCCGAAACAGCAGCGAAAAAGGCGCACGTCCCCCTGGGCGAGCATGAGATGCCGGCCCCGCTTTCGCAGAAAGCAGCAGCAGCGGCGCAGGCTCAGCAGTCCCATAATGAAGCTGAAACGTCTGCTGCTCTAGCGGTGCAAAGACATCAACCGTCAGATCCGCGATCTCTAAAGAGCGGGAAGTGGAATCAGCAGGCCTGGAAATCGTATCACTCATCGTCGGAACTTGGTTAAGCATCTCTTGTAACACTTCACAGGTGATTTGCCAAGATCAATCTGGGCCATTTTAAAGTCGGAGGATAGTGTTGCAGACTTTCCAGTCTGCATTCTTTGATTCGCCATTCTCCAGAAAGATCTCCGCACGAAAGCAGATCTCTTCGATCTGCGGCACTTCATGCAGGCTGGAAAGTCTGCAACACTCTGCAAACCTGCATCATTATGCCATGGGCCTTTACAAAGCTTTTTGCCCTGCCAGTCTCTTGGATCCATGTCTTCTCCACCCCCAAATGCTGCCAAACTACCGCTGGTTTTTGACCCAGCAGGCTTGCAGGCAGACCTAGCCATGCTGGGCTCTGCGGAGTGGGTGGCCCACTTCAATACGGGGTTCTTTTCCGGCGACTGGAGCGGCGCGGCCCTGCGCAGTGTGGGCGGAAAAGACGGGGCCATTTATGCGGATACCTCCCACGGCGACTTCGCCAATACGGCACTGCTCCAAGAGTGCCTACATTTGCAGGCGGTGATCGAGTCCTTCCAATGCCCGCTGCGCTCGGTGCGGCTGCTGCGGTTGACTGCGGGGTCCATCATCCGCGAGCACCGCGACTACGATTTAGGCTATGATGCCGGCGAGGTGCGGCTGCATGTGCCAGTGATCACGAACCCGCAGGTGGAGTTTTACCTGAACAACCGCCGCATCCGCATGGCCGAGGGAGAATGCTGGTATCTAGACCTGAACCAACCCCACCGTGTGCAGAACCGTGGGATGACAGATCGTGTGCATCTAGTAATCGACTGCCAGCTCAATGGTTGGCTGCGTGACCTGATTTCTCAGGGGGAAGCAAGTGCAGGTGAAGAATCCAGCTACGAGACCTTTCACCGCCAGGTGCTACAAGAGCCGGCCCTGCAAGAGGAGCTGATCGGCATCACGGATCAGCCTGCCTTTATCCAGCGGATCATGGGACTGGCTCAGCTGCGTGGTTTTAGCTTTCTAGAGGAAGATGTGACGGCAGCGCTGCAATCCGCGCGCCGCTCTTGGATGGAAAGGAATATCTTATGAGCCGAGCAAGCGACCCACTCGACGGCTGGCTGCCCATCAGCATCACGCATTTTACGCAGGAACCCATCGTGGACTGGTGCCGCTTTGGTGCGCGCCGATTCTCTGAGCCGTTCTTTGATCACACGGTGCAGAATGAGCTTCGAAAGCCTTTCAACCTACTCTTCCGCCACAAGACGACGCTGGACATGCTGGTGGAGCGGCAAGCCCAGAACCAAGGGCTGGAGCCGAGCGGCTTCATCTATCACATGTCACGCTGCGGCTCCACGCTGGCCTGCCAAATGCTAGACACAGTGGCCGAACACACCGTTCTCTCCGAGCCGCAGCCGGTGGATACGCTGCTGCGGCTAGACCGGCGCGGCTACAGTGACGAACAACGCATGACCTACCTGCGTGCCTGGATGAATGCCATCAGTCAGCCACGCAATGGAGAAAAAAGGCTCTACGTAAAGTTAGACGCCTGGCACGTCTTTGACCTGCCGCTGCTCAGGCGTGCCTTCCCCGATACGCCCTGGGTTTTCCTCTACCGGAATCCGCTGGAGGTCATGGTCTCTGCCATGCGCAGCCCCGGAATGCACATGATCCGCAATTACCTGACCGAGGATCAAACGGGGATTGACCCAGCTTCAGTGCAGTACATGACGCAGACCGAGTACATGGCCCGCATCCTGGAATCTTTGCTGAAGTCTGCGCTCCAGCATCTAGAGCCACAGGCAGGCAAAGCCTTGGATTACACGGGCCTTCCGGAATCCGTGATTACCGAAATTGCCCCGCACTTTGGGCTGAAGCTGACCGCAGAGCAGATCCAAGTCATGCGGGAAAAAACCGCCTTTCACGCCAAGTCACCCACAGAGCACTTCCAGCCAGATGTTGAGTCCAAGCAGAAAGAAGCCAGCGAGGAGATTCGCCGGCTCTGCACTACGCTGCTAGATCCTCTCTACGATCAATTGCGTCAGCTCTAACTCGTCACCCAACCCCTGCATGACTCCCTCCGTTATCTGGTTTTACGGTTTGTCTGGCGCGGGTAAAACCAGTCTCAGCGCCGCCGTGGCAGACCATTTAAAGCAGAACAACATCCCCTGTCTGCGGCTAGACGGAGATGAACTCCGTGCAGGCCTGAGCCGAGACTTGCAGTTTAGCGCCACAGACCGTGCTGAAAATGTCCGCCGCACGGCCGAAGTGGCCCGCTTAGCCTGCCAGCAGGGGCTGGTGGTACTAGTCGCGCTGATCACTCCCACTCAAAGCCTGCGCGCTGCCGCTCGCTCGATCATTCAACCCATCCCATTTCACGAAATCTTCCTCGACTGCGACTACCAGACCAGTGCCAATCGTGATGTAAAAGGGCTGTATGCCCGTGCTGAGGCTGGGCAGATCCGCGATTTCGCGGGCAAAGACTCCGCCTTTGAGCCTCCAACGGACGCAGACCTCAGTGTCGATACCCGCACGCAGACACTGCCTGAAAGCTTGACCCAAGTATTGGACTTCCTTTTGGCGTAACCTCGACTGAAGCCTCACGCGGCAGATACTTTCATGTTCACCAACCCCATCACGGAAAAGATCGCCACGTTCCTGGAGAGTATTCAACTTCCCATCCGCTCCTGCGATTTAGAAGAGGGCACTTTTCTACCTGGTCTAGCGCTTGAGGGCGGTTGCATCTTGGTGGACGAAAACAAGCTGCTTTACCCTGGAGACATCCTGCATGAGGCCGGACATCTAGCCATCAGCACGCCCGAAGAGCGCCGACAAGCAGGAGGAAACCTCGCCGTCGGCGGCGGTGAAGAAATGGCCGCTATCGCCTGGTCTTATGCCGCTGCCCTGCATATCGACATCGATCCCGCCATTGTCTTCCACCCCCACGGCTACCGCAGCGGCTCCGACTCCCTTTTGGAAAACTTCCGTGCCGGTCACTTCCTAGCCGTGCCTCTGCTCCAATGGATGGGACTTTGCTACGACGCCCAGAAAGCCGCAGAACACGGTGCCGAAGCCTATCCTGTCATGCAGCGCTGGCTACGGGAATAGACGCTGGCGAGCTTAATCCATTGCACAGATTGAATGGGGGAGTTCCCACCTCAAATCATGTCCGCCATCGTGCCACGGGTCACGCCGAGCTGAGATTGCGCCTTCAAATCACGCCAGATATCCTCACCTCCACGTTGTCCGATCAGTAGATCCTGATAGGTGCGGATCACCCGAGCGGCTTCCTCCCGATTTTGCTCCAAAAGCTCCACGCGATAATGCCGCAAGCCGGTCTGCATGAGGCCTGCAAAATATTGAGCTCCCGTCTGTGGCACAGCATTAAAGAGTGTGTTCCGGCAGCCAACATCCGCTTTTAAAGGATGCTCCATGCCCACACGATCCCGCAACGTGACTTTATGCTTCTCACAGGGGCGACCGCAATTGGTGAAATCGGTGCCGGTGGAAAGGAAGGCGGCGAAGGCACAGTGCTCCATGTGAAACATCGGCATGTGCTGATGCAGCGTGATCTCAAACCACTCAGGCGGCGCTCCATGCAGGAGATTGAGCACCTGATCCACATTCAGATCGTAACTGATCGTTAGGCGCTCCAGGCCTGTTTGCTTTAAAAACTCAGCGGTGAGTGGATTCGACACATTCAGAGAAAAATCACCGGTGACAGGAATGCCCTCATCTTTGAAAAAGGAAATGGCACCGAGATTCCGAATCAGCACTCCATGTGGCTCAGCTCTTGAAATGAGCTTAAAGAAACCCGCTTCTCCTGACTTCTGAATGCGCGGTGTCGCCAGATAAATGCGCGCGGCTCCGTGATCCTTCACGCGCTTCACGGCATCTGAATAGAGACGAATGTCTTCAAAGTCCACGTAGAGTTCCGTGACGCCCGCAGCCAGTGCAGCCTCGATCTGATCGGCGCTGCGGCAGAGAACGTGAAGCGTCGGATTTACCGGCGTCGCATTCACCTCAGCACCCACTTTGGCCAGCATCTCGGTGACGGAGGCAAAGGTCGGCGCCACGCGTTGCTTAGCCGTTTCAGAATCGCCGACATCGACACGCTGCGCCATCGCATCCACCAGCGCACGGCGCATCCGGTTCAGCTCACTCACAGGCAGCATCACCTCACCCACGATTTGACAATCCAGCGCACCGAGCTCATACGGCGTGCCGCCGAGACGTCCTAGCTGCGCACGCAGCACCTCCTCATTCAGCGGACGCTGACGCGCGGCATCGAGCACCATGCTCGACTCGACTTTGACCTCCGTGCCACTCACAAAAACGACCAGCGGCTCCCCGACCTCGCCCGTGATCACAAGATCCAGCTTCGCCTTCCGGCGCAGGGGAATGTCACCTGCAAAGGTCTGCCTCAGACGCTGCTCCAGCGCTTGGTCACCCGTTTTAAAGAGACGCATTCCTGGCTTGATGCTCTGGAAGTGCAGGCGATCCCGTTGAAACTCGATCCAGTTCCCATGGATGCCATAGATGCGGCCGCCCTGCTCATCATTGGTGTTTTTCAGGTTCTCAAAGACGACGCCGTCACCGTTTTTTAGATGCGACGGCATCTCCTCCAGCTCAACCGCGTCTTTGTTTACGGATCGCACCACGCCAACATAATAGCCACGCTTTTTCCCATACATGGCACCCACCAGCTCCTGGTGATTCACACCATGCATCCAGCCACTGTAGAGACCACGGGAAAAGGTCATCTCCAGCTCATAGCGATCCTCTTCCGTGATCACCTGAGTGAGATCCTGATCGGCCAGGGCCGCATCAATGGCCTTCCGGTAAACCCGCGTCACGGCGGCGACATAATCGGGAGTCTTGAGTCGTCCTTCGATCTTGAAGCTACGGATGCCTAGCTCGATCAGTCTCGGGATCTCCTGCACGGCGCTCAGATCTTGCGGGCTCAGCAGGTAGCGTTTATCTCCCAGATCACGCAGTTCCCCATCCACGATCATTTCATAAGGCATTCGGCAGGCCTGAGCGCACTCGCCTCGGTTCGCACTGCGGCGGCCCAGGGACTCACTCGTCAGGCACTGACCACTGTAGGCCACACAAAGCGCTCCATGCACAAAGACTTCCAGCGGCAATTCGGGCGAATCATTCGCCGTGAAGCGTTCCAACTCCCGCAAGCTCAGCTCACGAGACAGCACCGCCTGATCAATACCCAGTCCTTTGGCCAGCTCCAGCCCCTCAGGGGAAGTGATTGTCATCTGCGTGCTAGCATGCAAGCGCAGTCCGGGGGTCAAAGCTTTCACCATGCGTGCTAGACCGAGATCCTGCACGATCACGGCATCGACACCCGCCGACTCCAGCACACGCAGTTGCTGCTCAGCATCCCCCAGCTCACTGGTAAAGATAAGCACATTAAACGCGCAGTAACCTTTGACGCCATGCTGATGGAGAAAGCGCATCAGCTCAGGCAGATCCTCCGCCGTGAAATTATCGGCCCGCATCCGCGCATTGAATTTTGGCAGTCCAAAAAAGATTGCATCTGCACCATTGGCCACCGCCGCGCGGGCACACTCCCAGTTTCCAGCAGGAGACAATAATTCAGGCAAATGGAGGGGGCGAGGCATCAGGCTTTCCTGTAAAGCCTTCCTGACGGTCTCTCAAGACGTTTGCGGCAGTTTAACGAACGTGAATCCCCCTTCCCTCACTTATTGACGTCTTGGCACGACCTTAGACCTTATCAATTGCGTCCTGCTTAGGGCTTTACCACAGGCTTACCAGCTTTCAGCCAGTCGTTCATGCCGCCATCGAGATGATAGACCGTGGTGAAACCCAGTTTTTCTAAGGTGGGCAGAGCGCGCGTACTGCGTCCACCAGCTTGGCAGTGGACGAGAATAGGTTTGGCTTTGTCCAGAGCGCTGAGTTGAGTGGCGAAGTCCTTCGAGAGGATGTCGGCGTTCTTGGCGTCTTTGAGATGACCTTCACTGAACTCATCCGCTGTGCGGACGTCCAGGATGGTGATACCGCCAGCCTGAATCAATTTGGCCGCCGCTTCAGGATCGACGTGTTTAACTTTGTCTTCTGCCATGGCGGGAAGTGTGAGTGCAGTAATGAGGCAAAGGACAAAGGCGAGTCGATTCATGACAGTTTAGTTATTCTTCAGCACTTCAATGAACGCTTCCTGTGGGATGTTCACGCGGCCGATGGCTTTCATGCGCTTTTTACCTTCCTTCTGCTTATCGAGGAGTTTGCGCTTACGTGAAATGTCACCGCCATAGCATTTGGCGGTCACGTCTTTACGCAGGGCGCTGATGCTTTCTCGGGCGATGAATTTGGCACCGATAGCGGCCTGAATGGCGACGACAAAGAGCTGCTGCGGGATGACTTCTTTGAGCTTGGCGCAAAGAGCACGGCCACGGGATTCGGCCTTGCCACGATGGACGATGCAGGAGAAGGCATCGACATGATCTCCGGCGATGAGGATGTCCATCTTCACGAGGTCATCCACTTTATAGCCAGCGTGCTCATAGTCCATGCTACCGTAACCACGGGTGATGGACTTCATCTTGTCGTTGAAGTCCACAAGGATTTCATTCAGTGGCATGACGGTGTGCAGGAGCACGCGGCGGTCGTCGAGAGTCTCGGTGTTGTTGACCTGGCCGCGTTTTTCCATAACGAGCTGCATCATGTCACCGATGTGCTCATTGGGGATCATGATGAAGACTTTCACCACAGGCTCGCGGATCTCGTCAATTTCGTTCGCAGGCGGGAGGAAGGTCGGATTATCGACCAAGAGCTCAGTGCCATCGGTCTTACGGACTTCGTAAATAACGGACGGATAGGTGGAAATGACATCCATGTTGAACTCGCGGCGAAGTCGCTCCTGGATGATCTCCATGTGCAGCAGCCCGAGGAATCCACAGCGGAAACCAAAACCGAGTGCGGCCGAACTTTCGGCCATGAAGGTAAAAGCAGCGTCGTTGATCTGGAGCTTTCCGACCGCGAGCTTGAGTGCTTCGAAGTCGTCGGTGCTGACAGGATAGATGCCGCTGAAAACAAGGGGATGAATTTCTTTGAATCCTGGAAGTGGTTCTGGGGCAGGCTTGCGGGACTCCGTGAGGGTATCACCAATTTTTACATCAGCGGTGGTTTTGACGTTCGCAATGATGTAGCCCACGTCTCCTGCTTCCAGTTTGTCACAAGCGACCATCTTTGGCCGGAAAGTGCCAAGATCCTTGATTTCAGAGTCGTTGCCTGAGGCCATCAGGCGGACTTTTTGACCGCGAACGATCGTACCGGAAATCACACGGATATAGCTAACAACTCCACGATAGGGATCAAAAATGGAGTCGAAGACAGAGGCACGCAGGTAGCCGTCTCCGGGATCTGTCGGCGGTGGAATCAGGGCCACGACGGCTTCTAAGATGTCGGTGATGCCAATGCCCATCTTGGCACTGGCAGGCACGGCTTCGTCAGAGGGGAGTTGGAGGATTTCTTCCAGCTGCTTTTTCACCTTGTCCAGATCGGCGCTGGGCAGGTCGATTTTATTGATGATGGGAATGACGCGCAGGTTCTGCTGCATGGCCAGATTGAGATTGGCCACCGTCTGAGCTTCTACACCCTGGGAGGCATCAACCAGCAAAAGAGCACCTTCACAAGCAGCGAGCGAGCGACTGACTTCATAGCTGAAATCCACGTGACCGGGAGTATCGAGCAGGTTGAGCTTGTAGATAAGGCCGTCTTTGGCCTTGTAATTCATGCACACCGGATGCGCCTTGATGGTGATGCCGCGCTCGCGCTCGAGGTCCATGCTATCAAGCAATTGGTCCTGCTGCTGGCGCACGGTGATGGTCTGTGTGGCCTCCAGCAGGCGATCTGAGAGTGTGGTCTTCCCATGATCGATGTGAGCGATGATGGAGAAATTGCGTGTACGTTCGATAGACATCAGTGTGGCAGGGCAGGTCGGGGGCGCAGTCTGTAACCCCGTGGAGGGTGAGGGTCAAGCGGCAGGGGAAGGGTAAAAAGGGCCAAATGGGTGCCTTGGCTGAAAGAAACACTCCGTAGTTACCTCTCGATTATGCCCAAAAACAGCGGAAAAACTAGTGTACAGGCGAACCACCTTCGAAGACTCCTGCGTCTCACTTCTTTTTCTTTTTTCCAGGCTGCTTGTCCACCAACGGCCAATCGACGTGCTCGGTGCGCATCGATTTCATAAGGGCCTCAGCTTTAGCAATGAGGTCAGATTTTTCAGAAGCAAGATTCTTGGACTCAGCCAGATCGGTTTTCAGGTCATAGAGTTCGATAGGCTTAGAGGGGCCATTGCGGACGGCTTTCCAGTCGCCGAAGCGCACTGCTTGCAGAGAGGAACCTTCGTGCAGCTCCCAGTAAAAAGCTTCCCTTGAGGGTGCAGAGCCGCCCTTGAGAAGAGAGACGACCGATTGACCATCGTGGACTGAAGAAAGCGGAACTCCTGCAAGCTCGGCAGCGGTTGGCAAAAAATCCCAGAAGGCCCAGGCCTGATTGCTGACTTTCCCTGCTGGAACGGAACCAGGCCAACGAGCGATGCCTGCCTGACGCAATCCTCCCTCATAGAGACTGCGCTTAAAACCACGCAACTTGCCTCCCATGGACTGATCAAAGAGGCTACCCACTTCCGATTTAGGCTCAAATGAAGCTCCGTTATCGCCTGAAAAGACGACGAGGGTTTTGTCATCCAGCTTCAGTTCTTTCAGCAGATCCAGAAGATGGCCGACATCACTATCCAAGCGCGTGACCATGGCAGCATAACGTTTCTGAAGTGCGGTCCAGGGCTTGTCTTTATAAATGCCAAGGTCGTCTATTTCGAAATTGCCATGGGGAAGAGTGATGGCGTGAAAGAGGAAAAAGGGGGCGTCAGCGTGCGCCCTCAGCCAGGCAAGAGTGTCCGCGGCAATGAGGTTCTGCGCGTAGGTTTTTCCATCCAGATCAACGCGCTTATCATCATTCCAAAGGTAGGTCGGAAAGTAACTATGCGCATGGCGCTGGCAGTTATAGCCGAAGAAGTGATCAAAACCCATTTTCAAAGGGCTGCCACTGGTATCAAACATGCCCATGCCCCACTTCCCCGTGCAGGCGGTAGCATAGCCAGCACTTTTCAGGACCTGAGCCACCGTGATCGTTCCAGCTGGCAGTGGTTTTTGGCCCTCTGGTTTCAGCTCGCGGTTGGCGCGGATCGGGCAGTGCCCCGTATGCAGTCCCGTCATCAGTGAGGATCGTGATGGCGCACAAACACTGGTCCCTGAATAAAGCTGAGGAAACCTAGTCCCCTCAGCCGCCATGCGGTCGAGATTTGGCGTCTGAATCAACTTTTGTCCATAGCAGCCCAGATCCCCCTGCGCTAGGTCGTCACAAAGAATGAAAACAAGATTGGGTTTGCTAGAGGCTGCCTGGACGGTGCCCAGCAAAAACAAGCTCAAAGAAATCAGGCAAGTAAGACGGAAAAAGTTCATGGATGGAACTAGTGAACGAGCATTTGGCCGAAATCTGACAATCAAGTGTGGATTCCTAAAGCTAGACGGATGTGCTATCAGAACGTTTGTTTTGAGCGCTTACCGTTGTCTGCTAATAACAAACGAATAACCACGATCATTGATAAGGCATGTACTCTTACCGCAACCTTTCACTCTGCCTGCGCTTTCTCTGCGCGGTTGGGCTGATGATTTGGGTGTCGCGGCAACTACGCTTTGAAGAATGGCAGACCTTTTCGTGGGCCCAATTGGATCTGTACTGGCTGGTGGCGGCCTTTGTGTTTGGCGGCCTTTCCATCCTGGGCTGGGCAGCACGCTGGTGGTGGTTTCTCAGAGTTTATGAGATCAAAGTTGGCTTTGGCGATCTGCTACGCCTGACGTTCTTTGCGGATTTCTTCAATCTCTACTTCCTAGGCCCCTTGGGCGCAGATGGAGTGAGGCTCCTACATTTGTCCCAGCATTTCCCAAGTAAGCGCGGGGCCATCCTGGGCTCTCTCCTGATGGATCATGTCAGCGGACTCCTCGGAGGCGTGCTTCTCTATTGTATCTTTGGCAGAAACGGCACCCTGCCAATCAACGTCGTCACTGCGGTGGACCGCCTTTTGCCGTGGCTGGTAATTGTCACCATTCTCGGCCTGGGAGTCATCATGGAACCACCCATCCAGCGGCTCATCTCTCGAATACGCGGATTGGCTAAAATCTCGACCTGGATCTCCCCCCTTTATGCCGGAACTTTTCGGCATCCTTGGTTATTTTCAGGCTTTGCGGTGTCAGTCCTGAGCACAGCCTGTGCCTACGCGGCCTATTGGGCGGCAGCGCATTGTGTGGGCGCGCAGCTCAATTTGCCCTTTTTTCTGGGCATCATGCCCGCCGTGGATTTTGCCGCGTCGGTGCCAGTGAGTGTTAGTGGACTGGGCATACGTGAAGGCCTACTGATCCACTGGCTACCCCTTAAAAACGTGGATTCACTGACCTTGTCGTTGCTCGGCTTTGCCGCCATTGGCCTGTGGGGTCTCATCGGCGGTGTCTGGCTTTTAGTTTGGCGAAGAACGGCCCGTCCGCTAACTCCCTCTTGACCATTTCACCCAGTTGCACCACTCTGCGCGCCCTCAAACCTGACCCATACTAACTAATGCCCGCTAAAATCTATACTGAAAAGGACGCCAGCCTGGCGCCACTCAAAGGCAAAACCTGCGCCGTCATCGGCTTCGGCTCACAGGGCCATGCTCACGCTCTTAACCTGAAGGAAAGCGGCGTTAACGTCATCATCGGTCTGTATGCCAAAAGCAAAAGCCGTGAAGTAGCCAAAGAAAAAGGCTTCAAGGTTTATGACACAGCCGAAGCTGTAAAGCTGGCTGACGTCATCTTCGTTGCCGTCCCGGACACCAAGATCGGTGGCGTCTATAAAGCAGATATCGCTCCAAATCTGGTCAAAGGTAAGACTCTCCTTTTCTCCCATGGCTTTGCCATTCATTACAAGACGGTCGTTCCACCAAAAGACATCAACGTCATCATGGTCGCTCCAAAAGGCCCTGGTCACATCGTCCGTCGTCAATACACCGAAGGAAAAGGCGTACCTGCTCTGATCGCGGTCTATCAAGACGCTGACAAGAACGCCAAGAAGATCGCCCTTGCCTGGGCACACGGCGTCGGCGGCACCCGCGGTGGCGTCCTTGAGACCACCTTCAAAGAAGAAACTGAAACCGATCTCTTCGGTGAGCAGACGGTTCTTTGCGGCGGCACAAGCGCCCTCGTTCAGGCTGGTTTCGAAGTGCTGGTTGAAGCTGGCTACGCTCCAGAAATGGCCTACTTCGAGTGCTTGCATGAGCTGAAACTCATTGTTGATCTGATGAACGAGTCTGGCATCGCCGGCATGCGCTTCTCCATCTCGGAGACTGCTAAGTGGGGTGACGTCAAAGTCGGTCCAAAGATCATCGACGCAGGTGTCAAGAAGCGCATGAAAGCTGCTCTCAAAGAAATCCAAAATGGCAAGTTCGCCAAGGAATGGATCGCTGAAACAGAGAGCGGTTACAAGACCTTCAACAAGCTGCTTAAAGACGGTGAGAAGCATCCGATCGAGAAGACCGGCGCCCGCCTCCGCAGCCTGATGCCATGGATCAAGAAGCGTGACATCAAAGGCCAACAAGCCAGCTACGCGTAAGTTTTTGGCGAGCTAAAATCGCCCCATTTGAAGAGCGCGGATCGAAAGATCCGCGCTCTTTTTTTATCTACCCGACCCTAATTCTGTTGGTGATTCCCCGCTTCTACACAGTGGATGCGCCTTTGAGGATGCGGGATCATGACCTGACTTGATCGTTGCGAAAATGGATCTCAATGCTAGCATAGACTCATGCCAGCTATCATCACCCGCAAGACCAGCTTGGAGCACCCTCTAGGGAAAGCTGTCGCAAAAACTCAGCCAGAGCCTGTCCAACCCACATTCGAACCTGTGCGACCATGGATGACCCGCGAACAAATGGAAGCCTTAGCGTCCAAGCAGCCCTTGATCTCATCGGACGAGATGTCGGAGCAAATCAACCGCAGCCTTGGACGCCCGCAGGGTTCGCGCTAGAACGTGATCGGCAGCTGGCGCTTCTAACGTCTTGGGTAGAACAACATCAGCTTTGGCTGGATACTTCTATCTTAGGCGAACAAAAACGCGGGCGTATGGAACATGATATTTTTCGTCCTGAACCATTCGCCGGAACTGTCTTCAAAGCCACCAAAGGTCAGAAGTTTGGTTTTTGGCCTTACTGCCCGCAAAACATCGTCTCCTCCATGGCTGACGAGTGCTTTGAGATGCGCCCGGCCACACCAGCCCAGTATTTACAGCGACTTCATCTGATGGATCAGCTTTCACCAGGCTTGAATGGCTTGGCGGGATTCACCCACCTCAATGGACTGTTCAGCATCGTAACGACACAGCGCTGGTATGATGCACGCAATGCCACATGGAAAGAAATCAATACCTACCTGCGCGGCATGGGATTTAAGCCCGTGCGTTCTGATGCCTACGATGACCCGACACGCTGGTTTCACCCAACTCAAAACATCGCGCTTTTTGATGTCGGACAGAGCAACATCCTTATCTGCGGTGATGAATTGGTGCCTATCGACATCGTGCCAATCATACCAGATACCTTCATGCGTGAGCGGCTCATCGAATTCATGAAGGAAGCCTAACCTCTTTATCTGCTCGGAGCTGAAGCCGCTGCCAACAGCTCTGCTGGGGCGACCTCGATCTTAGCCAAACATCTGGCAGGAATCTCGACCGCTTTCATTTTACCTGTGGCAGCCTCTCGGCGCACGCAGGCAGCGATGATGCGACCCTCAGCACAGAGTTCACCGGTCAATTTCCAAAAGCGGATCAGGTAACGCACGGTCTTCGTACGGACTTCTTCAACCAGCAACTCCATGGTAAACTGTTCTTCAAAAAACAACGGTGCCTTATAATCACAGGAGGCATGGACACGCGGCCAACCGACACATTCTTCAGCGGGGATCTTTGCAGGATCTTCGCGAATAGAAAGCTCAAGCGAGCGGAAAAAATCATGCTCGACCCGCTCCATGTAACGGAAAAAATTGGAGAAATGGACGATGCCAGCCATATCGGTATCGGCAAACTGGACGCGCTCGGTAAGAGTGTGGCGGTGAGACATGTGAGATGAATGGCGCAGATCTGCCTTATCTTCAAGGTCAGAGGAAAGTCACCAGATTATGCACCCGACTGCAAATCAAGAAAGGCACGGCCTAAATGATCAATCACATCTGTGGGAAGAATCGAAATTTGCGCTTGTCTTTGAGCCGCCATTTCTGCAGCACGACCACAAACCCATGCCCCGATTGCTCCGGCTTGATGAACGGGAATCCCCTGCCCGATGAGGGCTGCACAGACGCCGGTGAGCACATCACCCATGCCTCCCGTGGCCATACCGGGATGACCGGTGGTATTGTAGAAGGTTTCTTCATGCATAGAGGCAATCACGGTGCGGGCACCTTTGAACAGGATTGTGTGTGGCTTGAAATATTCAGCTGCACTTTCCACCTGCTCGGTTCGCTCCAAATGACTGAGATCTGGTCTAAGGCGTGCCATTTCACCCGGATGTGGCGTCAGCAGGCGAAGACCGGCCTTTAAGACTGCGGGTTCTTTGGCGGCCATCGTGATAGCGTCGGCATCTATCACAGCGCTAGGTGACGCCTCACGAATCACTGACATGATTTCCACTTCATGATCAAAGCCTAGCCCTGGGCCAATGGCGAGGGCATCAAAACGCATGGATAAGACTTCACGATAGTCTTTGACGACTTTCACCATCACTTCAGGCGGCAGCCGTGTTGCCAGCAGGCTGTAGGTATCTTCTTTGACGATCAGGGTGACAAGCCCCGCTCCTGCGCGCAAAGCACCACGACAGGCCATCTCCGCAGCGCCAAGAAAACCTGGTGATCCAGCTAGGATGCCCACACGACCTGCCTGACCTTTATGAAAGTCGAAAGCACGCCTTGGTAGCCAATCACGCATTAGTTCAGGCGTGAGCATGGATCGCGGCACACTATCCTTTCTCTCTTCCAAGTTGGGCAAACACACCAGCGCCAACCGACCGACGTGAGCGGTAGCACGATCAGCCACAAGGCCTTGTTTGGCGTAACCAATCGTGATCGTGACATCGGCCACGACACAGTCTTCACAAGGGATACCAGTGTCTGCATTCAAACCACTGGGTAGATCCATGGCTACGGTCACCGCGTGATGCTTTAAACGCAGCGCATTCAACTCAGCAGTCATTGCACGCATGGCAGGCCGCAACTCGCCACGCGTGCCGATACCAAGCAGGCCATCTATGGCTAAAACGGGGTGCTTTTCAAAACGAACAGGCGGCGCGGTGAGGCGTGGCATGTCCGAGAGATGGTCTAGATGAAGCCGTGGCAGTGTTTTCATCACTTCGGGCGCAACACTAAGACGTGCCAAAAGCTGCCAGCCCAGTTTTTGCAGTTCACGCGCGGCCACAAGAGCATCTCCTGCATTGTTACCACCGCCGAGATAAAGGATGAGCGTGCCTGGCTGCGGAAAGAGCTTCGCAATCTCCTGAGCGATACCGCAGCCAGCGATCTCCATAAGATCACTGGCCTGAATGCCGCGAACAAAAGCCTGCTGCTCGATCTCCTGCATCTGCTGACAGGTGACAAGCATGAGCGTACTTAGTTAGCCTTCTTGTAGGAGACGATCCCCTGGGCGATGCCTTCAGCGATGCGCTTGCGGAATTCCCCAGTCATCATTCGTCCGCGTTCCGTCGAATTGCTGACAAAACCACACTCAACGAGCACGGCTGGATTCCTTGTGGTCTCGCGGATGACGTGAAAGCTGGCGTGCTTGACGCCACGATTGCTCATGCTAGTGCGCTGCACGAGGTAAGCCTGGATGTAAGCGGCGAGGGTGTAGGACTTGGTGGAGTAGTGGTAGGTCTCGACACCGCTACCGCTGCCGCCGCGATTGTAGTTGTAGTGAATGCTGACAAAAATCGCGTTGCCGTAGCGATTGCCCACAGCGGCGCGTCCAGGCAAAGGAATGAACACATCTCGCGAGCGGGTCATGATGACTTTTAGCCCGGCCTTTTTCAGCAACTCTTCGACTCGGCGTGTGGTATCCAGCGCCAGGTGCTTTTCATAGACATAACCAATGGCTGCTCCGCGGTCAAAGTCACCATGTCCTGCATCCAGGACGACAGTATCAAAAGCACGGGCGGCAGGGGCGGTGCATACCACTAGAAGCAGCGCCCATAGCAGTGCGCCGAAGGAGCGGTGACTGGATGGATGAGAAATTTTAGCGCAGGCCATGTTAGAAAAGGGGTCGGTCAAGACTTAGCACGCAGGAGCCGTGCCGTGTCGATGTGTCAAAGTGCAGTTAGTGTCTGAGCATGGTAAAGGTCAAGAAGTTACCTCCGAGAACGACAGAAGTCTCAAAATAGAGAACCTGACATCAAGCCCAGGCTTTTTTCAGCAAGCGGAGGAAATTGCCGTGTAGAATGTTTTCCACATCCGTCTGGCTGTAGCCTCGTTTGGCCAGCATGTCGGGCAGGCGTGAGAGATCAGCGATGGTATCTAGATCCACGGGAGTCTGCTCGATGCCGAAGCCTCCATCCAAATCACTGCCAATCCCACTATGAAGGGCATTCCCGGCCAGCTGGCAGACATGATCAATGTGATCACACATGACCTCCAGTTTCAGGCCCGTTAGCTGAGGTGTTGTCTTACCACGGACCCAGCCTGGGATCATCATCCAAGCATCCAGAGCGGCACCGATGACAGCACCTCGCTCGATGAGTTTTTTGATCTGATCATCACTGAACTGGCGGACGTCTGGCACCAATGCACGGCAGTTGGAATGACTAGCCCAGACCGTTCCCTCAAAGAGATCCAAAGCATCCCAGAAACAGCCATCGGAAAGGTGGGTCACATCAAGGATCATGCCCAGGCGATCCATTTCACGAATGAGATCCTTTCCTTCTGGGGCTAGGCCGCCGATCTGATCGTGACCAAGGGCGTATCGGCACACACCATAATGCGCAGGTCCCATGGCCCGCAATCCCTGCTCCCAGTGGCGCTCCAAATGGCCCACGCTGCGGATGCTGTCGGCGCCTTCCAAGCTGAGGATGTAGCCGATGGGCTTGTCGTCATGCGGCTTCCCATCGGTCCAAAGAGTGATCATTTCCTCCAGTCCGCACAGGTCAATGATCTGCCGCATTTGCCCCGCCTCCTCCATGGCACGATACCAGGCTAGCTGACCCTGTGTTTGAGCGTAGGCTTGCTCAGGGGACATCCAGTCCGCCATCGGACGCGCTCCCTTCATGCATCCGGCCAACTGTGTGGCCACGCAGATGCCCATCTCTGTCTGGCGCATTTCAGGAAAGGCCGTGGTGCCTGCTGCGCGGCCTTTAAGATCAGTCATGCCTTTCTCCCGCCGCCTGATCTCATGCACCGGCAGCCGGAGATCGCGATTGTATTCGAGGGCGTTGAGACTTAGATCGAGGTGGGCGTCAAAAGTAAGCATGAGACTTTAAAAAACGTCGTGATGAGCGTAAATCATGCGCACTTTACAGCCGCCCGAGTCTCCATCGCCTCCCAAACCGCTTCGACGACACGCATATAACAGACGCCTTCCGTGAAGTCGGGCTTAGGACGTGGGGCCTGCGGATCACGCACTGCCTGGATGAAGTCACGCTCAACGGTCCACTCACGCTGCATTGCATAGGGCAAAGGTACGATGTCCATCGCGCCACCAGCTTTGCCGAGCGAGACTTCTTCAGTCACAAAATCATAGCAAAGCGTGCCCTCGCTGCCAAACAGCCAGAGTTTATCCGTGGGTGCATGAGCCGCCACACCGCTGAAGAGCATCGTTGCCTCTAGGCCACTACGGAAGCGAGCCATCACCTGTACAAAGTCGGGGATCTCCACACTATAACCACCGCGCTCGGGAATGGCCACTTCACCACGAGCTTCAACCTCAACAATGTGTCCGAGCCAGCGCTGCAAGACTTCCGTGTAGATACCGAGGGTCAAAATCTGCACGCCGCTGATTTCAGCCTTTTGCCGCCAGTGCGCGGGTTGAGTAGCGTCCAGCCAGCCAGCATTGAAACTGTGAAGCAAGGCGTGGAAGGGCCTGCCGATAGCACCTTCATCGAGCAGCTTCTTCACCATCTCGCCGCCCTTCATGCCATGAGGTGCGGGACAGATGCCCGTAACCAGTGAGGGCGAACTCAGAGCTTTTTCCCACATGCGTTCCGCCTCCTGCAGACTGGCCGCCATGCGTGCCTGAGTGAAAACGTGCTTTCCGCATTGCAGGCCATAGATCGTAGCGTCATGATGCATATGGGGATGAGCGCCAATCCAGACGACGTCCACGTTTTCATTATCCACCACGTCTTCCCAGCGGGCGATGGCTTGGGCCTCAGGCGCAAACTCACGACAGAAGGCCTCCGCGCTTTCCAGCGTCGAGTTTGCCACGGCCGTGATTTGCACCTTCGGCAGAGCACGCAATCCCATCAGATGCCGCTGCTTCACGATGCCACCTGCGCCCACAATACCGATGCGAATGATCTGATCTTCGTTCATGCAGCTATTTGGCACGCAAAGTTGCCTGAACGCAAAGCTTTGATTCTAATTTGGCGCTTTGCCCGTGATGTGTGAAAGTGAGTCATGCAGCTTCTTCACCTCTACATTTCACCTGATCACAATTACTTTGGGCACCACGGGCAGCCTGCTGGAGAGTCACCCATGACGGAGCTGGAAAGCATCCAATGCGTCGCTGGCAAAGGCATTGTGGGAGATCGCTTCTTTGGATTCAAAGAAGACTACAAAGGTCAGGTGACCTTCTTCTCTCATGAGGTCTATGAGCGGCTCTGTGCCCAATTCCAGATCACTGACCTGCCGCCATCCATCTTCCGCCGAAACATCATCACTCGTGGTGTGGACCTCAATGCGCTGATCGGTCAAGAGTTTGAAATCCAAGGCATACGCTTTTTAGGCACTCAAGAAAGCACTCCCTGCTACTGGATGAATCAGGCCTTTGCCGAAGGCGCCGAAGAAGCCATGAAAGGCCACGGCGGACTGCGCGCCAAGATCCTCAGTGATGGAGTGCTCAAGAAATCATCTTGAAGACTCTTTAAGCAAAATCACCGTCAACGACAATCGACGCAGGCAGGTCACGACAGCACCAACCGCAATCACAATCAGGGCAATTTTGATGCCATGAATGTGATCATCCGCCACCGCAGCTTTAGAGAACCATTGTTCACCAGTGGCATACAGCGTACCAATGGTTAAAACAGCCATGCGATGCTGTTTGGCCATCGGTCCCATGAAGCTTTGTTTGCCAGTGAGGGTTCCTTGGAGCAGGCGCAGATACGCAGTTCCCATGGCTAGCAGAGCACAGGTCCAGCCGAGAGGCAGAGCATCAAAAAGCTTGATCACTCCTGGAACCACATTGGTGCTATACCCTGCCCCGACAAGTATCAGCACATCGGCGATGCGATCTGGGGCTTCGTTGTAAATCGGCCCTGTGAGGCTAGCTTTGCCACCTTCCACAGCGACCATGCCGTCCATCAGATTGCAGAGCAAACGCAGCTGAATGCAGGCTACTGCACCGATCCATAAAAGACAGGCACTGGGGGCTGTCAGCATATCTGGCGCATAATAAAAACAGGCCCATGCACCAGCTGCAAAAACCATGCTGATCACGGAGATGGCATTGGGTGTGATGCCTGAAGCACAAGCCACTTTAGCCAAACTTCTAGCCCAAGCAGTGTCGCGAGATTTCAGTTCGCGGCGAGGTCCGTGTTCTTTGGGTGCGTTCATAGATCAAGAGACTCTCAGATATGGCGTTCCCCGAGCCTATTCAACCTCAGCTTTACGCAGGTATCAGTCGGACTGCACTGTACTTATAGCTCGGCTGGCGGCTGTGCGGATCAAAAGAAGCATGCGTGAGCTGATTCACCCGTGAATCATGCATCGGCAGATAGACCTGCCCTTCAGAGACGCAGTTGGTAATGCGGACCATGGTTGTGAGTTCAGCACGTCGTGAGATCACACGTATCGCTGCTCCATCCACTAGGCCCAGCTTATCGGCATCCGCCGGATGAATATCCAGCATCAATTCCTGGGGACTCATCTTGCTTAGCACAGCGGATTTACCCGTTCGCGTCTCCGTGTGCCACTGCGCGCTACTACCGCGTCCAGTCAAAAGGATAAATGGATACTCATCACTGCGCTGCTCTGGCGGGGCCTCAGGCTCAACAAAACAAAAATTTGCTCGTTGATCGGCAGTGAAAAATCGGCCATCGACAAATAAGCGCCGATGCTGAGGAATCTGAGATTGAAAGTCTGCCACCTGAACTTTGGTCAGTGGCCACTGAACACCGCCTGACTTCCGAATCATCTCGTAACCCTCAATCCCAGTGATCTCACACGGCTGACCTTCAGAGCAACGCTGAAGCACTCGAAACACCGCTTCGGGAGTCGTCCACTCTTGAAAGAGATCTTCACATCCCCAGTAATGCGCGATGAGTTTAAAGATCTGAAAATCAGCCAAAGCCTGACCAGGAGCACGCCGAACTTTGGGGCTATATCCAAGACGACGTTCACTGTTAATGAAGCAGCCTTCTTTTTCTCCCCAGCCTGCTGCTGGAAGAACTAGATGCGCCCGCTTAGCCGTCTCTGTGCTGCAATACATGTCCTGCACAACTACGAAGTCGAGCTTATCCAACACACGATTCATCTCATTCTGATCGATCCAGGAATGACTTGGATTCGTGGCAACAAACCAGATGGCTTTTACCTGCCCCTCATCAGCTGCTTGAATGATTTGATCATAGGCCAGGCTGGGCCGATCTGGAATACGCCCGACCGGAATACCCGTTGCTTGAGAGATCTTTTCACGATGCATGGCATTGCGGAAATCATGACCACCAAGCAGATTCGTGGTATTTGAAAAAAGCCGTGACCCCATTGCATTGCACTGTCCAGTAATGGAGTTTGCTCCCGTGCCAGGCTTACCAATGTTCCCCGTCATCAACGCCAGATTGATGATGGCTTGCGCCGTGCGTGTGGCTTGGTGCCCCTGATTGACTCCCATCGTCCACCAAAATGAAACTCGCGGTGTCCCTTTCCGAATCGTGTCGGCAAAAAGCATGAGCTGAGCCTGGCTCAGTCCAGTCTCAGCGCTCACACGCTCCGGTGCGAAGTCGAAAACAAAGTCAGCAAAGTCATTAAACCCAGTGGTGTGTTTAGCAATGAACGCCTCATCGATACTGTGATCCCGAATCAACAAATGGGCGATACCGTAAAGCAGCGTCAAATCACTTTTTGGCCGGATGGCATAATGCTGTGTTGCCGCCATCGCTGTCTCCGTGCTGCGCGGATCCACGACAATGATCTTAGGATTGCGCTTATTCTTCAGCACCCGCTGCCACATGATCGGATGCGCAATGCAGGGATTGGCACCGATGAAAATGAGCACATCACTTTGCTCAAAATCTTCATAAGTGAACGGCGGCGAATCAAAGCCAAAGCTTTCTTTATAAGCTGCCACAGCCGTAGCCATACACTGGCGTGTATTACCGTCCCCATGGATCATGCCCATACCAAATTTAGCCAAGGCACCCAGATAGGCCATCTCCTCAAACATGATCTGTCCGGTGCTCAAAAAAGCGGTCGCTTCAGTACCATGCTTGGCTTGAATCTCGCGCATTTTGTCGCAAAAAAAACGCAGTGCAGTATCCCAATCTACCGGCTTACCGTGCAACAATGGCATCATGGCCCGATCTGAGGCATCGAGTACGCTCAGTGCCTCCCAACCCTTGGGACAGGCTGCCCCCAGATTCACAGGATATTCTGGATCAGGTGTGAGATTGATCGCCTCCCCGTCTTTGAGATGAATGGTCAACCCACAGCCTGTAGAACAAAAACCACAAATGGCTTTCGTCGTTGCATCCGGCAGCAAACGAGAAGGAATCTGACCCAAACCAAACTTTGATGGCTCGCGAACTAGGTCAGCCGTCAACGGGCCGGTCCACTCGCGAAAAGTCAGGGCAGGCAATTTAATCATGTTAGTTTCCTGGCATCTTGCTACCAGCAGCAGCGGTGAAGAAATAGTAACGCTCAATCAACTGGCTAGCCAGCGTGATGGCGACGGAAAGTGAAAAGATAAGCGGCACATGAAACTGCGTAAAAATGATGGTCGGCAACAGAACGCCCACAATGGCCAGCATAATGCGACGCGCTTTGAGCAAGTGCGGTAGTTTTTCAGTCAGAACGCGTGCACTCAGATGCCACGGGCTAGACTGATCACTGCGGGCTCGCTGAATTTCTCTCATCTCGAAAAGAGAAACCAACCAGCGCAAAATGAGCGCCGCCGGAATAGCAACCTGGGCTGCTGGAGCCTGCATCCAGGCCCAAACAATACCAGGTATAGCAGTGCCTAAAAGCAGCGTAGTGCCAAAGAACTTACCGCCAGTGAGCTTCATGGACCAAAATGGACGCCGTGTATCAACATAGACCATGACACTCGTAAAGACGGCTAAAAGACCACTACCAGCGGCCACGGTGATGGCCCAGCGCAGCAAAGAAAAGTCACCCCACCACCAGGCCCCCATGCAAAGCGCCCCCAGCTTGGCAAACAGTCCAAAAGCAATGATCTCGCGTGAAAGCCACGACTTCCGCCATCCTAGAAAAGCACGCCAAGCCTTCAAGGGCTGACCAAGATGCAGAACACTCAAGGCTATGCCCGCAAGACCGATCACGAATGCCACCAACGAAAGGATTCCCGTTTCGTTTAAGTTCACAGCACCCAACCATGCAGCCAAGGCATTGATGAGAAAACAACCGACACTCATTTGTGTAAGCACCAACATGACAGTCAGCGGTAAATGAGCGTTCTCCAATCTTAAAACCCCTGCATCAGCGGCTTTTGCTTGAGGCGGGATGGGCTTTGCCGACAAGTAAGTTGTGGTGGGTCGTGTATAGCTGGAATCAAATGCACCCGGAATGATTTCTCCACGATCTGGCACTGCGTCTAACTTCACCACCTGAATCTTAATCGCTTCATTCGGACAGGCCTGCACGCAAGCTGGGGCCTCCCCGTCAGCAAGCCTGCTTTGACACATGTCACATTTACGCACGATGCCACGCTTGAAATTAAACTTGGGTACATCATAAGGACACTTCAAGATGCAGTAAGAGCAACCTATGCATTGATCATCCAAATGTCTCACAATGCCTGTGATCGGATCTTTATCGTAGGCAAGGACTGGACAACCATCGGCACAAGCAGGCTCGGCACAATGATGACAGGCCGTGGTCACCGTTTGTTGATACGGCTGAAGACGCGTGCCAACGAGCAGCCCCATATCGCGCCAGGATTCATCGTCATCCAATCCATTGAGCGAGTGGCAGGCCGCTACGCAAGCTTTGCAGCCAGTGCAAGCATCGAGGTTTACTTCAAAGCCATATTGCTCACCCAGACTTGGTTTTGAAAGTGGAATGAGATGCGTGAAGCGGTCTCTGACTGCCTTCGAGTCATACTCCTCTGAAAAAAGAGCCACGGGAGTTTGCAGCGTCTGCTGCTCACGAAGCGCTTGCTGGATCAGATCTGGTTTAGGATTCGCGAATCCAGAAGCAGAGCTTTCGCTCGTCGCTGGATCAGTTGCCGAATCAAAAATCATAAGTCTTAAATCATGAATTAGGCCGCAGCGTCAAAGGCTACTTGCAACTCGCCGACCGTGTGTCGATTGCAAAAGGCGTGAAAGCTCTCATTCTCGTGCCGTCCTTTCATGTACGCCTTCAGCATGACTTCCAAGGTGCTGCCCAAACTTTCTATCGGCACACCACTTAGCACCTGACGTCCGATCTTACGATTTTCGCCAAAACCACCACCAACAGTGATGTGATAACCTTCCCCACTTTCAGTCTTCACTTTAGTCCCGAGAAGGCCGATGTCTCCCATGAAATGTTGAGCGCAACTGTGTGCACAACCAGTGAAATGCACATTGATGGGAGTGTCCAGCTTCACTCGCTTGTCCAAGTAATCCATCATGGCAATGGCATGTCCTTTGGTATCCGTCGCCGCAAATTTACAATATTTGCTGCCAGTGCAGGCAATGAAGCCATTGCGAAGCGTCGAGGTCTCGCAAGGAAAGCCAAGCTTCTTCAGTGACTTTGCCAATGTCGCGGCATAGGCCGTTTTGACATTGGGAATGATGACATTTTGCCACACCGTCAGACGCACTTCACCCGTGCCATAACTATCAGCCAGATCAGCTAATCGCGTGAGCTGCTTGGCCGTCATTTGTCCCACAGGAACGATAGCACCGACATAAACCAGTCCCTCTTGCTTCTGCGGATAAGTGCCGACATGAGAATGTCCTTGCTGAGAGAATCTGCGTTTTTCTTGAATGACTGAATCTGCGGCAAGGCGTATCAATTTAAACTTGAGAAGCTTCTCAGCTTCCAACAAAACGCCGTCTAAACCCTTATCTTCAATAACATACTTGAAACGGGCTTTTTTACGATTGGTCCGATCACCAAAGGCAATGAAAACGCGCAGTAGAGCCACCATCACATCATTGAGCTGCTCAGGCTTCACGAGCACACCCCAATCACTGGCAAATGTCTGATGTCCTGTGACACCACCGAGAGCGATGCGGAAGTAAACCCCCAGTTCGACGCCTTCAGCATTCTCTCCAACTTTCACTGCGCTAGCCCCGATGTCATTGGTATCCTCAACTGCCGAGATCAGTCCTCCGCCATCATAAGCGATGTTGAATTTCCGAGGCAGATCATAGAACTCTTTTGAACCGATGATCAGCGTTGCTAGTTCATTCACGAACGGCCGCACATCAATGATCTCATAGGGATCATAACCCGCACACGGATTCATGGTAATGTTGCGGATATTGTCGGCACCAGCGCCTTTGGAATGCAGCCCACAGCCTTGAATTCGACGCAGGACTTCAGGGCAATTTTTGGGTTCGATGAGACGAATTTGAAAATTATTACGAGTCGTGATTTGAATGTAACCTGTGGTGAGTTCACTGGCGATGGCTGCGATCTCGCGCAGTTGATAGCTTTTCACCACACCTCCCGGAATCCGTAGTCGACACATGTAGCCATCCTTCACTGGATTCAGCCAAAAAAGCCCATTCCACTTGTAACGAAAAACCGACTCAGCATCTGGCTTTGCATTCCACCGTGCATCCATAACCAACTGCTCGATGGCATCAAAGGGATACAACTCGCGCTTAATGCGCTCTTCTTTGGTCAATTCATCCAATGCAGGACCCGCCACCACCGCAAGAGCTGGCGCAGCACTCAAGTCCCCAAAGCTAACCCCACCAGCCGCGACGCCTGCAAAGAAGCCTTCGAGGTAACGTTTCTGTTCCGAAGAAAAGTCCTCAGTTGATGTTGAAGTGATCGCTGTACTTGATTTAAAAGGCTCTGAGGTAATACTCATGACATGAACGATTTAGAATTGACCTTTCGAGTCCGTCCAGCTGAAGAGGGTGGTTTCACCGCTGATTGTCGCTTGCCAACTGGCTTGATAGCCACACAAGGAGACTCGTGGGAGGAAATGGAAACGATGGTCCGCGATGCGGTATTTTGCCATTTTTTGGAGGCAGAACTAAAGCCCGGCAGAATACGATTACACCTTGAGGAAGATCGCATCATGGAAGCAGCTGCATGAAAGTGCCTCGAACTATTTCGGGTGCAGAATTGACTAGAGCAATGAGTAGACTTGGATACAAATTGCACCGCCAAGTTGGTTCTCACATGATATTGAAATGTGATGAACCTAGAGTCCACTCGGTTACCGTCCCCAATCACAAACCGATCAAAATTGGTACGTTTTCTAGCATATTGCATGAGGTGGCTCTTCAAAGGAGCACCAGTGTGGACTTCATCCTGAGAGAGATGAAGCTTTAATGGTTCAATAGACATCACGAGCATAGCGTTTGTCTTTCTTCATTTGGGCGACGTAAGCGATGGCTTCGTCGGCTGTTTTATTGCCCGCGCTTTGAATGATTTCATGCAAGGCTGCCTCCACATCTTTGGCCATGAGTTTAGCGTCGCCACAGACATACAAGTGAGCCCCTTGTTCCAGCCAATGCCAGAGTTCGCTAGCGGCTTCGATCATGCGTGTTTGAACGTAAATCTTTTCTTCCTGATCACGACTAAAGGCGGTGTCCAGTCGCGTGAGTGTGCCTTTCTTCAACCACTCAGTGATTTGATCATGATAAAGAAAATCGGTGTCGCGTTTTTGATCACCGAAGAAGAGCCAATTCTTGCCAGGGGCAGCCGTAGCTTCACGTTCTTCAAGGAAGGCACGAAATGGGGCAATACCTGTTCCTGGCCCCACCATGATGACCGGCTTGGTCAGATCGCTCGGCAAACGAAAATGATTGGCGGCATGAAAAAAAAGACCGGTCGTTTCCCCGAGTGCAAGTCGGTCGGCAAGGAAGGTTGAGGCGACACCTTTATGCTCGATTCCTTCTTTATTGTAGCGCACGGCGGCTACGCAAAGATGCACTTCTTCAGGATGAGCCTTCAGACTGGAGGCGATGGAATACAGACGAGGCTGAAGTTTACGCAGATTTTCAATGAAGGCGGCCAGCGTTAGACCGACTTTAGGTGTCTTCCCAAACAAGTGACGAACTTCGTAATGCTTCATGAGAGCCTCACGCAAAGGCACTGATCCGCTATCAGGCAAGCTGACCTCTGATTGCGAATCGAAGCCATGCGAGGCAATGACGGAATCCACCACGTCAGGGCAATTCTGAACGAAGACGCCGAGGGCATCTCCGACTTCATACGTTAAACCACTGCCTGCCAATGAGAATGCGATATGGCGGGTATCTTTACTGCTGCCTTTGGTGTTTAAATTAGTCTTAGAAAGCAGGGTTGCTTGAAATGGTTTCTTCTTGGAAAAACATGCGTCTTCTGGCTCGTCCGCCGCAACAGTTTCTTTTTTACCACTGAGAATCGTGAAGGCTGTACTGGACCATTTTTTGGCTAGATCATCAAATTCGACATCGCAATCCACACGATCGACGATGCGATTAGCCCCAAGCTCGGCGAGGCGTTTATCGAGATTTTTACCGGCAAGGCAAAAGGTGTCTCCATAGTTCATGTCGCCGAGGGCCAGAACACTGTATTGGACACCCTCTAGTTTTGGGCTGCTGCCGTTTTGATTGAGGCTATCCCAAAAAGAAATGGCGTTATCAGGCATCTCCCCTTCCCCCCATGTGCTAGTGATGAGAAGAACGTTTTTATCTTTAACAAGGTCGGCTGGTTGCAGCGAATCGAGGCCCGCAGCTCGCGCTGCGAAACCCCGACCCGATGCTTCCCTGGCCAGCCGCTTGGCCAAACTTTCCGCATTGCCGCTCTGACTGCCGAAGGCGATCAGCAGAGGTTGTTTCTCTTCCAAGGTGGCACTGCCAGGAGCTGGCGTACCACGATTCAAGACTCCGGCAAGAAAGCCATTGAGCCACGCACGCTGTTCAACAGTGAACGGAGCGTTATCAGGAATAAGTGGAACAATCTTCATCTGTCAGAGCGGCTTGAGAGATGAGTGCAGTTAGAAATCGATTTGAACCTGCATGTAGGCAAAGTGAGCTGAGTCATCACCACCAGTTCTGGTAGGGCTTTCTGTGAGATAGTCACCGGGCAGGAAGTAACAATAGCCAGCTTGGAAACCCACATGTGGGTTGTACTTGTAGGTAGCGATCAAATCGATTTCTTGCCCACGGAACTTGCTAGATGCTCTGCCGTTATTGCGAACTTCTGTTACGTTATTGACTCGGCGCCAGCCGTCACTGTTGTCTGCATTCCAATAAAGGTGGTAATCAAGACTGAGCTTAAGTTTTTTGGTCGGCTGGATACTGAGATTCAGCTGAGGGTTTTGCATATTGGACCAGGCGGTCGTATCCATGAAACCGTAAAAGAGATGGTTTGTAGGATAGAGATTTTGGAACGAATTGATGTCAGCATCAGCAGCGTTGTCGTCACCTGTAGCATAATTGTATTGAACGCCGATACGTGGCTTCCAGGCATGATCGATGTTGTATCCGAAGCCCCAGTTTCCGGCGAAGGCGCTCAAATCACGACCTAAAACCTCGCCCGATTGGTAGGCCATTTCCATGCTATAATCAAAGCCATTGAGTTTCTTTGGGTCGCCTTTCCACAACGTTCCGAAGGTAAAGTAGCTGCTGTCCAGGTCCCTGACGCCCTGGTTTCCTTGATGGAAAACATAGAAGTCTGTTGTGGTATTAATCGGCACCCATTGAGTGGCGAGGTAAATACCACTAAAAACGGAGTCTTGAGCGTTATTGCCGTCGAACACTTGTGAGGTGTTCCATTTATTGTTCTCAAACGATACTGGGCTTGAAGTGAAAACATCCAAGGCGAAGGAGGCTCCAGCATAGCGCAGTTTGATTGCATCAAACGTGCGCGCTTGGTTCAACCACTCAAGTGGCCCCACAAGACGCTGATCACCATAAGACAAGAATTGACGGCCAACAGTCGCACTGAAACCCTTCTTGATATCACCGAGCTGCACGTATGCTTTAAGGATATCAAAATTGTCATCACCTTCTGTGGCAAAGCTGTTAGCTTCTCCAATGTTGTTTGCACGGCTACCACCAAGTTCACGAACGTCTTGTCCTTGCACATAGAGCTTGAACCATGGTGTGACTGCGTAGCCAAGCCCGAGTCGGAAGCGTTGAAGCAACCATGACGCATCTTGAGGGCCATTGACTGCATTATTGAAATCGAAGTTGTTCTCACGAGCTTCGAAACGCATTTTTTCTTGGAAATCCACGGTCAGCTTTCCGTCAAGAAAAGTGATCGGGGCGTATCCCGGAGGCGGGAGTGGAGCGGGAGCTGCTGGGGTAGCAGCGGGAGTGCCGGCTAGGCCATATGAAGCCGAAGCAAGCAAGAGGAGTGCTGTTTTTTTCATCTCGGTGTTGGGTGTTGTTTTGTTGAGTTTGGCTACGCGGCGGCTGTAGGGAGAAATGAGAATCAGGGATGATTCAGACACAAAAAGACTGAGCCGTGTGCGTGCCAATTGGCCCGACGGAAATGAAAGATGGCTTGAATCCTATTCGTGCCTTTGATGAATTTCATTCATGTGTTTCAAAACTAGATACTCCAGGCTGATTCATGGTACTGCTTGAAGTTCTGACAACGGGCACCCCTAAATAGCCCTTGGCCAGGATCGGACTAGACTTGCCAGTTCGAAAAGAGGGCCTAGCTTTCAAGCGGGCTCGTCATCGCCTCGTGCCAAGCCCTGAGATTCTTTAACTTCCATGACCCCACCCCAGCTCAAGCGTATCCTCGTCGCTGAAGACGTGCGTGCTATTTCCATGCGTATCGCGCATGTGCTCAAAGCTCATGGATATGAGGTGGAAGTGGTCAAAGATGGTGAGGAATGCTTGAACAGCGTGGCTGCCAACCAACCAGATCTGATGATATTGGATCTGATGATGCCCAAGCTTAACGGGGTAGAAGTCTTGAAGACCCTAAGAGCCAATCCTGAGACCGAGCGACTGCCGGTGATCGTCTGCACTTCGAAGGACTTCTCAACAGAACTAAAATACGTGCGGGATCTGGGGGCACTGGATGTGATAATCAAGCCTTTTGAACCAGAAGTACTAGCCCGCAGGGTCAATGATTTCTTTGGTGTAGCAACGACGATTGGATCAGAGATACAGCCTGAATCTCCTGCGGGACCGCACTATGAACCGACTTTAGACACCCAACGCCCGCACATTCGCCTCTGGGGCACACGCGGGTCGATTCCGGTATCTGGCCCTCAGTTTGCTCAGCATGGCGGGAATACCTCCTGCATGGAGTTTGCTTTTGGTGACGAACGTATCCTTTTTGATGCAGGTTCAGGACTGCGTGAGGCAGGCCTTTCATTTCTTAAAGACGGACCGCGTCACATCCATCTATTCATCACACACACTCACTGGGACCACATTCAGGGCTTTCCCTTCTTCACTCCGATTTACGTGCCTGGGTTCGAGATCACCGTCTATGGCGAGCGCGGATTTGGCCGCAATCTGGAGTCACTGCTCGGAGGGCAGCTGGATCGTGACTATTTCCCCATCCAGCGTGAGGATCTGCGGGCAAAGATGAACTTTGTCTTTCTGGACGAGAATCCTGTCAGCATTGGTGGAGCCAAAATCACCCGCGAGTTTGCCCATCACCCAGGAGCCACCGTAGCTTACAAGATTGAGCACGAGGGAAAAAGCATCGCCTATGTGCCGGACAATGAGTTTCTCCAGGGCTTTCTGGGGGACCCCAAAGAAGTGCGACCTGAAGACCCGATCGTCATGGCACAAGAACCGATGATCCGCTTTTTAAAGGATGTGGATGTGCTGCTGCATGAGGCGCAATATCCGCCGGATGAGTATCGAAAGAAGATTGGCTGGGGGCACTCGAATCTGGCCAATGCCTGCGCTCTAGCCCGACTGGCAACTGTGAAAAAATGGATCGTCCTACATCATGACCCAAATCACGATGATGCCTTTCTACACAAGAAGCTGAACTTAACCTGGCAAATCCTCAAGCACATGGATCACTACGTTCCCGTGATGCACAGCTACGATGGCATGGTCGAGTTTGTTTGAACTTAGGCTCCTGCGGCAACCTCAGGCAAGCAACCAACGCACCCATGATGGAGCATTGATCTGCACCAAGAGCGTTAAACTAGCGGCAATAATCACTCCACCGGCACCGACGATCACGACCTCAAATAGCTTCGTCAAAGTCAGCGCAAAGGGTGAAACACCGACATCCCCGAGTGTGGCGAATTCTCGACGGCGCAGTCTGAAGGAAAGGGCAAAAACCAGAGCCGCAATGGCAAGGGCGGCCCCGAGGGTGAGCGCCATGACGGCAAGAGCCAATGTCTGCACCTGAAAAAGCGTATTCATAAGCGCATCAAATTCTTCACTCGGGCGGATGAGTTGCACAGGGCTCGTACTTTTTAAATAGCGCCCCGCCAGCAGCGCCTCAGCCTTGGCATCCTTGGGCACCACGATGATGGCGCTGATTTCATACCCTGACTGATCACCATGAAAATGAAAGCCGTTCAAGTTCGCTTCGGTGACTTCATTGAACATGCGCACACTGGCGTTGGCGACGGTGTTACCCGACTCCGTTTTAAGCACGGCATCCTTTGTCGCTACGACGTCGTCATGCCCATGGGCCAGCCCTTGGATGAGCCAAACCGTCTTCAGATCCACAAAGATGGCGTCATCATCTGGCGTGCCATTTGCGGCTAAGATACCTCTGATCCGCATCTTCAAAGGATACACACCGGCGATATCGAAGACCTGTTCTTGTGATGAAAAAAGCGCATCTCCAGGCTTCAGCCCCCGGCGCTGAGCGACCCGCGCTCCGAGCACGCAGTCGCCAAGACGAGTGATCATTTGACCCGTAGCCAGATGAAGACCACGAAAGCCAAAGTAATCGATCTCGGTTCCAATAATCGGCGACTCCTGCGCATGAAATCTCACATCTAGGGGAATCGCTTTGCCCAAACCAGACTCTCGAAGCCCCTGCAAATGCATCATCGTGATCGGCGGCAGCGGCTGTCTCTTAAAATACAGGGCAGTGAGCATCAGATCCAGCGCACTGCCACGAGCACCGATCAATTGAGGCGTCGAGACAGCACGATGACGCATGGCCAGCTCAGTGGTCTGGACGAGCACACGCAGGCAAAGCGGCAATGCGATCACCAAAGCCAGAGCCCCTGCAAGCAGCAGTGTCTGCAAGCGATGCCGCGCCACGTAACGCCAAGCGAGGTAAAGGGCAGCACTGATCATGAAGTGTAATCCTCTACTTTAGCATGGATGGGAAAGCGTGAGATCAGCTCCGTATCATGAGTCACCATGATCAGACAGGCCTGATTTTCATGGATGTAATCTTGGAGCAAATCCATGACCACCTCACGTCGAACGGCATCTAATGAGGCAGTCGGCTCATCGGTGAACAAAAATCGT
Organism: Verrucomicrobiaceae bacterium; assembly: GCA_027486585.1. Taxonomy (GTDB): domain Bacteria; phylum Verrucomicrobiota; class Verrucomicrobiia; order Verrucomicrobiales; family Verrucomicrobiaceae; genus Prosthecobacter. Next base: position 17,587 of record JAIXOU010000011.1, on the reverse strand, counting down.
GGACGATGCGCCAAAGCTCTGGCAATGGCCACTCGCTGACGTTCGCCCTGAGACAGTTGACCCGCCAACTTCCCCCAATGCTTGTCGATCTCCAATCGCTCCGCCAAACCACGGACAGCTTGGAGGGTAACCGCATTCGAATGCTCTTTTCGAAAGCGCTGAGGCAGCAGGATGTTTTCTTCGACGGTCAGATAATCCAGCAAAGCAAAATCCTGAAAAACCAATCCCACATCACTCAGGCGAAAAGCGCGACGATCAGTCTCATTCAGACGGCTGAGTGAAACCGCGCCCAACTTCACTTCTCCTGTATGCGGCTGGAGCAAACCTGTCATGAGCCGCAAAAGGGTCGTCTTCCCGACCCCGCTGGGTCCTAGTAAAGCCAGACTCTGACCTGCCGCGACCGTCAATGACTCCACCCGCAGTCGAAATGAGCTGCCGGGATAAGCAAAGCTAAGGTCAGTGATGGAAATCATGCCTGCAAGATAGCGTAGTTGCTCCGCAACTAGTGAGTTTTTTCCGAACCAGTTGCACTGCAACTGGACCACGATTAGCCGGCCACCAAGTCATAACCACGCCACTCTTTGACAGTGACGTCAGCAAAGCTACCGACCGGCAGGTTTTTATCCACAAAGATGGTCGTGTCGATATCTGGCGCATCCATCTCGGTGCGGGCGACACCGGGTTCTTCGACAAGAACACGAAGTTTTTTACCCACCTGCTGACGATTGACATGCTCGACACTGCGCTGGATGGCGCGCATGGCTTCATTCCAGCGAGCCTTGCGGGTCATGTGATGAATCTGATCGTCCATCTTAGCCGCGCGAGTATCTTCTTCGCGGGAATAGTTGAAGACACCTGCACGCTCAAATTTTTCGTCCTCGATGAACTGGACCAGCTCATTGAAGTCAGCTTCCGTTTCACCTGGGAACCCAACGATGAAGGTGGTGCGGATGGCGATGCCGGGAATGCCTGCGCGGATACGCTTCAACAAATCACGGATGTAAGCACCATCTGTCTCGCGCTTCATCAAAGACAGCATGTGATCGCTGATGTGCTGAAGCGGCATATCGATGTAGCGCGCTACTTTCGGACTTTCAGCAATCGCGGCGATCAGATCGTCACTCCAATGCGCGGGATGCGTGTAGAGGAGACGAATCCAAAAATCACCAGGGATCGCATTCAGCTCGCGGATCAGGGTGGAAAGTGACTCACCCTTGCTGGAATCGACACCGCTGCGGGGCTTCGGACGCTCGCCTTCCCACTTGTCCATGCCAAAGTAGGTAGTGTCTTGGGAGATTAGATTGATTTCTTTGACGCCGCTTTCGATGAGCTGACGAGCCTCTTTCAAGACGCTCTCTTGGGTGCGACTGCGGTGACGACCACGGATGCGTGGAATGATGCAGAAAGAACAAGGGTGATTGCAGCCCTCTGCGATCTTGATGTAGGCCATGTGCTTCGGCGTGAGACGGAAGCGCGGGGTGTCATAGTCTGGAATGTACTGCGGCTGACGGGTGACGAGGTTTTCCTGCTCACCTTTGTCTTTATCCATGAGTCCCTGGATAATTGGGGCCACTTGCGTGATCTGATCCAGGCCAATGAAGGCATCGACCTCAGGCATCAGACCAGGCAGCTCCTGGGAAAAGCGCTGGGATAGGCAACCCGCAACGATGATTTTTTGGCGTTTCCGCTTCTTGGATTCGCCTCGGGCATCGACTGCCTCATGCACAGCACCGACGGACTCTTTCTTGGCCATGTCGATGAATGAGCAAGTATTGATGATGAGCACATCAGCGAGATCGGCCTCCGGCGTCATGGTCATGCCAGCCTGCTGGAGGTGACCGACCATGATTTCAGAGTCGATGAGATTTTTGGCACAGCCTAGGGAAACGAGTCCGACTTTGATCATAAGAGGAAAAGGGGCGCGGATGATACGGGCTTTTGGCCATCGCGAAAGGGAAACCTTAGACTCTCTCTGTTAGAAGCATTTTGCCAATACCCGATGAAGGCAGGTCCATGAAGGTGGTAATCCACCAAATCCGCCGAATTCGATGCCTTAAATAAGATCTACTCATTGAAGCATAGCAATCCTGCCACCCAGAGCCCCCGATCATAGCCCTTCTATTGCAGAGGAACTTATTCATTGAGAAATGCCGCCAGAATCTGGCCTGATCATACTTCCCGTCACAATCATAGCCGCAAAATCTGGAGCACACCCACTCAGCGGACTGGTGATGATGGACCCCAAAAAAGCAGAATGAGATCAAAACCTCTCTTTTTTGTGACTCATTTTGTAGATTTATCTGTTATAGACAGCTCTAAGGGCAATAAAAGTGCGAAAAAAGGCTTGTCATCATGGTAATTATATAAGAAGCTAGAATCAGAAATGAATGTGAGAGCGTTAATCACATCTGCTCAACGAATCCACACTCACCATACAAACACTTTATGTCCGACCTGAACTCGCCCGAACTCATGACCGTCAAGGAGACCTCTGAGTACCTCCGCATTCCATTGCCGACTGTCTATTATCTCGTCCAGCGTGGTCAGCTGCCAGCCGTGCAGATCGGTGGCCGCTGGCGCATTAAGCGCAGCCTGCTCGACCGCGACGTGCTGCGTAAGGAAGATGAATCTGGCCAACCAACCGTCATGGTCGTGGATGATGACCCAGCTCTCCAGGCTCTCTTCAAACAATTCCTCAAAAAAGCTGGCTTCGGACGCCTCGTCGTCGGCACTGGCACGGAAGCGATTGCATTGGCTAAAAAGCAGAAGTTCGACTTTGTCTTCCTCGATTTGAAGCTCCCAGACGTTCCTGGAGATGAAGTCTATTCACAGCTAAAGGCTTTGCATCCTGATCTGCCAATCGTGATCATCACTGGCTATCCTGACAGCGAAGTTTTGAGCCGCATTCTTTCCCATGGTCCAGTGACCGTTATTAAGAAGCCTCTTGAGTATGATCAATTGAACAAGGCTGTGAAACAGCTGGGTCACAAAGGCTCCGAGCAAGTCGCCTCTTAAGGTTGATTCAGTCGTTCATTTCTCCTCAAAGGGAGCGGGCCATGCCTGCTCCCTTTTTTCATGTTCAGATTCGGATGACGATCTTTCCTGAATGCTGCCCACTCGCCATGCGCTGAAACGCTTTGGGTGCCTGATCAAAGTCAAAAGTACTGTCGATGATTGGCGTCATTTGCGTCTCAGTCATTTTCTCCAGCATCTGGGCAAACATGGCGCGTGAGCCGACATAGATGCCATCCAGACGGATGCCTTTGCGCAAAATACCCACTGTCTGAATATCCCCCGCCGTGCCAGTCAGCACACCAATCAGGGAAATGTGCCCGCCAAAACGAGTGGCCTTGATGCTGCGATTCAGGGTCTCTGGCCCACCGATCTCGACCACATGATCCACGCCCAGTCCGCCAGTTTGGGAAAGTGCCCAATCGTCCCAAGCTGGGTCATTTTGATAAACATGCACGGCGTCAACCCCAAGACAACGGAGCAGATCCGCCTTGGCCTCAGTGCTAGTGGTGACCAGTACACGGGCCCCAGCCTGCTTCGCAAACTGGAGTGCAAAAATCGAAACGCCACCTGTACCCAGAATGAGCACCGTCTCACCGCGCTGAAGATTGCCACGAACAAACAGCGCATCCCAAGCCGTCACTGCCGCACAAGGTAAGGTGGCTGCTTGTTCGATGGAAAGATAGTCGGGTATCGGCAAAAGACAGGCGGCGGGCAAACAAGCCTGCTCACGCAAAAGTCCATTCACCGCACCGCCGAGCGCGTTCCCCGCATGATGCTGTGTGAAGCCACCATCGATCCAGGTCGGCATAAACGGGATCACCACCCGCTGACCGATCTGCCAGCCCGTGACACCTTCACCCAGCGCCAAGATTTCACCTGCACCATCAGAACATGGGATGCGTGGAATCGGCCCTGTCACACCACGGATGCCCATCACATTCATGTAATCCCGATAATTCAGGCAACAAGCGCGGAGGCGGACCAGCACCTCCCCAGGCTCGGGGGTGGGATCAGGTAAAGTGACCTGCTGCAACAAGGCGAGTCCGTCAGTGCCAGTGATTTGGTATGCTTTCATGACCTGCTCATAGACAGGCCGCGCCTCATGACAAGGAAGAAGCATTTTCTCTTGGCGCGAAGGCTCAGTCTTGGCTAAATGCACCGAATGAATCCCATTTTGGCAATCCTCCTCTGTGCAGCTGGCGGCTATGTTTTAGGAGCCACCCCTTTTGGCTACCTGGCGGGCAAACTCAAAGGCATCGACATCCGCCAGCATGGCAGCGGTAATATTGGTGCCACCAATGCCATCCGCGTGCTGGGAAAAAGCATCGGCATTCCAGTTTTCATCCTCGATCTCCTCAAAGGCTGGCTTCCCGTCTGGCTGGCAAAGGTGTGGTGGATCACTCTACCAGGCGCAGAGACATTACTTTCCACTGCCGCAGTTGTTACTGGTCTAGCAGCTGTACTCGGCCACATGTTCACCTTTTGGCTCAATTTCAAAGGTGGCAAAGGCGTGGCTACAGCCACTGGCGTACTGCTCGGCATCGCCCCAGTCGCCATGCTCGGCGGACTTGCTGTCTGGTTGCTGTTCTTTTTCACCATGCGCTACGTTTCCCTAGCCTCCATGATGGCTGGAGTCGGTGTCGCTCTAACGATGATTGTTCAAATGAGTCGCACCGGCAGTTGGGATTGGGTCATGCTCGGTTTTGGCCTGCTTATCATGATTTTAGTCATTGTCAGACATACCGCGAACATCCGGCGCATCCTCTCAGGCACCGAACCCAAGGCCGGAGGCAAAAAGCAGCCAACTTAAACAAGGCCTATTGCCACGGATTTTTTCTTTGCAAGGCCTGCTCCCCCCACCTATAAACTCGACCCTCCACACTGAGCACTCCTCAGTGCACGACCTTTTTCACCTTTAATACCACCTCACTATGGGCCGCATCTATAACAACATCGTCGAAACCGTTGGTAACACGCCACTGGTGAAACTGAATAAAGTCACCGCTGGACTCAACGCCACCGTCGCGCTGAAATGTGAGTACTTCAATCCACTCGGCAGCGTCAAGGATCGTATCGGCATGGCCATGATCGAAGATGCTGAAGCACGTGGAGTCCTCACTAAAGACACCGTCATCATCGAGCCTACCAGTGGCAACACCGGCATCGCGCTCGCCTTTGTGGCTGCTGCCAAAGGTTATAAACTCATCCTCACCATGCCTGAAACCATGAGCACCGAGCGCCGCACACTGCTGGCTCTTCTTGGTGCTGATCTTGTGCTCACTCCGGGGGCTCAAGGCATGAAAGGCGCTATTGCCAAAGCTGAAGAACTCGTCGCCACCACACCAAACGCCTGGATGCCACAGCAGTTCGAGAACCCAGCCAATCCAGCCATTCACATGAAAACCACGGCTGAAGAAATCTGGGCCGATACGGATGGTAAAGTGGACATCCTCGTCGCTGGCGTCGGCACAGGTGGCACCATCACTGGTTGCTGTGAAGTGCTGAAACCACGCAAGCCAAGCTTCCAAGCCATCGCCGTTGAGCCAGAAGCCTCTCCCGTTATCAATCAAACCCTGGCAGGTGAACCCGTGCAGCCAGGACCGCACAAGATTCAGGGAACCGGCGCAGGCTTTGTCCCCAAAAACCTTCACCTCAAAGACGCCGCAGGGAACGCCCAAATCGTCGAATGCGTCAAAGTCAGCAATGACGACGCCTTTGCCATGGCACGCCGCCTCGCAGCCGAAGAAGGACTGCTCGTTGGTATCAGCACCGGCGCCAATGTCGTCGCTGCCATCCGCGTCGCGCAGCGCCCTGAAAACGCTGGTAAACTCATCGTTACCATCGCCTGCTCAACAGGCGAACGCTACCTCTCCACAGCACTCGCCGATGAGGCCCGCGCCAAAGTCGGCGGTTAATTTGATTCCCCTCCAAAGCCTCCTTTCTAGAAAACACCGCTCATGTCCCAGACCACGCCAGCAGCAGCCCCGCTTCCCACGACCTCATCCATGGAGACATTTCTGGAAGAGAACTTCAAAAAAATTCTCTTTCTATGCATCGCCCTCATTGCGGGCCTAGGCATCTATGGCGTCATCAATTACATGAACCGTGCCAAGGCTGTTGAGGCTGGTGAGGCCTACGCTTCGGCCAAAACCGTTGAAGACCTTGATGTCGTCATCTCAAAATACGCTGGCACTCTTTCTGCCGGGAATGCTCTGCTACAAAAAGCTGACCTCCTTTGGGAACAAAACAAAAAAAGCACGTCCGTCGATGCTCTGAAGGAATTCACTGAAAAATACAAGCAGCATCCATTCCTCCCCCAAGCCCTTCTTGCTCTCGGTGGCAAGCTTGAGTCCAACGGCAACCGCTCCGACGCCAAGCCGGTCTTTGAGCGCATCGTCAGCGAGTTCCCCACCTCAGACGTCGCTGCATTAGCTCAGGTGCGCTTGGGCGACCTCCTCTGGGCCGATGGCAAAGAAGACGAAGCCAAAAAAATCTATGATGGCCTAGCTGCCAAATTTCCTGGAGTCGCCAACGCCATTCTCGATCAAGGCCAAAACCGCCTGCAATGGATCGCCGCCAAACTCCCAACCAAAGAAGTGGACGGCCCACCAAAACCAAAAGTGGATCCAGCTACAGCCACTCCGGGCGCACCCAATATCCCCGGTATGCCCAACTTTAAGCTGAACAGCCCGACCGGCCTTTCGCCAACCATCCAATCCCCAACCGCAGGCAGTAGTGGTCCAGCCATCAGCGTCGGCCCGAATGGAGCCACGTCCACGCCGATTACCATCAAGCCCGGCACAGCCACATCTGCCCCAGTCGTCGTGCCAGCCACGACCATGCCTGCCTCTGCATCACCTAGCGCCCCCATCAAAGTCGAGACTCCTGCGGCACCAGCCACACCTGTGAAAATCGAAGCTCCTGCAGCGCCCGCCAAGCCAGCCGTAACCGTGCCTGCAACGCCCGCTCCAATCAAGGTCGAGGCAGCGCCGCCTGCCGCAGCATCATCAGCTAAACAGCCGTAACATTGCCAGCAGAGCCTTCACCGATCAAGGTTGAGGCAGTAATTCGGCATCATGTCCCCCTCAAGCGCTCTGTACAGATTCAGAGTCGTGATGATTTTCTTCATCATCGGCCTGCTAATTAGTGGCGTGACAGCTTTCCCGCTTTTGCACGAACTCAGGATTCTCGCCAATCTGCTTGGGGTCGGCGAGGCTCAAAGCCCGGAGGGTTACAGTGGTCTTCCTTTTTGGATTCTCACCGTTCGGCACGGACTGGAACAGACTTACTCGCTATATCCTTGGATGGCCTACGGCACAGATTGGTTAGCTTTTGGTCACATCGTCATTGCCATGTTTTTCATTGGCCCACTGATCAATCCGAGGTCGGGTAGAGCGACGATCTACACAGGCATCGCAGCCTGTATTGGAGTGATCCCACTAGCGATGATTTGCGGTTCGATCCGCGAGATCCCCTTTTACTGGCGACTTGTGGATTGCTCATTTGGGGTCCTTGGCATCTTTCCACTGATCTATTGCCTACGGCTCATTCGGTGTATCGAAACAGAATCTAGGCCCAGTCAGGGATGATCAGGACATTTCTGATATAAACAATCACTGTCCCCAAACGATGCGGCTCAGATCTTCTTCTTGAGAGGCCGACCAGGATTCTTTGTTCTCGTGCAGTTGCTTACGGGCCGCTTGCTGGATCTCGCGAACTAAAGGAGAACCGAGATAGCTGAGCTCTTTCCACAGATCCAAAGTATCACTGTCGGGGCGGATTCCGGCTAAAAGTCCAGGCAATTGGGCGCGAATATCTTTGTCTGCCGGCGGCTCAAGATGCAGCCAGGCCAAAAGGCGTAAATACTTGGCATCGTCTTTGGGGAGCTCTGGACTATTGCCCGAAAGCAGCGCCTGATGTTCCGCCCAAGTGCCTGTCTTGACACGGTCAAAAATGGGTTTGATGTCAGCACTTTCAGCTTGGACATTGGCTGCCTGCTCGATCCTCCACTGTTCCTTAGCCCTATCGGCCTCAGGGAGTTTTTCCACCGGTTCTGGGGCAGCTACAGGAGCCTTTGCAGCAGGCAATGGAGCAGGAGCTGGAGCTTCAACCACAGGCTGTGATTTTAGAAGATCAAAGGGACCGATCCAGATGGCAGCAGCTAATCCAACCATGCCCAACAGCCAACCAACAAGGAAGGGTCTGACATTCCAGACGACAATCGGTGGCGGCGCGAAGTCGGCTTCTTTAAAATCAGCGTCCCGATCAGCAAGCATGTCTGAAGGCGCTTCCAGAAAGGGTGCAAAAGCCAAGGAAGCTTCAACTTCTGCTAAGTTAGCGGCCTTAGCTTCCTCTTGGGCGGTAACCGTTTTTGCCTGAGCTGCCTTAAGAGCGTTCCGAGCTTCAAGCAGAGAAGCATCGGAGTGCATCTGCTCAATGATGTGTTGCTGCACCAAATCCCACCAAGCGGCAGGCACAACAGCTTGAAACAATGATTGCCCATCCTGCTGATGCCTGAGCTGACTGGCCAACTCCCGAAGGGCTGTACACTCAACAGGATTATCCCAAGTCCAAATCATGCGCGTGCGGCGCAGGCGGTGGTCCCAGAGATCTCGTGATTCCTGACTGCAACTGCGAATGATACGACCCGCCGCGAGCCAGAGCTTAGCCTCTGCCAAGCCATCTGAATGCTCACCGACAGTTTGCGGCTCAGCGACAGTCAACATCTGCTCGGCACGCGGATAGCGTGTGATGGCCAGGGAGGTGACCAGGGCCAACATGATATGAACGATCTCAGGGTCGCTATGCCTCGCATGAGTAGCAGCCAGGGCTTCGGCCAACTTGGCGAGTTGAGCGGTATTGGAGCGAGACGCCCAACGGAAAGCCACCATGCAGGTCAGCGCCACTTGCCCAGAAGCCAGCTCAATGATGAGATCAGGAATGCGTGCCATATCGGCTAGCAGATCCTCCTGATCTTCAAACAAGTTGACCAAAAAGTCACTGGAAGGACCAGCCCATTCGATTTTTACATAGGCACGAGAACAAAAGGCTACAAATGCCTGGCCTAGGCCTTCACCTGAACGCAAGGCTGCCGCCAGATCAGTCGCTGACCCACGGAGAGCATCCGGGAGTTCAGAGAGATCAGGTTGAAATTCTGGTGGCATCAATTCCATAGTAGAACCTAGACGTTAGTCTGACCTATCGTGAGATGCAACGTGGCACTGTTCAAATCACTTAGAAATTCATTCTTCTTTCACAAACAGAAGTCGGAGGCTATTGAGACAAACTAGGACGGTGCTGCCTTCATGAGTCAGAACGCCCAGTGTGAGAGGCACAATCCCAAAGAGGGAGGCAATGGCCATGACGATGACGGAGCCGAGAGAGATGGTCAAATTCTGCCGAATGATGCGTCGGGCCTGCTGGCTGATGTGCCGTGCCGAAAGAAGCTTTTCAATCTTATCCTGCATGAGAACAATGTCTGCCTGCTCCAATGCGGCGTCACTACCACGGGCCCCCATTGCGATGCTGACATACGCAGCAGCCAAACTGGGCGCATCATTCACACCGTCACCGATCATGGCCACGTTATGGCCTTGCTGAGTCATTTCCTGAATCGCGGCGACTTTGTCTTCGGGATGCAGGCCTGCGCGGACATCGGTCACGCCGAGTTCCTGGGCTACTTGAGCAGCCGCAGCACGGCGATCACCAGTCAGCATCACGGTGCGCACTTGATCCGCCGCCAGCTTTGCCAGCACAGCCTTACTGCCGCTGCGGATTTCATCTTTCAGCAGGATACGGCCCATGGTCTGAGCATTCAGGACCCAAACCTCTGAAAAGCCCAACGGCGCATCCTTCACATCCTTCAGCCACTGGGAAAAGTCCCCCTGAGCCATCAGCTCACGACGACCAACGTAGGTGATGCCAGCATCAGTCAAACCGCGCAGTCCTTGGCCTGGGATAGACTGGAAATCCTGCAAGCTGCCTGGCTCAATGTTTTGCTCCTTGGCATGAGCAGTGATGGCACGGGCAATGGGGTGATTGGAATTAGAATCCAATGTGACAGCCAGCCTGAGCACTTCCACTTCCCTGCCCTGTGGAAAACTTTCCACCACAGCCACACGCAGATTCCCTTCAGTAAGCGTGCCCGTTTTATCCATGGCTACGACATCGACCTCGGCCAGTTTTTCAATCGCAGCGCCACCACGGAATAGGATACCCCTGCGCGCACCCCAGGCAATGGCGGCCAGGATGGCCGAAGGGATGGAAAGCACCAGCGCACAGGGGCTCATGACGACGAGCAGTGTCATGGCTCGATAGAAGGCTGATTTGGAATCGCCCACATTTTCAAAAGGCGGAATCCCCAGAGCCAGCCACCAAACCAAAAACATGATCAAAACAGCTCCCAATGTCAGCAGCGTGTAGCCAGTGCCAAAACGATCGGTAAAACGCTGACTTGGTGCCCGCAGATGCTGCGCGGTCTGGATGAGGTGAATGATCTTGGCCAGAGCACTCTGCGTGGCGGGGCGATCGACGTGCACCTGGACTAGGCCCCAAAGATTCAGCGTGCCACCATAGACGGCGGCTCCCTTGGTTTTATCAATCGGCACAGCCTCTCCGGTGAGTGTGGATTCATCCGCTGCCGTCTCCCCGGTCATTACCGTACCATCCACCGGGAAAAGCTCAGCTGGGCGCACCTGCAGGAGATCACCGACGCGCAAAAGCGAAACGGCGCGTTCTTCAGAAGAGCCGTCCGCTAACAAAACGCGCGCATACTTGGGAGCCGCCTTTGTTAAAGCATTGATCTCGCGGTGCGTACGATGCAAAACATAATGCTCCAGCGCCCCAGAAGTAGAAAACAAAAACAGCAGCAACGCCCCTTCTTCCCAGGCCCCGATAGCCACAGCTCCACTAGCCACTGCCAGCATGAGGAAGTGAACATCTAGCCGACGTTCACGCAGATTCTCCCAGGCATCTTTAGCAGCATCCCAACCACCACTGAGCAAAGACAGGCCGAACAAAGATTGCACCAACCATGCAGGCGCCTGAAAAGTGTTTTTAGCGACAAAACCTGCAACTAGCATCACAAAACAGATCGTCGCCTGCACGGCCATCTCGCGCCACTCCTCGTCGCTCTGCTGTTCGATCTCCTCTGCCTCCGGCCACTCAAAGTCACGCCATTTCCAGAAGCGTGGCGCTGTGGGACAGGTCGGCTTTTGCAGCAGAAGCTCCCCTTCTTTTCTCGTTAATTGCAGACCCTCAGCATGGGCGTCGATAGGCAGGGCCAGCAGCTTATCATCCAGAGTGCGCAGCAACTCATTAATCTGGCTTTGCAAAGCCCCGACATCCACCTGTCCTAGAGTCGCTACCTGCACACTGCGCTCCTCCGCATTGAGACGGATAGCCTCCACACCGCTCTGACTGGCTAAGAAGTCAGACAGAGCGTTGATCCAATCACTTTCAGGAGGCGTCTTGTGCGGCATGCGGGTGATCCATACACCGAGTTGAAGATTGTCGCAGGTTTTTCGATCCTTTAGCTCAAACGCATGTCGAGGGTGAATGGGAATTCAGGGATGGTTGGGATGGTCTTGGGCTCCATTTTCCCAGGGGTATGCCCTGTGGGAAAGAAGCGACCTAAACGCCGGCTCTCAGCCTCGAAACTATTGACTGGGAAGGTATCATAGCTGCGGCCTCCGGGGTGGGCGACATGGCAGGTGCAGCCGCCGAGACTACGGTGATTCCAGGTATCCACCAGATCAAACACTAACGGACTGTGCACGCCAATGGTGGGTTGCAGGCAATTCGGTGGCTGCCAGGCGCGGTATCGGACGCTGGAAACATACTCGCCAACGGTTCCAGTCGGATGCAGAGGCACGACATTGCCGTTGCAGGTCACGATGTAACGACTGCCAATAAGACCCTTCGTTTTGATCTGCACACGCTCTAGGCTGCTGTCCACATAACGGACCGTCCCACCAGCAGTGCCGTCTTCACCAAGGACGTGCCAGGGTTCCAAGGCGGTGCGCACTTCGAGGTTGATGCCGCGCTGATTGATCTGACCAATGGCGGGGAACTTGAACTCAAAATGTGGCGCAAACCATTCGGGCTTCATGTCGTAACCAAAGTCCTGCATGTCTGTCATGACATCACAGAAATCCTGCCAAACAAAATGGGGCATCAGGAAGCGATCATGAAGCTCGGTGCCCCAGCGGACGAGTTTTTGCTCGTAAGGCTGCTCCCAGAAGCGAGCAATGGCAGCTCGGATGAGTAGATGTTGGGCCAGGCTCATCTCGGCATGAGGTGGCATTTCAAAGGAACGTAATTCAACGAGACCAAGACGGCCGGTGCTGCTGCCTGGATCAAAGAGCTTATCAATGGAGAACTCAGTGCGATGCGTATTTCCCGAGGAATCCGCGAGCAGATTCCGGAAGATGCGATCCACCAGCCAGGGGGAAGTATGGCCTTCTTTGGCCGTGTTTCGATCCAGCTCTTTAAAGGCTAACTCAAGCTCAAAAATGGCGTCGTTACGTGCTTCGTCGATGCGTGGGCACTGACTGGTCGGACCGATGAAAAGACCGCTAAAGAGATAACTGAGGCTAGGGTGATTGTGCCAGTAGCCCAAAAGGCTCTTCAGCAAATCAGGCCTGCGCAACATCGGCGAGTCGATAGGGCGCTCACCACCAAAGACAATGTGATTACCACCGCCTGTGCCGGTGTGGCGGCCATCGACCATGAATTTCTCTGTGCCCAAGCGAGTGAGACGCGCTTCTTCATAAAGTGTCTTGGTATTGGCGACGAGTTCTTTCCAAGTTTTCACTGGATGCATGTTCACCTCGATCACACCTGGGTCAGGCGTGACTTTCAGCACCTGGAGACGCGGATCATACGGTGGTGGTGAACCTTCGATGATGACAGGCATTTTCATGGCTGCAGCCACAGCTTCAATAGAGGTGACGAGATCGAGATAATCCTCAGCTTTCTCGACAGGCGGCATGAAGACATGCAAACGGCCATCACGCGGCTCCACACAGAGAGCTGTGCGAATGATCCATGAGGCAGACTCTTGCGGTGAAGGAAAGCGGGCGACGCTCGTATCCTCTTCTTCGTCCAAAGGATCCAGCTGGCGGCGCTCAGGCTTGCCTTGGCCAGCATAGATGCCTTTGCCATAACTCGTCGGCACGCTAGGCATGCCATCCAGCCATTCAGTGACAGCTCCGAGAAAGCGCTGCCTGCTCTCAGGGCGTGGTGGCAGATCCGGCCAATCACTGGCAGGATCCGTCGGATAGATCCATGGGTAATCTGTAGCGCTGACCCATGGCAGGGCATCCAAAGGCAGGCGCAGCCCCATGGGCGAGTCACCAGGAATGAGGTACATGGCCTCATCACGGACAAACCAGGGTCCACTCTGCCAGCGCAGTTTGGTGCCCGAGACCGCACGCTGAAGAGGCAACGCAAAACCGACGACCTTGTCTAAGCCCTGCTCAAAGACTTTGGCCAAGCGCTCACGATCTTCAGCATTTTTGAGATTGGACTTCAGCGGATCGACATTGACGGGCAGACGCTTTTCTTTCCAGAGATAGTAGAAGACGTCCTCATAACCAGGCTTCAGCCATTTAGGATCAACGCCAAGAGTCACCGCCAATGCTAGTCCAAAACGCCGTGCCTCTGCGCTGTCGTGACCGTAATTGACCGCTTCATCGGCAATGAGTGAATCGTCATTCCAAATCGGCACACCATCTTTGCGCCAGTAGCAGCCGAAGGCCCAGCGTGGCAAGGATTCACCTGGATACCATTTGCCCATGCCATAATGCAGCAGGCCACCTGGGCCAAACTGATCACGCAGACGCTTGATGAGTTCACCCGAAAGCAGACGCTTCTTTGGCCCGACGGCTGCGGTGTTCCACTCTTCACCTTCCATGTCATCAATGCTCACAAAAGTCGGCTCGCCCCCCATCGTGAGGCGAACATCACCTTTAACCAGATCGTCATCCACCTGATGCCCGAGCTTCTCAATAGCCGCCCATTGTTCTGCCGTGTAGGGTTGCGTCACACGCGGAGATTCAAAGAAGCGAGTGACTGACATCTCATGATGGAACTCGACCTCACACTTTTCCAGAGCACCACTGATTGGTGCAGCGCTACCAGGGTCAGGCGTGCAAGCCAGAGGCAAATGCCCCTCCCCCGCCATGAGGCCAGAGGTGGGATCAAGGCCTACCCAGCCTGCACCCGGCAGATAAACCTCGCACCAAGCGTGAAGGTCGGTGAAATCCACCTCTGTGCCACTAGGGCCATCCAGAGATTTCACATCTGCTTTAAGCTGAATCAGGTAGCCACTGACAAAGCGCGCGGCCATGCCCAAATGACGAAAGACCTGAACAAGTAACCATGCCGAATCACGGCATGAGCCACTGCCGAGTTCCAGAGTCTCTTCTGGCGTCTGCACACCTGGCTCCATGCGAATCGTGTAGCTGACGTCCTTCCAAAGCATCTGATTCAGAGCCACGAGGAAGTCGATCGTGCGCAGACGCTTGTCCTTATCGGCGGCAGGCAAGACGGGGGCAGCCTCGGGCAAAGTGCCATGGGCATGCGTATCGGTCACTTCAGAGTGCGGAAACGAAACGTGTGAGCCGGTGCCTTTGACGATGATTTGGCGCACCTCACGCATGTAGGCTGAGAGCAGCGGGGTCAGAGGCAACTTGCGATGATAAGGCTCCAGTTCATGCGCCAGAACAGGGTCATATTTAAATGGGACATGCTCCGCGTCAGGCTCCAGAAAGAAATCAAAGGGATTGTAAACCGCCATCTCAGCTACCAGATCCACCTCGACACAGAGTTCCGTGGCTTTTTCAGGGAACACCAGACGACCTAAATAGTTGGCCTGAGGATCTTGCTGCCAATTGATGAAATGAGTGCCCGGCTTCACCTTCAGTGAATAACTCAGCACTGGCGTTCGGCAATGCGGTGCTGGACGGAGTCTCACCACATGAGGAGAAAGTGTGACAGGACGGTCAAACTTGTAATGAGTGACGTGACGAAGGGCGACGTGGATGGACATGCAAAAGGGGTTGGTAATAGACCTTCAAAGCACAGGACGTGCCAGTGCCGCCTTTGAAAAAAATTCCTCACTTCAGAGAATCTTCTCAAGCCCTCGTACCCATGAGCTGCCTGAGCAGATCTTCCTCATGGAGAATGCCCGAAGGCAGCTCCTTATCATCGAGCACCAGGCAGAGGCTGCGACCGCGTTTACGCATCCGCTGAAGAGATTGCAAGGCGCTGTCGTGGTCATGCAGAGAATCCAGCGTGCGCATATGCTGCCTAACCAGCCGATCCTGAGGCAGATTTTTAGCAAGTGACCCGAGATCGATCACGCCGACAAAACCACCTTTATCACCAATCACCGGCAGGGTGCTACAACCATGTTCACGTGCCATGATCAGCGCCGAATTTAGAGGCAGATCGGGCGACAGCGCGATGCTCTTGGCCAGTGGTCGCATGATGTCTCGAGCGCGCAGCTGACGATAATCCAGCACCTGATGAATCAGCCTTGTCGCCCCTGCAGAGAGCTGATGCTGATCCTGCAGCATCTGGGCCTGCAGCCGCAGATCATCACGCCCAGCCGACTGATCCGGCACAGAGATCGAATCCGCGGACGGCCCGCGTGCCATGAGGCGAAACAACGATCGGAACCATCCAATAAACAGCACCAGAGGTGAAAGAGCACGAATGACACGGAATGGATAGCGCCTGAAAAGTTTCTTTGGCAGCACCTCCAGCCCGATGAGAAAAATCGGCAGAGCCACCAAGAAGGCCGTGAGATAACCCCAAGCTCCTGACACACCGACAAGCTTCCAGGCAATAATGAGAAAGGACGCCAGGTTCATCAAATGATTCGTCACCGTGATCGCACCGAGCAGGGCATCACGGTCCTCTATCAGCGGCAGCAGCCTCGCCGCACGGCGATCTCCCTCACGGGCGGCATGACGCACACGCACACGACTGACTGCCACCACAGCGCTTTCCAATCCCGAAAGCGCAAACGAAAGCACCAGGCAAATGAGCAACAAAAACAGCCAACTCATGCCTCATCCTCCTCCTTGGAATCGGTCTTGCGCCCTGAAAGCCTAAGCTCCACCTGCTGAATGCGTGCCCGCACCACGCGGCGGACTTTGAATTCCCCACCCTCGACCTGGATACGCTCGCCTGCCTTTGGCACATGCCCGAGCTGATTAAAGACAAAACCGCCAATGGTATCGATGCCGCCCGCTGGTAAAATCAGCTGCAATTCACTGCACACATCATCCAGCCGCGTGCCACCATCGATCAAATAACGGTTAGGACTCAGCTCGCGGATTTCACCAGCCTCACCCTGCCAGGGAGCTGCCTCATACAGCAGCCAGTCGGCGATTTCTTCCTGACTTACCATACCCTCCAGGCCACCGTATTCATCCACGATCAACACCGGCAGAGGTGTGTCTTTGAGGTGCTTTTCCAGCGCATCCATCACGTTCATCGTCTCTGGCACAAAAACGATTTTTTGCACCACCTCCGACCAAATAGGCCTACCCGCCATGCGCCAAGCTAAGACATCGATTACCCCCACCACGATGTCTGGCGTCTCACCATAAACAACCACCCAGCGACCAGCGGATTGATCCAGAACCTTCTCTGCTTTGACCGGTCCATCTTCAGCACTCATCAGCGTCAGATCGACTCGCGGCACCATGCAGTCACGGACGGAGAGCCGCTCGATGTCCAAAGCCTCCCGGATCATGTCAGCCTCAGCTGTATCAAGCAGGCCCTGTTCCTCGCGCATCTCCACCAGCGTCTCAAATTCATCCCTCGTAATGGGTGTGCGGGATTTCACACGCTTAGGCACCATTTTGCCGATAAGAGCATCCGTCGTGCGATCCGCCAGATTCACCACAGGGTCTAACACAGAGCGCAGCGGATCAAGCAAACGCAGACTCCCCAACAGAACGGACGATGGAGAATAGGCCGCAAAGAACTTCGGCAGAACATCCCCGATCATGACCGTCGAGATGAGCAGTAGGGAGGAACTCATCCATGGATTCCAACCAATGAGCATCAGAGGTCCCGAGACCAAATGAAGTCCCAGCGCAGCAAGCGCGAGATTCAGTGTGGCAGAGAGAAGAAGAGTCCGGTGCAACTGAGCGAAGGGGTTTGAAGTGATGCTTCGCAGCTTTCGTGCCACACTGCCCTCTCCTTCACGCTCCAGCCGCTCCTCCAGATCCCGCGCCGAATGAATCGCCGTCTCCGTAGCGGAGATAACCGCCAGCAGCAAAAGCAGCAGGATGAATAAAAGGCCAGAAACAAAGAGGGGCACGCGCCCTAGTCTTCCGAAGGGTCACGTCAGGGTCAAGACCGGAATCGTGAACACTTATGGCAGCCTTTGACTAGCTGCCTATATGAGCTTGACCGTTAAATTCTTTTAACTCATGCCGACACAGCAGCGAGCCGAGGTGAACCCATTTTGCCGTGCGGCAGAAGCATCTCACCGTGTGGCAGAAGCATCCCACCGTGTGGCAGAAGCATCTCACCGTGTGGCAGAAGCATC
>JAIXOU010000032.1 GCA_027486585.1 Verrucomicrobiaceae bacterium | reverse complement strand
GTTCGACGGTTTCTTCTTTGCCCTTCATGTCGAGGACAATCATGGCTTCGTATTTGCGTTTCATCTTGATGTGGAGGTTTGGTTTAGAGAGATTCGTTGCGGTTGAAGAGGTTCATCGCAGCTCCAAGGCTGGTTTGCAAGGAGCGTATGACCGCATCTGCGGCGCGCTCGATAACAATCTGGACCGTGGGGCGTTCTTCTTCGCGAAATTTACCGAGGACATGTCCGACGAGTCGATCACCGCCTGGGCGGCCTGAATCGGTCGAGATGCCTAATTTGAGGCGTGGGAAGGACTGTGTCCCGAGCGTGCTGATGAGGGACTTGATGCCATTGTGGCCACCGGCAGATCCGGTGAGACGGAGTCTCATGCGGCCGAGCGTGAGATCCACATCATCATAGATGGTCAGAGTCTCTTCAGGCGTGACTTTGTAGAACTGGGAAAGAGCCCGCACGCTGCGGCCACTGTCGTTCATGAAGGTCTGTGGCTTCAGAAGCCAGCCAGAGGGGAGCTTGGCCACGAGCCCGTGCCAGCGTCTCTCCTCAGTGAAGGAAACTTTAAATCTTCGGGCTAGCTCGTCTAAAACCATGAATCCAATGTTGTGACGGGTGTCGTGGTATTCGATGCCAGGGTTGCCGAGTCCGATGATGAGTCTTGGAGTCAGGCCGCCTGGGTCGCTAGAGGATGTGTCTTCAGCGGGCACCGCAGGCGGTCAAAGTCCAGTGAGGGTTTACTTCTTGGCAGGAGCGGCCTTAGCAGCAGGAGCTGCGGCACCTTTGGCGGCTGGAGCACCCTTGGCGGCGGCAGCAGCTTCAGCTGGAGTTGGCTCAGCTTCGACTTTAGGCTCAACGCACATGAGGACGACAACGTCAGCGGCAAGCTTCGGACGGACGCCTGCTGGGTAGGTGATTTCGCCAACATGGATGCTTTTGCCGACTTGCAGTGCGGTGACGTCCACTGAGATGCTTTCTGGCAGGTCTTTCGGCAAGCAGCGCACTTCGAGGGTGTGGTGAATGATTTCGACAAGACCACCGAATTTAACGCCTGGCGCTTCACCCGATGTTTCAACCGGAACTTCAGCGTGAATTTCTTCGTCCATGGCGATCGCGTGGAAGTCCACGTGAAGGATGCCGCCTTTGAGGTGGTCATGCTGAACTTCCTGCACAAGGGCAAGCTGCTCGCCAGAACCGATCTTCAGACTGACAAGGATGTTGTCCGAGGCGCTGTTTTGGAGAATTTTAGTGAAGGTCTTGCTATCCACCTGCAGGTTTGTGACGGCAGTTTTGCGGCCGTAAACGACAGCGGGGATGCTGCCTGCTTTACGCAGACGTTTAACAGCAGCGGTTCCTTCGCTAGTGCGAGGTTCGGTATTGAGATCGAGAATTTTAGCCATGGTCTGTGAGTTCTCCTGAACAGTGAAGTTGGGGGAAAAAGGGTGGCGAGAATACACGCCTGTTTCTAGATGTCAAAGAGAGAAGTGACAGACTCGTTGTCGTGGATGCGCCGGATGGCCTGAGCGAGCAGAGGGGAAATGTCCAAAGTAGTGACCTTTTCACCGTGTGCCTGGGGCACTGAATTCGTGGCAAAGAGCTCAATAATAGGGGATTTGGCAATGCGGCTACGCCCCTTATCACCAAGGACGCCGTGGGAAACCCCTGCGTAAATATTTTTTGCGCCGTGCTTCAAAAGTAAATCAGCAGCAGCGGTGAGTGTACCCGCGGTTTCGGTGAGGTCATCGACCAATAAAACATTTTTTCCTTTCACGTCACCAATGACATTAAGCGCCTCCACTTCATCGGCACTAACGCGGTTTTTAGCGACAATGGCCATGGGGGCCTTCAGAGCTTTGGCATAGGCGTGGGTCATTTTGATGCCGCCAACGTCTGGGGAGACGACGACGAGATCTTCGATGTTGCGCTCCTTGATCGCCTTCATGAGCACTGGACCTGCATAGAGATGATCCACGGGGATATCAAAGAAGCCCTGAATCTGTCCGGCATGGAGGTCCATGGTGAGCACGCGGTTCACACCACTGGCCACGAGAAGATTGGCCACGAGCTTGGCGGTGATGGGCACACGCGGACGGTCTTTACGATCCTGACGTGCATAGCCATAAAAGGGCAACACGGCGGTGATGCGGTGCGCACTGGCACGTTTCACGGCATCGACCATGATGAGCATTTCCATCAGATTCTGATTGGTCGGCGGGCAGGTGGGCTGGACGATGAAGATGTCGCGGCCACGAATGTTCTCATGAATCTGCACAAACGTTTCGCCATCGGGGAAGGTCGTGACTTCAGTGGCACAGAGATTGATGCCTAGATTATTGCAGATAAGATGAGCCAGCTCGGGGTGGGCCGTGCCGCTGAGAACCTTCAGTGTGTCTTTCATGGGGTGGCGAGATTGGCGAGACTGTCACAGAAATCAACCTGCGCTCTTCACAGAAGCTGAAATGAGCGTCAAAATGAGGTAAATTCAGGCTCTTCGCGCTCTTCCTTGCGCCTCGGGCGTGAAGACGCCATCTCTGAGCTTCCTCACCCTCCCATGCCGATCCGCCCCACTTTCGATCAAAACGCTGCCTTGATTCAGGCGCGATTGAGAGTGTCTGGGAAATTTCTGCGCGTTGGCGAAGAAAAAGTGCGGCTACGTGGCATCAGCTATGGTCCTTTCCGCCCGAATGCGGCGGGGGCCCCCTTCCCTGAGGATAGCCGACTCACCAGCGATCTGGAGCATCTTTGGGCGCTAAAATTTGATACAGTCCGCCTCTATGATCCGCCGAGTGATCACCTGCTGAGTGAGGCGCAAAGGCTGGGCTTGCGATTGATCGTAGGTATCCCATGGACGGATCACGTGGATTTCCTGAGAGACCCGGCCTTGCAGGAAAAGATCATCAGCACGGTGCGTGAAACCGTTACTCGCTTGAGGGATCATCCCTGCGTCGTGGCCTTTCTGGTTGGCAATGAGATCGAAAAAACGCTGGTTCGCTGGATGGGGCCGCAGCGTGTGCAGCAGTTTCTGGAGCAACTCATTGATGTTGGTCATGCCTGCGCGCCGAACCAACTATTCAGCTATGCGACCTATCCCAGCACCGAATATCTGATCCCCAGAAATGCAGACTTCTTAGCGGTGAATGTCTACTTGGAGCAGCCCGCAGCTTTTCAAAACTATCTGCAACGCCTGCACAACCTAGCTGGCAATAAGCCCCTGCTGATTACGGAGTTTGGACTTGATGCCGCGGTGCATGGCGAGGCAGCGCAGACAGAAACGCGCCAGTGGTTTGAGCAAATCTGCGCTGAATCGGCTGTGGCTGGCACGATCTGGTTCAGCTACACGGATGAATGGTTCCGTGGTGGCGAAGAGGTCACGGGCTGGCAGTTTGGCATTGTCGACACAGACAGGCGCGAGCGCTTGATCGCTAAGCCCGTGCAGCGGACGCCCTTGATAGACAGCTGGCCCAAGGTCTCGGTCATTGTCTGCACTTATAATGGCGAGGCCACCCTGCATGCTTGTTTGACCTCCCTACAATCTCTAAGCTACCCAGACTACGAGGTGCTCGTGATCGACGATGGATCGGTCAAAGAGGTCTCCGACATCGCCCAAGACTTCCCCAGTGTGCGCTACATCCGACAGGATCATGCGGGTCTGAGTGTGGCTCGTAATCTCGGCGCAAAAGAGGCACGGGGTGAGATCTTGGCTTACACGGACGACGACTGCATCGCCGATGAAGACTGGCTATCCTTTTTAGCGGCTGGGTTTGATAATCCCCAGTGGGTGGCCTGCGGCGGACCGAACATCCCACCCCCAGCACGCAATCAAACAGAGTCTGTCGTGGCCAGCGCCCCTGGCGCACCTGCCCATGTCCTGATCACTGACATCGAGGCCGAGCACCTCCCAGGCTGTAATTTAGCGATCCGCAAAAGCGCCTTAGAGGCCATCGGCGGCTTTGACCCGATCTATCAAGCCGCAGGGGATGATGTGGACATCTGTTGGCGGCTGCGAGATGCCGGCGGACGCCTGCGCTTTATTCCAGGCGCCATGGTCTGGCACCATCGGCGCTACACGGTGAGCGCCTATCTAAGACAACAATGCGGTTACGGAGAAGCTGAAGCGCTGCTCATGAAAAAGCACCCACAGCGTTTTGGCATACTCGGCGGCGCACGCTGGAGCGGTGCCATCTATGGCGATGCCGCTCCGACGACGAATCCTGCGGAGGGCAGCATTTATCATGGCCCTTTGGGCAATGGTCTCTTTCAAGGCATCTACCAGCAGAGCACACGCAGTGCCATGGATCTTTTCACTGGCGTCCTCGGGCTTCTCCCCCTCGTTTTAGCCGCCGCCTTCAACATGTATCTGCTAGGTCTCGTGCTCCTAGCAGCCTTCATCTTTTCCGGCTTTCATCGCATGAGACAACAGGCCAGTCGAATTCACTCCTTCAGTTTCATTCGCCAGATTCAGCTTCTCTATCTCTTTGTCATGCAACCGATCAAACGGGAACAATCTCGTCTGTTTGGCCTGATCAACTATCGCGTCATGCCACGCTGGCAACCCCAGCCAAAAGAAGTCAGCCCATCCTGCCACTCAAAGCATTGGAGCCTGAAGTTCAGCGAACACACCTTCTGGAATGAAGAACATGTCGGACGAGATCGCTTTCTAGTCGAACTGCGCGCGCTCCTGCAAAGTCAGGGTTTCACCACTGAAGTCGATGATGGCTGGCAGAGAATCGATGTCGAAGCACGCCTTACCTCCTGGTTATCCATCGCCTTTTTAACGGTCACCGAGTATCACGGGAAAGGCCGATGCCTCACCCGCGTCCGCGCTACGGGAAAGACGGGTCTGCTGGGATGCATCCCACTCTTGGCGCTGTATTTCTTCCTGCGCCAAAAGGCCATCAAACTGATCACTCAAGCCACAGAAAAGAGCGGCCTGAGCGCTACTAGTCAGCACATCTAAAGATCACTTCAGTGCCGCATAAACGCGATGCACATCGGCGTTGCCGTCGATGTTTTGCAGAAAGCTCGCCACCTCATCATGCTGGCCTTCGGACAGCTCGGGATAATCTTTGGGTTGATAATGCAACTCGGAGGTCGTGATGACCCAACCCGCAGCTTTCAGTGCTTTGGTGACCAGATCCAGACTGGTGCTGCCGCAGAAAAAGCGCGCGCCGATATGACCAGCGGCATCTTCTTCATCTAGCTCCAGAGGCTCCACGTTATCAGCCTCAGCCTCCAGCGCTGCGACCTCGATGTCGAGTGCCTTATCCGTGTGCTGTCCTTCGATCAAGCCGCAATGATCAAACATCCAGGCCACTGAGCCCGGAGTGCCCATGCTGCCTGCTTTAAAAAGCATCCGCACTTCATTGGAGGTGCGGTTATTATTGTCCGTCAAACACTCAACCATGACCGGCACCCGATGCGGAGCAAAGCCCTCAAACATCACCGTCACATAATTCACCGGATCACCTCCGACGCCACTTCCCTTAGCGATGGCACGCTCGATGGAGTCACGAGTGACGCTTTGTTTTCTCGCCGCAGCGATGGCAGCATAAAGGCGGGCATTGAGGTCCGGGTCAGCACCACCTAGCCGCGCAGCCACCTGAATTTCGCGCGTCAGCTTGCCGACGAGTTTACCCTTTTGATCAGCGGCCAGTTCCCGCCACTTTTGTTTCCATTGTGCGCCCATAGATTTTTAAAAATTAGACATCCAAGAGAATCCAAAGGATCTCAGAAAGCAACAAAGGAAACCCTCAAATATACGGTCCTTGTGGATGCCTCAAATACCAAACCCTACATCTGGATCATCTGTTTTTGAGACTCTACGTCTCACGGGGACACGCTCGCCCGTAGGATGAGCGTGGCCTTAGCCCGCTCGTCTCTTGGCGGGTCTGAAAACTCCCAGCGCAGACGATCTGGCTCACGGCGTCATTCGCTGATCATTCACGCGCTCAACCTCGGCTGAGACGAGCGGTCCCACGGGGACACGCTCATCCTACGGCAGGGCGGGTCTGGCACCTCATTTTTAGCCGAGATTTTGCCAATGGCTCCCTCAAATAAGAAAGCTGAGTGACCCGCACTCAGCTTCCTCAAAAACACGGACGATGAACTAGCGATTACGGCTTCGGCTTGGTGATCATTTCGAAATCATCACTGCGAAACGGCGTCACAGGCAGACCGTCTTTGCTGAAGAGATTGGCCACCGGATTATCGGCCCAGGCATAACGAACGGCGATCGGCTTGGCGACGCTTGCGGCGCTGACTTCGAGCTTATCATTACCGACGATCTTAGCCGTGGCCCAGACCCACTTTTTATCTTCACCGCAAATGGCCAAGCCTTTGACTTCGCTCACATCCACCGTGCGCAGGCTGCCACCAAACGTGTCCAGAGTGACCAAAGCCTTATTGCCAGTGATGGCGATGCTTTTGAACTCAGGGCTGCGGCTTGGAAGCTTGAAGCCGTAATCATTCACCAGCGCCAAACGGGCCAGACGCTCAGCCACGTCACGCTTGTTTTTTGGGTGGATGTCATTGGCTTCACCGAGGTCGATAATGACCGCTTGGCCACCGTTTTTGATAGCTGATTGAGTCTTGGTCTGGCTTTCGCGCAGCTCAGCCCAGTTGCTGTCGCCAGGCTCAGACTTCTCAGCTTGGAAGTCGGCGAGCTGGACCCAGTAGAAAGGAAAGTCGCCCTGCTTCCATTCTTGACGCCAATGACTGATCATGAGTGGGAAAAGATAGCCATATTCATAGGCACGCCCAGCATTGCTTTCGCCCTGATACCAAATGCTACCTTTGATGCCGTAACCGATCGTCGGGAGCAGGACACCGTTGTAAATGTTACCCGGACGAGCATTGCCGCGCAGCCAGCCATCAGGAGCCTGTGGGGCACGAGTCGTGAAAGGCTTACCGGCCTTTTTAGCTTCATCCGCTTGGAGCTTCCAGGCAGCCAGCGCGGCTTCATATTTAGCTTTGCCCTCTGGAGATTGCAGATTGGCTTCATTCTGCTTGGTGCTGGCCATCAGATTTTTAAAGCGTGGATCTTTTTCCAAAACATCGCGGCGCACCCAGGCCTCTGCAGCACTGCCACCCCAGGCGTTGTTGATCAGGCCGACCGGCACGTCCAGCATCTGATGCAGGACGCGTCCGTAGAAGTAACCGACCGCACTGAAGCCGCCGACCGTCTGTGGCGAGCACTCAACCCAAGCTCCTTTGAAATCTTGCTGGGGTTCTTGGGTTCCGACCTGCGGCACGGAAATCAGGCGGATGTTCGGAAACTTCGCCGTGGCGATTTCCAGATCGGCATCCCAGGAGCTTTGCACGCTCCACTGCATGTTGGATTGGCCGGAGCAGATCCAAACCTCACCGACGAGCACGTTTTTAAGTTCTTTAGCACTGCTTCCCTTGATCCCAAGGATCGCAGGTTTCGCATTGGCTGGCACGGCATCCAGCTTGACGGTCCATTTACCATCAGCACCCGCTTTCGCTGTTTTAGTCTGACCCGCAAAGGTGACGGTGACGTCCGTGCCAGGTGTATCCCAGCCCCAGATCGGGTTCACCTGCTTCTGTTGCAGGATCATGTTATCGCCAATGATGGCAGGGAGTTTTAATTCTGCTTGAGCCGCGAAGCTTAGAGCAATGAGAAGTGTAGTAAGTGCGAGTGGGCGCATGTTGGTTTAAGGGAGGCGTAGAAAACGCACCAGCCCCGGCCTTTCCTTCCAGATAGACTTAAGGTCAGAAGGTTTTGTGATTTCCCACGGATTTAGAAAACCCGCCGATTTTTATTATGGCCTGATTTTATGTAGCAACACCGCTTTACCACCCCTGCCCGGTGACGGAAGAACCAGTTGCAATCAACGCCTCATTAACGGTTAACTTCCTCCATGAAGACCACCACCACTGAGCAAGTGCCACAGCAGTGGGCGCAGATCCTTCGTTGGCTCGCCTCAGATGAAGAGGTGCAAGTTACGCAGGACGAGCGCATCATCGCCCGCATCCTGCCCTCCGCGCTGAGTTCGTCTGCCAGTTCCGAGCAAAAAATACATTCTGGGATGCCGAGGCCACGGCGCTGTTACAGCACTCCTCCCACTTCCGTCTCGGCGATATGCCCTCTAGGGAGGAGCGCAATGATCACTGAGTGGAACTGGATGAGGAATCCCATGACTCTCGGCATTGAATCCTTGCCATGCTAAAAAAGTTGCAGCAGATCCTTCTCATGAAAACGATTCTCGAAATCCCAGAGCCGCTCTATCGCCAGGCCACTGAGCGTGCTGTGCAGATCGGGCAGAGCGTGGCGGAGTTCACGCTCGGGCTGCTGCGCCGTGAACTGGCACAACCGCCTGCCACCACACCTGCGGATGCTTCGAGCCGAAACACCGGTCTTTACACGACGACACAGCAGGGTTTTTTGGTGCTCAAGCGCAGCTCGGATGACCACACCGTGATCACCCATGCTCAGATCGATCAAATGCGTGAGGAACTGGGTGTCTAGCCATCCTAAACCTTCGACACACGCATTCTGCATCATCGCGTGCCTGGTGGCAGCGAGGCACTGACAATCATTCCCACGGTTTCACTGGCGACGGCCGCAGTCTAGCCAAGCCCCAGAGAGAGAACCGCAAGAGGTCGGAAAGCCGCAGAAGTGCTGAATTTCAGAAGTTATCCTGTAACGCCTATTTGCGTGTGAAAACCTTCACGTGCTTGCCAGCATCTAAAGACAGACTAATCTTGGATCATGTCCACCATCACAGTCCCGCTCCCTGACGAAGATTTTCAGTTCATGAACGACTGGACCAAGCAACAAGGAACGACGGTCGCCGAGTTCTTTGCGCTTGAGGTGCGCAATCTTCGGCAGCATCTGCAGTCGCCACTCCATCCTGATTTGAAACGTGCGACTGGCATCCTTGCGACAGACATTGAAGGAGAATCAGCGCATCTGGATCACTTGGATCACAAGCACGCATGATCATTGTGCTAGACATCAATGTGATGCTAGACGTCTTCCAGAAACGTGAGCCGCATTACGCCGCTTCGGCAGGTGTCATGAATCTGGTCATGCAAGGCACGCTGAAGGGCATCTGCCCATCCCACGCATTGACGACGCTCTTTTATCTAGCTCGCCGTCATGGCACACAGGCAGAGGCGGAATCAGCCATCGACAGAGTGTTGCAGCATTTTGAGATCGTGTCACTCGATCACACCGACTGGCAGACCGTGCGTAAGCTACCTTTCGACGACTTTGAAGACGCTGCCGTAACCGTCACCGCAGAAAAAGCCAAGGCCGCTTTCATCATCACCCGCAATGAAACGGACTTTGCCCAGTCTTCGGTGCCAGCCATCGCCCCTTCGGCTTTTCTAGGTCGCTTCGCCATGGCTTCGTGATCTAGCGCTAACACCGCAAGAGGCAGAAGCGTCCGCAGAGAAAGGCATTCCGATTCAGACCTCTGGCCTCTGCGATTTTCCAAGCTCTGGCGGTGTGAAATCGCGCCTCTAAGCCACAGCCCCCAGCGTCTGCTTGCCTCTGCCGGAGGGCAAGGAATCGTAAACGTCACCGTAACGACCGTGGGATCGAGCTTGGAACGGGGTGCGTGGGGAAGCAGGGGTGTCCCACGTTATGGACGACCAACTTACTATTTTGAAAAGGGACGCGCGGGGCCGGGTGCAAAGCACGGTTGAGGCAAGGGCTGCAGCCATCGCGGAGTATCAGCGCAGCGGGCTTTCTGCCACGGCGTTTGCTAAGATGGTGGGCATCGCCCCCAATACGTTTTGGAATTGGTTGTATGATTGCGGGCTGACCCAAAAGCGTGGCTCGACAAAGACTGGGAGCCAGCCGCCAACGCGCTTCGTGCAGGTAGCTGCTCCTGCGGCTACTTCTTCCGCTTTGCTCGTGCGCTTGCCTGGTGGTGCTTCGGTGGAGGTGACCGATGAGAGCCAAGTGGTGCTGGCTGCTCGGCTTATCCAATCCCTTGCCTGATTACCTCGCGATGCTTAGCTTTACTGGCAGTTTGCAAATCTTCCTGGCACTTGATCCTATCGACATGCGGGCGGGCTTCGAGGGCCTGTGCGCGGCGGTAAGCGAGAAGCTCAAGGCCGAGGTGAAGAGCGGTGCGCTCTTTGTGTTTACCAATAAGCGGCATACGCGACTCAAGGTGCTCTACTTTGATGGCTCGGGTCTTTGGTTGATGACGAAGCGCTTGGAAGTAGGCACGTTCTTCTGGCCGCGTGCGGCAGAGGAAAAGCAGATACAGATGCGGCTGGCACCGGAGGCTTTTGCCATGCTCACCGATGGCATCGACATGCATCGTGCGAAGATGCGGCCGTGGTATGAGCGGAGTTGAAAAAAGTCTCTGCTTTAGATCAAGATAACACCCAAGTTGGTACACCTCTTGCTCTTCATTCTGTCAGCATGATGACACCTCTGGAAGCCCGACTCACTGAAGAGAACGCGGCTCTGCGTGCGGAGAACAAAGCCCAGCAGATCGAGATCAAACTGCTGCGCGAAAAGGTGGACCTGCTCATCCGGCGTGTCTTTGGCAAGAGCAGTGAACAGCTCGATGACGGCCAGCTCATGCTATTATTACAAGGAGGAGATGGCGCAAAAAAAAGACCCAGCCTCCAGCGCAAGCCCAGGCGTCTTGGAGGCTGAAATCGAAAAGCGCGGCAAGGACACTGCAAAGATCAAACCACGCAGGGCGCGTGAAGCACGAGTGCCAGAGCATCTACCCGCTGTGGATGAAGTCATCGAGCCGGATGAGGTCGTTGCTGATCCTGAAGCCTGGCGCTCCATCGGCGAAGAGATCACCGAACAGCTCGACTATAAACCCGCGCGGTTCTTCCGCCGCCGCATCATCCGTCGGAAGTATGTGAAGCGTGATGAGCCCTACAAAGCGCCTATCATTGCGCCACTCAATACACTGCAAGAGCGCAGCATCGCCGCACCAGTACTGCTCGCTCAGATCATCGTCGCCAAATACTGCGATCATCTACCCCTCTACAGGCAGGAGCAGATTTATGCCACGCGGCACGACATCGCCATCCCACGCCAAAGCATGGCACGCTGGCTCGGACTGGCAGCCGACTGGTTGCGCCCGATTTATGAACACATCCACACCGGCGTCATGGCCGGAGGGTATGTGCAGATCGATGAGACTCCGGTGGAGTATTTGAGTCCAGGCAACGGCCAAACAAAACAAGGTTATCTCTGGGTCTGCAAACGCCCCGGAGCCGATGTGAGCTTCACCTGGGCCACCAGTCGAGCCGCACGATGTCTCGATCACATCATCCCCGCTGATTTTACCGGAACAGTGCAGTGCGACGGCTACGCCGCCTATCCCTCTTTTGCCAATCGCAGCGAGGACCGCATCACCCTGGCCGCGTGCTGGGCTCATGCGCGGCGCAAGTTCGTTGAGGCCGCCGAAGGCGCACCGCAACACGCAGGGTGGATGCTATTGCAGATCCAGCATCTCTACCGCATCGAAAAACAACTGCGCCAGTCCAAAGCCGGACCACGCCAGCGCCAGACCGTGAGGGCCAGCCAGAGTCGCATGATCACAGACCGCATCCACAAAGCCATCACGCGCCTCAAACTCAGCCGTCGTCACCTGCCACAAAGCGCCATGGGCAAAGCCATCGACTACGCGCTGACCATGTGGCCCATGCTGCTGGTCTATCTTAAAGATGGCCGAGTGGAGATCGATAACAATCCTGTTGAGAACGCCATCCGGCCCACAGCCATCGGCAAAAAGAACTGGCTATTTATTGGCGAAGCCGAAGCGGGACAACGCAGCGCCATCCTCTTTACGATCATCGAAGCCTGCCGCAGTCGCGGCATCGACCCACAGACCTATCTGCATGAAGTGCTCACCAAGCTTCCAACACTGACCAATCAGCAGATCAAGGACGTGACGCCCGCAGCCTGGGCCAAAGCCCAGAAAACCGCTCAACAGCAAAAAGCGGCGTAATGGTCAAAACAAAAAAGCAAGCTTAGACCAACGGCACTCGGCGAGACGCTAACAAGGAATCGACCTAAATCCGAGTTTCAAGTTTCTAGTTACGCGTTCCAAGTTCTCTCAATCAGGACTTTACAGAGCTATGTTGGCTCACTCAAAAAGTGTGGGGTGATACAGTCGCAAGTCGTCGGTTTTTATGTCATGAAACCTGAAACTTGAAATAGGATTTTAGGATCGATGCCCTGGGGGTGGTGGGTTGGAGCCCCTGAGGTGGCTCGTCGGAGCCTTGGGGGTATCTCGCCGATGCCTTTGGGGTGGTGAAAGGGTGCCAAGGAGGTGGTGAGCCGGAGCCTGGAGGGTGCCTCGTCGATGCCCCAGGGGTGGTCATCGGTAGCTCTGGGGGCTGCGGCTAGGGTGCCTTGAGGGTCCCTCGTCGATGCCCTAGGGGTGGTGAAAGGGTGCCCAGAGGCTCTGATTGACCACCCCAAGGGGTCCCCCTTGATGCTTGGCAAGTGCTTGATGGACAGTCACTTGCGGTGTTTCCGACATTCAGGCCTCCTGGGCGTAGTGGACGGCGTCAGCCTTTCGCTCACTGACGTTGAATATCCGAAAAACGCTCCACTCCCATAAAGCGCATCGCAAGAGGTAGAAAACAGCACAGAAAGGCATTTCAATCCAGACCTCTGACCTCTGCGAACATCCACGCTTCTGTATCATTCTGTCAGAACATTATGAATGGTGTTTTCTTTGCGTGATCAAAGAGAAGAAGCCCACACCTAGCACAACGATCCTTGAGGCTCTGGCACCCCGTAGCACCATACGGATGGGCTTTGTCGGGATAATTCAAAAGAACTGTTTTCATCAGTCTCGTATTGCCAATAACAACGCCTGAAAGCTGAATGTCAGCAATTGGGCGGTCAAAATCGAAATATGCATTAACGCAGCCATTGGCTTCTAACTCATAGAAGCCGCTCTCTCTGCTAGTTTCAACAAGCACGGGCAACTCGTAGCCAGGAGAGTTCAAGAAAATGCCGTTGGGGCCATTCTTGGAGTAGCTTCCGGTTGTGTGGTCACCACTTTTTCGAATCTGATAATCGGAGACGAAAAGGTTTCCCGTCTGATAAAATGAGTACCCCCGTGCCACTTCAGGATGAAGGCATGCGCAAGAGGTACAGAATGTCAAAGTTGGTTTCCACATGATCTATAATAGGCAACAAAATGGAAATATACTTTCCACTGCCCATTTTTAAGTTTCTTCCGCTGACTATACTTTGCCATTTTTCACCATCGAAACCCGATTTCTGTGAGCATTGACTCCCGCTCAGGTTTAAGAGTCCCTTTTTTCCTCTCTTGCCTCTGCTGACTGACCCAGTTGCCGAGCTTCGGGTTCTCAGGGTATTTGGTCGGCACATCACAATCGCCGTTATTCTTTTCTTTATAAGCGCATAGTTCGTCGAAGCACATCTTCCAAGCGCTACTAACAGCAATATCGCCGACTAAAACAGTAGCCTTCGAGTTTGCTCCCCAAGAAAATCCGAGTTGATCCAGTTCTGCGA
The DNA here is from genome assembly GCA_027486585.1 of Verrucomicrobiaceae bacterium. Classification (GTDB taxonomy): domain Bacteria; phylum Verrucomicrobiota; class Verrucomicrobiia; order Verrucomicrobiales; family Verrucomicrobiaceae; genus Prosthecobacter. The sequence continues at coordinate 1,377 of JAIXOU010000032.1, read as the reverse complement.
TGCGCTCTGCGGGAAGTGTGCCTCTGTTTTTTTGGCTTCTTACATTATTCACAAATCTGCCAAGCTTCGGGTTTTCAGGATAGTTCGTTGATATTTCGCAGTGTCCGTTTTTCGCAATGAATTCTTTAATGAGCGCAATGTTATCCTCCCAAGTGCCACGCTCCCTTGATGCCCAAGTGAACTTCAGATCATCAAGCAAATAGATTTCTTCTTCAGTAAGCTCATCATTTTTTCGCCTTGCCCTTTGCTGTGAAACCCAAGACGCAAGCTGAGGGTCTTCTGGCCATTTGTGAGGCACATTAGAATTCTGATATTGTTCGAAGTAGGCTCTGAGTTTATGGAGATTGTTGTGCCACTTGCGCTTCACAGGGCTGATCCACTCAAAGCCTATTCCATCGAGCTGAACCTTCCTGTCGGTGATAATCGTGCCATCGTTATTATCCGAGCGTTGCTTTCTGGCCCATCCATCCAGAGCTTTGTTGATGGGCTCAACTTCGCTGGGGTAGCTATGACCATGAGCCTGCATAAACTCCTGCATTTCGGCAAACTTTCGCTGCCAATCGTCGTCGGCCGGATTCCAGTCAATGCCAAGCTCCTCCATGAGCCGCTCCTGTTCCAAGGTCATGTATGTTTCATCTGGTGGGTTTGATGAACGCATCTTCTTTCGATTGCCGCGCTGAGTCATAACCCAATGCGCTAGCAACTTATTTGGATGATAGCGTGAGATATTGGGATTTCCGCCATTCTCGATAGTAAACGCCTTCAATTCCTCAAACCGCCGCATCCAAGTGTCGAGCGACTTGTTTTGCTGATAATCCCAATCAAAGCCAAGCGCATTCAGCCGGTCTATTCTGCTTTTCGCGAGCAGCCCTTTTGAATAACGAGTGCGTTGGCTGCTAACCCAAGCTCCGAGCTCCGGGTCTTCCTCCCATTGAATTTTAACATTACAGTTTCCAAACCGCTCTTTGAAGGCGGCAAGTTTGCCATACCAGACATCCCAACTGGAAACCAGCCTATCGAGACATTTGGTCGAAACGGCTTTTTGCAGGATTGGGAGATCGATCGGGTTGCCAGCGAACTCAATGCACTCAACGAGTCGCGTATCGTCGAAGCCCTTCGCTCGTCCTTGCGCCTCTCCGTAGTCTCTGATGATGCCTTCCAGAACATCATCCTGTTCTTGGAGGGACTCCAGCACATCCCAAACTTCGTCGAAATCAGCACGCAGCACGGCGTCTTCGACTGATTCGCCGTGACGACGTGAGGTGCTCTAACTTTCTGGACCAAGGGCAATCGGAAACCCAAGATGTCAGAAACCATGAACAAGAAAGCTTATCAACGCTACACCCAGGAATTCAAAGATAAGGCCGTAGGCCTGCT
>JAIXOU010000136.1 GCA_027486585.1 Verrucomicrobiaceae bacterium | reverse complement strand
GTTCTCTGAAAGATCGATTTTCTGATCGCGATATTCGGAACACCGTAGCGTTTCGTTTGCCGTTTCTCAGCCGCTCCTTTTCGGTGGCGGATGTTGAGCTTATCAGAGTCCTTTTCTTCCGCAAGTCCTTTCTGTCTTTTTTGTGAAGTTTTTTTGATTTAAACGGCGGCTCGAGGCAACAAAATGGGCCTTTGATTGAATTTGAGGCCTTTACGATTCCCTTCCCTTTTCTGCGTTCGTTTCGTTAGCAGGATCAGGGGCCCATTATCAATAATCTAAGCAGCAATTGCGCGCTGATACTTGATGTAATCTTACCCGATTCATTGTGACTCGACAAAAAGCGAACTAGATAACCAACTTTATGAAACCATTCGTGTCATCTTTTAAGTTTACCCTTCCCTTCTGAGCCTCTTCTCCTCATAATCCGTTAGAATGAATGAAGTTGATCTCAACAGCATACTGAAACGCGCTGCACTGACAACGCCGAGAGCTATGTTGCTATCGAGTGAGTCTGCGCTCACGGAGAAACTCCGAAATGATGATGGCCGTGCTAGACGCTGGCGCTTCTTTATACGGTTGCTCTTCATAGGTTCCTTGGTTTCAGGCGTTGCGACGGCTGGCGTGGTTTGCTGGTCGCTTGCTTCTCAGGACAAAACCCACACGGCACCACCAACGATGCGTCTTTTTAAGGAGCCTCTACCTAAATGACGTCGCGTGTGAAATGGCTGTTACTCTCGGTATTCTGTTCGGTCATTCTGGCAGGAGCTACGGCATGGATTGTGACGGACTGGGTCCTGCATCGTCACGGTGAGAGCCATGCCCAGGATCATTCAGATCCTGACTTTCATGCCTGGATGCATGAGCATTTGGACATTACACCTGAGCAACATTCGATCATGGAACCTCTTGAGGCTGAATTTGAAGAGAAGCGCATTATCCTTAGAGCAGCTATTCGCAAATCAGGCCATGCAGTCGCTGAATCCATTTCTGCCGCTGATCCGAATGACGAACGCTTGAAGTCTGCTCTAGAAGCCCTGAATCGGTCTCAGGGCGACCTACAACGCCTGACTTTAGATCACTTTTTTGCCATGAAACGCCACCTGCGCCCTGCGCAGGCAAAGCGCCTTTTAGATTGGACCTATGATAGCCTTACCCGCGAGCCTTGATCTCTATTCCGTAGAGACGGAAGCTTCTCCATGCGAAAGCCTGGAGGAGCATAAGGTCCGAGCTGCGCAGGCTGGGGATATGGTCGCCTTTGAATGGATCGTACAGCAATATGAATCTCGGCTCATGAGCTTTTGTTTCCGCTGGCTACGATGTGGAGAAGATGCGCGTGAGGTGTGCCAAGATGCCTTTGTCCATGCCTGGCGGGCTTTGCCTGAGTTTGAAAGTAGAGCAAGGTTATCTTCATGGCTTTATAAGATCGCGTTAAATTTATGTCGTGACCGTGCCAAAACGCGCGCAGCAAAGCAGCAGGCAAAAACGTTTCCCTTGGATCAACTGAATCATATTCCAGCCTGCCCACAGGTGAGTCCGGATATGAGTGCCGAATGGACAAGTGAGATGGAAAAGTTAGATCGTGGACTAGCCAGCCTGCCCGAGAATCTGCGCTCTGTTTTGATGCTCATCACTTTGGAGGGGCTTAGCCAGACCGAATGTGCAGAAGTTATCAACTGCTCGATTCGTGGCGTGGAGGGGCGACTTTATCGCGCCCGACAAATGCTCCTGGAATGGTGGAACACAGAACCTTGAGCAAACTATTTTGTGGGCTGGCTTTAGGCACGTCGTCTAAATCGGTTCACCAAGTCTGCTTTTCCCCATGTTCTTCCGTCTTCCTTTATCCATCAGCCTTGCTTTAGCGATCGCTACTCAGGCCCAAGAAGCCAATACTGACCCTAAAACGGAGACTTTGGAGGAGATCTTCATCGAGGGGAAAGCGGAAGATCTGCTCGGAAAAACAGATGCAGCTTCAAAGGGCCATGCCACGCAGACGGACTTCCTGGCGCGTCCAATGCTCAGGCGTGGCGAGATCATTGAGTCAATCCCAGGCATGATCGCGACGCAGCATGCTGGTGGCGGAAAGGCGAACCAATATTTTTTGCGTGGCTTCAATCTGGATCACGGCACAGACTTTGCCATGAGTCTAGAGGGCATGCCGCTGAATATGCGAACGCATGCCCATGGCCAAGGCTATACGGATCTGAATCCACTGATTCCTGAAATGATCGAGTCTCTGGACTATGCCAAAGGCACTTACACAGCAACTGATGGCGATCTGTCCACGGCCGGCAGTGCCAATTTCCTCCTCTGGGACGTTGTACCACGAAATTTGGTCAAAGTGGAGTTTGGTGAGTACCATTACTATCGTGCTCTGGTTGCGGGGACTTTGGATCTACCTTCCAATTTAGAGCAAGGCGTGCAGCAGGGCCTGACTTATGCATTGGAGTACAACTATTATGATGGGCCATGGACTCAGCCCGAGGAATCCAACCGCTGGAATGGCCTGCTGCGATGGTTTAAGAACGATGATGATACCAAGCTCTCGGTCACTTTCATGGGATATCACGGCTCGTGGACCAGCACCGATCAGATCCCATCAAGACTCGTCAACGATGGCACTCTCGGCAGGTATGACACACTGGATCCTACGGCTGGCGGTGAAAGTGCACGATACAGCCTAAACGTCGCGCTTGAACAGCTGGATGACGATGGGGTTACCCGGGCCAATCTTTATGCTATTCACTACATGCTGGATTTGTATTCAAACTTCACCTACCAGCTGGATCCAGGATTGCCCACAGGAGATCAGTTCCAACAGGCTGAACAGCGCTGGGTCTTTGGCGGCAACGTGGCCCGAACCTGGGAAAAGCGCGACATGATGGGAATGGAATCAGACATCACTCTGGGATTGCAGACACGCACCGATTTAATTGATGGCATCGGCCTTTGGCAAACCCAAAAGAGGGAGCGCCACACGACAATTCGACAAGATAATATTCTTGAGTCTAGCATCGGGCTCTATGGTGAGGTCGTCACGCGCTGGACGCCCTGGTTTAAAACCGTTCTCGGACTGCGCGGAGACCTCTACTACTTTGAGCCACAAGAGAGCACTACCACTGGCCAGAATGCCGAAACAGCCGGGATCATCAGCCCTAAATTCAGCGCCATTTTCGGCCCGTGGAAAAACAACGAGCTCTACCTGAATTTTGGCACCGGATTTCATAGCAATGACGCACGCGGTGTCATGTCGGGAATCAATCCCGCCGACGCTCTGGTACGGACCATGGGAGGCGAGATCGGGCTGCGCAGTCAGACTGTCAAAAACATGACCACGACCCTGGCTTTATTTTGGCTTCAGAGCGACAGCGAGCTCGTCTATGTCGGCGATGCAGGCACGAATGAACCTGGGCTTGCTTCAGAGCGTTACGGCATTGAGCTAGCCAGCTATTGGCGGCCCACAAAATGGTTCAGCAGCGATGCTGAACTAGCCCTGACCTATGCCCGTTTTAGCGATGCTCCAAGCAACGCCAACCATATCCCCAATAGCATTCCCATCATGTTCAGCGGCGGCTTTAATCTGGGAGCCCAAGGCAATGATTCAGGCTGGTTTGCAGGAGCGCGAGTGCGAATGTTTGCCAACAGTCCTCTTGAAGAAACCGACACCTATCGAGGCCGTGATAGCATCCAAATCAATGCCACCGTGGGCTACCGAAAGAAGAACTGGGAAGTCGCCGTGGATTGCCTGAATTTGCTCAATCGCCAAGACAACGACATTTCCTACTACTACGAAAGCCAAGCTCCCGGTCGCCCTGCGGCCAATGACACACACATCCATCCAGTCGAGCCTCGTATGTTCCGCTGTCGCGTGACGTATCGATTTTAGAGACACTCTAATCGTGAAGAAAACTCCAATCCACTCACGATCAATTCAATAAGCAGGCAATCCTGACGGTTCAAATTAGAGACCGATCATGCTCCAGAACGATGGGCGGTCGCTTGTGGGGGCTTCTGGGAGAGCCGTTTCGCTGAGGAATTGAGCCACAAATTCAGCGTTGCTAGCACCCTTACCGGACTGGCCAAAAGCAGGCATTGAGTCCCAACCAAGAGTCACTTCTTCTTCAGCCAACTTGAAGGCTGGCATCGCATTCCAACCCAAATTCAGGTCACCAGCTTGCATGCGTGAGGAGGAAGTGGTGGTGAAGGAAGTGGTTTGAGTGTTCATCGTTTTCGAGAGTGAGAGTTTCGTTTGTGAGATTGAATCGGTTTTGAGAGGCTCTTTATCGTTTTTGGCTTTTCAGGAATGAGATGAAATTTGGTTTCGAGTCGCAATTTTGAGAATTACATGCCAAAAGGGTGACGTGGGCTGAAGCCAGCATAGCTGCGGCCCTTTGCGCGCCAGCGTGGACCTT
>JAIXOU010000096.1 GCA_027486585.1 Verrucomicrobiaceae bacterium | reverse complement strand
GCCTTCCGCGTGGTGGTGACTGCCACCATGGGCACCTGCACAGACACACGAGTTTTCCCGCTGAGGATTACGGGTTGCGGAACGACGAATGTCTGGGCCTGGAACTGGGATTCACGGGTGGATACGTTGGACGGTAACAATGATGGGGGCACCTGGAGGACGATCTCCCTTTCGAACAATCTGAGCACGGGCAATATGGCTGTTGTGGCTACATTGGATCAGTCGGTTAAAACGACTGCTGGACTCTGGTTCATGATTAACAATGGACCTGACCCGACCACGACCGATCCAACCTACGCCGCTGTTTATCTTGTGGGCGGTAGTTATTACGTCACCACGTATTCCAATAATCCGAGCAGCACGCATACGCTCGGCACGATCATCGCCACGGGCACCTATACGGATACCTTAGCCAGCGGTGTGCGCACTTTCAGCTTCAGTCTGCCGGTCAATACCATCAATGCCTGGGCTGGTGGCGGCTCCACCTGGAAAGGGATCGGCTTCCCGCTCAATGCGCAGGGCAATGCGGCAGGCAATGCCTTTACTCCTTATCGTATTGGTGTCTGGGCACGCTCCTTCGCGACTGGTGCCGTGGCTTACAACACGACAACAAGAGCGTGGACGGTGAATTTTGGCAGTGGAGTCGGCACTTGGGATCTGGTCAGTGATTTTGGTTCTTCTTGCTGCCCTCTGATTATCAAGCCTGCCACTCTGCCCAATGGCACGCTGGGCACCGCCTATCCGACCACGACGATGGATGCAGACTGGGGCGTACCTGCTTACAGCTGGTCTGTTTCTGCGGGTGTCCTACCGACCGGCTTGTCGATGACCAATGCTGGAGTGATCAGCGGTACACCGACAGCGACGGGCACCTTTAACTTTACACTGCGGGCACAGGACTCCGGCGGTAGCTGCTTCGCTACTCAGGCTTACACGGTTTCTGTCGTTTCGACGGTGATGAGCATTGGTAACCTCGTCTTCAACGATAACAATAACACGGGACTCTATGATGCTGGGGATGCTGGCATTGGAGGTGTGACCGTGCAGCTTTTCAATAGCAGCAACGCTCTGGTGGCTACCACAACGACAGCCAATACGACCACCACACTCTCAGGCTTTAACCTTGAGCAGGCGCATAGCTCTGCTTACATGGCGACATATGCGGCTGCTACAGCCTGCCTCAACGGCACGAACCGCACGGCTTATTGGACAGGAACAACTGATAAAATCGATTACCTGGTGCCGGGTGACACTGATGGCCGTTCCACCTTCAATGCCAACTTCCCAACCGGCAGCAGCGCCAATTACACCATACGTGCTACTGGCACGATCACCATCCCCTCCTCAGGAGTTTGGACCTTTGCCATGACGCTGGATGACGCGGGGCGGCTGAAGATCAATGGCAATGACGTGATTGTGGATGAATCTGGACTGCATGGCGTGGCAGATCGCTTTGGCACGGTGACGCTCGCTGCCGGAACCCATACCATTGAGATGGTCTATATCGGACTCTGGGGCGGTAGTGTGGAGCTTCATGCTCAGCAGGGTAATCATACCAGTTGGAACACGGGCTTCAGGCTCGTCGGTTACACCGCTGGTGGTGGGCTGGCAGTTAGCCGTACGGGTGTCGGACCAGACGTGGGTAAGTACTCCTTCACAGGGCTGGCCGCAGGTAGCTATTATGTGAAAATCCCTGCCACTGAATTTGGTAGCACGAAGCAGCTTTATCGAAAAGAGTCTGCTCCTAATGCTGTTGCCCCAACCGATAATGGAAGAGATGATGCTACCGCCGCTAGTGATGATGGCATCGATGTGGCTGATCCTACCGTTGACGGGGTGCGTTCACCGCTGATTGCTTTGGCTGCTGGGGCTGAGCCGACAAATGCCACGACTGAAACTGGCTTCTACAGGACCGATGATGATGCCGCTGACTCAAACGGCAATTTGACGGTGGATATGGGCTTCCGCCCTGCGACCTTGGGCTGTTTCCATCTCGCTATGCGTGATGACAATAACGATAACTATCTGGAATCCATCACGCCGCCGCAGAGTATTAGTTTCGTCTATAATGGTACAAACGTCGCCTCCCATAAATCGATGGACACGACCTTCAATACGAGCACGAAACGCTTCACTTATGACACCACGTTTGTGCAAAATCCAGGTAAGCGCCTGGATGGTTTTTACATCGTGCTTTCCAGTGGACCTGAACCAACTAGCAATACTCAGTCAGCCATTCTCTATGTGGATCTGTTCAATCGGAACAGCCCAAAGGCGACGATGTATGTCTATAACTACAATCTGCAAAACAACACCTACGGACAAGACTCGAACGTTAGCTACACCAACGGTAAGCTGTTAGCCAGCTCACAAAGCGCGAATAGCCCGATTCAAATCTGGGCGACAGAGTCTGGGAGCACGCTGAACGTACACATCACTGGTGACATGAGCGGAGTGAATAACTATCTGACGCCAGCTTATTCCACCTATGGACTTACTAGCGCCTGGGAGGGTTTCGGCTTTTCTAACACAGCCGGTATTTGGAGCCACTATTATGAGTTGGCCAGTGCCCCGACTTATAACGCCAGCTTCCAATTGATTACTTGGCCGCTAGATCCAGCCGCTCAGGCTTTCTCCTATCTGGATACTCACAATGTTGAACCCATTCTCACGGAGAACATTTGTGAAGAAAAAGTCGGTGTCGGCAATATCGTCTTCAAAGACGCGAACAGTGACGGTAACTATGACGCTGGTGAAGGTGTGGACAATGTGCTCGTCTATCTGTACAAACAGGGGCAGGTGGCTGGTTTGGACATGCCTGTGGGTGCTATCCTGACTTATAGTGGCGGTAAATATTTCTTCAATGGTCTCTCTTTAGGCAATTACTTCCTGCACATTCCCGCCAGTGAGTTTGGCTCTGGTAAGCCGCTTGTTGGCACAGTCTCTCTGACGGGTACAGGATCAGCCGATGACAATGTGGATGAAAATGGGGTGGACGTTATTAGCCCAACCGTCACTGGCGTGAGCACTGCTGTCTTTACTTTGGCTGATACGACCGAACCGACAGATGCAACGGGTGAGACGGGCTTTGATAATACCTCCGATAATTTTGAGGACAATAACAACGACCTCACGGTCGATCTCGGCTTCCGCACCGCCACCAGTGCCGGTATCGGCAACTTGGTGTTCATGGATGCCAACGGCAATGGCCGCTATGACACGGGTGACACGGGTGCTGGTGGAGTGAAGGTGGAGCTGGTCAACAACAGCACCAGCGCCGTCGTTGCGACGACAACTACGGATAACGTTCCTACTGCGCAGGCTGGCTTTGCCGTCACGCAGATGAACACGGGGGCTACCGTGGTCCCTAACTATGCTACTGCGAACGCTCAGCTGGCTGGGGCGAATGGTAGCAACAGTCTAAGCACCACGGCGCTGACGCTTAACTACCTTCAGCCTGGAAAAGCAGACGGTCGCTTCACCACCGGCAATTCAGCCTTCCCTTACGGCACCTTCACCAACTTCATCGTCCGTGCCACCGGCACGATTACCGTCCCCACCGCAGGCACCTGGAGCTTTGGCATGACTTCGGATGATGGCGGTCGCCTGCGTATCAATGGAGCAGATGTCATCGTTGATGATTCGCAACACTCCGTGGCAGACCGCTTTGGCAGCACGGTGCTCGCCGCAGGTACCCACACGATCGAAGTGACCTACTGGGCATGGCTAGGTGATGACAGCCTAGAAGTCTATGCAGCCCCCGGTACCTTCAGTGCTTGGTCCAGCAGCTTCAAACTCATCGGCGATACCGCAGGCGGCGGCCTAGCCGTGACCACCACATCACCCACAAATACCTCCGGTCGTTACCTCTTCGCCGGTGTGTCAGCAGGCACTTATTTCGTGAGAATCCCTGCCAGCGAGTTCGCCAATGGCAAACCGCTCTTTGGATACGGTTCCTTTATCAACGGATCGCCCACCGACGATCAAAAAGACGACAACAGCACCACTGGAAGCTCGGACAGCGGTATTGATGCAGCCGTTCCTGCCACCACTGGCGTCGTCTCTGCGCCGATCGTTCTCACCGGCGGTTCCGAACCGACCAATGCCGGCGGTGAAACTGGCTTCTTGGGCACGGAAGACGACAGCCTCGACGCGAATTACGACCTAACCGTGGACTTTGCCATGGTCGCAGCGACGAGCGACTTTGGTGACCATATCTATGGCACTCTTGCAGGTAGCTCGGCCTCTCAGGTGGCAAATGGCATCATTCGAATCGGCTCCAATGCGACGGATGCTGAAGCTGGCGATCCGTCTGATGCCAATGCTAACAAGGACAATACCACCGGCACCAATGATGAAGATTTGACCATGCCTCTCTTCACAGTGGGCACGTCCACAAACCTAATCATTCCTGTCACGCTGACGACAGCTTCATTGAGCGGGTCCACTTCACGCATCAACGTCTATGTCGATTGGAATGGGGATAACGTCCTGACGGGGGCGAATGAAACGCAGGCGGTGAAGGCTGTATCAACGAATGGCAGTAGCACAGTTACCTTTAACCTCACGCCACCTGCTGGGACGACAGCTGGTACCAAGTATCTGCGTATCCGCCTCACGGAAGGCAACATAGCACCTACATTTGCCGGATCTTCCGCGTTGAGAGGTGAAGTCGAAGATTACGCCATTACCGTCGAGGCTGCTGGTGCCTGTTCCGCCTTTGTTTCTGACTTCCTCAATGGAGCCATCTACAGCTACAATGGTACGTCGGGCACCTACAACTCGATCTTTGTCCCTGCGGGTGATAATGGCATGACCAGTGCCAATGGCATGGTCCGTGCGCCAGATGGTCATTTGTTGGTGGCCTCCAGGCTGGACAACACGGTCAAAAAATATGACGCAGTCACGGGGGCTTTCCTGGGTAACTTTGTCACTGCTGGCCTGGGCGGACTGAGTCAGCCTTACGGCCTCGCCATCGGGCCAGATGGTCACCTCTATGTTGCGGGACATCTCAATAAGGGCGTCAAGAAATACAACAGCAGCACCGGGGCCTACATCGGTGACTTTGTGGTAGCGGCCAGCGGTGTGCCTGATGGCCCATATATTGGCATGGCCTTTGCCAGCGGCTTCTTCTACCTCGTGGATCTGAATTTCAGCAACGTCGGTGGCACTGGATCACGTATCATGAAGTACAATGGTCTGACAGGGGCGCTTGTCTCTACTTTGACGACCTTTACGACTTCGACTGCTCGTGACCTGCTGGTCGGGGCAGACGGCTTCCTTTATGTCACAGAGCCAGGAACTCGCACGCTGTGGCGTGTCGATACCAATTCAGGTGCTAGGACTTCATTTAACGTGATGAGCCCAGCCAGTGCTTACCCGATGGGAGCTTCCATTGGCATCGACGGTCATCTCTATCTTTCTGACAACTGGAACAATGTGAAACAGAAGGTCAATGCCAGCACTGGGGCCTCGATGGGAACCTGGGGCACGGATCCAACCTTGACGAACGGCAGCTACAAAGACCTCTTCTTCCTCTGCCCATGTCCGACGATTACCGTCTCTCCAGCCACTCTGACGAGCGCAGCGACAGGTGCTGCTTACAGCCAAACCTTTAGTGCGGCAGGTGGTGCCGGATCATACACTTACACTGTGAGCAGTGGCACCCTGCCCGCAGGCCTGAGCCTGAATAGTGCCACCGGTGTCCTCTCTGGTACACCGACCAGCAGTGCCACCTCAGTCTTTACCATCCGCGCCTCTGATCCTAACGGTTGTGCTGGCACTCAAAGTTATACATTGACGACGGCTAGCCCGCTCATTGAGTGGAATCTGGAAGACACCTTCCCGTCCACGATGGGGAATGTCTCTGTGCCAAGCTACATTGATCCCTGCATCTTTGGCACGAACGGACTGAACCACAGTGACAACGGCACCGTGATGGTCTCCTCAAGCATCACTTCCACTGGGCCCAAGAAAACCGGCACCAGAGCCCGCTCCACCACGGGCTGGGATAACACCGATCTTCTGACCCTGCCGCGGCCTAATGATGGCTTTAACGACCGTGTCTTTACGTCCTCGTTTGCCTTTGAAAATCTGACCTCACTTACCTGGGGCAACTTCTGCATGGATTTGCGCCGACCTGGGGCAGCTGCGCCCACGAAGTTCCGCGCGGCACTGATCTGGTGGCAGGGTAGCTACCCTTACAGCAGTGGCATGACTGTACCGGCCTCTGCCGTGAGAACAGCCTGGACGAATACCTTTACGCTGACGAGCACCAACACCTGGGCCACGATGAATCTGCCATTCGTCAACGGCACGGCGCTGCCTGCTTTCTCGGAAGTGGCTAATGAGAAGATGGTGCTCATCATCCACGCCTGGGACTCCGGTGGTGCTGGCCCGACGACGGCGTTGGAATACGATAACATCGTGCTTTCAGGCAATGCTACCTGTGCCGCGCCCCTCAGTCTCGGTGATCAGATCTTCGCTGACCTGAATGCCAATGGCACTTATGAATCCGCGACGGATGCCGTGATCAGCGGTCTGAACGTCGAGCTTCTTGATGCACTCGGAGGTGTCTTTAGTCCAGCCGTCACGACGACGACAAATGCCAGTGGTATCTATGCCTTCACGGGTCTGCCTGCGGGGGGTTACCGAGTTAGGGTCACGCCTAATGGCACCTATCCGCTGGCGGCCACCGCAGTGAATCTGGATAACGGTATCAACAACGACAGTAATGGTGTGCAGACGACCCAAGGCACTACAGCACTGAGTCCGCTGATCACACTGGCCAACAACACTGAGCCTGGTTCCACCGGTACGACCAACACGGATAACACCATCGACTTTGGCTTCCGCGCCTGCCCAGCCATCACGGTGAATCCAACCTCACTAGCGAATGGCACTGTTGGCACGGCCTATTCGCAGACCATCAGCGCGACAGGTGGCAGTGGAGCCTACACGTTTGCGGTGAGCAGTGGAGCGCTTCCGACATGGGCTACACTTGATGTCAATAGCGGGGTGATCAGTGGCACGCCCAATTCGCCAACAAGTGCCACCTTTACCATCAGTGCTACGGATGCGTTGGGCTGCGCCGGCACCCGACCTTACACGATCACTCCTGCTCCTATTACAGACTTTGGAGATTGGAACGGTGTGGGTGCGGCGACGACCACGACGAGTAATACGATGAGCACCAATCTCCGCATAGGTGCTACGGTGGATGCCGAAGGCACAGTGACCCCCAACGCTGCTGCCACTGCAGATGATACCACCAACACTGGCAGTGCCGATGACGAAGACGGTGTGACTTTCAGCTCGAGTTCAGTTCCTCGTGGAGTGCCCTTTACCGTTAACCTCACCACCACCAACAACACTGGCTCCACGGCTTGGGTGGCTGGGTGGGTGGATTGGAATAATGACGGTGATTTTTTGGATGCAGGGGAGGAAGTCGTGCCGACCAGCACGACTGCGGGTCTTGGGGCGGCCCTGACGCGGAACTTCACGGTGAATGTGCCAGACGCTGCCTTCATTGGAGTTGTAGGTGTGCGTTTCCGTGTTTCTGCGACCACGCCTGCACCT
>JAIXOU010000106.1 GCA_027486585.1 Verrucomicrobiaceae bacterium | reverse complement strand
GGGAATGGATCGCCCTTGCGCAAGATTTTGCCGCCATCCGCAGGCTTGCCAACGGTCGAGCGTGTGGCGAAACCCTGGCAGCCATAGAGCCAACCATCGGGTCCCCAACTGAAGCTGTTGAACACTTCATGGCGATCCTGAATGCCCCAACCCGTGAGCCGCACCTCAAGCGGGCCATCGGCTTTGTCGTCGTGGTTCTTGTCAGGCACGAAGAGCAGATTCGGCGGTGCACCGAGCCACAGTCCATCAAAGCCCACCGCGATGGCCGAAGGAAACGGAATGCCTTCGAGGAAGACTTGGCGCGTATCGAACTTCCCATCGCCATTCGTGTCTTCGAGGATCAGGATGCGGCTGTTGCCATCGGCAGAGAAGCCCGCGCTGCGTGTTTCATAGTCGCGATTTTCCGCGACCCAAAGGCGACCGCGATCATCCCAGCAGAACGCCATCGGCTGTGTGATCATCGGCTCCACGGCGGCGAGCTTCGCCTCGAAACCCTCAGGCACGGTCATCTTCGCCACCGCTTGTTCGCCGGTAAGAAAAGCCGCCTCTTTGCCCGCCGCCTTGGCGATGCCCCACATCACACCGTCCGAACCCTGACCTGTATAGGTCTTCCACGCATCTAAGACCGCCACATCGTTGAACTTGCCCGTATAAACAAAGAACTGATGTCGCACCGTCTCGGACTTGCCCTTGGCAATCTTCCAATCGCCCGTAATCGCGCGACAAGGCCCCACGCCCATCTGCCCATCCACACGCCAATGCTGCGGGTAGCCAGCGTTCTTCGGATGATCAAAAATTGCGATGTGCGCCTGGTCCTCGCGACCATCCAGTTTTAAGCCGACATCCACCCAGATCGAGCGTTGTCCTTCAGCACGCCCGTTGCTCTGACGCACGCTGTTCATCACGCCGCCTTCCATGCCAGGCTTCCACGGCATGCGCAGAAAGAGTCCGCCGTAAGGCTGCTTCGCCATGGTCAAGTCCACGAGCCCTTCCCCCTTCCATTCCAGATCCAGGAAGTAACGGCCATCGTTATCGCGCATCGTCCATACCTGTGTCTCGTTCATCACCGGCTTACCCTCGGCATCGAGCAGTTGATAAACCGTCGTCCATTTCACCACCTCGCCTTTCGGCACGAGGACCGTGCTCGACACCTTGCGCCAGAAGCCCGCGCCCGGATTGTGAAAATAGTCGCGCCCATTCACCTGCTTCAGCCCCCAGTAGAGCCCGGTCTGATGCTTGTGATGCCCAGGGCTATACTCCGTCAGCAAGCCCTTCCCATCCGGTGCCACAATCGGATGAAGGTAAGGCCGAAAATCCGCCCGCACATTCTGCGTGAGGATCGCCTCCTTGCCGTCTTCGCGATAGACCGAGATCGTGTTCGTCGCATCATCCTGACGCAGCGTGAGCACCGTATTGTGAGCCGAGGCCACCGTGTTGGCGAGCAGGCAAAGAGTGAGGAAGGAGAAGAAATGGCGGTATTTCATGACTGAAGTAAAACGCCTTCCCATTCGGAGATACATGGCCTAGATCTGCCAAAAGTTGTTATCATCCTGCCATGTCTCCCGAGTTTGGGAAACTAACGCCGCCCGTTCAGAATCATCTCATTCAACTTCTGCCGCAGGGCCTCCCGTGATCGAGTGCGCCTCTTACCTTCTCAGCGCGTTGATCAGCTCATCCACCTTATTGATGAGGTCCTGCATCTGACTCTGGTTGTAGCCACCATCGGCTCCCATGCCCAGCGTGCCGACGCCGTTAGAGTTCGCACTGGTTTGAGCCAAAGCATTCGCGATGGCATTGTTGAGGTCGTTGATCGTCGCTCGCTGCTGGATGTCGGCGTTGAGCGAGGTCAGTTGGCTGCGCATCTCTGCCGATGAGTTCGGCGAGTTGTTCGCGGGTTTGGATGGATCGAAGGGCATGGCTTTGAAGAGTGGTCCGCACAGTCCTCTGTGCGGATGATTTGGAATGCTCGGATCACCGCACAGAGGACTGTGCGGACTACCATCAAGGCGACACCGTGACCTTCACCACATCGGTCCAGTCGCCATTCGGGGTGCCTTTGTCCCAGAAGCGCATCCGGTATTCGCGCACCTCGGGTGTGGCTGCGACGAGCAGCGGGCGCTCGTCTTCGTAGGGGCTTTCGGTGTCGATGGCGAGGAACTCCCAGGCTCCGGTGCCGCGTCGGCTTTCGATATACACGCCCATGTGGCCGTATTTGAAGAACTTCAGGCGCACGCATTGGCAGGTCGCGCCCTGCTCCGCTTCGGCGGTGAACTTGGGCACGGGATGGGTGGAGGGATCGTCTTCGGAGCCGATGATGCCGAGGTCGGTGGCGATGGCGTCAGTCATGGCGGATGAGAGCTTCATCTTGGCGATGAGGGCAAAGATGCGGTTCAACGTGCCGGGCAGTGCGGCGCTCACACCTGCGGGCAAGGCGGGCGCGGTAAAGGTTGGCAGCACGAAGGGCGTCGTGCCGCTGCCGGTGAGCACGTCGTCCACGGCATCGGTGGTGCTCGGTGAAAAGTTGCGCACGGCGCTGAGCCACAGGCCAAGGACGTAGTTGGCGTATTTCGCGTCGTTCACGCTGGCGGTCACATCGCCTGCCACCACACCGAGCGTGGGGCCGTAGATGGGCAGTTTGGCGGCGTAGTTGGCGAGCCAGTTCACTTGGTCGCCGATGCGGCTGGGGTAGTAGTCTTGTCGTTTCATTTTGGATTTAGGTTTGGATTGAGGAGAAAAATAGTCGGACGGCTGGTCCCAAAGGCCGCTGTCCCAGTTGGATTGGTCCCAGTTCATTGGCAGAAGACTTGGAGTGGTGGAGACTTGGAGAAGAGGAGAGCGGCTGCTCCGGGATGACGGAAGACGCGGAGACCGGCGGACTTGGAGCACCGGAGTCTCCTCCTCTGCTTGTCTCCAAGTCTCCCGGTCTTCCCTCCGGGGTGTCCGCTGCGGGAAAAGGTGGCGTCGCTGCACGCGGCGGGGGCTTCGGTGGAGCAAATGGGGGCCACCCCCGACTGGCGGACCGCTGCCCCCGCGCCGCGCATCGGTGCCCCCGGACGGCGGAACTCCGCCCCCGCGCCGAATGGGGGCGCTACCATTTGGCGGAGCGAAGCCCCCGCGACGGCCAGCGACGCCCCCGGCAGCGGGAACTCCGCCCCCGCAGCGTGCAGCGAGGCCCCCGCGCGAAATGGGGGCGGCGTTTGCCGGGGGAAAGGCCCCGTTTCAGGCCAAAAAGCGGCCCTCAGAGGCAAAATCAGTCGAGTTGGGCGGGAGAACGAGTTCATCGCGGGCATCAGGTGTGATGGCCCAGATTGGAGCACAGGCCCCGCGAGGTGCGTTAGTCCGACATCTCGGACGCCAGTTCCAGACGCAGAGATAAGGAGAAAGGCTTCGCCGGGAGACCGGCAGCTGGGCCTGATCTTCTCCAAGTCTCCGTGTCTCCTCCACTCCCAGTCTTCATTCCTCGTCTTCCATCGGCTCCACGAACTCCGTCAGCGTCTTCTCCACCCCATGCGCCAGCCGTGCGGCGACATGCAGCGTCGGAATGGATTCACCGCCTTCGATGCGGCTGATCATGTCGCGCGAGACACCGCACCTCATCCACAGCGCATACATGCTCAGGCCACAGGCTTCACGGAGTTCCTGAAGCCGACGCGGCAGCCGCTCGCGGATGCGCTCGGCATAGTCATGGGCGTCGTGGTTGTCCGGCGCGGTGGGCATGGTGCTTCATCTCGGGTTTGAAAGAGCATCGTCCGCTTGTCGGCTGTGCAATCGAGGACGTGCATGCCGCATGGCTTGAGAACTTCTTCGTTGGTTATCAGGATCGGCTTTGCACGTGGTGAGTTTGCTATTCCGCGAATCGAACATTGCTTGCATTGCGAATCCGAAGATTCGCTTCCGCTGCAGACTTCAGCACTTTGCCTTGAAACGTGATGTTCTGGAGCAAGACGTCGCTGACTTCACTCATCGGGCCGAAGCCTCGGATGTCCGAGTCCGGCATGCGGTCGCCAGTCACGCGGATGTCCTTAAACTGCACGTTCCGGATTGTGCCCCGTTTCGACGAACGCTTTTCACGTCGGACGCTTTCCCATGCCGCGCCGCTCGGGTCTTTGCGTGCTGGGTTGTTTCGGAAAAATTCGGGCGGGCAGTCGGCGCTGTATTCGGAAAAGGCCACCTTCAGCGCGATCAGCTTGTCGCAGCCGTCTTCGACGCGGATGTTTTCAAAGCGCACGTTTTCCACGAGGCCCAGGTCGTGGTTGTCGATGCTCATCGCGGGGCCTTTCTCCTTTTTGATGATGTCGCAATCCTCGAAAACGACGTTGCGAATGGCGTGTGCGCTGACGGCGAATCCCACGGTGAGCGCGTGGCCCCATTCGGAACTCCAGAAGACGGATTTCATGACGCGCACATCCTCGGTGTTGAAACTGTCCGGATTGCTGCCGGAAGGTGCCGCATCTTTTCCAAAACGGCTGTGCGCTTTCACGGCGATGCAGTCGTCCTTGGTGCGGAAGAAGCAGTTCTCCACGGTCACATGCCGCGAACTGTCGGGATCGAAGCCGTCGTCATTGTCGCGCCAGCTCACGACTTTGACGTTGCTCATGCGGATGTTTTCCGAAAGGCGCGGGACAATGCTCCAACCGTAACCGCCAAGCACGATCGGTCCGTTGATTTCCACATCGCGGCATCCGTTCAACATCACCGACTCGGTCTGCTTGTTGCGCGTGGAGCCATCAAGGATGCCCGGCCCGAGGATGCGTATGCCGGAGGCGTGATTGGCGCGAATGACGCCACGCACCACGGCCCCGCCCTCGATATACACAGTCTCGTTGTTCTTCAGTTCGATCCTGCCGGCCTCGTGAATCTTCCCGCCTTCAAAATAGTGAACGCCACGAGTGCCACGCTTGGGAGCGTTCACCTCGGGAGCATTCGCAAAAAGAAACAGCGGACGCCGAAGGTCATCGTCCACCTCAATCGCGAGGCAACATGGGCGGCTGATGCGAAAGCGCATCGTGTTCGCCTGCACGGTCGCTGTGATGCCCAATGACAAAGGCCGGATGATAGCGGCCTTGATTGGACGCTGAACTTCCACGACGACCTCGGCATCCTCGGTGAACGCAAATGTCGTCATGGAAAAGGCTGGCGTCTTGTGGACGAAGATGTCCTTGCCGCCCGCTCGCACGCGGTAGTCCGGCGAGGCTTCGATGCCCTTTGCTTGAGGATAAGGCGTGACCTCGGCCCGAGCATGGGAGGCCATGCCCATGAGGGCCGTCGTCAGCAGCAGATAGAACAGCCGGGACATGAACGGAACAAGTCAACTAAGCGCGGCGATGCCCTCGCGCAGTCCGGCGAGCGTTTTTTCCACCTCGACGAACGGATCGTAGTCCTTGCGAGCCATCGCGAGCGTTTCAATCGGCACGAAGCCGCGGTAGCCGCCGTCGTGGATAATCTTCGCGAGCTTCTTGAAATCGGTAGCCGGTGATTTCGTCGAGCTGCCGAGGGTCTCCTTGATTTGCCAGTTCACCGCGTAGGGCACCATCATGGCGATGTCGGCATAAGGATCGTCAGTGAGGTATTTGCCCGTGTCCACGAGCGCACCGCACCACTCGTGGTCCACGCGCTTGAGCAGGCTGATGTGCTCGGGGCCGGTGTTGAGAAAGTCGCCGTGATTCTGCACCGCGACGATGACGCCGAACTTCTCGCCATGCTCGGCGCACTCACGCACCGCATCGGCCATCCACTTCTCCACGTCCTCGCGCGAGGCTCCGTTCACGGCTGCCCGCCAGTCTTTGACCTCGCCTTTCGGACCCGCAAAGACGCGCACCACGGGTGCGCCGAGCCGCGCGGCGACTTCGATCCAGAGTTTGGTCAGCTCCACGCCCTCGGCACGCACGGCCTTGTCCGCCGTGGCGAAGTCATTTTTAACCCCCGTGCCGCTGATGACGATGCCGCGATCATGCACATAGTGCTTCATTCGATTCACATAGCTGTCCGCCGGTGCCTTCGGATAGCCAGGGAAGAAGTAGCCCGTGAGGTCCACGGCCTCGATGTTGTGCTTCGCGCAGAAGTCCACGACCGCGAAGAGGTCAATGCCCTTGCTCGCGTCTTTCATGTTCTCATTGAGCAGTTCAAGAAACGAATAGGCGTTAAGCCCCGGCTTTAGCAAAGGACCACCCGTGCGCTCGATGGGCGAGAAAGCGGCTGTTGCACGGGACAGAGGAAGTGACGCCGCTAGCGGCAGCAAAGCGGCGCGGCGGATGAAGGAACGGCGGGATGTTGGGTTCATGGTGTGGGTGGGGTTGAATGAAAAACGGGGAATGGTTCTCAATAGGTTGCGCTGCGCTTTGCCGCCGACTGCTGCCGGGAATGAGTTTGCAAAATCAACTGCACGTCATCGGCGAAACAGCCGCTGAAGCGATACGGGCCCACGCCTTGTGCCGGTGAATTCGGCATCGCCTTCAGCTCGATCACGAGAAAATCCGTGTCGGGCGGGACGATCATGCGGCCCGCGATCTGCCGCCATTGTTGAGGCGTGTCATCCACGTTGATCGTGCGCGAGTTCTTGGCGGTCTCAAGATAGAGATGATCCTTCCAGTTCACCGGCAGGATGGAAGTGTCGCCCGTGAACGCCCACACGCTTGTCATGAATTTCATCCCCTTTTCGCCATCACCCGGAACCCAGTTGAACCACGCCGACCAGTCCACCGAAGCCTGCCCATCGGCGATCTCGTTTCGATAAGACCGCATGTCTACTACTTGATAGAGATTCCCGTGGAAGTTCTTTTCCGGCTCCGGCGACACGGTCGAATCTGAACGTAGGAAACGCAGCATCCGGCGTCCTTCCCGCGGCCTGATGCCTTGCTGTGCCTCAACAATTTCCGCGAAATCCCCGCTCCACAGTGCATAGCGAACCGGCACGCCATCGGGAGTTGGTGCAACGCTTTCCTCAAAGCCCGCATTCGCAAGCGCCAGCGCATGATTCACCAATGGCTGAAGGCGTGGGACTGCATAAGCAAATAGCATCGAGGTGCAGAACATTCCCAACACAATCCCCGCCGCCGCTGCGGTGAGCGGACGCCAGGAAAGCCAGACGAAGCGGGGCTGGCGAACCGTGCTTGTTGCAGCGCCAGCCACCGCCGTTTGCTGGAGCTTGCGGCGCTTGAAGGAACGTCGGAGGTCCACATTGAGTTGAGTCCGCGAGGCCAGATAGACCAGAGCTTCGGGATCGGTTTCCAATCGCTGAAATAACAGCGCTTGCTCGGATTCCGGTAAGACACCGTCGAGATAAAGGTCCACGAGTTGGCGTTCGGAGTCAGTCATAAAGTCATCCTGGAGAGTTCGTTGTTCACGCAATCGGCGACCAGATTGCGAATGCGAAACAGCATCACCCGCACGGCACCAGCGGAGGACTCGATGGCCTCTGCTACGCGCTCCATGGGCGCGTCATCCTCGTAGCGTAGCGCCAGAAGTTGCCGCGACTTTTCCGGCAGTTTTTCGAGACAATGCTCCAGCGCTTCGTGACGTGCCATGCGCTCTGGCTGCTGATGCACGAGCACCTCGGCGAGCTGGTCCATCAGCGCTTCAGAGAACACCAGCCGCTCCCGTCCCTGTTTCCGATAGTGGTCTGCAATCCGCGACTTCGCGAGCCACAACGCCCACGCGATAAAGGGCCGCGTCCCATCATATTCATCAAAACGCCGCGCCACCGTAAGCGCCACCTGTTGCACCACATCCTCTGCATCATGCACACCGTTCACTGCTGCGAACACAAACGCCTGCACCGACGGCTCCGCTTCCAGCCAAAGCCGGGTCAGCCGCTCTCGCGCATCTATTTCGTATTCGTGGTTCACATCCGTATGCCGCGCTGGACCGCAAAATGTTAACAGGAAAAATGAAGATTGTGATCCTGCCGATGGATTCCCGGCTGAGGCCACGCTCACGAGCCAGGGTGGCTCTACAACTCACTTCCCACTCTCCGTCGCCTTCAGCCGCGCATCCCTCAGAACCTCACCTTCCATCGGCTCCACGAACTCCGTCAGCGTCTTCTCCACCCCATGCGCCAGCCGTGCGGCGACATGCAACGTCGGAATGGATTCACCGCCTTCGATGCGGCTGATGGTATCCCGCGAGACGCCGCACTTCATCCACAGCGCATACATGCTCAGACCACAGGCTTCACGAAGCTCCTGCAAACGCCTCGGCAGCCTATCGCGGATGCGCTCGGCGTAGTCGTGGGCGTCGTGGTTGTCCGGCGCGGTGGGCATTGGGAATTCATGCGGTGTGCAACGCGTTCAGCGGCGCGAGCAGCAGGGCGGTGAACATTGTGAGTGTGTTTTTCATGGGCATCGTGGCTCGAAAGGTTTTGATGGCCTGAGGACACTCAACGACTTCTTTTACCGGCGGTTCTTGGTCCGTCGTGGCGCTGGTGAAAGAAATCGAAGTCCGCGTGACCGCCTTCTGCTGCCGATGACAGATTGTAGGAAAACAGGCCGACCTTCGTGCCCTCATACCATGCGGTGCGATAGGGATAGTCGCGATCACCGAGTGGCTCGAAGTGTTCGCCGTCGAGACTGAAGAGCATCGTGCCTTTGTAGTGACGATGTTCGAGCTTCAACCAAATGGCGTCCTGTTTGAGTTCGGGACCACCGGTGAATGCGCCAGGGCCAGCGGTCGCGCTGCCTTTTGCAAAGCGGATGCGTTTGGTGCCGCCCTCTTTGGCGACTCCGATCCAAGTGTAGTCGTCGATCATCGTGCAGAGTCCGGCGCGTTGGCCGTCGATCATGTTCGCGGTGTCGAGCTTCGTGACGATGTCGGACTCGGCTCCGTAGAGGCGCTGGACGAGCGTGTTGTAGGCAAAGAGGAGATGGTCTTCGCGGTAGTTGACCTTTGTTCGGCCAAATTGCGAAATGCCGCCCTGGGTGTTCAGATGCCGCGCCGTCAATCGCAAGTATCCCGGCCTCGCAGTGAGCGACCAGTGCGAGTCGTCGGGGTCGTGATTCCAGGCCCACTGACCGCCGAGCGTGGTCGCATCAAACTCATCGGAAGGGTCCGCCGCGTTGATCGGTTGGACCGGCAGCGCGGGCTTGGCGTAGGGCTCGGTGAGGCCCACGGGTTCGCCGATTCCATCGCCGTCAGCATCAACGCCAATCCACGGCCAGCCGTCAGCCGACCAGCCCACAGGCTCAAGGTAGAGACGGCGGCCGTAGGTGGCGAAGAGGTTGTAGTCGTGATGCAGGAAGGCCCAGTGGTCGCCGTCGACCTCGACGAGCGATCCCTGCGCGGCATTGATGTCCGCCTTGCCTGCGTGGAAAATCTTTCGGCTCTCATACGGTCCATAGAGCGACTTGGAGCGATAGACATACTGCGCCTTGTCTTTGTTCTTACCGGTGGAGGCGACGGAGATGTAGTAGAAGCCGTTGCGCTTGAAGACCTGCGGTCCCTTCGGCGGGATGTCATCAATCAAGACCGTGCCTTGGTCCACGATGGCATCGAAGGTATCGTTCAAGCGATAGATCCTCAGCGCCCCCGGATTGCCCAACAGGAACAAGTAGCCTTTGCCATCATCATCCCAAAACGGACACGGGTCTTCGAAGTCGCCCACGATCTTTTCCGAAAGGCTCACCGGCTCGCTCCACGGACCTTCCGGCGCAGCGGCCTTGCAGACAAAGCCACGGTATTTCGTGCTCCAGTTGAACATGTAATACGTGCCGCGGAAGAACCCCACCTCGCCATCCTGCGATCCAGCGGAACACGCCTTGCCAGGGAAAGTGAAGTCCGCGTGAACGCGACCGAGTCGCGAGTAGATGCGCCCAGCGTGCGTCCAGTTAACGAGATCTTTCGACACCAGCAACGGCATGCCCATGAAGTGATGCGAGGCGCAGGTCAGATAGAAAGTGTCACCTGCCCTGAACACGCACGGGTTATTGTAATCCGCCCACAAAATGGGATTGCGATAAGTGCCGTCTCCTTGATCGCCCCAAGCGGGCTTGATGGCAGGATCGGCGGAGTGAAGCGCGACCAGCGGTGCGAGGAGCAGGGCGGTTAAGAGGAGGGTTTGTTTCATGTGGATCAATTGGCGAGTAGCCATTCACGACTGACGCGGCTTTCCGGTGCGGTATAAGTTTCGATGAGTTTGAGGTAAGGTTGGTCGGCGTAGCGCGAGGATGCTTGCTGGAGCAGTTTGAGGATGCCCTGACGTCCGAAGGGCTCGATTTGCTTGTATGGCCATGCTTTGTCGGGATCGGCGTAGGCGCTGAAGAAATCGAGTGCCTTGCGGAGACTTCGTCCGTCACTGGTTTGGAAGTTCCAGAGGTCGATGCCGAGAGGTTCACCGAGCCTTGCGAGACGAATCATGGCGCGTGTGTTGTAGAGGGTGTAGCCAGCGGATTTCGTGCGCCTGAGTTCGTGTGGCATGGTGCCATCAGGTTCGATTTGCGCGGCGATGCGACGCTGGCGAGCTGCAAGCAGAATTTCCCGTGCGCGAGCCTCATCGCTGACGAACAGCGCGAAACTCGTCGCCTGCACATCGAACCAAGTGCCGTGGTTGTTTTTGTCGTTGCATTCCTTTTGGCCCAACTCGCTGGTCGTGAGCCAAGCTAGGTAATCACGAAACCACGCCTGCAAACGGGTGTGATCGGTGGCGGTCCAAGCGGGCGAAGTTTGTAGGAGCGCGTCGGCATCGAGAACCTCGGTGAGGTAGGCGGACTCGATGATGCCAAAGGGTGAACCGCCATCCCGCCCGCGGACGCATTGGCCGTAATTGAGGTGCGGATTCATCCGCGTGGCTTCGTCCAGAAACCAAGTGCGTAGTTGAGCGGCGGCAGCTTGGGCGTAGCGCTCTTCACAGGTGGTGGCATAGGCGAGCGCGAGGCCGCGAGCGATTTCGATCATCTTGCGCAGCCTTGTGTAATCGGAGTCCTTGGTCTCGGGATTCACTTCGCCATCGTGTGCGATGTAAGGCAGTCCGTCCTTCGTCTTGGGATTCGGCCAGTAGTAGGTCGCGAGACTAACATAGTCGTGCTTGTCACCACTTGGCGCAGCGATGCCCTTGTCCATCACACTGACAGGGGCTTTTTGCAGGTGCTTGTCGCCAGTGCGGCGGATGGCTGCGATACAGTCTTTTGATGCTTCATCACCTGCGGCAGCCCGGCGTTTGAGGTTATCAAGCTGCTGTGCGTCTATGCCAAAGGTGTTCGGCACCAGTCGCAACATGACGCGATGGGAGCGCGGTTGTGCTTCGTCATACATCGTCGCGATGGCACGCTCCAGCGCGGCCTCCGTCTGCGGTTTGTTGGCCATCCACTTGGGCCACAGTTTGATCATGGCGAGTCCGAAATCGGCAGGGTCGCTGTGCTTTGCCGTGTAGGCAGCGAAGGCGCGCGCAACCCCAGCCGCGTCATCGGATTTGACGTTCGCTGGTTCGAGGATGCTGGATCGAATCCAGGCCATGCCGCGCAGGTCGCTCGATTCGATGTTGTGACGTTCGCTGTTGGCTTTCGCGACTGCGAACGCTTGACGATACTGCGGAGTCCTGGTGTTGCCCGCGAGATTGATGCCATTGGCGAATTGCTCCGCCGAAAAGGAGCCGACCGCTTCGTCGTCAATCCACAAGCCGTGTTGTCCCGGCGGCAGCCCTTTGATGACGAACATCTCTTGATTCAAATCAGAAATGGACGGCACGAGATCGAGCGCAGTCCGAGCCTCGTTTGGCACCGGAAAGGGCAGCGCTTTGGCGAGGTAGGTAAATTGGATTTCGCCCTTCTTCGCCAAGAGATCGGTCACGCGGCAGTTCTCCGCCTCGACCGTCGAAGGTGCCGTAACATCAAACGAAACCCGAGCCACATACGGCGAGTGGCCTTGCGCCTTCAGGAAAAGCGTAGCCATCACGAAATGTCCCAGCGCTCCAGGATGAATGCGATCCGCGCCCACCAGTGTGAACGTCGGCTCTTTGGCCTGCTCCGTATGGTTGAGCGCCGTCATCGGCGTATGAAAATCAACAAAACCGACCTTCCTCTGGCTGGCGATCTCCTGCACCCGTTTCGTCCAGAGCGCGAGGGCATCGTTTCGACGCAGGTCCGCAGGCTTCTCGATCTGCGCCGTGTCATCGTAAGGACTGGGTCCGATCAGCGTGTAGCGCACATTGGCCGACTCCAGCGCATCGAGGAGCTTGAGATAGTCAGCGCACACCACTTCGAGCTTTTCGCGCATCGCCGCCTCGATTTGAGCATCCGACTTTTCACCCTCTGTGAAGCCACCTCCCATATCATTCATCCCGAGCATGACGGTGGCAGTGTTCGGTTTCCGCTCTAGCACATCCCAACCGAGCCGCTTCAAGGCCCTGGGTGCAGCATCGCCCGAGCGGCCAGCATTGAAGAAACTCAGCCGCGTCTCCGGGTAGCGAGTGGCATAGAAAAGCTGGATGAATGAGTGGTATAAACCGCCGCGAGTGATGCTATCGCCGATCAAAGCCACGGTGTCCCCATTCTCGAAGCGGAATGGAGGCATCGTCTCTGCGCGACGAACTTCTGTAGTTTGGGAGACATCACGTGGCGGCTCAGCAGCTTGAACGGCATCGAACGCCGTGAACAGCAGGGGGGCGAGAGTTACCAGACCGTGCGCGATCACGTTTGATCGACGAGAGAAAAATGTGCTGGGAGCGGACATCCGGTGATTCTGGCGGACGCGGTGGATTCCGTCTTGGAAAATCATCTCCAACTTCGTATCGTGAGACGATATCTAAACTCCGCCATGCCCGAACCTCGCCCCGCCAAAACCACGTTCCAGAATCCTCTGCCCGTGAGAGACCTCCTCGTCTCCGGCAAGGAACTGGGCTTGCCGATGGTGGACTACGTCGCGGCCAACCATCGCTTCAACGCCGGGCGCATGAGCTGGCACTCGCACGAGGGTCACGAGATTCTGTTGTTGCTGAGCGGCACCACCAGCTACGAGTTTCGCGGCGGTGGGCACGCGCCTTTGAAAGGCGGGCAGATCATGGTCGTCCCGTGCGGCACCGTGCATCGCGGCCTGAATGATACCCGGCAAGCATCCACGCTCTGCGCCATCGTTTTCAATCCGACTCACGCACGCACACAAACGACACCTTTCAACCGGAAGGAATGCGACTGGCTGGCGAAGCACTTCGGCAGTCTGACACCCTCGCCGTCACCCATGAGCGCGGCTATCCGGCAGCACGCCAAGACACTGCACCGCTTGATCCGCCAGCACGCTTCCGAAGAGAAGACCGAAGGTCTCGCCGCTTCCATGCGGCTGACCGTGGCCTCAATCATCATCGCCACCGCGCGCGGCAATGACGGCACCCAGACCGCGAGCACGGCCCGCATTGCGCACGACGCCATCCACTACCTGGAGCATCATTACATGAAGCCAGTGCCGATGGATCACCTCGCGAAACAAGCTGGATGCAGTCGGCCCCGGCTCTTTGCGATCTTCAAACAAGAGACCGGCATGAGCCCGAACGACTGGCTGCAACGCCATCGCGTCAAGGTCGCCGCCGAATTGCTTCGCACCACCAATCGCAAGCTCGAAGACATCGCCACCTCGGTCGGCTTCTCCTCCGCCCAGTATTGCTGTCAGGTCTTCCGCAAATACACTCGCAAGACGCCCGGCGAACATCGTGCCCGTTGAGCGGGTAGATCGGCGATTCACCCACAGGTCAGGCAGATGATGCCGCCTTTGATCCTGCCAATGGACTCCCAGCTGATGCCACGCTCACGAGGTGGGGTGGACGTTGCTCAAACCCATCGTTTCCCGGAGTGCCTGCAAGCGCCTCGGCAGCAACTCGGCGTTCGCGGATGTTTTGCTCCGATGGGTGTTCCGCTTTCCGTTCACTGGCATCACTGCTTCAGCAGCGGCACCTGCGTGTTCGTCGCATCATCCTGACGCAGCGTGAGCACCGTATTGTGGGCCGAGGCCCCTGTGCAGGCGAGACGGCAAAGAGTGATGAAGGAGAAGAGACGGCAGGATTTCATGAATGCAGTAAAACGCCTTTCCATTCGGAAATACATGGCCTAGATCTGCCAAAAGTTGTTATCATCCTGCCATGTCTCCCAAGTCCCTCCAGAGTGCCTTTTTTGCCAGCATGACCGATCCGCAGGCATTCCGGCTCATGTTTGATCAGCAGCCCAACGTGTTCTTCTTTGTGAAGGATCGCGAGAGCCGCCTCATCGCGGCCAGCGAGCCGATGTGGACCCGCCTGGGCCTCGAAGGTGAAGCCGATGTCATTGGCCGACTCGATGAAGACTTCTACCCCGAGCAAGCAGCCAAGGCCTACCGAGCCGATGACGCGCTCGTCTTCCGCACCGGCAAACCGTTGATCAATCGCCTCGAAGTTTGGTATGACGAGCAGCGCACGCTGACTTGGTTTCTCACCACCAAGGTTCCGCTGCGAGGCAAGAACGGCAAGATCATCGGCCTCATGGGCCTCACCCGCCGCGATGAAGGTCGCAGCCGTCATCAGCCCAGCAGCGAAGTCACGCTCATCGTCAGCCACATCCAGAAGAACACCAGCCGCATCCTCAGCACCGCCGAACTCGCCCGCGAATGCGGCCTCTCCGAGCGCACCCTGTATCGCAAGATCCACCAAGCCCTTGGCGTCACGCCCTATGAACTCATGCTGCGCATCCGCATCGAGTCCGCCGCCGAAGCCCTCATTCAAACCAACGACAAAGTCATCGACATCGCCCAAGCCCACGCCTTCTGCGACCAAAGCGCCTTCACCCAACACTTCCGCAAACGCATCGGCCTAACGCCGAAGCAGTTCCGCATGCGGCATCAGGGATAGCCGCGCTCGTCTCGGCTTTGGCCTCCATTCTCGGATCGCTGGGCACAGTTGATCGAGCCATAGCGTGTTGGACTGATGAAGCTGCCTTTGATCTTGCCGATGAATTCGCGGCGGGTGCTACTCTCACGAGTCAGGGTGGACGCTGCTCAAGCCCAGAGCTTCCTGGAGTTCCCGCAAGCGCATCCGCAACTGAGGGTTGAAGCCCTGACATAGAGTCCGTCTTCGCCAGGGTGTAACCATGAAAACCGCCCAACATCGAAAATAAGCTTCCCGAACTCTCTGCGCCTAGATGCGTGAGTGGATCAAGCTTGGTCTGCCATTGGTTGCGGGCGGTTCCTGCATTTGGCTTTGTAGCCAATCCTCCTTCAGCTCGATAGGCAACCTCCTATTGTTCTCGTTTTGCCTCATCTTGCTCGGCCGCGCAAATCAGCTGATGCTGCTGCGCCTCGAACGCCGCTTTTCATTGCTAAAGCTCTTAAATCGGATGATGGCAGCCAGGACTGATTAAGTGGACAATGAGTGACGGCATATTGCCGTCACTCATTGTGGCTCACGAACTTACTTCATCGGATGTTGCTTCAGCAGTTCATCAGTCATGAAGAACATCATGCGGCCTTGGTTGGCGTCTCGGATGGTTTTGACTTGGGCGGGTTGGATAGGGTGGGCTTGGTTGCCGAAGCTGTTGCGGACGAAGGTAAGAACGGCGGCCATTTCGTCGTCTTTGAGCATGCCGCCAAAAGGGGTCATGGGGACTTGGCCATCGTATTTTTTACCGTTGATTTCGAGGGGGCCCATGAGGCCATACATGGCTAGCTTGATGAGGCGATTGGAGTCGCCTTTGACCCAGGGGCTATTCTCAAGGGAAGGGAAGGCTGGATCAAGGCCTTTACCATTGGCCTGATGGCAGGTGACACAATGGCCTTCACGGAAATAAATCTTTTGTCCGGCGAGGTATTGCTCTTTGGCTTTGGCGCTGAGATGGGCAGGGGCTTTCAGCTCGACATGATCAGCCTTCTCGACTTCAGCGACGCCGTTAAGACGATCTGTTGCTGTCTTGATGGCGTTCTGGCTCCACACGTCCATCGGTTTGCTACCTGCGACAGCGACGATCTTTTTCGCGGCCGCGATGTCAGGCAACCAGGAGGCTGCGACGGCTGCCTCTAAACGCACGCGGCCATGTTCGTCGGCAGCCGCTTTTTCAAGCAGGGCTGCGTGATCGGCAATCCGGTGATGATTGTAGCGCAGCACGCGGACGGCAGCGGCACGGGCGTGGAAGTCATCGCAGGCGAGCAGTTCGCGCAGCAGGCCTTCGTCGGCTTGATTCATGCCCCAGGTGGTCCAAAGGGCTTCGAGTTTAGCGTGTATGTCTTTTTGTTCGGAGGCCCAGGTTTTGACAGCCGGCAAGACTTCGCTCACCGGATGGGCGCGCAGCTCACGGCGTGTGCGGTAGCGTGTGCGTGACTCGGGTTCCTTCAAATTATTGAGCAGTGTGGCGATGGGTGCTCCGGCGACGGGTGCGACCTTGACCAGCGGGCGGCTCGGATAGGTGATGCGGTAGATGCGGCCGTGAACGTGGTCGCGCAGTGGATCACGTGCATTGTGCTGCATGTGGCCGATGAGGACGTTATGCCAGTCGATCACATACAGGCTGCCATCTGGGGCGAACTCAAGATCAACCGGGCGGAAGTTGCCGTCTTTGCTGACGAGTAGATCCTGACGGAAGCTTGTTTTCCAACCGGTGCTGTCATCGACGATTTTGTGCTGCTTGATGCCGAGGAAACCGATGGCATTGCAGAGCATGATGTCGCCCTGAACTTCATCGGGGAAATGGCGTGATGAAACGATCTCTAATCCAGATGTCGGACGCACTTTTTGATCCGAAGGAATGAGGTCCGGTGTGGAAGGCGTCTTGCTGCCGAAGGTCGGCTTCACCGAGACCGGCAGGCCCCAGTTCATGCTGGTGCCAGAGGTGTGAAGGAAGAAGTCCTGTCCCCATTGGTCAAAGATGAAGCCCCAGGGATTGGGGATGCTCATCTGGATGGTGCGCTCTAACATGCCGCGCTGCGGGCTGTAGCGGAAGAATCCACCATCGACGCAGCGCACTGGGCCGTAGGAAGTTTCGACATTGGAGTGGAGGAAGACGCCTTCGCACATCATAAAGGCACCGCTGGGATCAGCCGCGTAGGCACTGATGGCGTGGTGAGTGTCATGCGTGTCGAAGCCGCCTAGGATGATCTCGGTCTTGTCAGCTTTGTCGTCGCCATTGGTATCGCTGAGCAGCACCAGGTTTGGCTCTTGAGAAAGGTACACGCCTTCTGGAGCAAACTCGAATCCGATGGGCAAATGCAGCTTGTCAGCAAAGACAGTTTCTTTGTCAGCTTTACCGTCGCCATTGGTGTCCTCATAGATCAGGAGCATGTCATTGGGTAGTTTATCACCAGGACGATAGTGAGGATAAGCTGGCATGGTGGCCACCCAAAGACGGCCTTTGTTGTCAAAGGACATCTGCATCGGATTCGCCAGATTTGGGAACTCCTTTTCGCTCGCAAACATCTCAACTTTGTAGCCTTCGGGCACGGTCAGGGATTGCACCGCTTCGTCGCCATAGAGATACTTGGTGCTGCCGTTTTTGACACTTGGCACATAGTTGGTTGGCACCTCGGCTAGCTTGTGTGTCTTGCTATCATCGACGGTGAGATCGGTCTTTTTGGAGGTGGCGACTTCGTGGACAAGGGTGTCACGCAGAGCGGCCATTTCGCGGGTCTTTTTGACCTCATCGGGATAGTTCTGTGGTCCATACGGATTGTAGCGTTGGCCGTGCGAGTGAACGCCATTGACGAGGTTGTAGTCGCTGTTCCAGAAATAGTCTTTGGCTTTGACTGCTGCATTAACAAGTTCCGGGTCGGCTTTGGAGACGCGTGATTGATGGCCGTAAATGCCAGTGCTGAGAATTTCGGCGACTTGCTTGTAGCCTTCTTCATTCGGCACAAATCCGCCCGTTGTGAGCGGTTGTTGGGCTTTGGCGTAAAGTGCTTTGGTGGGCGAGAAAAGGTCGATGAATGTCAGGCCACGCTTTTTGGCCACGGTTTCTACGGCAGCGGAATAGAGGATGAGATTGGCATTCTCTTTGTCGCCATTGGGGAGGTCACGCTTAGCGGATTGATTTTCAAAGGCCACTGGTGAAACTAACACCACGCGTGGAGCGGTTTTGCCATTGTAGGCCTTGCTGAGCGTATGCTGCACCCAGGCGTCTAGCTCGGCTTCGAAGTTGCTGACTTTGCTCGGGCCATCAAAGGATTCATTGTAACCAAAGAAGGCCACGATGGTGTCTGCCTGAAGATGAGTGAGCCACTGATCAGGCGTGGAGAAGAAACCTTTGCCGTGATGCACCTGCTTGTCGGGATGGAACTTCTCAGCGCCTGGGAACGCCCATTGGGAAACACGAGCCGGATGCGGGCGGAAGCCGGGAGTGTCTCCGACATGCCCCATGTTACGGAAGAACAGATTCTGATCGGGGTAACGCAGATGCAGTTCCGTCTCGATACGGCTGTAATACACATCACGCTCGGCCAGACCATTGCCGATCAAAACGATGCGCTCGCCTTTGGTTGGAGGTGACACTGTTTGAGAGCGGGCGCTGGTAGCAGCGGCTGGCTCAGCATTTGGTGCATGAGGCGGCTGTTCGGCAGCAGCTTTAGCTTCGGGTTTCTTTTCACCAGGCAGGCCAGTCGAAGGGCTTTTACCCGTGGCGAAGTCGCCGGGCTTCAATTTGATTTGCTTGTAATAGTCACTATTCAGCGCGGAATACATCGTTGGTTTAAAGGGATCAATGACGTCCACGTTTGCCTTGGCTGGCACTTCGCTACCCAGCAGGTGCAGCGTGGCATTGACGATGAGTCGGCGGAGATCTTCATCGGCAAAATCGACGGAGGCTCCCATGGTGGTGCAGAAGGATTTGCCAGTGCTCTTGCCATCTGGTGTCTTGTATTCAAAGAGCCAAGCCAGCGCCTGCATCGGTTCGTTTTTAGGACCCTTCACCGGATAGGATCGATCGTTCAGCGTCTCCGTCACAGCACCGCGCAAAAGGACAGTCGCTTTGGTCAGATCCAGGTTCTTGACCGTATAAACATCGCTGGTGCCAAAGATCTCCTCCACGCCCTTTAAGATAGGGTGCTTCAAGTTTGCCTGCTCAAAGACACTGCGTGTGCCTTCTTTCTTATGAGCCCCGTGGTGAGCCACCCATCTTTCACCCAAAATCTTGAGGCCGAACTCCGCCCATTTGAAGTCGCCGGTCTGAGCCTTGCCAGAGAAGGCATGAGTGGCCGTGCGGAAGCCAATGACCGGCTTGCCCGCATTCAAGAAGCGCATGAACGGTGCTAACTGCGCCTCTGGCAGCTGGCGGAAACGCGTGCCGATAATCATGAGATCCGCATTGTCCAGCGTCTCGGTGCCACGAATATTCTTTTGATTGTTGGGATCGATGAAGCCTTCCTTTTCGTCGGTGGAAAAGAGCACCACGCAATTGAAGCCATGCGTTTTTGCCAGGATCTTGGCCAGCATCGGCATCGTCTCCTCCGTGCGATATTCCTCATCACCTGCCACGAGCACAATGGTTTTACCCTTTCCTACACCGACGGGATTGGCGGCGATTTCGAGGTAATCCTGAGCCTGGGCAATCGCGAATGAGCCGAGGAGGGCAAGGGTGAGGAGGGTGTGCTTCATGGTTAAAAATGAACTGGCGGGGGGAGATATACCGCACAGAGGGCGGAAACCGGACAATAAAAGTGTGAGGAAACGCAAAATTTATTCAGCTTCTTGTGACTCAACTCCATTAGGGTTCATGGATTATCATTTGGTAATGTGATCTTCAGTCATTGCGTTTGTTTGTTTTACAGTTTGCTTAAAAAACTTAGTTTATGAGTCCCCTCAATCGTTTCACCGCGCTGCTCCTCTTGCTGGCTTACGCCATCACAGGGACCTCGGTGATGACGGCCTCAGCCGCGATGTTGGCTGACTTGGATGGGAGTCACGAGATGATCGTTCTAGAATCGGATCAAATCACTCAGATCGTTTTGCATCATCGCGTAGGTGCTGAAACGCCGGAGGTTGCCGATCACGTCAATGCCAGTCTTCGTGTATTGGTCTGTTTTTGTCGTGAAGACCAGAATGGCGATCATCACTTTTCCTCAGTCCACTTAACCAGTGTCGCTTCCTCTGAGCGTCATCTTGTGGCCGAGGAGGTACTTCAGCCTGTCAGCATTAACTTTGAGGCAACTCAGATGTTAAGGCATTCTTTTGAGCAGCAGGTGCGCGACATGTTTCGCCATCAGATGACAAGAGATCAAGAGCAGAAGGAAAGCGATTGGCGGCCAACCATGACGGGTGTTCAGCTTTTGATTTGAGGCATTAGAGAACGTCGTAATTGGGTCTGAAGACCTGTTTTATGACATCATTAATGCAGACGGGCCGTGATCAATCACGCCAAAGCTCTCTGCTCCGTTGCCCATCCCGCACCTCTGTGCACTGCCTTACAGGCAGATTTTCCCTCACTTGTTTGAAATCTATTTCCGTTCCCGGCCCTGTGCGAATGAGCCAGTACAGGTGACTGGTTTCTCACCCTATTCCTTTTGCCTCTGCTTAACAGCTGGACCATTATGAATTGCGCTACGATTCAAGAAATTAAGGCTGCAAACGTGGCCTCTTAGATCTTGAGCAAAAACATTGATCCTAGTATTTTAAAGTTGTCTCTCATGAAAAAAAAAATCGCCTTAGCGCCACTCCTGATGCCTGTTGTGCCCCTGGCAGGTGCGGAGGCCTTTAAGTTTGATACAAGTTATCAGACTTATGATGAGTCCGGCGGTCGCATGTTCGTCGAGTCCTACTATTATCGTGGCGAGATCTTTTTATCCGAAGAAACGAGCTTCCGTTTTCAGTTTCTGAGGGACGCAATCAGTGGGTCTACGCCCAACGGAGTTCTACCCGAGAATCAGCAGAAAGCCCTGCCTGGCGCTAAACAGCCATTCCTGACGCCCATTGACGACGTGCGTCAAGGCGTGCTGGCAGCACTTTCCCAGCAGATCGGTGATCATCGTGTGGAACTGGAGCTGTCAAACAGCCGTGAAAGCGACTACCTTTCTCAGGGCATCTCCCTGAGTGATAAGTGGGAACTGAATCAGAAGAATACGACGGTGTCATTCGGGCTCAACTATCTTAATGACACCATCGTCGTGAGAGGAATCGATGATCAGAACAAAAGAAGCTACGATCTCTTCTTCGGTTTATCCCAGCTTTTGGACAAAAACACCGTTCTGTCTGCCAATCTGACTTTGGGGTATGCGGAAGGCTACCTGAATGATCAATACAAGAGCATTCAACGCGATGAACTTGTTGGTGTTTTTCCAGTTACTAGCTCCTATCGAGAAAACCGCCCATCTAGTCGGCTACGAGGCGTGTTGCAGTTCCAGGGGACACACTACTTCGAAAAAACGAAATCGGCGCTGGATGCCGTCGTTCGCCTTGCGCAGGACGACTACGGCGTCTTCTCCCAGAGCCTGCAACTGGAGTGGAGGCAGAGTTTGTTTGGAAAATGGGAGATTACTCCCTTCTTCCGCTACTACCAGCAGAGTGCGGCGGACTTCTTCCACAACTCTCTCAACGAGGTGAATATCGCCACGCCGCAGATTTATCCTGACGGCAGCGGGCCGAACTACTCTGCGGATTATCGCCTCTCTTCAATGGCGACGATGAGCCTCGGTTTAAAGGCCCGCTACCGGTTCACTGAAAATATAGCGGCTTCCGTCACTTACGAGCATTACGACATGTCCGGCATTGGGAGTGATCAGGCACCTGCAGCTTCCTATGCCACTGCCAGCATGTGTACCTTTGGCCTTAACTTTCAATTCTGATTCAACTTCATGTCTAAGGCAGTCCCTCCAATCCCCATCGAGCCTGATGCACGCGGCGTGCGGCGTGTGGCCTTTCGTGCGTTGGGAACTGACTGTGCCATCCAGTTTCGTTGTGAAGACAAAAAGACGGCTCTACTATTCGTGGCTGATGCACTTGGTTGGTTGAGTGCTTTTGAGGCAAAGTTTTCCCGATTTAAACCGGACTCGATGTTATCAAAAATCAATCAGGCTGCGGGCAAGGAATGGGTGTCGGTAGATCATGAAATGGAGAAGATGCTTGATTTAGCAGACGTTATGCATCGCCTGACGGATGGTGTTCTTGATGCGGCTACACTGCCACTGACTAAAGTATGGGATTGGAAGATCGTGCATGAACGGTTGCCCAGTCATGATGAGATCGCCACGGCACTAGCTCTCTCAAATTGGAAGGACTTGCACCGCAAGCCAGGGAAAGTCTTTCTTGCTCGTGAGGGCATGGGGCTAGACTTCGGAGGCTTTGGCAAAGAATTCGCCGTGGATCAACTCATCGCTATTGCCAAGAGGTATGGTATCCAAGACGCACTTGTCGATCTCGGTCGCGATATCTTCGCCTTCGGGGGCAATGGCCTGCATCCCTTTTGGCATGTGGGGATTCAGGATGGTATCAAAACCGAGCAATGCATAGGTGGTCTAGCCGTGTCCGGTTATGCTGTCTGTGCATCGGGTGATTACGCTCGGCGCTTTGAACACAACGGTGTCCGCTACGGTCACATTCTGGATCGCCGCACTGGGTGGCCAGTGCGACACGGTTTGCGCGCTGTTACAGTCATTGCGCCGAGTTGTTTATTGGCGGGTATCTATTCTACTTGTGTCTTCATTCTAGGCTTGCGGGAGGGGCTGTTATTTGCCGACCGCGCTCCCGGTGTTGAAGCCTGCGTGCAGGATGAGCATGGCCCGCATGTTACCCGAGAGTTCCGCAAATTCCAAGTTCAAGCAGCCTGATCTGATTCTTCCAAAAATTCAAATACCATGAAAACAAACTTAATCCTCGCCTTCATCTGTCTCAGCTTATCTGTTGCAACAGCAGCAGAACCCAAAGTCGGAACGGCCCTTCCTGCTCTAAGTGCTCTGCTACCCGGTTCTTCACTGCCAAAGACCATGGGAAAAGTCGTCCTCGTTGATTTCTGGGCTTCATGGTGTGCGCCATGTAAAGCCTCATTTGTCACCATGGCACGGCTGCATCAGAAGTATGCCGCGAGGGGATTGGTGACCATAGGCATCGGGGTCGATGATGAAGCGTCGGCATATCAAGGCTTCCTGGCTAAGAACAAAGTCGCCTTCACTCTGGTGCATGATTCACAGCATAAGGCAGCAGACTTCTTTAATCCGCCGACAATGCCTAGCAGCTACCTCGTGGATCGCAAAGGTGTGATTCGCCATATCCACAAAGGCTTTAAAGGTGCCAAGACCGAAGCCGAATACACCGCCGAGATCGAAGCGCTGCTGACTGAATAAAATCACCCCACTTATTTAACGATGAAAACAATGATCCTCACTACTGCCGCCATGGCTGTGATGCTGCTCAGTAGTTGCTCCCAGCATCTCGTGCGCGTGAAGCCCTACCAGCGCGGTAATCTGGCGAACCCGCTTATGGACGCAGGTCGTGACTCTCTGCTGCTGGCGATGACTCAGCACGCCTACTTTTCGCGCGAAGCCAGCTTTGGTGGCGGTGGTGTGGGCGGTGGCGGCTGCGGCTGTAATTAACAATCACATTCATTTTCAAAACAACCAGCCTAACTAATACGATGAAAAATCAGCCAATCCTTCAGAAGCTCAAAAGGCTTTGCAAACGCAGCAGCACGTTCCTCCTGCTCTTTCAGCGCACGCCCGCTGCACAGATCATCATGCCTGAGGTGAATCTACTGAGTTCATTCGCTGTGATGGATGCGACAAAGATTGCGATTGCAACGGTCGTGGGACTTGGCGCTTATGACAGTGTGGCTGGCGCGACGACACTCTCCCAGGTGGCACCTTCAGCAGGTTCAGCGACCGTTCCAGTGACATCAGGGGTGGCTTTAAATGGCCTTTTCCAAGTCTTAGGAAGTCCAAGCCAGCCACAATCGTGGCAGGTCTTCAGTGGCACACTGCCTACTGGCCTGACGCTGACGAAATCCACGGGTGCAACTGCAACCTTGACGGGCACAACCACGCAAGTCGGCGACAGAAACGTCACAATCAGGGCATACCGGTACGCTGGTTTCTCGGGAGAATGGGTATCAAAGGCCATCACCATTAGTGTCGCCCCGAACCCAGTTATCACGACGCATCCGTCCTCGACGTCCATCAACAGTGGTGGTAGCACCACGCTGACGGTCATTGCCACTGGAGTGCCTCCCCCAACTTATCAATGGTATCAAGGCGCCAGCGGCACGACGACGACTCCTGTCGGAACTGACTCCGCTACTTTCGTTACGCCGGTACTGGCGGATACAACGAGTTATTGGGTGAAAGTTACTAATTCCGTGAATACTACGGGAGCTAATTCCAATACAGCTACAGTGACGGTTCGTCAGCCTGCGGCGATCACAACGCATCCAGTATCGGCGACAATTAACCGCGGACAAACGACGACTATCTCTGTCGTTGCGACTGGCGATGCACCGTTGATTTATCAGTGGTTCCGAGGAGCTAGCGGCATCACGGCTAATCCGCTTAGTGGAACCAACAGTGCTTCATTTACAACCCCGGTTCTCTTGGAGAACACCGATTATTGGGTCCGAGTTTCTAACTTGGCCAATCCTGGGGGTGCAGACTCGACGGTAGCGAGAGTCACCGTGTTGCAGCCTCCAACTATCACAGCATCTCCCGCTTCGACCTCAGTCAATTATGGTAACTCCACGACACTCTCGGTGTCTGCGAGTGGAGATGGCGCACTTTCTTATCAATGGTATGAAGGCGATAGCGGTGTGACGACGACTCCAGTGGGAACGAACTCTAATTCTTTCACGACACCGGCATCAACACTAACTAAAAGCTATTGGGTCAAGGTCTCCAATGAGGTCAATCCAACAGGGGTCAACTCTGCTGCTGCCACGGTCACTGTTTTACTGGTCACTCCAGCGTATGCTCACGCAATGAGTCAAAGTGCAGGGCTGTTTGCCGTCACTGAGCGGGGAACTGCTGCAAGCACTTATTTTGGATGGGAAACATTTAATGATGCCTCAGATCGCGCAGTGCCGATCAACGATAGCTCACCCGACATTGGGAGCGCTACCGTCGGAGCAAACTTCCAGACGACCAATGCGGAAGATCATGTCATCGATAATGGTGATCTGTCTTTCGCTAGCGGCACTTTGGCTGAGCAAGTCACTGTGCCGACAAGTGGTACAGTTGGCACGGAGGGATTCACGACCATCGTGATGCAAATCGCTGCTATTCCTGGGGCCGGTTCCTTTCCTGCAACGATATCGCTCAATAGCCTCAATGGAGTGGCCCCGACGGTGGTTCAGGCAGTGAACAGCGCGGGTGACGGGCAGCTCTGGGCCAAATGGGATCTGCCCGGCAATCAGGCAAATTATGCGATCACGATCACGGGGCCTGCGAATCAGGCGAACTTCGGCTTTGACAAAGTAACGGTGGATACCCACTTCAGCACCACCGCTTTTCTTCCTGATTCAGTGGCTGCGACACCGCCTACAATCACTACATCCATACTGGCTTCGCGACTGATCGGTAGCAGCTTTCTTCAGCAACTGGCCGCCCAGGGTGGCACAGCACCTTATCGGTTTGTGGTCAGCGCTGGTGCTTTGCCTTCAGGACTGGCACTTAGCACTGGAGGAGCGCTCAGCGGTACCCCGACCTCTGCGGGCACGAGCCAATTTACCGTGCAGCTGAGTGATGCGAATATTTTAACGGCTACAAAGGTCTTTACCCTCGCCACTGGCAGCGCTCCGGTTATCTCCACAGCTTCTGTCTTGGCACCAGGCAATGTGGGGAGCAGCTATAGCACAGCTTTAGCGGCCAGTGCTGGTACGGCACCTTACACTTGGGCTTTGAATTCAGGTGCGCTCCCAGAAGGTGTCACCCTCAGTGAGGCTGGCGTTCTCTCTGGTATTCCAACAAGCGTAACTACAAGTAACTTCACATTGAGACTTCAGGATGCCCTTGGATTCACTGATACCAGGGCATTTAGCGTCCGCATGAGTGATCTCAGCATTGCCACATCAAGTCTTCTGACTTCGGTCAGAAATGTGGCTTTTAACCAAACGCTAGTTGGGCAAGGCGGAACGGCGCCTTACACCTGGGCCTTGAGTGCTGGTGCATTACCTCCGGGTTTAAGTCTCAGCAGCTTAGGTGTACTTTCTGGCACTCCAACACTCACAGCTAATGCTTCCACATTCACCGTCCGACTGACAGACAATACGGGTTTTGTCGTGACGAAGCAGTTCACTCTTCCCGTATCGCCCATTTTCCTGGCACCTGTTATTCAGCCAATTGTATTCCCTACCCTAACCATTGGCGCTAATTTCAGCTACACGGTGACAGCCTTGAATTATCCAAGGACCTTTGTGATGACGGGCCTGCCACTTGGGTTGACGTTTGCTCCTGCAACAGGAGTCATCAGTGGTCGCCCACTGGTATCTGGACTCTACAATGTGCAAGTGCGTGCGCTCAATACAGGCGGTGCCAGTGCGGCTATCACAACGCGATTGATTGTGCGTGCCTTGGATAAAAATCTAGTCGGCACTTTTAGCGGAACCGTCGCACGTGATGCTACGCTCAATGGAGGTTTAGGTGGTTCACTGGTGGTGACAACAACATCACTCGGAAGCTACACGGTCAAACTTGTCGGGGCGTTTGCTAATAGCGCCGTTAAGGGGGCATCGACTGCTTACTCGATGACTGGAAATTTAGCGGCAGTGGCTCCCCAGATTTCAGGGACTATCGGAGGTCAGTCATTGAGTTTGACCCTGGACCCCGTCACAGGCGAAATGACATCCAAAATTGCTCCGTTCTTAGATAAAGTTAAGGGATGGCGCACAGGCTGGAATGCTCTGAACAATCCAGCCGATGCACTGGTTGGATACTATAGCATGGCTTTGGATCTGGTTGATCAGGCTGATAAAGGCCTAGTCTCCATTCCTCAAGGCAGCGGCTTTGCCACTTTCAATATCAGCCTTGCAGGTGTGATTACCACAGTCGGTAGGACGGCTGATGGCGAGACTTTCACCAGCGCGAGCTTTCTGAGCAATGCCGGCGATTTCTGGGCGTATAGTCCGCTCTATAAAAATGGGGGTAGTATTCTGAGCTATCAGAGCAGTCAGAGCAATCAGAGCATTCAAGAGGGGCTGAAGCTTGCTGAGGATACGGGAGGGCTTTTTGCCAATAATTTTGTCAGTGGAGAGCTTACTTGGAATAAGCCAAAGATCAGTGGTCGTGCTTACGCGACTAACTTCGGGCCTATCAAGCTGAGGGCAGCGGGCGGTTATCTAGCTCCGGCTAATAAAGGCAGCATTGTGCTGGGATTGCCTGATCCTGGGAACGTTAACTTGAGGTTCACGGATGGCGGACTTGCCAGTTCAGCCATAGATCCTGACATGAGCTTCATTTTCACTGACAGTAACACGATCGACCTCAAGAATGCAATCAATCCAGGCAAAGTCGCTATCACTCTAAATACAGCAACTGGTGGGGTGGCGGGTAGCTTCAATCTGACAGAACCCACCACACCGCCTTTGGTTCGGTCCAAGGTGGCTTTCCAAGGTCAAGTCGTGCGATTGAGCAATGGGAGTCATAAAGCCGTGGGTTACTTTATGTTACCGCAAATTCCGGCTCAGGGACAGGCTGCTACGGCGACCGCGATTCTTTCTGGCGGCTTCAATCTTCAGTAGTCACACGGCATCTCCTCGCCTTACTTGCATGATGAAACTCTCCCTCTTGGTTCTCTTGGGTCTAGCCTGTTCCGCTTTTGCTGAAACCACGCAAGGTTGGTCAGGAGAGGCTGACATTACCTTTGACGGCACTTCGACGCTTCATGCATGGGGCGGTAAAGTCTCCGCCAAACCTTATGCCACTGAAGTCACTCTTGATGACGCTGGCAAGCCTGTACGGATCAAGGCTGACGTGACCGTTGAGGCGGTGAAGATGGATACCGATGAGGCCAAACGTGATGAAAACATGCGCAAGGCCATGAAGGTCACGGATTATCCTTTGATCCGTGCCAGTATTGATGCCGCTGCGGATAAAATAGCGGCGGATGGCAAAACGCCTGCCAAGTTGCCGATGACGCTAACGCTGCTTGGCAAACCCCAACAGGTTTTAGCAAACATCACCAATTGGAAGCTGACTGGTGGTAAAGCCACCTTTGATCTCGACTTCCCCGTCTCGATGAAGGCTAGCGGCATTAGCGTCCCCACGGTGCTATTATTCATCAAAGTAGGGGATAGCATCAAAGTTCATGCCTCGGTTACATTGACCCAGAATTGATCTTCATGCCGGCTTACATCCACCACATTTCCACGGACACGCCACCGTTTATTTATAGCAACGAGTTTTCATGTGAACGCATGAAGGGCTGGGTTACGGAGGCTCGCGCTAAACGCATGGTCGAGATGATTTATGAGCGGACGGGGATTGAGACTCGGTACAGCGTGATTGATGATTTCACCAAAGAGGACGGAGATCTATTTCGCACCCTGCCAGATGGCACGATCAATTCGCCCACCACAGGCCAGCGCAACGCCCTTTATGCCAAAGCCTCACGCGAACTTGCGGTGAAGCTTGCGCGGAAGACGCTCGCCGAGTGTCCGCAATTTGCTAAAGAGGAGATCACGCATGTCGTTTTTGCTTCTTGCACGGGCTT
The DNA here is from genome assembly GCA_027486585.1 of Verrucomicrobiaceae bacterium. Classification (GTDB taxonomy): domain Bacteria; phylum Verrucomicrobiota; class Verrucomicrobiia; order Verrucomicrobiales; family Verrucomicrobiaceae; genus Prosthecobacter. The sequence continues at coordinate 176,000 of JAIXOU010000106.1, read as the reverse complement.
TGCTAATCCAGGGCCTGATTATCACATCATCCGTGATCTGGGTTTGAATGAAAATGTTGAGCGTTACACCATAGGTTTCATGGGCTGTTATGCGGCTTTTCCCGCCATGCGTATGGCGGCACAATTTTGTGAGGCCAATCCAAAGGCTGTGGTGCTGGTGATGTGTCTAGAACTTTGCACCCTGCATCTTCAAGTCAGTGACAAGCCAGAGAGTATCGTGGCCAATGCCCTCTTCGCAGATGGTGCAGCCGCAGCAATCATGAGTGCGCGTGAACCTGCGGGCGATCGGCCTTTTTACAGAGTGCAGGGTTTTCACTCTGCGCTAGTTCCGTCCAGTGAGGCTCACATGGCTTGGGACATCGGAGATCATGGATTCAATATGGTGCTGTCTGCCTATGTGCCCGATCTCATCGGTAGCAATATTCGTGAGATGCTCGGCGGTATTCTCGCGAAGCGTGAGATGCAGCTCAGCGATATCGACGAATGGGCGATTCATCCAGGTGGGCGCGCCATTCTCGATCAGGTGGAGCAGCACCTGTCTTTGCCGCCTGAGGCTTTGGAGATCTCTCGCGGTGTTTTGCGTGATTATGGGAACATGAGCAGTCCGACAGTGATGTTCGTGCTTAAAGGCATGCTTGAGGAGGCGGAAACAGATCACGCCATGACTTGTGCCATTGCCTTTGGTCCTGGGCTCACGGTAGAGACAGCCGTCTTCGAACGCTGTGGAGTAACGATGACTGTTCCAAAGAAATCGAAAGCACAGCTAACTGCATGAAGCCAGATTTTGATGTGCTCATTGTTGGTGGCGGCCCAGTGGGGCTGTTGCTGGCTTGCTTGCTCAAGAACAAGGGCATGACCTTTCGTGTCTTGGAAAAGCGCACACAGCCCATTCCCCACTCTGCGGCGATTGGAATCACACCTCCATCGCTGAAGATCTTGAATAAGCTTGGTTTAACGGAGGCGTTTATCGCCGCTGGATTAAAGGTGCGCGACTGTTTTGTACATGGCCAGAGTGGCAAACTCGGTTGCATGACGTTTCGTGAGATTCCTGATCCCCATCGTTTTGTCCTGGCTCTGCCTCAAGTGATGACCCTTGCTCTTTTGCAGAAGCATCTCGGTGCTGAGTGGATTGAATCAGGCTGTGAGGTGACGGAAGTCAACCAAGCTGCCGATCACTGTAGAGTGCGCGCTCAAGACCGTGAATGGACGGCTCGTTATGTCGTGGCTTGTGATGGCTGGCGTAGCCCTGTGCGCGATTGGATTGGGATGAAAGCACCGGGTCACAGTTATGACTTACATTTTGTCATGGGCGATTTTATCGATCGGACGTCATTCGGCGATGAAGCCCATCTCTTTTTCACAGCGACAGGTTCGGTGGAATCCTTCCCGCTACCTGGCGGGAAAAGACGTTGGGTCGTGCAAACAGACAGCCGGCTGGATCATCCTCCAGCGGGTTTGGTTAGTGAACTGACGCGTCAGAGAGCAGGCGTAGAGCTACCCGTTGAGGATCAGGTGAATGAGAGTGTGTTTTCTCCGCGCCGGTTCAATTGCGACCGTTACTACGATGGCCGCATCATCCTCTGCGGGGATGCAGCTCATGGCATGAGCCCGATCGGTGGTCAGGGCATGAATACAGGTTTCGCGGATGCTGAGTTTCTGGCCGAAATCCTAGGGCAGCCTGATGCCTTGGGTCTCCTGCCGGCCTACAATCGGTTTCGACGTAAAGCAGCCGCCACAGCCATCTTCCGTGCAGAATGGGGCATGTGGCTTGGCACATGGCGCGGGAAATCGTTGTCGATATTGAGAGATCTCATGCTTCGATTCTTGCTAAGCCAAGGTTTCATTAGCAGACACATGGGTTCATTTTATGCCATGCTGACGATTCCCTTCAATACCCTGGATCGTGTTCCCCAGGCTAGCTTGAAACCGCAAACTCTTTGATTCATGACTTCCACGAAAGACTACATACCTACCATTGATGGCGCAGCCTCCCATTACGACGACCTAGATCAGTTTTACCGCGAGATCTGGGGAGAACATGTTCATCATGGTGTTTGGTACACAGGCAAAGAATCCGATACTGAAGCGGCAGAGAATCTCGTGAAGATGGTCGCCGAGCTTGGCCAGACTGGTGTGGACACGGATGTCTGCGACATTGGTTGCGGTTATGGTGCTACGGCAAAGATCCTAGCCGAGAGATATGGTGCCAATGTAACAGGCATGACCATTTCTGCCGTTCAACTGGCCTATGCACAGAAGCATAACAGCGTTTCAGGAAAGACCCATTTCATGCTGCGTGACTGGTATGAGAACCAACTGCCTGATAATCGTTTTGATGTCGTTCAGACCGTTGAAAGTTTGGAACACATGCCCGATCTGCCAACTTTTTTTCGCGAGTGTTACCGTGTCATGAAACCTGGAGGCCGACTGGTAGCAGCGGCCTGGATGTCATGTGAAAACCCGGATCCATTTGCTAAACGATACTTCATTGACACCATCACACGTGAGACAGAAATTGCGGGCGTCAGACCTGAGAGCGAATTCCGTGCTGCTACTGAAGCCGCTGGTTTCACGAATTATCAATTCAGGGATTACGCTCCGCAAGTGAAGCGCACCTGGCCGCTGTGTGCGATGCGTGCTGTGAAAGGCATTCTCACCAAGTCACACTACCGGCGTTTTTTATTCAGCTCAAAAAATCCAAATCGTATCTTTGCTCTTACTCTTTTCCGCATCTGGTTGGCCTATGAACTAGGCATTCAGCGCTACGGGGTTTTCAGTGCCGAGAAGGTTTGAACTAACTGCAAAGTTGATTACACACAGTCATGCCAATCACCGAAGAACGAAAACAGGAGATCGCTAAATCACTGAAACGATGCAGTGCCGAGACTTTAGAGGCGGCCCTGCGCTTTGAGGAGTCCCGAGATCTTGCTGAACTGCCAGCGATTATATTGGGAGTTTTGGCACGAGATGCGGCTAATCCAAAGCCGGAAGGTGTGGCGGCTGCCACAGACGATTGCCGACTCATGGAGGACATCGGTATGGACTCTTTTGGCATGATTGAAGTGGTCATGACGGCCGAGGAAGTGTTGGGCATCACGGTAGCCAATCAAGAGATGAATGACATTCGGACACTCGGACAGTTAAAAGCTTTTTTACGCACCAAGCTGGCCGCATGAACCGTGTCGTTGTCACCGGACTAGGCTTTATCTCAAGTATTGGGAATAACCGTACAGCCGTCTTAGACAGCTTAAGGGAGGGGCGTAGCGGTATTGAATTTATGCCGGAGTTGGCAGCGATGAATGATCGCGTGAAGCTAGCTGGAACAGTGAAGGGTTTTCACTTTCCTACCTCTGATCCATTGGACTGGTCATTTCCAAACAATTTAGAGTTTAGCCGTACTCAGCTGCGCACGATGATTCCGAACGCGGTCTATTCCGTGGCAGCGATGGAGGAGGCCATCAGCGATGCTCAGCTAGATCCGACGCTTGTTTCATCGCCTGAAACTGGACTCTACTGCGCTTCAGCAGGTTCAGCGTGGTTGACCCATCTGGCGATTGAATCTGTCCTGACTCGTGGACCTGCGCGCACTTCTGCTCCTACCGTTGTGACTGGAATGCCGAATTCGCTGCATCTGAATCTCACGGCACGATTCGCCATCAAAGGAGCATCCGTGGCTTTTAATAGCGCCTGTGCTTCTTCATCGCATGCTTTAGGCAGCGCCTGTGATTTGATCCGACTGGGTCGTCAAAAGATCATGTTTGTTGTGGGAGCTGAGGATTGTCATCCCTATAATATTTTACCCTTTGCCTCACTGCGGGCCCTTAGCTCACAGAGCGATCCTGCTTTGGCTCCGCGACCCTTTGATGTGAGCCGAGATGGTTTTGTCATCACTGGTGGAAGTGCTGTGCTGGTGCTCGAAGAGGCTGATCATGCCGCAGCGCGTGGAGCCTCTATTTACGCCGAAGTCAAAGGCTGGGGGCAAGCTTCGGATGGTTATGATGTGGTGGCACCAGATCCGACAGGTAACGGATTGGTGCGTGCGATGAACCATGCCTTCAAAGATAGTCATCTTAGCGCCTCGGACATCGATTATATCAATGCTCATGCAACTGCCACTAGTGCAGGGGACCTTGCTGAATTGAATGCGTTAAAGGCGGTTTTTAATGGCAACGCCCAACCTAAAGTGAGTAGCACGAAGGCTCTTACCGGACATGGTTTGAGTTTGGCGGGCGCTCTAGAAGCCGGTATCTGTTGTCTGGCTTTGAAGGAAGGTTTCATGCCTGCCAATGGGAAGGTCGATCAACTTGATCCTGCCTGTGAAGGTGTATCGATCCTCACGGTCAGATCCGATGAGGCGCCAAGGGTCGCCATGAGTCATTCCAGCGGATTCGGCGGGGCAAACGTGGCTCTGATTTTCGAGGCTATTTGATCCACTTCCACTGAGCAAACAAACGATAAAGCACAGGTAGCACGAGGAGTGTTAGCACGGTGCCAAAAAGTAAACCAAAGATATGAACGGCAGTCAGGGGTTGCCATAAGTCTCCACCACTGATGGCTAGCGGAAGCAATCCGCAGACTGTTGCTAGGACAGTGGCAAGAATCGCTCGCAGGCGAACCAGAGCAGCACGCATCAAGGCTTCTTCGAGATCGACCCCAGCAGCGCGTTCTTCTTCGATGAAATCGGAAAGGACGATGATATGGCTGACGATAACGCCAGCGAGACTGACAATGCCAATCAAGGCCATAAAACCGAAGGAAGCATGGGTCGAGGCTAGGCCAACGAAAGCTCCAATAAGCCCCAGCGGCACGGTAAGCATCACGATCAGCGACTTCATCAGTGATCTGAATTGGAAAACCATTGCGAGTGCGATCAAGGCTAGCGAGATCGACAGAACACGGCCCATTTCACGCTGACTGTTATGGAGTTCACGTTCCTCTCCACCGAATTGTATGCCCGAAGTTGGAAATGAGTGTCGAGCCTTTTCTAAAATACGTGAGGCAAGTTCACCGAAGGGGGCAAGGGCTTTTACGGTAACGGTCCTTTGCTGATTGATTCGAGAAATGACGTCAAAATCATCATGAACTTTGTAGGCCCCAGCATCATGCAGTGCGGTTGTGACTTGCAGAAGTTTTGTTTTTAAATCGTCTCCGCTGATTTCGATCTGAATCGGCGTTTCGAGTGCAGGGCCTTGTTCGATTTGTTTAACAAGGCAGAGTGCCTCTTTGATCTCGCGATCAAACGTTTCACGCAATCGCATGATCAACTTGGGGACTTCTTCAGCATGACGAGTGTTAATCAGCACTTGGGCTGTGTTTGCTGTGGGCTGTCGAGGTAGGACGTTGTAGTAAAACATGGGCGTTCCACCTCCACACACGATGATGGCGCTTTGTATGGATGCCTCTTTTCGGAGAAGTTCACTCACACGCTGGGTGGTGGCTGTCGTTTTTTCAATCGTACTGCCTTCGGGTAATTGGATATCCACGAGAAGTTGATTGCGTTCAGCTGCGGGAAAGAACTGCTTGCCGAAGTAGGGTATGAGCGCGGTGCTCGCAACAAGAAGAACGAAAGCGGCTACGACCGTTTTTAGAGGGTTCCTGAGAGCTAGCTGTAGAGCTGACTTGTAAAATGGAACGAGCCGATAAATCGGATGTCTGCCAGTAGCGGAATCGAAGCCTTTTTGACCTTTTAAAAGATAAGATCCAAGCAGTGGAATGAAGGTCATCGAGACGATGCGAGACGAGACTAGAGCCAGTGTGATAACAATGGGTAAGGAGATGATGAATGCACCCATGTCCCCTGGAAGTAAGGCCAGAGGAAGGAAGGCGACGATGTTGATTAGTGTGCCGAAGAAAATGGCCCGGCGCAATTTGAATGGGCCTAGCCATGCGGCGATGCCCCGCGGTTGGCCGTCTGCGAGTTCACGATTGATACCGTCTGAGGCAACGACGGGGTCATCGACTAACATACCAAGAGAGATGATCAGCGCAGCGATAGAGATCTGCTGCAAGGGGACCCCAAGCGCCGCCATGCCAGCAAGAGTCATGGCTATGGTCAGTGGAATGGCGACTGCGACGACTAGTGCTGTGCGCCAGTCCATGAGCAGTAAAGCTACCAGCACGACAACAAAGACGGCTTCAATAAAGCAGCGTAAGAACTCACCAATACGATGGGCTGTAGCAGCAGGTTGATCGGATACGGTGATGATGCTTGCCCCGGCTGGGAGCTTCATCGAATCGATCTTGGCAAGGACCGCTAATTTGAAGTCACGAATGATATTTCCTGCCTTCATCTCGACGGCAATCAGTACGCTGCTGGCTGGCATCAGGGGACCGTCATTCTGACGATGAAGAGTGCTTACCTTGTAGTCGGCTGCCGCCATGTCTTTGAATGACAAAATTTCCCCAGGCGCATGACCAAACTGTCGGATGCGGCCAGTGCTGGGTACGCTCTTCAAAGCTTCCTCCACTTGATCGGCAGTTGCCTCCGCATCCTCGCCAAGCACTGAAAAAAGTAACGTGGCTGGAAGCTGGTAATCAGTTTCAAGGTGTGGTTCTTCACAGTCTTCAGGCAATTTGATGCCCTGCAACAGCGCGCGCGCCTTCTCCCAATGTTGGGCGATTACTTCTTTGCGATCAGTTTTTAGCGTAATGACTATCGTGGAGATGTTTTTTCGCGATTGCGACTGCAATTTCTCAAGCGTGGGTAGTCGGCTGAGCGCTTCTTCCAGCTTGATGGTAACTGCTTCAACTTCCTCGGCGCTAGCACCTGGATAGACAGTAATGAGAACCGCATCATGAGTTGGAAAAGTCGGGTCTTCCTGTTGTGGCAAACGTAGAAAGGCAAGACATCCACTCACGAGAACTGCTGCCATAGCTAGCCAGCCAAAACAGCGGTGTTCGACAAAGAATTGTGCGATGCCGCCTTTGGATGCGGAAGGTGAGCGCTGAATGACCATGCGCATTCATAAGAGACATCCATTTTGCCCGCAAGTAATAGCACTTGATTGGATTTGTGGTTCATCACACAGCGGTTACAGGGAAGCGAAACAATGAGACGAAGAGATATCCAGCCTGAGTTACTCGATTTACTACCTCAGAATGATCCTCGTGCTATTCGAGCAAGGGAAGAGATGTGCATCGTCAATGGAATCATGGGCAATCATCGTTGGATTGAAAGGATGGTGCGCAGCCATGGCCAAAAGGGCTGGAAGATTACAGAACTAGGTGCAGGTGATGGAGCGCTCTCTTTGCGGTTACTGAATTCAGGATTGTGCCGAGAAGAGGAGATGCAGGCCGTAGATCTGGTCTCACGTCCTTTAAATTGGCCTGTAGCTGCTGGCTGGTTCACTGGCGATGTGATCGCGGCAGCCTTGCCGCATTCTGAAGTCGTTATCGCAAACTTATTTCTTCATCACTTCACGAATCATGAGCTTCACAGCATCGGCTCGAAGATTTCTCCCGCTACGCGACTCATCGTGGCGGCTGAACCTGCCCGCTTATGGATTCATCGTTTTTTGGGTCGTCTGCTTTGTGAAGTCGCGGAACTCAATGATGTGCAGAATCACGACATGCAGTTGAGCATTCGAGCTGGATTTCGCGGAAAGGAATTGGGCCGGGCTCTTGGCCTTGGGGATGAGTGGCAGATGCATGTTCAAATGCATCCGCTGGGAGCTTATCGCTTCATGGCCGAGCGTGGACAGCAAGTCTGAGGATTGATTTTATACGATCAAGCGCCATGTCATCTGCATGACTGGCCTTTTCCCTGACGAACTCTCGGCGCAACTTTATCATAGCGGTGTGATTGCTGTATTGATGATTGATGACGCTGCTGATGCCGTGCCTGTAGCCCGTGCTTTATTGGCTGGTGGTGTGGACGGTATTGAGCTGACTTTACGCACGAGTGTGGCCATGGAAGCAATGCGGCACATTCGTGCCGAGCTGCCGGAAATGACGGTAGGTGTGGGAACCATCCTGACGTTGCAGCAGGTCCATGAGGTTAAGGAAGCTGGAGCTTCTTTTGGGGTCTCACCAGGAATGAATCCACGAGTTGTGGCTGAGGCCGCGCGGATCGGACTGCCGTTTGCACCTGGTGTCTGTACGCCTACAGATATTGAGTTAGCCGTAGAACAGGGGTGCCGAATGATGAAGTTTTTTCCATCTGAACCCTGTGGTGGATTGGCTTATCTACGCACGATTTCAGCGCCTTTCGCTCATCTCGGCGTGAAATACATCCCACTCGGGGGTGTTAGCGCTGGCAATGCCGAGCAGTATTTGAGGGAATCTTGTGTGCAAGCACTTGGTGGTTCCTGGCTGGCACCCCGCGAGTTGATAGTCAAACAAGATTGGTCCGCCATTACTGCCAATGCACGAGAGGCTTCAGAGATCGTGAAGCGCGTCCGTGGCTCTCGTCTTGTAGGCTGACATGATTATTGGGATTACCGCCACACCGATCGGGCGTGGCAGTTCGGTGCGTGCCATGAATGAAGTTCTTTAAGGACCCTAGAAGGAAGCAGCGGAAGCGTTGGTGGTTTCAAAGTTGGCAACCATGTCCGCCTACCGGCAGTGCCCCATAAATTGTGCTGATCACAGGCAAGTGATATGACGACAATAGAAGAAAAGGCACCGCTTATTTGCTGCCGACGCGCCAGAGATTTTGCTCGGTGCGGATGAGCAGGTCATCTCCAATGACGCCATACGAGGCGAGCGAGCGCTCGGCGAGATCATTTTTACCGAGCACGGTGAAGGTCTTGCCCGGCTTGACGATAACACCGAGACCTTTTTCATCTTGGAGATACAATTTGCCATCGGCATAGAGAATGGAGGCGCTGATCGGGCCTGTGCAGCGCTCTTGATAATGGGCGGTTCCTGTTTTGGCGTCTAGGCAGGAAAGCAGACCGTTATCGGCCACAAGATAGAGCTCATCTCCCACGACCACCATGCTAGGATTGTGCGGGGCATATTTTTCAAGTTTCCAGGCGACATGGCTGTCAGTCACATCGCCGCTGCCATCCACACGGATGGCGAGCACGGTCGGTTTATCATAGCCTGTGGCGATGAAAACCATGCCGTGCGCATAGACGGGACGTGGCACCACAGAGTAGCCCTGATCGTAACGCACCTTCCAGATTTCGCTGCAAGTGACTGGGTCCAGAGCGTTGACGACGCCGCTACCCGCGGTGATGAGCTGACGCTTGCCATTGACGTCGATCATGAGTGGCGTGCTGAAGGAAAACTTGCGCTTGGCATCGCTGACGCGCGCAAACTTCCAGCGCTGTTTTCCAGTCGTTTTATCCAGGGCTATCACGGCTGGGTCAGCCTCAGCATCGGCATTATAGATGAGCAGGTCACCTTCAATCACTGGGCTGCCGCCATTGCCATGTACTGGCTTGTAGGCAAACTCTCGTGTGCTCCAGACAATGGCACCATCAAGAGCATTCAAGCAGGCTGTGCCTTGGTGCCCGAAGTGAACGTAGAGGCGATCATTCTCAAAGATGGCTGTCGGGCTGGCGTGACTGTTTTTCTTATGGATGTTTGGTGCCGTGGCAGCGATTTGCGGGAACACTTCTTTATCCCAAACCACTTTCCCATCGGTGGCAGAAACACACAATGCGCGCAGGCTGCGGTCTGCGACGGGCTTTTCTTCTCCACCGATAGTGACAGCGGAGGTGAGGTAAATTTTATCACCTACAGCGACAGGGGATGACCAGCCGATGCCAGGTAGAGCGGCTTTCCAGATGACGTTTTTGTTAAAGCTGGCATTCCACTCTGTGGGCAGGCCAATGGCGCTGGATTGACCTTGACGAGAAGGTCCGCGGAACTCAGGCCAATCTTCGGCGATGGCAAGGACAGGGATGAAAAGAAGAGCTAGGATGCGCATGAGAAGAAGCCTAAACGGTGATGTTAGCCGGATTGATTCGAAAAATCTCAGGCAATGTGCAACACAGACTCTTCGAGAGCTTGCAGCCAGAGATCATACAGCCACTTTGAGTGGCATCATGGAATCGGCACTTCCTTCACCTGATCTCTCCACCCTTCCTGTGGTGGAGGGAGATGCTGCGGTGCCTTCAGCCATGCGAGCGGATTTGCGCATCAGTCATCAGCTCTTTGAGGGGCGCTCTTTTGTGATCATCAAAGATCCTCTGTCGCTGAAATACTTCCGCCTGCCTGCGGAGGACTTTGCTTTGGCGGCTCTCTTGGATGGTAAACGGACCGTGGCGATGATCCGATCTGCTTTCATGTCGGCCCAGCCTCAGGTGGCACTGAGTCAGTCACAGCAGCAGATCACCGAGCGCATCCAGAGCTTTGCTCAAGAGCTACTCTTGGCTGGTTTTTTGGAAACCACCGCCGCTGCGACTCGGCACTTATTGCAGCGTGACCATCAGAGGCGATCGACACAGACGACCACGCCTTGGGCTTGGTTCATGCAGATGCTGACTTTGAAGATTCCGCTTTGGGATCCTGACGCACTATTGATTCGCTTGGAAAGACGTGTTCGTTGGATTTGGTCATGGACAGGTTTTTTTATCAGTCTCGGGATCTTCTTCGCTGGGCTGATGGTCTTTGTCTTTAACTGGCCGAGGATTCAGCCATCACTGAATGATTTTTTATCGCTGCCGAATCTGGCCTTGATCTGGGTGCTGACCATTGTGGTGAAGATCATTCATGAGTTTGGTCATGGGCTGACTTGCAAACACTATGGCGGTGAGGTGCATGAGATGGGACTCATGATGATGATTTTTTCTCCCTTTTTGTATGCGGATGTGACGGACAGTTATGTCTTTCCAAACAAACGACATCGTATCCTCGTGGCCGCCGCAGGCATCTACATCGAACTGGTGATCGCGGCGGTCGCCACTCTTCTTTGGGCCATCTCCCAGCCTGGCCCGACACAGCAGTTGCTCTTTAATCTGATGCTGATCACCAGTGTCTGGACGGTTCTCTTTAATGCCAATCCATTGATGAAGTTCGATGGCTATTACATGCTGACAGATTTGCTGGATGTGCCGAATTTACGGAGCAAAGCGCAGATGTGCGTGAGTGATATGGCGCGCCGTTTGATCTGTGGTGCAGCAGGTGGCGCAGTCGGGCGTGTGGACTTGCTGCCGCAGCGTCATCGTGGTTGGTTTGTGATCTACAGCGTGGCAGCGCAGCTTTACATGCTTCAAATTACCTTGGGGATTGCGATGCTGTTCCATCACTTGCTCAAGCCTTATGGCCTTGCATGGTTGGGGGATTGGCTGGGCGTGGGAGCCTTTTTCTCCATGTTGATTTTTCCTGTGATCACCTTTTTCAAAAAACAACTTTCAGTGCCAGCGACTGTTCGCAGTCACTGGCGACCTTGGGTCATGCTCAGTGTGGTTGTTTTGATGTTTTTATTGGTCATGCTTTTGCCTTGGCGAATTAAGTTGGAGCGTCCCACGGTCCTTCAGCCCTTGCAGTCCGATTTTGTCCGCGCGGAGCTGGCTGGGAGCATCACTGAAATGCGTGTCCAGAGCGGTCAGGAAGTGCATCCTGGTGAGGTTCTGGCGCTGCTTGCTCAGCCGCGAATCACGGCCGATGCGCGGGCGGCAACCTTGCTGGAAGAGCGTGCACGTCGTGCTCTGGATATGACCGTCGGAGCCAGTGACCCTGCGGCTTATCGTCAGGCTCAAAATCAGCTGGAGCAGGCTAAAGGTAAGGCGCTGGAGGCTGCGCGATTGGCTTCTCGATTGATTCTAAAGGCAGCAAAATCAGGTGTCGTCATCACACCGGATCTGGATCGTCTGATGAATGTTAGCCTGCGCGCTGGAGATGCTTTGTGCGAGATTGCCCAGCTTGATCCCATTCAGATTTTCATTCCGCTCAATGAACGTCAAGCTCGCCATATCCGTGCGGGTCAGAAGGTCGAACTGCGCATGCCGGCGCACCCAGATCGGACGTTTGAAGGGCAGGTGATGGAAGATTCTAAAACATCGCCTGCTCGCGATCTTCCACCGAATCTCGTGGCCACGCTTGGCGGAGATTTGGCGGCTCAAGCAGATGCTCAGGGCCGACTCCTACCGCTGGAGACGACTTATGGAGTACTGGTTTCCATCGCTAATGCGGACCATGTCTTGCGCCCGGGAATGACTGGCAACGCACGATTGCATGGCGATGTATTGCCTGTTTGGCGTATTCTGTTGATGAAGTTGCGGGATTTTATCAGTCTGGATTATCGGCTCTGAGTGGTTGAGAGATGCTTCCTGAGATTGCAAGATGGGGATTCACTCGCTAGGATAAGTGCCCCGAAAGAATGAATTACCCTGACCAAGCCCGCCGCGTGATCCGCCTCGAAATCGATGAGTTGGAGCGGTTGCATACCCGCGTGGGAGAGGGCTTTGCTGAAGCGATTGAACTGTTGCTGGCTTGTCTTCGTGGTCGTGGGAAACTCATTGTTTGTGGTGTCGGCAAGAGCGGGAATATTGGCCGTAAGCTGGCAGCTACCCTGAACAGCACGGGAGCTACCACAGTCTGCTTGAATGTCGGAGATGCCTTGCATGGTGACCTTGGTGTGATCGATCCCGGTGATCTGGCTATCTTACTTAGTTATAGTGGTGAAACTTCCGAGTTGGTGGATCTGCTGCCGCATTTAAAACGCCTCAGCCTGCCCATAGTCGCCATCACCGGTGGACTGGAGTCCACGTTAGCTAAGCAGGCTGACTGTGTGCTGGATGTGCAGGTCTCTCAAGAGGCCTGCCCGTTGAATTTAGCGCCGACCTCCAGCACCACATCGATGCTCGTTCTATGCGATGCTCTAGCCATGGTCCTGCTGGAAGCGCGCGGTTTTCAGGCCGAAGACTTCGCCAAATTGCACCCAGGTGGTTCGCTTGGTAGAGCTCTGCTCACTCGCGTTTCTGATGTTATGCGTTCTGGGGATCAACTCGCACTCATCTCACCTGAAAGCACCGTCAGTGCGGCTTTGCAGGCGATGACGAAGGCACGCAGTGGAGCCGCTGTCGTTGTTCACGTAGATGGCACCCTGGCAGGTGTGTTTACGCATGGAGATTTTGTGCGGGCTTTCCAAAACGATCACGCTATTTCTGAGTTGCCCGTTTCAGGCTTCATGACCCGTCAGCCGATCAGCATTCAAGCCGATAAACTGGCCGCAGAAGTTTTAGCCACTTTGGAAAAGGCAAGGATCGACGATCTCGTTGTGCTTGATGAAAGCGGTCATCCCGTGGGCATGGTGGATACGCAGGATCTCACGCGGATGAGGCTGCTGTAGCTACTCACGCCGCCAGGGGTACCCCATACGGCAGGTCATCTGGCAGCTTCACGAACTCCGAAATACGGTTCCAAAGGTTGCTGTAATCTTTGTTGATGTCGCCTGATAGACAGTCGGTGATCTCAGGTCCGGTTTCTGGATACTGCATCACCACGTCTTTGAAGGAGAAGTTCGGATCGTAAAAGGCATAGATCAGCTTCCGCATGTTTTCCACGCCCTGACGGATATTTTGACCATAGGCAGCGAAGCGTTCTGGTGACATGTCCTTAGCCATGAAAGCCTCGTGGATGGCATCCGCTGCTAGTACACCACTTTTGATGGCCAGCATGACTCCGCTGCTAAAGACGGGATCGAGGAAAGCAAAGGCATCTCCCACGAGCAGCAGGCCCGGAGAAGCACCATACTTGGAGTGGCGTGAATACTCACTGGTGATCCAAAACTCACCTGTGCAGGCGCCGGTGGAGAGGTGCTCCTTGATCCATTGGTTCTCGCCGATCTCGCGATAAAACATCTCCTTCATATCCTTCACTCCGCCGCGAGTCAGGTATTTGCCTTCGGCTACCACGCCAACACTGACCATGTCATCATGCATGGGGATATGCCAGAACCAGCCTTTTTCAGGCACAAAGGCAATCGTCGTGCCGCCCTCATCCACTCCTTCAGCACGCTTACTGCCTTTGTAGTAGGTCCAAATGGCCACCTTATTCAGGTAGGGGTCACCGACCCTCCAGCCCTGGCGATTTGAGGCAAAGGCCTCTTTGCCTGAGGCATCGACGACGAGTGCTGCATGGAGATGCTTCACTTGGCCGTCTTTGGTTTTGACCTCGACTCCGATGACGCGACCGCTGTCGTTTTTGAGGAGTTGGATGACGGTCGTCTCCTCCATCACTTCAGCACCTTTTTCGCGTGCATTGTCCAGAAGCATCTGATCAAACTCCGAGCGCATGACCTGCCAAGTTTGGGCCACGGTTTCTTTATCGTAGCGAGTGTGGAAGTAAAATGGCTGAGAGCGGCGTCCGTCTGGCTGCACAAAGCTGACACTGTATTTTTTCACGAAGTGAGAACCTCTCATTTTAGGGATCATCCCAAGGCGCTCCAGAGGGCCAAAAGTAAATGGAATCAGGGATTCACCCACGTGATAACGCGGAAACTTGGCTTTCTCAATGATTAGTACTTTATGGCCGTGCTCAGCCAAAATAGTCGCCGTGCTAGCCCCAGCTGGGCCACCGCCAATGATAAGGACATCGTGTGAAGTGATCATGTTTTCAATACACATAACGTCTGTAACGGAGATGAAACGCATTCAATTTGGCTATGGCCCTTATGCGTTTTCGGCATCACTGCCAAAAGAAGGCAATGCATTTGTCAGGCATAAAATGAGCCAGCGCCTTAAAGGATTCCAGGGTTGCCATCCCATTCTCAGAATTCAGAGATACTTCTGTTTCGAAGTCTGCGGATTGACAATTGGCCTGCTTGTTCCTTCTTTCAAGCATTGCAGCGCCTGCTGCTGGTGCAAACAATTCATTCCTGGTCCCATGGCAAAACAAAGCCAGCATTCACAGGAAACCTCCGCGAGTCATCGCAGCGGAGGGGTTCAGACCGTCGTCGAATTACGTGAGGTCAGTTCTGCAGGACTTACTTTCTGGTCACGGCACCGTTTTGACATCGGTTCAGAGCTGCAAATCCGCCTGCATCGGGATGCGCTGACGGCTCAGCTTAAAACTGAGGAGGAATGGGTGAATGTCTGTGGTTTCGTCATTGATTTTAAACCCGTTCGTCACAGTGATGGCTCACAAGGCTTCTGCATCACGCTGCTTTTTGATTCTGTCCTTTTGCAGCCAGTAAAGGCATCGCCGAAAGGCCTGCCTCTTCGATATCAGAAGATCCGTATCCCAGGGCTGAAGCGCTTAGGGTTGAATTGAGTCTGCTACTTCAGGCTCTTGATATACAGCACAAGGCTTTCGATTTGGCTCTCATTGAGGATGCCGGCGTAGATCGGCATGCCGGTATCAAACTTCTCAAAACCTTTGACCACCTTGGCGCTGGGATTGGTGATCGACTCGCGGATGTAGGCTTCATCCGCTAAGGCTGATTTGCCGCCTTTGCCAAGCTCGCGCTTGGTGCCAAAGAGGCCTTTCCAGCTTGGGCCTACTTTGCCAATGGTACTGCCGTCTGTGCTATGGCATGCCATGCAGCCGATCATTTGGTAAAGTCGCAGGCCTTCTTCTGGGGTCGGCTTGGCAAGCGTTACGACCGAAGCTGCGCGTGGAGTGAGATTGATCTGGATGTCACCAAAGCCTTCTTTGATGGCATCAAAAGTCAGCAGGTCCCAGGGACTAAAGTAGGCTGTATTTTCGGCCTTTAATCCATCGGCGCTTTTGAGTCCCCAGCCAATGCGCATCTGATGCACGCCAGCTTTCATGTCGGGGATGCCAACCAGGACACTCATGCCATCTTTGCTGAGATAAGCACTGCTGGCGGTCATCCATTCCTGGCCGGTGCTGCCGTCTAACTTTAAATGCGGGGATCCATATTCAAAGGTTCGTCTGTAGTTCCAGCGCTCGGCGCTGTAGCTCGCAGGATCAGTAGCCAGCTTTTCATCCAGCTTGGCATTGAAGCGTAACAACAGGCCTTTATCTGTGGGTGTCACTTCCTTTAACAAAACGCGTGGTTTATCCGTGTAGCGGATGCGGGCCAGCCCACTCAGTTTTTTGGCGGTGGTGCCCCAGACTTGGAAACCGACGATGTAGAGTTGTCCATCCGCCGGATTGACGTGGCCATTGAGTGGAGGGAAATCCAGATCACGCTCAAAGCTCATGATGGCGGCCTGCGGGCGCTTGAACCTCGTGTTCATCATCACTCGAAAAAGCTCAGGGCGATTGTATCCGATGTGGATCATTTCATCATTGAGGGGGCCCATTTTGGCGTCTGTCAGCCAGACCTGTGTCACGCCGCTGGAGTTCACCGGATGCGGCACCCAGGTGAGTGGCTCAGCGATGGGTTCGGCATAGACTTCCTTGGGTGCAATGGTGGGGAGATGACCATAAAACTGGTTTTTTTCGATGATGTGGATCGGTGTCGATGGCACGTAATGGCCCTGCTGATCGCTAGCGGTGACAAGTCCTGTCTTTGGGTGGACTCCGATAAATGGCTGACGCAATCCGTGGCCGATGACCTCGAACGATTTCCCGTCGGGCGCGACTTTGATGACTGTGCCGCTGTGCTTGCCATAGGTTGTGCCCTGCTGTCCGCCTTTGGAAATGTAGAGTGCGCCATCGGGACCCAGTTTCATCGAGTTCGGGAACTCCCGTGTCTCTGCCGTCTGGGAGAAGAGATTGCAGAACATCTCATAGCGGTCGCAGGTGCCATCTTTGTCGGTATCGAGGAGTTTCCAAATGCCAGTGCGATCGAAGACGAACAACTCATCCTTCCTCGCGACGATGCTCATGGGTTCATGCAGACCACTGGCAAAGCGACTCCACGTTACATCCTTGAGGTCGCCTTTCAGCCCCGAGATGAGCCATACATCGCCATCAAAAGTCACGCCTGCCGCATCACCTTGATCATTCAGGAAAGCAATGTCTGCCAGCCGCACATTCCGCTTCCAGGGATTCGGAACGGGCAGTGGGATTTCGTCGATGACATAGGCGTCGGGTTTGGTGGAGAGGACGGCATGGGTGGTTATGATTTCAGCAGAAAGGGTGGGTTGAAGCCATCCTGAAGAGTTCAGTGGACGATCTGATAAAAAACTCCAAGAAGCTAGAGGCGAAGAGTGAATCGAGAAATGACGCCCCATGTCTCTAGGCTCGATCACCATGATCTCAAAGCCTGCTGATTGTTCAATTCTGACACCTAAGTTATTGTGGGTAATAGATGTCTTTTTGGAGGCGACTCCCAAAATCATTGAAATAGTCCGGCTTACCGCACCAATCTCAAAATGGCGAGTGATGGAGTTTGGAGCAGAACGGAAAGTTTCCGTAATTTTGACGCCATCCATTTCATAGCGAAGCGCTGGGCGACCCTGGTGCGCACCGGCAGAAAGAAAGTGTAGCCCCTCTTGAAGAATAGGCCCTCTTCCCACCTCTTCTTTGCTCGGCCCCGGCTCCCTGGGATCGGTGAAGCTTGGCTTGTCTCCCACTTGCCAACCGGGGTAGATGCCATTGGCCAGCCACACTTTCCCAATCGGCTTCGGCAGAAAGTCTTGCCCATCTTTCGTCTTCTGTCCGGCGATGTGATAGGAGCCGGGAGCTAGGGCAGCTGCCGTGACGGGTGGTTTTCCAGGCTCGCTCTCCCAGATGCAGGCGATGCGGAGGAGATCGGTGTCAAAACAGGCCCAAAGATTATGACCCAGGTTCAGGATCAGGCCGCGTGGAGTCAGATTGTCCTTCGGGAAACCAGCGCCCACGTCACGGCAGTCGAGCACGCTGCTAAAAAAGGGGAAATCTTTTTCGATGAAATCCCCCCAATCTCCAGATGGGACGGAGGAAGGGGGCGCAGCTGGCTGGGGCTTCTTTTTGGCCTCTTGGGCGGAGACAGACAGAGAAAAGAAGAGTAAAAAAGCCAATAAAACAAAACGCATTGTCCTAAAACAGATCCTAAGTGAGAACTCTGTCAATGAAGGGGTGGCATCTCCGAGTTTGCCAAAAGTCGGAAGTGAACTAGGATGAATCTCCTTGGCGGAGTCACCGCCAATTTTTTGGACCCGTGAAGATGAGATTTGCCTACCTTAGCACCTCCCGAGCTGCCAGCCTGCTGACGTTGGCTTTGGCTGCACTCGCGTTTTCAGAAGTTCAGGCGGATGTTGTGAATCCTGAGAACAAACCTGGGTTCATGAAGCGCCTCTTTGGTGCTGGAGAAAAGCAGACGCCAACTCCAACAGAAGTGAAGGAGGCCCCGAAAGCCAAGCCCAGCACACCAGGTCCTAAGCCTAAACTGACAACTATCAAACCCAAGTCTGGGGGTTCCACTAAATCCAGCTCATCAACGACTAAAAAGTCGGCACCAGCGGTGGTGAAGACGGAAAAAAAGACCGAAGCACCGGCGGCTAAAAAAGCAGAGCCTGAAAAGACTGCACCAGAGAAAACAACCACCGATGTCACAGATACAAAACGCGGTGATGGTGAGTTCGGCGCAGATGACGATGATAAACAAACGGCTGAAGTAAAACCTCAGCAAGTCACGCCAAGTTCTCCGCTACCATCTTCACAATCCGGTGGTTGGAAAGTGGTGAAGGTGAATGGGCGTGATTATGTGACGGCAGAGAGCATTCATAAATTTTATCGTTTTGGATCATACAAAATGAATGGAACGCATGTATGGTTGACCTCGCCGGGACAGATCATTTTGAAAGCACAGATAGGTAGTCAGGAAATGCTTATTAACAGCATTAAATTCATTCTTAGCTTTCCAGTTTTGGAGTCAGGAGGCCAGGCCTTATTTTCTCGCCTCGACCTTTGCAAGCTCATCGACCCTGTTTTGAGGCCGACCTATATTTCAGATGGTGAGTACTTTGACACGGTCGTGCTTGATCCTGGTCACGGAGGTCATGATGCTGGTGCACGCGGCATTTATGGATACGAAAAAGACTTCGCTCTTAAAATGGCTGGTTCGGTGAAAGAGGCGCTGCAAAGGAAGGGCTTCAAAGTCATCCTCACTCGCAGCACAGACACCTTCATCACACTCGGCGGACGGGTCGCTGTTGCCAATGCGACGCCGAAAAGCATCTTTGTGAGTTTACATTTCAATTCAGGTGGTAGCGCTGCCTCAGGCATCGAAACTTTTGCGCTGACTCCCCAAGGAAGCTCCGCAAGTCTGGAACGTGGCGGTGGTTTTAACTACAACGGCACCACTGGGAACTCGCATGATTCGGCCAATATCGCCCTTGCTACAGCTGTTCACGCGATGGTCATCAGTCGCTTCAAGTTTGTGGATCGCGGCATCAAACGTGCCCAATGGAGTGTGCTGACAGGTTGTAAACGTCCGGGTGTTTTGTTTGAAGGTGGCTTTGTTACGAATGGCAATGAGTGCCGCTTGATTGCCTCAGATACTTATCGTCAATCTGTTTCCATGGCCATTGCGGATGCCATTTCGAACTATCGCTTAGCCATCAAAGGCGCGAACACGAATGCGAATCGTCGGTAGCGGGAAGTCTCACTCTAGTGAGCTTTCCATTTGCCGAATCGTCTGAACTCCCTTCACTGCTGATTCGCATGAAGACCACACCCGTTACTACCGCCGACCTATCCAGTTCCGTCATCGCCGTCCCGCCACTTTGCCGGAATGCCGATTTGAGTTTGAGCCGTGAGGAGAATGGGAAGCTTATCCAGCACATGTATGCTGGCGGTATCCGCACCTTGCTCTACGGGGGAAATGCGAATCTCTACAACATCGCAGTTTCCGAATACGCAGAGTTACTCACCATGCTGCGTGAGTTGGCCCCCGCGGACATGTGGATGGTTCCTAGCGTGGGGCCTATGTATGGCACGGCGATGGATCAAGCGGCCATTTTGAAGGACCATGAATTCCCGACGGCAATGCTGTTGCCGACGCTGTTTCCCTCCAAGCCTGCGGGTGTGGCCACAGCGATTCGCCATTTTGTCGAGCGCTCAGGTTTGAAAGCTGTGCTCTACATCAAAGATGAAGGTTACATCACTCCTGAATTGGCTGCCGAGCTGGTCAATGATGGCCTTATTTCCTGGATCAAGTATGCTGTGGTGAAGGAAGACCCTGCTCAGGATGCCTACCTGAGCAAGCTGATCACTCTGGTGAATACCGACTTGATCGTCAGCGGTATTGGTGAGCAGCCTGCCATCATTCATCTGCGCGACTTTGGCATTACGGGTTTCACGGCTGGCTGCGTTTGTATCAAGCCTCAGCTCAGCACGGACATGCTGCACGCCATCCAGGCCAAAGACTATGCCAAAGCCGAAGAGATCCGGCAGATCTTCCTGCCTCTGGAAGATCAGCGGAACGCCCATAGCCCCATTTTGGTTCTGCATCATGCCGTTACTCTAGCTGGCATCGCCAATACGGGGCCGGTGCTCCCGCTTCTTAGCGAGTTGCCGGCCCACCTCATGCCTGGCATCGAAAAAGCTGCGAAGGAGCTACTAGCTCGCTGAATTTTCGGCCTTGGTTGAAAGTGGCCGCTAAAGATAATTTAGCTTAGGAATTAAATTAATTTTCTCAACAGGTGTAAAATTTATAAATTATTTTTTTACGCCTTTAACACAATCTTTCTGAACTAGCCTATGAATGCTTTGGCTTGGTATTTCGTGCTTGGCAGATGTAAATAGCTAACTGATAAGTGACAATGTCTTCACAAAAGATTGACACTGTGCGGCTTGATAAGGTTGAATTGTAATTAATTGATGGCATCAGAGCAGCGCTTTGCCATTTTATTACCTTTTACACAGTCAATTCCGTGTTTCGTTTATCGGAACGAAGCCTTAACTTTGAGTTAATCCTATTGAATACAAATATACACGCATTTGTGGATCAGACTATTTTGATCCCGTTGAATCTAGAGTTACAGGGATTTGGTGAATCACTGCGTGAAACGACTGATGACTTGCTAGATTTTTTGGGTCAGGCGTCAGTCAACTTAAACATCTGTCTCAACGCTGGTTCACTGCAGGCTGGGCTGGTCCAAGGCTCAGCTTTTTGCGGAGCGGTCCTTTACGACAACGAACACAAACCTCAACGTGCCTTGATCTCTCCTGAAGAATTGACTGTGACGATGACGATTAAATTGCTGGAGGAAGCGCCTGATGAGTAAACGCCGCCAGCACAATCGTGATTCTGTAAATGTGAGCGAGTCTTTTGGGATTTTAGGAGCCTGCCTCCTAGTCAATGGCGAGGTGGAAGCTGATAGTCTGCCGCTATCTCCGAGTAATCGAAGTCAATTGATGCAGACGCTGCTGCTGATGGCTGCGCATTATGAGACGAGTGCGCGATTGCCACCGAAAGTGTTCTTTTTGCGGTTCGAAAAAGCTCAGCTCCTGGTGCTTTTTTCACGTCAGAGCCAATTGGTTCTTCTCAGTAAACCGGATGCTCGATTAGGGGAGTTAGAGATTGCTGCGAAGAAAGTGATCTCTACGGCCCATATCCGTGGCTCATTGAAGCAGGATAACCCAGTCGTGATGGCATTGAGCATGGCTGCTAAGCTTCCCGAAAACACTGTCCCTGATAGGCTCCCAACTGCCAATCTGACCAACCACCAACCACCAGCCCAATCAAATTCAAACATGACCTGGAATGAAGCCAGTCAAGGCTTAGAAAACATCATGACAAAGGTGCTTTCGCAAGCGCAGGCCGCACGTCTTATTGGCGCAGCGATCCAGCGCAAGGGGATCGATACAACCCGACCCTGTGATGCGCCAAGCTTTGCCGAAATCGGTGCGGAAATCACCGCCAAAATCCCAAGTCGGCCCATCCGTGCCACCTTGGAAAAGGAAGTAGCCGAGTTTTGCGCCAAAATCGGTTAATCCAATCACAATCAAAACAATCTGGTTTCACTCAACCGACATCTCCCATGAATCAACTCCGCTCATCTTTCACTCATAAAGGGTACTTCTCCCGCAGACTTCTTGCCATGGCTTGCGTGGTTGGAGCAATCTTCCTAACCACCAGTGGTATCCCAGCTCAAAACGCTCTTGAAGCAGAGCTCCGAGCTCTTCAGACGAAGCAGCAAGAAGAGCTGTTGCAGATGCAAAAGAAAATCGCCACGCAGCAAGCCGCAAAGCCTGGCAATCCGCAATTTTTGCAGAACAAAGTTTACGAATTGGAAACAAAGCTCCGCAACTATGAAAAACCGATTAACGAAGTGAAGCATGAGCGCCCTGCAATGCAGAAGAACATTGACCACGTTTGGACGCTTGTGGCTGGGATCATGGTTTTCTTCATGCAGGCTGGATTTGCCCTTTTGGAAATGGGCGCGGTGCGTGCTAAAAACTCCATCAATTGCGCGATGAAGGGGCTCCTGGATTTCTGTTCCGCAGCCATCTGTTATCTGCTTTTCGGATTCACTCTCATGTATGGCCCTTCCTCAGGAGGCTTTATTGGTGGGCATAGTTTTTGGTTATCCAACTTCACTGCCGACAGTCCTTTGTGGACCTTTTGGTTCTTCCAGGTCGTTTTTGCAGGAGCAGCCTGCACCATCGCTTCGGGTGCTATGGCTGAACGCACCAAGTTTATTGGTTACATGGCCTACACGGCTCTATTTTCAGGGATCGTTTACCCGATCTTTGGTCACTGGGCTTGGGGTAGTCTGAGCACGGGTTTTGAGCCAAACTTTGGCGGTGGTCGTGGTTGGTTGGAGGCGCTCGGCTTTCATGACTTCGCGGGCTCTGCAGTGGTGCACGGTATCGGCGGTGCTTCTGCATTAGCTGGTATTATGGTGGTAGGCCCACGACTCGGTAAATATGCAGAGGACGGCACGCCGCGCAGTATGCCTGGTCATAACGTTCCGCTAATGTTCCTTGGCACGTTCATTCTCTTCATGGCTTGGTTTGCTTTCAACGCTGGTTCCACGCTAACGGGTAAGGCTGAAATCGGACGTATCGCTGTCAATACATGTATCGCCGGTTCAGCCGGTGGACTCTTTGGTCTTTTGCTAATCTGGAAGCTGCGGGGCGTGCCTGATGCGGCTTCAACGATGAACGGTCTTTTGGCAGGCTGTGTCGCGGTTACGGCGGGTTCGGATATTTTCACACCTTTTAGCGCCATGTTTGTAGGGGCTATTGGCGGAGTTCTTTGCTCCGTCGTAACAGTCATGATGGACAAGTGGCGTCTCGACGATCCAGTCGGGGCTGTTCCCGTTCATCTTGCGAATGGTCTTTTCGGTTGCCTTGCTGTGGCAATCTTCCATGAAGAGGGCTTTAAGGCCGCCCGATTGGGTGTTCAGACCTTTGGTGCCATCATCATCATTGCTGGTTCATTTGTGGTTGCCTATTTTGTTTTCCGCGTCATCGACGTCACAATCGGCTTACGTGCTAGTGATGAGGAGCAGGAGATGGGGCTCGATTTTTCTGAGCATGCGACCAATGCTTATCCCGATTTCAAAACTGCGGACCGTTAATTTCGCGACTCTTTCACTCCAAAATTGAATCCAGTTATGAAACGAGCAATCTTTCCTCTTATCATCCTGTGCGTCCTCTCCGCGCTAGCCTACTATTTGCCTAAAGTGGTCCAGCAGACAGAAGGGTTTACGCCTTTGGCAGATGCTATGTCCAAGGATGTAGTCACTGAGCGCCCACCGACCCAAGAGCAGGTTCTTGAGCCAATGCCAGTCCCCTTAGTCATGGAGACGCCACCTGTCGTTGAGGCTTCTGCTCCGGACCTCACGCCTTTCATTGAGGCTATGGCTAATGGTGATCATGCCAAAGCTGCGGCTTACCTAGACATCATCAAGGCCAGTCTTCCGGAAGATAAGGTGCAAAGTCTGTCTGCTAGCATTAACGCAGCACGTAAACGCGAAGATGAAGCTGCCAAGGTGGCTATGGAATCAAAGGTCGCCGCACTCGCAGCGGCCAAGCTTGCTGAAGCCAAAATGACTACAGCACCCGCAGCTTCTTCTGCCACCGACGCAGCCGTGATCGAAAGTCTTCGGCAGCTTCAGCAGGCGCAGCAGGAAACCGCTAAAATGTTGTCAGCACTCGATGCTAAGCAACAAAAAGCGTCTGCTATGCCAGTCCAAGTTTCTGCTCCGCCAACCAGTAACTCTAGCAGCATTGCATCGGCTCAAGCACCACTGCCAGGCTCCACTGTGTTGCTATTTGGTAGAGATTCTTCGGTTCTCGGAGAATCTGAAGCTTCCAAGCTTGTCTCTGTTATCGAAGCTGTCAAAAATGACAGTTCTGCTCGAATCGAAATCCGTGGGTTTGCTGACAAATCGGGTGACTCCAATTATAATTTAAGTCTCTCAAAATCCCGAGCCACAGCTGTTCAGGATGTCTTTCGCCGAGCAGGTATCGCAAATGGTCGGATCAGCTTATTGTCCATGGGGTCGTTTCAAGCTGCGGCTGATTTAGCTCCTGAAAAAGCAGCAGAGATGCGTAAGGTGGAGGTGCTCATCGTTAAGTGATTGAGATGCTGACTTCCACAAACAGTTCAGATTAATTCATTGAAGAACGCCGATTGAACCCTCAATCGGCGCTCTTTTGCTAACTTTCTGGACTGCTGTTTTGATCCCAGCCTTGAAGGCTTTAAAAGATCTCAGGCTCGGGTACGCTTGGACCATGCTGCAAGAAGTCAAAGTCAGCCCCTTCATTGGCTTGGGTAACGTGATCGACGAAGAGCTTGGCGTAACCTCGGTGGTAGCGGGGCGGGGCTGGCTTCCAGGCGGCGCGGCGCTTGGCTAACTCCTCTTCGCTGACATGCAGGTGCAGTTTACGGTTAGGCACATCCAGTTCAATGAGGTCGCCGTTTTGCACAAAAGCCAGTGGGCCGCCGACGGCTGATTCTGGGGCAATGTGCAGGGCGCAGGCTCCATAGCTGGTGCCGCTCATGCGGCAGTCACTTAGACGCACCATGTCGCGGATGCCTTGCAGGATGAGCTTTTTCGGAATGGGCAGCTGGCCCCACTCAGGCATGCCGGGTGCGCCGACCGGACCTGCGTTGCGGAGGATGAGGACGGTATCCTTGGTGACATCCAACTCTAGGTCATCGATCTTAGCCTTCATCTCGGGGTAGCTGTCAAAGACGAGCGCTGGGCCTGTATGCTGACAGAGTTCTGGGGTGGCTGCTGCGTGCTTGATCACGGCTCCATCGGGACACAGATTGCCGCGAAGAATGGCGGTGCCGCCGTCCGGTTGGATGGCGTTTTCTGGGGAGCGAATGACATCCTGATTGTAGGTCTCACAGCCGGCTACATTTTCTGCCAAGGTCTTGCCTGTGATGGTGAGTGCTTGCATGTCTAGCAGGGAACTCATGCCATGGAGCAGAGCTTTGATACCACCAGCCAAGTAGAACTCTTCCATGAGATACTTGCCAGCAGGTCGCAGATTAGCCAGTAAAGGAACGCGACGGCTGATTTCATCAAATTTTTCCAAGGGCAGTTTGATGCCGAGTCGGCCTGCCATGGCCACTAGATGAACGATCGCATTGGTGCTGCCGCCGAGAGCCATATCGACGGCTATAGCGTTATCAAAGGAGCTTTCGGTGACGATCTTAGAGGGCTTTAAATCCAGCCAGACATTTTCAATGATTTGTCGGCCCGCAGCTGATGCTGCACGCAGATGAGCGCTGTCCACGGCTGGGATGGATGAGGCACCAGGCATGCAAAGGCCAAGCGTTTCTGCCAGCGCCGTTAATGTGGACGCAGTGCCCATGGTCATGCAATGGCCAGGGCCACGGGCGATGCCGTCTTCGATTTCGCACCATTGGTCCCAGGTCAGGTTGCCTGCGCGTTTTTCATCCCAATATTTCCAGACGTCGCTGCCACTACCTAGGGTCTCGCCGCGCCAGTTGCCTTTCATCATCGGCCCGCAAGGCATGTAAATGACGGGGATGTCCATGCTGAAGGCACCCATCAACAGGCCAGGGGTAGATTTGTCACAACCACCCAGCAGAACCGCGCCATCGAGAGGATTGGCCCGCAGCACTTCTTCAGTCTCCATGGCCAGCAGGTTGCGGTGAAACATTGCTGTGGGCTTGGTCAGCATCTCGCCAGCTGAGAGCACCGGAATTTCCATCGGATGACCGCCTGCTTGCAGAATGCCACGGCGCACAGCGTCTGCCGTGAGCTTCAGATGCATGTGGCAGGAGTTTTGTTCTGACCAAGTGTTCAGAATGCCGATGACTGGTTTTCCCACATAATCCTCAGCACCCCAGCCAGCCTGTTTCGCCCGGGAGCGATGGCCAAAGGATCGGAGTTCATCGCGGCCATACCAGCGCCAAGAGCGGAGTTCTTCAGGGGTTTTACGTGTCATGAGGGTCGGTATTGTCAGCAGATGTGGCGAAGTTGCCAGAGGAGAATCATTGAAAAGTGATGTCTGTTTAGTGATTGTCAGGAAGCTTCGGATTGGATTTAATGGCCCCATGATTTTGCGAATATTGAGTCTCTGGCTGGCGTGCAGCTTTTCGATCATGGCGCAATCATCTGAATTTCGCGCAGGGGATGGGCCAAATGCTCACGCGTGGGAGATGTTCCAGCTCTTCAGGCAAATGACACAAGGAAACTTTTGTTTTTCGCCCTTCAGTGGTCATCGGCTTGTTTCCATGTTGGCCGAGGGTGCGCGAGGAGAGACTCAACGCCAGCTTTTGAATATGGCGCATCTTTCTGCGAATCAAGACAAGCGCGCCAAGGACGCTGAAACCATTCGCCAAGCTCTTGCTTCAAGCGCTGCTAGTCATGGGATTCTCCTAGAGGTGGCCAATTCGATCTGGGTTCCGCCACAGGCCATGCTTGAGCCGGATTATGGTTCATGGATTGAAAAACACTATGGAGCCATGATTCAAACGCTGCCTGGATCGGATGCTGTGGGTTCGGCCAAGAAGGTGAATCAATGGATTCGTGAAAAGACGCGTGGTCGGATCACTGACCTCGTCGGACCGAATCAATTTCAGCAGCCAGGAATAGCACTTTTGCTGGTGAACTCAGTTTATCTCAAATCTGCTTGGGCCAAGCGATTTGATCCCAAGGCGACTAAGCCGCGAGTGTTTACGAAAGCCGATGGAGCCCAGTCGATGTTGCCTCTGATGGCCCAGACAAATGCTTTTCTCTTTGCTGACGCTCCTACTTGGCAAAGCGTTGAGATGCCCTTCGGCGGAGGCGACTTTGTCATGACATTTCTTTTGCCTAGAACGGAAGCAGATCGTGAGTCGGTGGAGCTTTGCTTGAACCCTGAGGGATGGGCCAAGATGATCGGTGGACTGAGAGATGCGGATGTGAGCGTCATGCTCCCGCGTTTTGCCTTCAGCGCACAGCTTAACTTGCAAGGCATGTGGCAGGCGCTTGGTGCCAAAGATGTGTTTGAAGAAAATGCGGCCGATTTAGGGGGAATGATCCGACAGAAACCGTGCTGGGTGGATCAAGTACAGCATGAGGCCACCATCGAAGTGAATGAATTGGGTGCAGAGGCCACGGCTACGACAACTGCCGCAGAGCCGTTTGGTAAACCAGAAGATAAACCTAAGCGCCGCAGTGCCATCTTCGTCGCCAATCATCCTTTCCTGTGGGTTATCAGACATCGACCGACAGGATTAATCCTGTTCATGGGGCGCTTTGCAGGTGCATGATATGGGTAAGGCAAGCTGTGACCTTCCGATTTACAAGAGCGTGCCTTTCTGTCAGTCTGGCAGGGTTATGAAAAAATCATTCTTCCTGGGCGCCTTGGTTAGCCTTTTTCTCAATGGTCTCAGTCTCGCCCAGACTACAGGGCCGACACCTACCAAGCCGCCACCAGAGGAAATGCTCCAAGATGGTGTTTGGACGGGCTCTCTCAAGGGTGGTCGCTACATGGTGAAGGCGGGGCAAATCATCGCGCTCTCCAAGCATGAATATGTGGCCGATGGCGTGGCGCGAGTGGTGGAGGTGAATTTGACGTTGAACACGAATTCGCATGTGCGTTTTTATTTCCTTGAGCCAGTGAGGCTGGAGGGCACTGGGGCTGTCGCTGTTGGCCAACAGGCTATCGACAAAGCACGCGCCTTGGTGCAGGACGCTGCGGCTAGGGTCTCGCCAACACTTACTGAGCCTAAGGTGGTGAAAAATTACCCAGTGACCACTCATACCCATACCATTGAGTATGTGCTCAAAGAAGAGGCACGCTTGAATTCACTCTTTGAGAGTCTGGAGAACGCATTCCGTGACCCAGGCAAAAAGCATTTTTGGCGTGAATAAGCCTGCTTGTATTTAAGGTTGAACAAGTTCATTCGGAAAACCATAATGATAGCCTCTTTATTCGTCTTCACCCCCTTTCTATTTCCATGCATCTGATCTCTTTCGCCCGTCTTCTAACTTTGGTTTGTCTCTCTCTGGGATTGGCCTCCTGTGAGAATGGCCAGAACCCCTTTACTAAATCCAGCTCTGGAGGTGCCGATCCTTACGTGGCGAATTACTCCAATGATGGTGGCTACAATCCTTATCCAGGTCAGCCAGGGACGATTGCCGGCGGTGGCCCTGCTGCCCCAACTTATGAGGCCCCAGTAGCCCCTGTCGAAGCTGATCCCTACGCCTTCAATGCACCAAGTGCTAACCCGAAGACAAGCACCAGTAGCTCGAGCTCTACGCCGAAAAAAGTCGTCGCCAGCTCCAGCAAGCCGCGCACCAGTTCATCCAAATCAAAAAGCACAGCCAAGAAATCTGGCGGTAGCCATAAGGTTGTTTCAGGTGATTCACTTTACGCCATCGCCCTCAAGCGTAAAACAACCGTCGCCAAGCTTAAGGCCGCCAATGGTCTGAAGTCAGATCTGATCCGCCCAGGCCAGACACTCAAAATCCCGTAATGAGGGAATGCAGGCCTACCAAGGCGGCATCATTTAAACTCATGCCGCTTGTGCACTTTCCCGCACAGCGGCAGGCTGGTACCAGTGCATGAAGGATACCCTCGAAGATCTGGAGCAATACATGATGGATGTCATCATCCACAATCGACGTGGATTGAGGGCATCGCTGTTGCGCGCTGTTTTTTGGTTCTTGTCGGGCATTTATAAGGGAGCCATTAAACTGCGACTCTTTCTCTATCGCGAGCGCTACATTCACGACCATCATCTGGGGGTGCCAGTCATCAGTGTAGGCAACATTACCGTTGGCGGTACTGGAAAGACACCCGTTGTGGAGCTTTTGGCCAAGGCTCTGAGAGATAAAGGGCGCCGTGTGGCCATCCTCAGCCGTGGTTACAAGAGCAAGCGCCAGCGTAAACCACCGCTCAGCTGGCGGATCGCCGCTAAGCTCGGCATGGCCAGAAAGCCCAAAGAACTGCCAGCCCGCGTCGTCTCCGATGGTGTCAATGTGCTGCTGGATTCTCATATCGCTGGAGATGAGCCCTTCATGCTCGCCCATAATTGCCCGGGCGTGCCCGTCGTTGTGGATCGGAATCGTGTGAAGGCCGGTGCCCATGCTATTCGTAAATTTGGGGCAGACGTGCTGATCTTGGATGATGGCCTGCAGTATCTCAAATTGAAGCATCGCCATGATATCGTGCTTGTAGATAAAACGGCACCCTTTGGCACTGGTTATATGCTGCCGCGCGGCACTTTGCGTGAACCTCCCAAAAGTCTCCGACGGGCCAGCTACATCTTCCTCACCAAATCAGATGGAGATAGCGAGGAAGTCATTGCTCAAATTCGCCGCTACAATCCAGTCGCCGAGATCATCGAGTGTCGGCATCGCCCTGTGCATTTTCAAAACATCCATACCGGTGAGCGCTTACCTTTAGATGCCTTCAAAGGAAAGTATGTCGGTGCTTTGTCAGGCATTGCTGTTCCCGAAAGCTTTGAAAAAGGTGCCCGCAAGCTAGGAGCCAAAGTCCAGTGGACAGCCAGATTCAGTGATCACCACCGCTTCCAGGAAAAAGATGTTACCAAATTCATCGAGCGCTGTGTCAAAGCGGATGCTCATGCCATCCTCACCACAGAGAAAGACTACGTCCGCTTTCCAAAGTTAGAGCCTGGCGAGATCCCTATCTACTTCCTTCGGGTCGAGATCGAAATCATTCGAGGCAAAGACATCTTTGATAGGCTGGTTAGTATCATTGCCGAGCCACGTCATGTCACACAGGGGATGGTCAGTTCCGAGTTAGTCGAGACCACTGAGTGAAATCTGATCTTGTCATGCAGCCGATTCAACGACTTACAGGCTTCGTAGCTCTTCTTGGGTTCTGTCTCAGTCTAGCTAATTGTGCCGGAATTTATGATCGAGCAGAAATTTACACCGCAACGCAAACGGCAAGTATTGGCGGTGCCAGCATTGGTTTGGAATTTGTGCCATCTGAGAGTGAGTCCAGCATTGCCATCTCTGCCATGGTCGTCGCTGCGGCAGAATCTCGGAGCCGCGGTCCTTATCGAATCGCTATCTACGCGGTAGGAGGCCGCAGCCAGTTCACTCACTTAACCGTTACCCGCCTCCAAATGGTCACTCCAAATGGCCGCTTATGGGATGTACCTAGCAACTATCTTCAGCGGGAAGAATACTTCATGTCCACGCGTCAGCGCCAGCTTAGTCAGGCCACTTTTATTCTGCCACCTTTGTTAGACTTAAACTTCAAAACGCATGGGCAGATCACTGTCACTGCGGATGTGGTCATTAAAGCAGCAGACGGGAAAGTTTCAAAAGGTACAGCTACCTTCATCTGCGATCGGGAAAAGCGGCAAACCTTTCAATCCTATTTCATTCCCACAGAGATCGTCGATTCTATACGCATGAATGACGTGCCTGAAGAGCACCTGGAGATCGGTGCTAATCGAAAGGGATGGAAGCCAGGTCCATGAGCGAGCCGCTGACCAGACTCGTCATCAGCCAGGAGACCTATCAGGCCGTCGTCCATGAGATTGTGCCATCAGCCAAGCAGATTCTCTGGCTTGTCACAGCCGACTTAAAGGACTTACACGTCTCACAGGGAAAACGTTTCGTTCCCTTTCTCGACGTGCTGGCTGGGAAAATACGTGAAGGAGTCGAAGTGAGGCTCGTTCATGCCAAAGAACCAGGTCCGCGATTCCGCAAAGACTTCGACCGTTTTCCAGAACTGATCGGCAGTGATCTTTTTAGCCGTATCCTTTGCCCGCGAATGCACATGAAGTGCGTCATTGCCGATGGTCGCTTTGCCTACATTGGCTCAGCCAATCTCACAGGTGCTGGCCTGGGTGCTAAGAGTGACCATCGACGTAATTTTGAAGCGGGAATCGTCACACGTGATCGCCAGATCATAGCTCCCCTCATGGAGTATTTAGACGCCTATTTTCTCGGTGATCATTGCCTGAAATGTCAGCGTCGAGATGTCTGTCCTGACCCGATTCTTTAATCTAAAATCTCTCTCAGTTTCTGCGCCGTTTCGTTCCAAGCTTCGTCTGTTAGCGCAGGAGTTGCGTTCGCTAGTAGACTAAGTCCATCTTCAGGTAAGTTGACCCAGGATCGACAACCTCCGTAGCTCTTGGTGTAGGGGAAGCTCCAGCAATTAGGCAGCTTGTAGGCACGCACGAGAGCGATGTGCAGACAGCTCTCTTCATCATAAGCAAAGCGTTCACGCACGACGTCCTCATTCCATAGGTGCAGAGACGCTATTGCTTCCATCTTTGCCCAGTCAGTGACTTTCCAGACGTGCTCTAAAGTGGCGTAACCTGTGATATCGACACGGGTGCGCTCTTCTTCTGGTGGGAACGAGTTCTCTGCATTCTCTGGCACCCAGCGGAGTTTTTCACCCTGAGTATGAAACCAGGTGGGGAAAAGAAAGAAGCTCTGGTGCTTCCATTCAAAACCACCGCGCCCCTCATGAATGCCACCTTTGCGAAGGATCAGCGTCTGTACTCCTTGAGCTAGAGAATCACAGACAAAGGACCACTCTTTAAATCCGACAGAACTAGAAGGTAAGGGCAGGGACATGCGTTACAAAAAACATCAACTCAATAGCGAGTCATCTCAGGCTCCACAATATCGGCCCAGGCATCAATCCCGCCGCGCATCGACTGCACGTGAGTGAACCCATGTTGACGCAGCCAAAGGGCGGCACGCTGACTTCTCATGCCGTGATGACAATAAACAATGATATGCTGAGTCGTGTCTGAAAAGCGCTGAGGCGCTAGCACGCCGAATTGTGATAAAGGCACAAGCTCTGCCCCTTCAATTTTACAGATCTGCCACTCATCTTCTTCCCGGCAATCCACGAGACGCGGTTTATCTCCGGGTCTGCCCTGAAGATAACAGACGTCATCTACGCTGACTTCTAAAGGAATTTCGTTCATCATTTTACGGGCGGACAGTAACGGGTGTGTTTACAGACACATTGTTAAAGAAAATCGCAGCCATATGGGGTGGCATACGCACACAGCCATGGCTGGCGGGATAACCTGGAAGGAAGCCTTCATGCATACCGATACCACCTGTGAAACGCATGAAATGATGCATTTTAGACCCCTCGAAGCGGGTGCCAGCGGGTGGCTTGTCCTTGGTGATGTCGATATTGGTCACGACCACATTACCCGAAGCATCCACAAAGTCGCCGTAGAGGTTGGATTTATGCCACTGGTCTTTTTGGATCACTTTGAAATTCCCAGTTTTGGTCGGGTGCTTTTGATCCCCTGTCGAAAGTGCTGAAACACCCACCAAGGTGCCGCCTTTGTAGAAATAGGCTTTCTGATCACTGAGATCTATCAACACACTGGGAGAGCCTGTGGCGCCATCACCATCCCAATAGGAATCCATGTCCTGATTATAAAGAGCGGAATGTGGCACAGCATCGGGCGAGAAGGCCTCCAGATACTGAGTCGTCCCACGATTTGATGAGGTCGTATTGCAGGACACCAGAAGAGCAATCAGTACGAGGACAGAAAAACGGAGGAGGAGTGCAGGCATGAGGCGCTAAAAAAAACGGGGGGAATGTTTCCAGGAAAACCGCCCAAAGAATGCCGCAATCAGCCCGCGCTGTCCAATGGTTCCTCGACGTTGCACGGCTACTGCATGTCGCGTTCGGCCTCTAAGATGCGCTGAAGAGCATCCAGAAATTCTTCAGCTGCCTCCAGGGGCACCATGATCGTATCTCTGCGACCACGCACATCTTCTGTGATCTTGATCACGCGTCCGCGATCATTCTCCTTCAAATCCAAGAAGAAGATCTTCCGATCCGTCATGATCTTTTCCGAATGCAACGGCGGGTTGCCGCGCTTTGGCTCTTCCATTTCATCATTCCTCATTGGCATAGTGCTCCTTGTTCCCGTGGCTGTAGATTGTGAAAAACTTTTGCGACAGTAGAAACTGCCACTTAATTGTCAATACTAGTATCTGCGGACTTGTGGTTCCACAGCGCTTTCGTGCATGATGCAGGAATAAGCATCCGTCTTTATTCAGTATCTTTGGTCATGCGATCTCGATCTGTCAGCCTTACGCGATTTTGGCCACTGGCTCTGCTGGTGATATTGTCATCGTGCAGTTCTGGCAATCGCATGCTTAAAGCACGACCTGCTGCTCCGTCGCCTTTTTTTGAGCAGCCTAGACTAGCCCAGGATGCCAGCAGACATCTGCCCTTTCAAAAAGTCTGGATCACTCCAGATCCCGCCGTTTTAGCCGAGGGAAAGTCCAAAAAGAAGCTCTACATCGCGCCAGTGACGCTTCATTTCCTGCGCCCTGTAGATAAAAAGCTCGCCAATCTGGAGATAACGAACGGAGGCGTACACCGGCAGGAGGCAGACGTGGCCAGACGCTTGCAGCAGGAATTTATCCTGGCCTTTCAACGCTCTCCCAGCCCCCTGTATCAGCTCGCTAGCAAACCGGCTCCAGACACGCTGATTCTTCAGTTG
The DNA here is from genome assembly GCA_027486585.1 of Verrucomicrobiaceae bacterium. Taxonomy (GTDB): domain Bacteria; phylum Verrucomicrobiota; class Verrucomicrobiia; order Verrucomicrobiales; family Verrucomicrobiaceae; genus Prosthecobacter. Next base: position 142,312 of record JAIXOU010000106.1, on the reverse strand, counting down.
GCTCTCATCGAGCTGAATCCCACCAGTCCAAAAGGCAATGCCGTTATGACGATGATGAAGCTTGCGGTCAGCCCCGTAGCAGGTTTGGCCAGCTTTTTCACTAAAGGCACGATGGCCATTGAGGGAAAAGTGATCGAGCCGCATTCGGGTCGCGCCTTTTTTCAGTTCGCAGATAAGGAGGCGGACCGTCTTACCTTTCTCAGCACTCGGGATTTTCAGCCCTACGGCCACGCGGTTTACACCATGCGTGAATGGGCTGTCCAGTTCGAGCAAGTGACCCGTACTGCGCCTGGCCAAATCATGAAAGACTCCAGTTTCATGACTTTAATGCCTTACTAAAACTTTCTTCACAACCAAGCCGTCATGCTTGGGTTTCTCCGATCTCATGAGAACGCTCACTTTCCTCTCTGCCTGCATCACGATTGCCGTTAACGTCCATGCCGATTGGCCTAGACTCCGCGGAGCCATGGGTGACGCGAAGGCCGAAGGCAGCCTTCCCACAACGTGGAGCGACACCGAAAATCTGCAATGGAAGGCCTCTCTTCCCGGTCCAGGCTCCTCAAGCCCCATCATTGTTGGAGACAAAGTTTTTATCACCTGTTGGTCTGGCTATGCAGACGGCACCAGCGACGACATGAGCAAAATGGTCCGCCATCTCATCTGCATCAGCAAGATCGACGGCAAGATCCTCTGGGATAAAATCGTGCCAGCCGTTCAGCCGGAAGACTTCGCCAATGGCATGCTCATGGAGCATGGCTATGCCAGTAGCACCCCAGTCAGTGATGGCACTAGCGTCTTCGTTTTCTTTGGCAAAACCGGCGCACTCGCCTTTGACATGCAGGGCAAACAGCTCTGGCAAACATCGGTCGGCACTCATTCCAACCGTAAAGGTTGGGGCAGTGCCTCCAGTCCCATCCTGTATAAAGATACCCTCATTGTCACTGCCTATGATGAGGGCGGTGCCATGGTAGCTTTGGACAAAAAGACTGGTGCTCAGGTCTGGCGTGCTCCCTCAGAGGGATTGAACACGGTTTACAGCACCCCTCTCATCTCAGGTGAAGATCTCATTCTTCCCGTGGCCAGCGAAGTCTGGGGACTCAACCCTGACAGTGGCAAACTCCGCTGGTATGCGACTTATAGCATGGGTGGTAACGTATCCCCAGGCGTCACCGTGGCGGATGGTACGCTCTTTGTCACAGGCGGCTATCCTACGGCTGGCACTGCCGCCATTAAGCTGGGAGGCAAAGGTGATCTCACTGCCACTGGCACGCTTTGGAGCATCAACAGCGCCTCTTACATTCCCACACCGATCTATCATGAAGGCCACCTCTATGTGATTAACGATGCTGGTTTTGCCATGTGCATCGAGGCAAAAACGGGCAAAGAAATTTATCGTGAACGCGTCATGGAAAACAGCAACTCCGGCGGCGGCGGCGGTCGTCGTGGTGGTGGTAAGCCTTTTTATGCTTCACCCGTACTCGTCGGTGGCAATCTATATGCGCCTAGTCGTAAAAACGGTGTCTTTGTCATTGCCGCTAAACCGATTTACCAACAGATCGCCAAAAACACTTTTGCCAGTGATAGCTCTCAGATGAATGGCACACCAGCCGTAGATGCCAACCGGCTCTACCTCCGCAGCGACAAAGCGCTGTATTGTATCGGCCAGTGATGTTTCAAAACTTTCCGTATCATTGCCGCTAAAGAATGTTATGGCATTCAATGCCGACACCCAATTACAGTTTCGAAAAACGGAAACGCGAACTCGCCAAGAAGGCAGCAAAGGAAGCCAAGCGCCTGCGCAAGGATACCAAGCCCACAACGACCGACGTCGCAGAAAACGAGGAAGTGCCGGCATCTGAGGCAGCCGAAGAAACGCCTGTTTGAGCGTGATCGCACATCACAACCGCGTAAAGGATCGGTTCTAAAGCATCCCGGCGTATTAGTTGCAGAAGAGTGAGGTGCTTTCAGCTAATGGTTGCTAAGGCCATTGTTGAAGCAGTCGATGTGCTTCCCTGAACCGTGGAGCCAAGGCTAAGGAATCCAGTAGATGCTGCTTGGCAGTCACGGCATCAGAGGACTTTAAGAGCTGCGCCAGCCTGAAATGAGTCGTGGCTGCGCCGACGGGATCTAGGATCAAAACTCGCTGATAGGCCGCAATGGCTTCTTCCCGCTGCCCCAGAGCCTCGGCCGACTCGGCATGGGCTTTCTGAGGGGATAGTAAAAATGGATTTAAAGCCATCGCCCTCTGGGCATTGATTTGCACCCTTGGCCAGTCCTTTGCTGCCAGATCAAGCTCGATCAACCGAAGGTAGGTGGACATCGCGCTAGAACCACGGTCAGCCAGGTAACGCAGGATCACAGTTTCATCTTCAATTCGTTTGAGCCTACGCAGGACCGTGGTTTTGATGTGATATCCACCTGCCTCACTCAGATCCTCTGGCACCAACTGAATGAGTTTCTCTGCCAGTGACAGCACGGCGGGCCAGTCTTCCTGCTGCCTCAAAGACTCGATCAACTGATGAATGACCCAGAGATTACGCGGATGCTTTTGATGGTAGGCGGTCAAAGCATCAGGTTCCAGCGGGTTTAGATCCTCCGGTTTGGGCTCATCCCAATCCGCTTTTTGACCATAGGCTTCTGCCTTGGCTTTCAGATACCTCTCAAAGTCTTTTTCCAAAGTGCCCAAAGCCACCGTGTTCGCCTGCAACGCCTCATTGATGCGTTTACCTGCGGCTAAATCACGCAAAATACCCTGAACGCGCTCCAGGCCAAAAGTCTCCATTAGGTAACTGACGACCTGGCTGGACTGATAGTAAGCGAACATGGTGTGCTCGTGGTCCTTGGCATTCAAGAAAGCACTGCTGAGTTGACCCACGGGCGTGGTGGCATTTTCTTCCAAAATCATGCGTCGGAAATCGGCTTTCATCGCCATCCCCCAGATTGGATTGCGCTGACTCTCCTCATAAACGCTAATTCCCTCACTGAGCCATCGCGGCATTTGGTTCTTCGTCAGCGTGAGAGTGACGACGTGACAAAACTCATGCCAGAGTGTGGCTTCCCAATTACTGCCGCTATGCGCCAATCCGCCTGGACTATTCATGGTGATAACCGTGCCGAAACAAACGCCCAGCAATCCCTGTCCACCCAAACTGCCAAAGGTGCGGATCGCAAAGTCCTGCTGTGCACCAAAGAACTCAACCATCACGGGCCGCTTCAGATTAAGCCCATACTTCGCTGTCAGCATCATCTTTGCCTCGCGCAACAAGGCCAAAGCGCGCTCACCATAAATGGGCCAATCGCGCTTGGGCATTTTCAGAATAAAATCTTCAAAGCTCTGGGTCGTGTAACCATTCATCTCCTGCTCCAGAAGTCCGATGTTATGAGCCTGCACATTGTAGCCATCTTTCTCCCGAATACTGGCGGCGAGCTTCCAGGCCTCTGACTCTTCACCAAGACGCAGCAGGTCGTGGCAGAGTTGCACCCTGGCTGGCAAATAATCCTTATCCAGCGCTAAGGCCTGGCGCTGGCAGGCTGCACCTTCGGCGAAGCGATAAGCACGCGACAAAACTCGCCCCAGTGTGTGATCCACCACAGGGTTCTGTTCCCACATTTTCAGGCCATTGGCCCGAGCTGACTTCACCTTCTCTGCGTCCGCCGAGCTAAGTTGTGCCACTGCGGCACGCAACGCCCAGGCTTCTGGATGCGTCTCACAGGTCTCGATCACTTTTTGAATCGCTGCCTCTGCCTCCAAAAACTTCTCCGCACCAATGAGCGCCTCTGCCTGATTCAGCAAGGCTTCTGCATGAAGGGGATTCAGCTCCAGTGCGCGGGTCCAATTTTCCTGCTGTTTTTCACGATCCCCATTCGCATACGCTAAAGCAAGTCCGGCCCGTAAATCCGCCGTCTCTCCATGCGCTTTTAAACCAGCCCGGAAGACATCCGCCGCACGAGCCGCATCATCCTTTGCCAAAGCTAGGCGCCCCTCAGCAAGGTAGGCCTCTTCTAATATGGGATCTTTCTTTTGTGCCACCTGGAAATACTGCTGAATCACCTTTTTGGCATCAGCCCCCAGAGCCAAAGCTGCTTCTCCTAACCAAACCCAATCCGCTGCCGAACGATCCTTCGCAAGCTTCACCTTTGCCGCCGCATTGACAGCCTTCAAAGCCGCCTCAGCGAGGTCATCACGGCCAAGACGACACGCATTACCATGCTGAAGCATGAGCAGCCCCAGATGATCTGGAAAAATCTTCACCGCCAACTGCACCTCATCACGAACATCTATCTCCCGTCCCATAAGATGCAGTGCCCGCAAGCGCAGCAAACGCCATTCAGGCGCCTTCATCCCTCGCTGAATGGCCGCTTCACAAATTCGGGCCACCAGATCATAGTCACCTTTTTTGAGTAACTCCGTCACAGGCCCAAGATTACGATCCTCAAACAAACGATCCAAATCCAAATCCTGCCCTTTGAGCGGAGACAGTCCCCAAAGAATAAAAAGCAGAAGAACGCGGTTCATGTGACTCAAAGAACGCACATCCCAGGCCCATTTCTCAAGAACACTGAACTTTCAGTCCATGAAGACACCGGTTTGCCTGAGGATCAGCGTGATGTGAGCACGTTCGCTCGCACTGAGATACTCAAACTGTCCGCTTCCATCCTTGCCTGCTAAGACCTGCTGCATTCGAGAAAGCACCGTCTTTTTCAAAGGCGGAGTCAGGTTTTTAAAGGTGAGGGAATACACCATGTAGCTGCAGCGGTGTTTGAAGAGTCGAGTGAATAATTGGAGGTCTTTCAAAGAACGCCCATCTGCTGAACGAGGAGCTCGGGCAGCAAAGGCTAAAGGGAAGGCCTCATCTCCCTCGATTCCACCTTCGGGCAAAGCGGCCTCATCTTTGAAGAAGAGTGCTTCTAAGACATTCTCAGCGGAGTGATCAATCATCCGCCGCGCAGTTCCAACAGGTTCTTCAATGACGGGTTCACCCAACTCTTTTTGAAGACTGGTCTGCATGTGCATGGCGCGCAAGGAGGTGTGATTGGCTTTCGTCAGCACATTTTGCATCGAGGTCTGGTGCTCCAGCACCATGAGTGCGACGATGTCGCTCTTCTTTCTGGGGTAAGGCGTCGTATCAAAAAGAGCGCTTAGATCTGTCACATTGGCTCCTTTTTGAATGGGCATGTTTAGGGTGTTGTCCGGTTTTTCTGTGGCCGTGACATTGCCGCGATGCAGCAGTGCCCCATGCTTTCCTGTCACATACCAGCCACCCCAGCGATCACTAAAAGGTGTGGTCGTATCCACCACCGTACTGCCCTGACTCATGATCGGATGCCCCTCTGCACTGGGAAAAACAGAACGCACAATGAGCCCAGGAACCTCTGGAGAAAAAGGGCCACCGTGACAGCTCAAACAACTTTGATCACGCACGAAGTGCAGCGGCTTTGATTCAACCTCTGCAGGATCAAGCACATAAAAGATAGGGCCTAACAATGGATCAATGGTCGATACCTCAATCGCCCCTCCAAGAGCATAACCCACATAAGCATCATCTCCAAAATAGACCACGCGCGGCGTCTGCGGATTGATGCGATCATTCTGTTTACTGGTTTTCGAGAAGACCATGACCTGTGACTCTTCCGGTATATCGAACTGCTTCATGAGTCCCTTCAATATCGTCCAAGCACTGCTACGATCTATCTGGCCCTGACCACGCTTCCACTGTTTTTCCAGATCATAAGCAGCGTCTTTGGGCTGTGTTTCCGAATAGCAAATAGGAGCACGTTCATACTCGTCTTCAGCCTCCAAGAAAAAGGGCATCCAAACGAGAAAAAGAAACAATCGGTAATGGGGCATGAGGAGAGAAGAAGCAACGCAGTGATGTAGCCAAACCTTTGCACCTCGATTGCGGCAGAGATCTCGTGGCTTGCGCAAAAAAAGTTTCAATAGCTTTGAATAGCTTCCGCAGGCCCTCGTCGAAAGATCCTGAACAGCAAGTTCAACACAATGAAAAAAATCCTCATCCTCGCCGCGGCAGCTTTCACATTCGGCATCGCCGCACCGTCCGTCAGCCAAGCTTGGGACCAATGCAATCATGGCTTCCAGCCCCGAGTCGTCAGTTATCTGCCTTGCGGACGTCCAGTCCTAGCAGTCTATCAGATTTACGGGTATGATCGCTGTGGGAATCCACTCGGTCGCTGGGTCACTCAGCGTGAATCTTGCGGCTGCAGCACCTGCAATCCGCGCCCCTACTGCCCGCAGCCTTCCTACGGTCACAGTTCTCACCATCACAGCAGCAGCGGTCATCGAGGTGTGAGTTGGTCCTTCTCTTTCGGACGCTAAAAGTCTAAAAATCGAGTTATCTCTCTCTTGCATCGGCGCGGCAGTCCCCCAGACTGCCGCGTTATGTCTTCAGACTCCCTCGATCTCCTCCGCAACGCCATCCGTGACGTTCCCGACTTCCCGAAGCCGGGCATTCTTTTCAAAGACATCACGCCAGTATTGGCAGATGCCAAGCTACTAAACCTCGCCATCGAAGGCATGAGCGAAGCCTTTGCCAACCAAAAGGTGGACAAGGTCGTCGGCATTGATGCCCGAGGCTTTATCTTCGGTGCTATGATCGCTCAGCGTCTCGGTGCAGGCTTTATCCCAGTGCGGAAAAAAGGTAAGCTCCCCTGGAAGACACGCGGCGTGGATTACAGCCTGGAATATGGCACCAACAGCGTCGAGATGCACTTAGATGCCATCTCACCAGGTGAGCGAGTTGTCCTAGCGGATGACTTACTGGCCACTGGTGGAACTGCGGCTGCCGCCATTCAGCTCATTCAGGAATCGGGTGCCGTCATCTTAGGCTCCGCCTTTTTCATTGAGCTGAGTTTTCTTGAAGGACGTGAAAAGCTGGCCGACGCGGGACCGATCCACTCGCTGCTCACCTTTTGATTTAGAGCGCGCATGACTGAAAGTGAGTATCAAAAACATCTCCAATCCATTTCCCGAAAGGTATTTGGTGACGACAGTGAACTGCCGAGAGGTCGCACTGAGACTCTGAAGCTCTGCAAACGCTTCCTAAAGCTCAAAGAACAACGCATCAAACAGCGTCACCGCGCGGGCATGGGCGGTGTCGAAATCTGCCGCATGAGATCTGATGTGATTGATTGCATCGTACGCATCCTTTGGGCGGAAAGCCTAGCAGCGCTGAAGCCTGAAATCCGCGTCAAGATCAATGTCAGCGTGATAGCCCATGGTGGCTATGGCCGCCGAGTCATGAGCCCTGGTAGTGATGTTGATTTGACCTTCATGCTGCCGGTGAAAAGTTCCGAGGTTTCACCCGAGTTGGCACGTTTCATCGGTGATTTTCTTCTCTACTTTTATGATTTGAAATTCAAAGTCGGCCAAGGAACACGCTCTGTGACGGAATGCATCTCGCTTGCCAATGAAGACATGCAGACGAAAACAGCGCTCATGGAAGCCCGTTTTCTTTGTGGCGAACAGCAGGCCTTCAAGGAGTTTCGTGCACGCTTTGATAAGGAGTGCATGATCGGCAAAGAGGACGCGTTTCTTAAACTGCGGGAAGCTGACCTCACCTCACGCCATGCCAAACATGGTGGCACTCACTGCGTGCAGGAACCGCATGTGAAAACCGGCTGTGGGGGACTGCGCGACTATCAAAATCTCATCTGGATGTCCTATGCCAAACACGGAACGCTTAATCCTGAACACCTTGTCGATAAAGGCTTCATGACGGCGGCGGGCTGGCGTGAGGTCTCTGAAGCCTACGATCTTATTCTGCGCACTCGCAATGAGATGCACTACACTGAGCGCCGCGCCAGCGACGTACTCACGCTGCGACTCCAGGGCTTTGTCGCGACTAATTTGGGTTATCGACATAAGCGTATTCTGCGCCGAATTGAGGCCTTCATGCGCGATTACTACACTGCGACAAGGGACATTCTTCAGCGCAGCAGCGAGGTCATGGACCGCTTTCACCTTCAATCTTTAGATGATGAAAGCACCCGAAAAGGCCTTCTTAGTTTCATGGTGCGGAGAAAGACGGCGCAAAAACGCGTGGATAAATTCGACCGATTCATCTCAAAAAACGAACGCCTCTACGCTGAAGATGATGAACTTTTTAAAGAAGATCCAGCGCGGCTCATGCGCACTTTTTTGCATACTCAACAGCGTCACTTGCGGTTGAGCCCCGAGTTATTTATCCTGATTCAATCAAGCTTCCGCCTCGTCAACGTCAGTTACCGCTACAACACGAGTGTTCGTGAAACATTTATGGGTCTGCTGGCTCAAAAGGGTGATGTGGCCCGTGTTATGCGGCAAATGCATCGTGTCGGTTTTTTGGGCCGTTACATGCCTGAATTTGGCGCGTTAACTTGCCTAGTGCAGCACGAGTTTTTCCATCGCTACACAGCCGATGAGCACACGCTGCGTACTCTGGATAAGCTGGACGAACTTAGCGGTCCACCTAGTTCTTCCGTGGCACTGTATCAGAAGCTTTTTCACGAATTGCATCAGCCTGCGATCCTTTATCTCGCTTTGCTTCTCCATGATGCGGGCCGCGCTGCCAATGCCAAGGCGCATGATGCAGAAAGCACGGTCATGGCAGATGCGGTTTGTCGTCGACTTCAAATCAAAGGTGAACGGCGTAAGATGCTGCTTTTCCTCGTGGACAATCACCTGCTGATGTATCGCACAGCCACGACGACCAACCTTGAAGATCCCAAGGTCATTGGCGAGTTTGCGGCAGTCATTAAATCCAAGGAATATCTGGATACCCTTCTGGTCATGACTTATGCTGATTCAAAAGGTACAAGTGAGGCAAGCTGGTCAGGTTATAAAGAAGCCTCTATTAGACAGTTGTATTACAATACCCTGGAATACCTTGATACGCCGGCTGACTTTATGCGCCGGGCTGCGGTTCCGTTGGATGATGTGCGCACAGCCGTCACCAAGGTTCTCGGTAATGGTTATGAACTTGAAATCAGCGCCCACTTCCAGCACATGCCGCGGAGTTATTTTAACTTTCGTGAGCCAGCACAAATCGCCGCTCATATTCGCCAGTTCCGGCAATTTTTCATTCAGCTCACCCAGCCTGATGCTGAATCAGGCCTGCTGCCCGTCATGACTTGGGAAGACCATGTCGAGCAAGGTTATAGCGAACTCACCGTCACAGGTTGGGATCGGCATTTATTGTTAGCACGCCTCTCCGGATCGCTTGCCGCGCAGGGTATTAATATTCTCAGTGCAGATCTCTATCAGCGTGGGGATCATCTCGTGTTGGATATGTTCCGCGTCTGCAATACCAACTTTGCAGCAGTTACCAATAAAAGCGCACGCCTTCGAGTGGAGCAGGCAGTAAAAATCGCCTTTTTGAAGCAGACCTTCGACTTCACTCCTGACATCGCTTCCACTCGCAAAGCCATTCCTGGCTATGATGAAGTTATGACCGAGATTCCTCAGCGCGTCTTTTTAAACAACGATCTCTCGCTTGATCAAACCATTGCTGAGCTGCAAGTGGTGGATCGACTGGGTTTGCTCTATGACATTTTTATGGCGATTGGGAAGTTGAATCTGAATGTCACTCATGCCCGGATCAACACCGAAAAAGGTGTCGCTATCGATTCGATCTACATTCAGACTCAAAACGATCAGAAAATACGCGACAAAGAAGCCCTCTCGGCGCTTCAAGAAGCTTTGACTCAGGCCGTCTTTGGCGGTGCGTCGGCGTGATTCACTCATTAGCCAATCACCTCATGACTTTCTCTCAATCCAAGTTCCAACTGGCCGTCATCTCGCCAGGAGGAAAGGATAAACAGCAGTCCTTTGCAGATGGCGTAGGATCTTTGAAATCAGCAGGCCATCCGCCAGTGAACTTTCATGCCTATGCAGCCTGCACGTTCGGAACGTATGGAGGCAGTCAAAGTGTCAGCTTAAAGCCATCGAATGTGCTGCTACTGATCGGAGGCAAAATGGAGCGTGCGCTACACACTTTGCGCGCCTTGAAAAAAGCCGGCCACACAGTGGTCATCACCCTGAAGGAAACAGGGCTTTCCCAAATCAGTGGTCATTTCCAAACATTCGATCATTGGATTGCTTTCAGGCAACTATGCCTCGAAGCCGATGGTGCGCTGGCCACCACCTTCGATACCCTACCACTCTACCAGTCGGCCAATCGTCAACTGCCCACCGCTTTTATTCCGCCTCCCTATCCCGTGGAAGAATCTGAGTGGGATCTTTCCCGCCTTGTGACACAAGAAAGGAAAGGCGTTTTTGTCGGCACGCGTCAGCTCTTCGTGACCTCACGCAATCATGCGCTGGCACTCAGTTTGATTGCGCCTCTCACAGCCGAGTTGAATGAACCCCTCACTGTCATCAGTGGCCGCGCCAGCAATCTTTCAGGCATGATGCGAGTGCTAAATAAAGCCCGCGATTTCAGCCATGCTTGGCATCAGCAGTTCAGTCAAACGGCACCGCATGTGCAGATCGTAGCCAAGCAACTGCCTGCCTTGGATTATCTGAAGCTGATGGCTACGCACAAGCTCGTCTTTCAGCTCGATACCAGTGCAGTCCCCGGTCAGGTAGCAGGTGATGCCTTGCTCTGCCGCATCCCCTGCGTCGGCGGCAATGGCACAGCTGAGCGACTGGTTTTCCCCGATCTCTGTGGCCACGGCCGCAGCACTGGAGAGATCATGGATCTTACCCGGCGACTGCTGACCGATATGGCTTTCAGACAAGCTCAAATGGATCAAGCGCTAGCTTTGGCCAAAGACAAGATGTGCTTCTCTGTCGCCCGCACTCAGCTTCAGGATTTCTATGAATCTTTAGATTAGCGTTCATTGGGTTGCTATTAGCGGTTTAAGCACCTCTGAAGCTTTGACCATGGATTGCACGAATGCTCATGAATGGACTTTGGTGCCTCTTCAAGGTTGGGGGGCTTGTTCATGCAAGCGCGGCTCATTGAACTCCGGTGGAAAACGGTGAGCCATCACTGAGCACCTGCTGTCATCAGCTCAACCTTCGGCTTTATCGGCTTCTGCGTTTGCAAACAAAGGAGCCATATCAGATGCCGCTACTCTACTTATCTTGGCTCAAGGTTTCGACGTCTTACAAGCCCAACGGGCTTGCGCATCGTAGCGAAGGGTTGCCGAGCCTTGGCGAGGCTACCCTGGTACTGACGGATCGGCGAGTTGTTCCTCCGTGAACCCCAACGTGGGTTCCGTATCGGCGGTGGCCGCAGCAGATGCTGGGTGGTGTAGCGCCCTGAAAAGTCCATCGGCCACTCTTCCAGCGCCAGCCGATGCGGAACCCACGTTGGGGTTCTTCCTGTTTTCCACGTATGCCATGCGTACGTACCAGGGTAGCCCGCTGCGCGGACAACCCCTCGCTATGATGCAGAAGACCCTTGGCCTTCAAAGTCATGCCGCACCGAATCGAGGCTGCGGAGTGCTTCAGCCTCAAGCGCCTAACACAAAACGCATAAGAAAATCCTAAAGCGAAAGCTGGGGTTATCCTGCCGCGCAGACTCTACTAGTTGGTTGCGCTCAGTGATGCCGCTAGAAGCAGTAATGCCGGATTCAATCCCACATGCGTTAGGTGCTTCATTTGGTTTGATATTCGATGGTGACCCCGTGATCGGAAAGCTCTTTCTTGAGCACTCTGGCGTTGCTTTCTAGGTTCACAAGAATCTTGGTGTTATCGGTCCAAGTAACCTTTGCGGTGCCTTGGTCGATGATGAAAGCACTCCCCGCGCTATCCGGCAAAGCTTCAGTCCGTTCCAAGACAGTTCCTTGCGTGTTGAAGCCAGTTGTCGCTCCGCAATTGCGGGAAAACAGAACGACTTTCTTTGTTCCATCTGGCGATACTACTTCTGTGCTCCGTTCGTTGGCGCAATCGTTGTCCATGCAACCCGCGAGGGACAAGATTGCAAAGAGGATTGCGGCAAGTCGGATCATTTTTTGAGCTAAGAGTTGAGACATTAACAGGATTGTTGCTTACTGTGCAACGCTGTTGCTTTACGACGGGGTTTTGAATTCTTGACGCCAATGATGAAGCTCAGTTGGATTCCAAGCAGCTGAAATGTTGAGCAGGATACAAATGGACGGCTAAAAAAGGTGTGCGCCTATTCCAACGCACTAGCCGCCCCTAAAACAGCTCGACGACAAGCCTTTTCAAACCGCTCATGGGCTGCTTACTGAGACTGCGTTTTGGATAATGAGACTGGAGGGCTTTATTGAGACGTGAAGGCTAATTGTTGAGAATCACAGGGCTTGTGTTGATCAACATAGGGTCTGCGAGCCAGCGCTTAACGTCTGCGAGCAAGCGCATGAGGTCTGCGTGTCAGCGCCTAACGTCTGCGAGCTAGCGCATGAGGTCTGCGAGCTAGCGCATGAGGTCTGCGAGCAAGCGCATGAGGTTTGCGAGCTTGCGCATGAGGTTTGCGAGCTAGCGCATGAGGTTTGCGTGCTAGCGCATGAGGTTTGCGAGCTAGCGCATGAGGTTTGCGAGCTAGCGCATGAGGTTTGCGTGCTAGCGCATGAGGTTTGCGTGCTAGCGCATGAGGTTTGCGTGCTAGCGCATAAGGTCTACGTGCTAGCACATAACGCCTGTGAGCTAGCTCGTAGTGCCTTGGCGCAAATGGCTATTTTTGTCCTGCTTTGCTTTCAATGAGAGCTCATTGGAATGAGCGCAGGGAGACAGATGCTGCTTCCACCTCATAGATGAGGCCAGCTTGTGGCTCATCACGCGCCCAGTCTAGCGTTGTCGTGGTGATGATTTTTTGGCTGCCTGCAGGTAGTAGGCGCAGCAGCGCACGGCGGCGCATGGAATCTAGCTCTCCGAAAACGTCATCCAGCAGTAGGAGCGGTGGTCTGCCAAAGGCCGATTCAAGCGCACAGGCTTGGGCGATTTTGAGTGATAGGGCGGCACTGCGCTGTTGGCCTTCTGAGGCAAAGGTCATGGCATCCAGGCCATTGAGAGTGAGTCTTAGATCATCGCGGTGAGGACCTGCGCCGGTGACACGGGTGCGGGCTTCCTCCTCACGCAGACTGAACAACGCATCCGACAAATGGCCCTGATCAAAACCTGGTGCATAGGCTAAAACAAGGGTCTCGGCAGCTGCGCTAAGATCGGCATGAACGCGTGCGACCTCAGGCTGCAAGGCTGTGATTAACTCAAAACGACGAGCTTTCAAAACTTCAGCAAAATCGTCCATCACTTTGGCAAAGGCATCTGCTTGTCGCCATTGGATCACGGCATCCCGCTTCAGCACATGATTGCGTCCGCGCACGGCTCGCTCATAGCCGCGCAGGGCTTTTAAATAATCAGGAAACATCTGACTGGCCGCAAAGTCCAGATAACGCCGGCGGTGCTCGCCACCGCCACGGAGTAGATTCATGTCCCGATGATCCATCCACACGACGAGGCCGCTGGACCCTAGATACTCTGCTGAGCGCGTGCAAACGCGGCCATCCAGGGCCAATCGGCGCGCTGTGGCCGATTGGGCACAGCGCAGGCGTTTTTCTCCCAGACTGCCTTCGATCATGAAAGTGCTGCCACCTAGCCGGATCATCTCTGCCCGGTTCGAGGTGCGCGGGGATTGCAGGCGCAAAAGCACACAAGCTGCCTCCATCAAAGACGTTTTTCCCTGGGCATTTCGGCCAATGAGAAGCGTGGTTTCAGGATGCAGCGAAACGCGGCATTCCTGAAAGCAGCGGAAGTCTCGAAGCAGCAAATCAGTGAGCATGGGGCCAGATGCTGCCATTGGATGTCTGTTTTCAGTTGAATTCAGATGCCTGGGCGGCATGAGTCGTCCTTCTAATGGCCTCCCTCCGTACCGTCAAAGGCTTTCGCGACTTCTTCCCCGAGGAGTGCGCGATGCGCAATTATATCTTCGACACTTGGCGCTCTATCGCGCGCCGCTACGGCTTCGTGGAATACGAAGCTCCCGTCGTGGAGACCACCGATCTCTACCGCAAAAAAAGTGGCGACGAAATCACCAGCCAGCTCTTCTGTTTCAAAGATAAAGCGGATCGTGAAATCTCTCTCCGCCCCGAGGTGACGCCTTCACTGGCCCGCATGGCCACGACGCGGCATCGCGACTTCAAAAAGCCCATGAAGTGGTTCCAAATCGGTTCCTGCTTCCGCTATGAAGAGCCGCAGGAAGGCCGCACACGCGAGTTCATTCAGTTCAATGCTGACATCCTCGGAGACGCTAGCTCTGGCACCGATGCGGAGCTCATCGCCCTATCCATCGACGTCATGCTGGCCTTTGGCATCCTAGGCGAAGACTTTGCCATCCGACTCAGCAATCGCCAACTCTGGACGCAGTATTTAGAGGACCAAAAAGTTCCCGTAGAACACACCGCGACCTTTTTGCAGATCGTCGATAAGATAGAGCGGGCCAAGCCTGAAGAAACTGCCACCAAGCTCAGTGCCATTGGGCTGACGCTGGAAAACGTGCGTGCCTTTATGGCGGCGGCTGATGAGAATCATCCTGCCTTTGCCGCTTTGCGCGCCGACCTTATCGCGCGTGGATTGTGGAAATATGTCCGTATCGATGCCAGCATCGTACGTGGACTGGCCTACTACACAGGCACGGTATTTGAGGTCTTTGACCTGAAACACGGCCTGCGCGCTGTGGCTGGTGGCGGACGCTATGATAAGCTCTGCGCCCTCATGAGTGATGGCAATGTAGATATGGCCGCAGCAGGCTTTGCCATGGGAGATGTCGTGCTCGGTATCTTGCTTTCCAAGACGCCAAGTGCGCAATTTGCCATCACTGAATATCTCAATGCCCAGCAAGGCGTGGAGGCCTACGTCGTCGTTGCCGATGAAGCCCAGCGTCCATATGCACTGGCTGCGGTGCAGGCTTTGCGCGCGGCTGGTGTGCGCCTGGACTACAGCATGGCACCGCAAAAAGTCGGTAAGCAATTCCAAGCCGCTGAAAACCAAAAAGCGCGTTTTGCCATTGTCTTCGGAGCCGAATATCCTGAAGTGCAGATCAAGAATCTCGTGAGTCGTGAGCAAAGTCTCATCTCGGCTGATGCCTTGGTTTCTGCCGTGGTCGAGGCCCTCAAACAGCCAATAGTCGGGCCACTCCTCGCTTAAATGGATACCGTCGGCAAGATCGCCATTGTCGGCGCGGGTGCCGTCGGTTGTTATTATGGCGGTAGACTGGCCCAGTCCGGGCAAGACGTGCATTTTTTGATGCGCTCAGATTATGAGACGGTCATGCGTGACGGTCTGCATATCACCAGTCCCCTGGGCGATGCGAATCTCCGAGTGAATGCCTATAGGGGCGCCTCCGATATCGGCCCCTGTGATTTGGTGATCATCGCCCTGAAGGCCACCTCCAATGAGGCGCTACTCGAACTCATCCCGCCACTTCTGCATGAGGGCACCTTGCTGCTGACACTGCAAAATGGTCTGGGGAATGAAGAGTTTCTTGCTCATCACTTTGGTGCTCAGCGCGTGCTTGGTGGACTTTGCTTTGTTTGTATCAATCGCCTAGCAGCAGGCGTCATCCATCACATGGCCCAGGGCCGCATCAATCTCGGCGAGCATCGCGGAGCGCCTGGACCGCGAACGCACGCTATTGCTAATGTACTGATGCAAGCAGGCGTCGATTGTGTCATCGAGCCCAGCCTGGCCGCAGCACGCTGGAAAAAGCTCGTCTGGAACATCCCCTTCAATGGCCTCTCCATCGTGGAAGGCGGCATCGACACCGCCGCCATCTTGGCCAATGCCAGAATCGAACAACGTGTCCGCGGTCTCATGCGCGAGATCATTTCTACCGCGCAAGCCTTAGGTCACAGTGTGCCTTTTGAACTGATCGATGACATGATCGAACGCACCCGAACGATGGCTCAGTATCGCCCCTCGTCGCTCATCGACTACCAGGAAGGCCGCGAAGTCGAGCTGCAGCCCATTTGGGGAGAACCCATCCGTCAGGCCGCAGAGGCTCAGCTGGTCATGCCACAAGTCAGCGCACTCTATGAGCAACTGAAATCCCTGACTCAAAGCCGCGTGGCCTTTGGCACCCGATCTGGACCATAGCCATAAGGCATCGCTGATCTGACGGCCTGGGCCTTGATCATGTACCAAAAGAGAAATGCCAACACCACCGCCAGCAGCTTTTCTTTCCAATTGCGGAAAAAGATGTTTTTAAGTTGTCCCCAGTTCACGAGTCGTGTCCTCCTGGTTGGTTTCTTTTTTAGGCGTGCCAAAAGTCAGCAACTCGTTCAGACGGTTGCGTAACTCTTCAGGTTCAAGATCATGCTCTAACTTTCCTCGGAAGGCGATGGATAAGGCCCCACTTTCTTCACTCACAATGAGAGCGATGGCGTCTGTCTCCTCTGTGACGCCCATGCCGGCGCGGTGGCGTAGCCCGATGGCGCGATCTCGTACTTCTTTTTGACTCACGGGGAAGACACAGCCAGCCGCCATGATGCGCCCTTGATCCATGATCACGCCGCCGTCATGCAGGGTGGTTTTAGGATGAAAAATCGTCGTGATTAACTCGGTACTGATGGCCGCGTCCACCTCGACACCCGTTTCCACATACTGCCGGAGATCAATCCCGCGCTTCAAAGCAAACAACGCACCACAGCGGCGGGCCGAGAGCTGCTGCATCGCTTCCATCAGCACATCCAGAGACTCTGGGTCGGGGCGATTGAATGAAAACACTCGGTGGCTGCCTAGTTCTGCCAGCACGCGGCGGAGTTCTGGCTGGAACAGAACCACCAGGGCCACTGCCAGGAAAACGGAGATGCGCTGCAGCAGCCAGTTAATCACCTCAAGCTCTAAAAGCTGGGATATCAGGGCCAAGCTAAGTAGCAGCACCAGCAATCCTGTCAAAATGCGCGCACCGCGAGTGGCCCTAAAGAACAAATATCCATGATAGGCTAGCGCAGCGAGGATAATGATTTCCACGCCATCGCGCCAATGATCTGATAGGAACTCCCACATGCGGTCTCTGTCCAAAGCCTAACGAAGCCCCAAGTGCAAGAGTTTCGTGTATTTCTATAAGAAGAGATCTGGAAAAAAGGAGGCTTTGCGGCGAAATAAGCTGCTTCTTTGAGTCTGCTGCCGTTAAGAACCAATAAACTTGTTGCGCTTCTGAGGGCTGCGGCTAGTCTCCGCCCCCCATTTTTAGCAATTCAGTCCTTACTCAGTTATGTCACAACATCGCAGCCTCAAATCTTCCGGCGGTTCAGTCGGCACCAAGCGTAGCGTCCTCAAGCGTGGCGAACGCGTGAAGCTTCTCAAGTCCCGTGGTCTCTGGAAAGAGGGTCGCCTGCCGACTAATCTGCCAAAGACTAAGCCCGAGTAACCTGAAAAACTGAGCAGGCTCCATCCTGCTCAACCCCGACCGTGCGACTCAACCGATTTCTTAGCCAATGTGGCCTGGGTTCACGCCGTAGCAGTGAGCTCCTCGTTCTTGAGGGCCGTGTGGCCATCAATGGCAAGCTCATCAAGGATCTAGCCACCAATGTCGGTGATGAAGATCAGGTTACTGTCGATGGTAAGCCTGCCAGGCCTGAAACAGGCATCGTGATTGCTTTAAATAAGCCACGTGGCTACATCTGTAGCCGTAGCGACGAAAAAGATCGCATGACGATCTATGCGCTGCTCCCCAAACCACTGCAAACTCTGCATCACGTGGGCCGTCTGGATAAGGATAGTGAAGGCCTGCTACTCCTGACCAATCGTGGAGATCTATCTCACCATCTGATTCACCCCAGCAAGGGCGCTGAAAAAGAATACGAAGTGATCGTCGATAAGCCGCTGGATCAGGCTGTCATGGCCCGACTGGTGAAAGGCATGCTGACTGAAGAAGGTTACGCCAAATCTGAGCGCGCCTGGATGGATAGTGAATACCGCTGCCATGTCGTCCTGAAGCAGGGCCTCAAGCGTCAGATCCGTCTCATGTTTTATCAGCTCGGCTTTGAAGTCGTGCGTCTGGTCCGTGTCCGCATTGGCTGGTTGGAGCTCAAAGGGTTGCAACGCGGCGGCTGGAAGCAGCTCTCCTCCACGGAAGTCGAACGCTTTTTCTCCAAGGAAGGAACGACTGGTCGTCCTCCACGTTTGGACAAACCGAAAGTGGCCGGTGCTGACTCCGGCGAGGATGACGAGGTGATCCGCCCGGCGAAGCCCGTTGAACGTCCAGAGCGTAGTTTTGGTAAAAAACGTCCGACAGGCAAGTTCCGCACATCTCGTGAAGACGTGCCAGAACCTGAAGTCCGTCCAGAAGTTCGAGGCCGCTCAAGTGGACGCAAGGAAAGAACCAGCAAAGGCAGAGCACCCCGTGATGGTCGCCCCTTTGGCAAAGGCAAGGAGCGTCCCACAACGACGGATCGTCCAGCTCGTGCAGGCATCACTTTTACACGCGATCGCTCTGGAGAATCCAAAGGACCAGCAGGGCGTGGCCGCCCAGAAGGCCGCACGCGCCCAGTCCGCGAGGACCGTGGTGATGAGGGTGGACGCCCACCTAGCCGTGGTCGTAGCTTTGAAAAATCTCGTTCCTCATCACGTGATGCAGCCCCGTCCCGCTCTGGACCCCGCAGCAGTGCTCCACGCGGTGAAGGCAAACGCCCTGCCAGCAAACGCAGTTCCGGCCCACGCCGCCGCGCTTGATTAAGTCAACTGACTCTTCGAGCAAAAGTCAGTCGGGCGGTCAGACAGCAATCTGAATTTTAAAGTCAGCGGCGCGAAAGTGCACGGGAGTAACTCCTGTGGCTAACTCACCATCCACTTCAAAGGGTGCGTCTGGGGCAGCAATGACAGTGAAATCACGAACCTGCAGGTAATCGATGTCCAGAGCTGAGTCATAGCCACGCTCCAAAATGGCGCGGACCATTTGAGCAAATTCCCAGCCGCCGAGTCCCTTGAAAATGATCACATCCAGCAGGCCGTCCTGATTGTTCGACTTTGGAAACACGGGCACGGGACCACCGTAATGTTTGCCCGCACCGATCAGCACAACTGAGCCATGCATGTCTGGACGGCCGGCAATCTGCAAACGAACTGCAGGCGGCGTTCTCATCAGCACTTGAACGGCAGACATCACGTAGCTGAGAGGTCCAAATTTCTTTTTTCGTTCCCAAGGCGTCTCCTGAATGACTTCGGCATCAAAACCCACACCCGCCAGCTGCACAAAATATTGCTGATTGGCCAGCCAAAGATCGATCTCCTTTAATCTTCCGCTAGAGATCTTCTGCCAGCAGTTGGCGATGTCTGAGGCTGGCAGCCCCATTTCGAGAGAAAAAACATTCATCGTGCCCACTGGCAGTACGCCCAGTGCTGTATGCTTTTCTCCAGCTGATCGATTGGCATTCACCTGACAAATGCCCTGCAAAACCTCATTCATAGTGCCGTCTCCACCAGCTGCGACAACCAACGGATGGCCTTCTTTTGCTAGCTTCGCAGCGATCTCAGTAGCCTCACCGGGAGCCGATGTGAGAATGAGTTCGGGGGCTGGAGAAAGAGCGCGAATGACCTTTTCGCGGGCAGCCGCCTGTGTGCTCTTTGCAGCGGGATTAAGAATGACGGGAATGGGTGCTGACATGCCGGTTACGCTTATGAGGCAGAACCAGTTGCCACACAAGTGACAGTCTGTTGACCTCCAAAAAATCAACAAGAATCACCTGCATTCTGCGCTTGCTATCAAGTTGAACATAGGGCTGGATGTCTGCACATGACTTGTGTCCTTGAACCAACCAAAACCAACCTCACTAGTGACCGCGCCAGAACTGGCCCTGAGCTGATTTTGGCTACCAAACCATTTACTACTGACAGCACGGCAAAAAGTTGGTGGTGTTTTTTATCGACTACTTTCCTCCTGCTCGCTGCGATGGCTGGCACGATCTGGAATTTTCATCTCATAGGCCGCGTTGCTTGTAGTATTCTTTCGGGACTCTTGGCTCTGCGTTTATTTGTGATCTATCATGATCAGCAGCACCACGCGATCCTGCCGCGCTCAAAGCTGGCTGAATACATGATGCGCGTCTTTGGTATCTATGCCCTGAGTCCAAGCAGCGTCTGGCGCAGCTCACACAATCATCACCACAATCATAACTCAAAGATCAAAGGGTCTCACATCGGCTCCTTTCCGATCATGACCAAGGAGCATTACCAGAAAGCTAGTAAGTCAGCACGCTTCCTTTATCTCTTCACCCGTCACCCCGCCACCATTGCTCTTGGTTATGTCTTCGTCTTTCTTCAGGGCATGTGCTTGCTGCCATTCATTCGGAAACCCAAAGAGCATTTTGATTGCCTTGTTTCACTCATTGTCCACTTCGCCATTTCTGTGGCTCTGGTTTACTACATGGGTTGGGTTGGCCTGCTGCTGACGCAGACCATTCCGCATCTCATCACTTTTGGCTTGGGCTCTTACCTTTTTTATGCCCAGCATAATTTCCCTGGTGTCTCCTTTTACGATAAAGCTGGTTGGACCTATGAACGCGCGGCTCTGGAATCTTCTAGCTACATGAAGACCAGCAAAATCATGGCTTGGTTCACCGCCAACATCGGCTACCACCACATCCATCATTTAAACTCACGTATTCCCTTTTATCGCCTTCCTGAGGTGCTTGAAGCTCTTCCTGAGTTAAAGAACCCTAAAATCACGACGCTGAAGCCTCTGGATGTCATCCGTTGCCTCCGCCTGAAAGTCTGGGATGTGGAGAAGCAAAGCATGGTTGGCCTGAATTAAGCCCTTGCCATTGGGTTTTCGGAAGCTTCTCTGAGACATTATGTTTACGGTATTCAGTTTAGCAGAGAAACTCGGCGGTGAAGTCATCGGAGACGGAAACGCCATCCTCACAGGCGTAGCACCTGCTGATCAAGCGCAGGCTGGGCATCTTACCTTTGCTGAAAAGGCCTCTTTTCTTGACGCGGCAGAGAAAAGCGCCGCAACGGCCATTCTCGTCCCCATGGGATTTGAGTCTTCAATGAAGACGTTGATTCGGGTCAAAGATCCCCGCGTCGCCATGGCCAAGGTGCTACCCTTGTTCTTTCCTGAGGAAGAATATCCATCTGGTATTCATCCCAGCGCCGTGGTGGATCCGACTGCAGTTGTCCATCCCAGCGCATCTATTGGTCCGCATTGTGTCATCGGCGCAGACGTCACTATTGGAGAGCGCAGTGCTCTTATCGGCGGAAATCACATCGGTCGTGGCTGCAAGATCGGCCAGGATGTGCGCCTTCACCCGAACGTGGTGCTTTACTCACGCACACAGATCGGCAACCGCGTCAGCATTCACTCTGGCAGCACTATTGGCGCAGACGGTTACGGCTATGTCTTTGATCAAGGGCAGCATCGCAAAATGCCGCAAGTGGGCAATGTGATCATCCATGATGATGTGGAGATCGGCTCCAATACAAGCATCGACCGTGGCGCATTGGGTGCCACCATCATTGGCCAAGGCACCAAGATTGATAACCTCGTGCACGTGGCCCACAACGTCGTCATGGGCCGCCACTGCCTGATCATGGGCCAGGTCGGCTTTGCCGGCAGCACTCATCTTTCTGACTATGTGGTGATCGCTTCACAGTCCGGTATTGCCGGCCATTTGAAGCTCGGTCCACAGGCTAAGATTGGCGCTAAATCAGGCGTCATGCGGGACATCCCAGCCGGTGAAACAGTTCTAGGGTATCCAGCTGCGCCCGACAAGCAGGCAAAGCGCCAATGGATCGCCATGGCGCAACTTCCAGATGCCCTCAAACGCATCAAGGAACTTGAAAAGCAAGTAGCCCAGCTCTCCAAGTCAGAGAGCTAAGAGCAGATCTTTTTACAGCGCAGGCTTCAGGTAGCCAAGGTAACCCATGAATCCGGCAACGGTGACGGCGAGAAGCATCACCACGGTTGGGGAAAGCACCTTACGACGAGCCAGCACGGGCAGACCGCCGAGGACGAGCCAAAGAGCAATCTTGATCCAAACCCAAGTCGGCATCGTGGCAAAAATCTGCAATTTAGCCAGGAGACCGAAGCCCGAAATCAAGCTGATTACTAAGCCAATGCCATGCCACTTCATGGCGCTGCGAGAGGTCTCAGAGGAAAGTAGTGCACCGAAACCGACGAAAACAAAGATCAGTCCGATGATGTGGGCGATGTGATAAAAGGCGATAGGCATGAACAGATAATGGCATCATTCACGCCAGCTCACAAGTGCTGATGAATTGGAATTACGGAATGAAAAGCCAAAAGAGTATGAGAGTCCAAGCTTTCGCTCTACGTTCTAGCTCTCCATGATTTCGCGCACCTTTCTTGCTTCCATAGCACTCACGCTGACAACACAAGCAGCCGACCATGACATCGTCATTTATGGCGGCACCTGTGCAGCGATCACCTCTGCCGTTCAGGCGAAGCAGATGGGGAAAAGTGTGATCGTCGTTTCACCCGATAAACATCTGGGTGGTCTGAGCAGCGGCGGGCTGGGATTCACGGACACGGGTAACAAGGCTGTGATTGGCGGACTGGCGCGGGATTTTTATCATCGCATTTATCTGCATTACCAGAAGCCCACGTCCTGGGTGCAGCAAAAGCAGTCTGAGTATGGAAATAAAGGCCAAGGCACGCCGGCCATGGATGGTGAAAATCGCACGATGTGGATCTTTGAGCCTCATGCAGCCGAACAGGTGTTTGAAGATTATGTGAAGGAATTTGGCATTGAAGTCGTGCGTGATGAGTGGCTGGACCGCGCCAAGGGCGTGACCAAAGAAGGCGATAAAATCACCTCGATCACCACTCTCAGTGGTAAGACCTATGCTGGGAAAATGTTCATTGATGCCACCTATGAGGGGGACCTCATGGCCGCGGCCGGAGTGGATTACCATGTCGGGCGTGAAGCCAACAGCGTTTATGGCGAAGAACACAATGGCATCCAAGTGGGTGTCCTGCATCACGGTCACCACTTTAGCGCGGTGAAACAACCCATCAGCGCCTACAAGATCCCTGGCGATCCGAAAAGTGGCGTTTTGCCGCGCATCAGCATTGAGCCGGTCGGGGAATTTGGCGCAGGCGATAAGCGAGTGCAGGCTTACTGCTTCCGCTCATGCTACACGACTGATCCTAGCAACCGTATCCCTTTTCCAAAGCCTGAAGGTTATGACGCCAGCCAATACGAACTGTTACTCCGCGTTCTAAATGCAGACTGGCCTGAGTTTTTTGAGAAGTTTGATCCGATACCGAACTTTAAAACGGACACGAACAATCATGGCCCCTTCAGCTTTGATAACATCGGCTACAATTACGATTACCCAGAAGCCAGCTATGAACGCAGACGCGAGATCATTGCCGAGCATCGTCTTTATCAGCAGGGCCTTCTTTGGTTTGTCGCCAATGATCCGCGTGTGCCCATAAAAGTGCAGGAAGAACTGCAAACCTGGGGGCTGCCAAAAGATGAATTCACCGACAATGGCAACTGGAGCCATCAACTCTACATCCGTGAAGCACGCCGCATGATCGGGGCCTATGTCATGACGGAAAACGAGCTGCGGAAAAAGAAACCAACTCCGGATTCTGTGGGCATGGGCAGCTACACGATCGACAGCCACAATGTGCAGCGCTACATCACGCCAGAGGGGAACGTGCAGAATGAAGGCGATATCGGCGTGAGCACGAATGGCCCTTATGAAATCGCCTATGGATCGTTGGTCCCCAAGGCAGGCCAAGGCTCCAATCTCTTGGTTCCAGTCGCCATGTCAGCGACCCACATCGCCTACGGTAGTATCCGCATGGAGCCAGTATTCATGATCCTCGGTCAAAGTGCCGCTACCGCTGCTGCCATGGCCATTGATGGCAATCTGCCTGTGCAAAAGGTGCCCTATCAACAATTGCGTGAGCGTCTTCAAAAAGATGGCCAAATTTTGCAATATGTCGGCCCAAAAGACACGCGCAGTTTTGATCCCAAAAAACTCCAGGGCATCATTCTCGACGATACCGCAGCTAAGCTCACCGGACATTGGGTTCACAGCAGCGCTGCCAAGTCCTTTCTGAGTGACGACTACATCCACGATGGCAATGCTAAGGATGGCCAGTGCCGTGCACGCTTTGAGACAAAGCTACCCAAAGCAGGCAAATACCGCGTCATGCTGGCAGCCGCCCCCAGCGGGAATCGCGCCACGAATGCCCCATTCGAAATTCATCACAAAGAAGGCGTGACGAACCTGAAGGTGAACCTCAAGGAACCGAAGGCGGCAGAGGGCCTCTTTTGGATCGATTTGGGAGCCTATGAGTTCGGCAATGAAGCTGCAGTCTCCGTCTCGAATGCAGGCACTGATGGCTATGTCGTGGTGGATGGTATGCGCTGGATAGCGGAGTGAGGATTAGCCATCCACGGGGGCTACTGGGCCATTCAGGAGCTTCTGGTAAATCACCAGATTTAGCCAGCGGCCAAACTTGAAGCCGACCTCACGCATTTCACCACAGCGCTGAAAGCCCAGATTTTCATGCAGTGCAATGCTGGCCTGATTCTCAGCATCGATCACGCCGATCATGGCATGGTAGCCTTGTGATTCTGCGCTTAAAATGGCGCGCTCCAGAAGTTGCCGACCTAGTCCGCGGCCACGGTAATGTCTATCCACGTAAACAGAATGCTCGACAGTGTATTTGTAGGCAGGAAAGGCGCGGAAGGGTCCATAGCTGGCGAAGCCCATGAGATCACCAGTGTCACCTAGAACACCGATTACCGGATAGCCTCCAGCTTTTTTCGCGGCCCACCAGGCCTGCATGGTCTTCTGACTGCGCGGCTGATAATCGTAAAGCGCCGTCGATGTTTCGATTGCCTCATTGAAGATGGCACGGATCGCCTCTAGCTGGTCAATATCACATTCGATCCAAGTCACGGCTTTAACGGATGAAGTAGCTGAGATTTTCCAGTTCGACGGCAAGATCCACACTGTTTACAACCACCTGATCAGGAACGTCGAGTACGCAGGGTGAGAAATTTAGAATGGCCTGAATGCCAGCATTGACGATCTGATTGGTGACGCCTTGCGCACTATTGGCGGGCACGGTGAGGATGGCCATTTTAACTTGGTTTTCTAAAATGAATTCAGGCATTGTCGCCATCGCTAAAATGGGAATGGCTAACCCCGTTTGCGGTTTTGGGGCGATGTCAAAAGCGGCGACCACGTCGAAACCTTCTTTGCGGAAACCTCCGTAGCGCAAAAGAGCGGAGCCCAAATTTCCGACCCCAATCAGAATGACTGGCTGCAGATGGTTCTGGCCCAACACTTCTGAGATCGTTTTCGCTAGGGCATCCACATTGTAGCCAAGACCGCGAGTGCCGAATTGTCCAAAGTATGTCAGGTCTTTTCGTAGCTGCGTAGATTTGACACCAGCAGCCTTGGCTAAGGCCTCCGAAGAAACGGTATCGACGTCATTTTCACGCAGTCGGCTCAGGCAACGCTGATAAATTGAAAGTCGATAGATTGACTTCCTGGGGATGTCTATGCGGTTCACTTGTGAAAATTCACCTGTGAATTTCTTTTGTCAATCCTCGCTTCCGTAGCTACTCGGCTGATTTTCAGACAGGTAATCCAGCGCCTTTGAAAAACTGGCCTGCTGCAGAAAATGGTTCAAGCGCGGCGGTAATGAGGGCTTTAAGCGTAAGTGCTCATCTTGAATCAGCTCGGATACCTGCTGAAGTGCGGCGAGATGACCGCTGCGGTCCATGTCGCGAAACCTGTGATCAGCAATCAGTTCAAGGCGCCGACTCAGTAAAACCTTCAGAGTCAGTAAGTCTTCATTCGTCATAAAGTCTTGTCGATTAAAAGAGAAGCGGCACGACGCGGCGCTGGGTGATAACCATTGACGCCAGCACGCAGTTTCTTAGCCCGCTCGACGCAGGCCTCAGCTTTTTGAAAGTCTCCCGTTGCTTTATAAACGGCACCGAGATTGATGTAGGTCTGTGATAAATCAGAAGGGTCCATCTGATCATCAGACAGGTTTTGACGAATGCCCAAGGCGCGTTCATGCGTCTGCTGAGCACGCTCCACATCCATATTCGTGTAATGAAGGACCCCAAGGTTATTGAGAACGCTAGCCACCCGTGCACTTTGCTCTCCATCACTGAGTTGGAAGCTAGCCAGTGCTTCTTCATAATATTGCTCGGCCTTTTTAAAGTCCCTTAGCTGCTTGAAGATCATGGCCAGATTATTTTTGATCGTGGCCACTTTATCACTGTTTTGAAAGTTGCCTTGGTCTGCGATTTTCAAAGCTTTCTGATAATACTCTGCCGCCTGATCCATCCGACCCCAGCGATCATACAAATGAGCAATCAATGATAGGATCCCACAAATCAGATCAGGATCCGGCTTTTTTAGCTCTTCCGCACGGTACAGGGATTCACGGTAGAGAGACTCCGCTTTGCGGAAATCTCCATCTTTTTGACGTAAATCAGCTAAAACACTGATCTGTTCGACTAACGCCCCAAGCCGGGATGCATCATGGTACGCAAGTCTCCTCGCCTCCTCGACACTACGCGAGGCGGATGAAATTTGGCGTTCTAGGTTGGCATCCACAACTGGGTTGGGTCAGGCGAGGAGAGCGCCTTTAGCTGGCGTCTCGATACGATTGGGCAAGATTGGCAATGCTGTTGCGTGCTTGAGCCATCATGTCACGGGAGACTCCAGCGGCCTCATACCAATGGGTATAAGCATGGTTGTCAAACATGATGTCGAACTGCGCAATCAAGCGCTCGAAAACTGCGGCGATACCCGTGTGATTCACCAAGGCTAGACCGCTGGAAGCAAAGCCCTCAGGGGCTGTTTCGGCAGCACCAATCTTCAGGCCACCATTCTTCGGCATGTAGCTGGCGTAGTTTAACGATTGGCGAATGGTCGCCATGTTTTCATCAATTTCCTTCTGCTTCACATCACCACGGAACAAGGCACTTGCAGCCAGATAGACACCCTGCTGCCAATCGATAGCAGCCGTGAAGTTATCCTGAGCAAAGGTCTCACGAGCCAAGTCTGGGAAAGTGGTGCGGACCTGACCTTCCTGACCCAGAGCGCGCATCGGCGCAAAGCTCGCAGTAAAGAAGTGATTGCCTGGGAATGGCACCAGATTGGTGACAAACTCATTCAAATCTGTATTCAGCTTGCCAGGGAAACGCAGGGAAGCCGTCACCGAGCTCATGATGAGTGCGATGATGTGATTGAGATCCATATAGTTGGGGCTGCGATTCAGCTTGGCTTTGGCAATACGGAAGAGAGCCTCGTTATCCAGAAGCACCGCGGCATCTGCATTTTCAAGGATACGCTGAAGTGTCAGAATCGCATTATAAGGCTCTACAGCAGAATCAGAAACCAGCGGGGATGGAGCCACTGAGAAGGTAAAGATCTTCTTTTTTGGGTAAGCCTGACGGAGACGCTCAAGAATCAATGAACCCAGACCTGAGCCTGAACCGCCACCGATGGAGTGAGTGAGCAGGAAACCCTGCAAGCCCTTGGTCTTTTCCACAGCGCTGTCGATGACGTTCATGATCTGATCGATCACGCGCTCACCTTCCACATTGTAGCCACGGGCCCAGTTATTAGCGGCACCTGGGATTTTACGGACAATGCAGCTTTCATCGAAAAGCTGAGACATGTCTCCACCTTCGATACGGGCGATAACGCCAGGTTCAAGATCGACCAAGACGGCGCGGGGAACAAACTTCCCATCACGGATCTTATTGAAGAAGACCTCCATGTTGGTGTTCGTGGAGGCGTTACTGCCTTCTTTGGGCATGCCTTGTTCATTGAGGCCGTGCTCGCTCAAAATCAGACGCCAGAAGCGGTCTGCGATTTGGTTGCCACATTGGCCGACGTGAATGCTAAGAATCTCTCTCACAGTGTATCCTCCGGTGTTCTTGGTCTGTATTTAGTGTCTTGAAATGGGCTCTAGACTTAGCGGCGATCAACGAGATCGCGCAAGCTGACAGAGGCTGATGCGGACCGCTCTTCTTCCGCGCTGACAGGTGCTGCTGCCGCCTTTGCCACAGCACCGGCCAAACCGGCATCTTGAGTGCGGGCCTTGGCTCCGCTTTCCTCAGCCACTTGATAACTCTGAATCAATTCTTGAGCAGAGGCGCGTAGATTGATGATCTGTTCCTCCGACATTCCTTCATTCAGATACCAGTTGGCGAAAGCCTTGCGCTGCCAGAGTTTGTCAAAGTTGTGACAGATCCTATCCAGCACACGAGCGATCTCTGTATTGTTGGCGAGCAGTACCATGCTCTTGCGGTGGGACATACCGGACTGTTCGACATAACCAATTTTGAAGGCTGTCGGAATCCAATAAGTTAATGGTAGCTTCTCACGCATGGAAGCCAGCGCTGCATCAGCCAGCGGCTTGTCATCCATGATACCGCGATAAAGAACTGCCGTGCTGAGGAAGCGGCCTTCCATTGGCGAGCAAGCAGCAAAGACTGAGCCATTGTCGAACAAGGACTTGATCATCTCCTCAATGCCCATTTCTTCAAACTTACTGCGATCTGGTGGTGTCAGCGGAGCAAACGCGCACATCAAGAAGTGCAGGGAAGGCTGCGGCACCAGATTGGTGAGAAGTTCACGCAGGCTGATTTCCACGGTGAGGAAACCGCTGAAGCGCATGGAAGCAGTGATGCCAGCCAGAGCTTCCGTGATGAGCAGATTCAAGTCATCGACCGTCGGATTATCGATGTTCCATTTGCGATGGGCTAATTCAAAGAGCGCCTCATTGTCAAAGATCAGGCAAGCATCTGCAGAGCGGCGCAGTGTATTGAGAACAAAGACCGTGTTGTAGGGCTCGGTGACCACGGAAGAAACTTGCGGCGATGGCAGCACAGCACAGCTAAGCACTGGATATTCTGGATACTTTTCCTTCAACGTCTCGATCAAGAGTGCACCCAAACCAGAGCCGGAACCACCACCTGTGGCATGGATGATAATGATGCCACCAACGTTGTCACACTTGTCGATCTCGCCATCAATGCGACCCATGACTTCTGGCAGAACCTCACGACCCGCTCCCATGTAACCGACTGCAAAGT
Organism: Verrucomicrobiaceae bacterium; assembly: GCA_027486585.1. Classification (GTDB taxonomy): domain Bacteria; phylum Verrucomicrobiota; class Verrucomicrobiia; order Verrucomicrobiales; family Verrucomicrobiaceae; genus Prosthecobacter. The sequence goes on along the minus strand of JAIXOU010000106.1, from coordinate 113,296 downwards.
TACCGCCAGCACCTTCATTGCGGGAGATGAGATTGGCAGGATTAAAGAGTGAGCCTGAATTGGCCTTCACGTTTTCAATGACGCTTGGCTCTAGATCGACCATGACAGCACGCGGCACATAACTTCCAGAACCTGATTCTCCCAGTTTCGTGAAAAAGGAACTCCAGTTACCACGCGGAACGGCACCGGATACTGTGGAGCCAGAGAGCGGGTCGATCCCATGCTCCTGACAGACTGTTTTCCAGAATGAGGCCGCGATCTGGTTGCCGGCTTGACCGACCGAAATGACAATTGTGTTATTTACCTTCATCAGAAGAATATGAGTTTCTTGGTGTGTTCTATTACAAATGAGAAAATCCGCAAGAATTGTTCCCGTTTCGGATAAATTAATTTGTTTGTCAGTCGTGCTTTAAAAAAAGGGCTCCAATTGTTCAGCGCAGGGCAGATTAAGCTGTGATTATTATAGAGAATCTAAATATATCTCGCTTCGCTGCCCTAATTCAACCAAAATGTGTTAACCCACCATTCGTCTGCTCTGAGCTTAAAGCTACACTCTTCTGTAAAAAATGTAAGTGGCAGGTGGGAAACCAGTATCATTGTCCAGTTCGGAGAGTTCAGTGCAGTCTCTTCGTGATTCAGGGAGACTTCCATTTATGATCATGAAAAAAACCCTCATTATACTCATTTTCAATGTTTTATTCGCTTCTGTGACGCCGATTTTAGCGGAGGGTGCCGCTAACCCCTTGGCCGAAAAACTGCGTCAAGACCTGCTTTTGCCTGGCACTAGTCTTGCGGAGGGAATTTCGGAAATCACTGGCGTCGCAGTCAGTCCGCTTTTGGGCGTCAGCACCATCGGCGCGTGGAAATATTTTCATACCGAAGAAAAAATGCGCTCTAAATTGCCTTGGTATTGTCATCCCTATGCCTGGGGCGCAGGTCTATCTTTATTGAGCCTTTGCTTTCTCAAAGACTTCCTGGGAGCTGCTGCCCCTGCTTTAGTCAAGAAGCCGCTCGATTTCTTGGAGCTCTTCGAGGACAAACTTAGCGCTCTGGTAGCCAGTGCTGCGTTTGTGCCGCTCGTAGCTCTAGCTGTTTCTCAGTTTCAGCAGATTCAGCCTGATCAGGCTTGCATTGGTTTTGCCGGATCTGGACTGGCTCTCATGCCTCTGGGTGACCTTGCTCAATACAGCATGCATAATCCTTGGATCACCATTCCGGTCGGTATTGCCGCCTTTTGTGTCGTTTGGCTCAGTTCACATGCATTAAATGTGCTCATCGCTCTCTCTCCTTTTGGTATCGTGGACGCTGGCCTGAAGTTATCAAAACTGGCTCTGATCTCCATCATCACGCTGAGCGCAGCCTTGAATCCTTATCTGGGCGCTGCTGTGTCGCTGGTCTTCATATTGATCGGTGCTTTGGCCGCAGGCTGGTCCTTCCGTCTGACCGTCTTTGGCACACTGATGGGTCGAGATTTCCTGCTCAATAAACGTGCCACGGCTGAAGATGTGCGTGAGACTGGTGTGAAGGGTTTCCTAGCCCGTCGTTTTCGTGGCGTGCCCGTTCGCACGTTTGGCAAACTCAAAAGCTCTTCTGAAGGAGGCGTATCTTTTGTCTATCGTCCATGGTTGCTGCTTCCACAAAGGAGCGTTCCCGTCGCGGAAGGTGGCATGGTTGTTTGTAAAGGCCTCCTGCATCCCAGCGTCTCGCATCGCGAGACCGCCGAGTCAGCTCCGCGCAGCACTCTGATTCTGCTGCCACGCTATCGCCGAGTCGAAGAAAGCATCGCCACTCGCTACGGCTGCCAGGAGGTCATCGACAGTGCTCTGATGCGCGGTTTTAAAGCCATGCGCCAATGGCTGATCGACATCTTATCGGTCGGTAAAAATGTCATCGAAGGTCGCGGGAACTGAGAATTATAACCGACGCAGTCCGTCTTCCGTCATCGGAGTCGGAATCGCTTCGTCGATCTCGTCAATCCGCGCCAAGGTCTCTGCACTCAACACAAGATCAGCCGCTTGCAGGCTTTCTTCAAACTGCGCCACCGTCGTGGCGCCGACAATTGTCGAGGCCACAAAGTCATGTTGCTTGCTCCAAGCCAGCGCCAGAGCCGTCACATTCACGCCCAGATCTGCCGCGATGACTTGCAGCCGCGCTGCTGTTTCGAGACTCCGCTCATTCACAAAGCGTGCTGCCATGCGCTTTTGGCGCGGGCCACCATTTTGAATATAGTCGGTGAAACGAGCACCTTTCGGCAAAGCACCCTGATTGTATTTCCCGCAAAGCACACCACCGCCTAGCGGCGAGTAAGGCAACAAACTCACGCCTTCCTTTCGACACACTTGGGCCAGCTCACTCTCACAGCGGCGATTGATCAGTGAGAAATTATTCTGCACCGAGGCCATCCGCGCCAGCCCATGCTTTTCCGCTTCCCAGAGATTCTTCATCACGCCCCAGCAGGTCTCATTGCTACTGCCCCAGGCTCGGATTTTCCCTTGATCGATGAGGTCCGTTAGTGCGCCTAGTGTCTCTTCCTGCTCCATCCCATGATCCGGCCAATGCGTCTGATAAAGGTCAATGTAATCCGTTTGAAGACGGCGAAGACTGTCCTCACAAGCCTGAAAAATCTGGCGTCGATCCAGCGCCGTGAAACCACCACGAATCGGCGGGCGGAACCAGCCGTGTCCTGGACCCGTCACCTTGCTAGCCAGGATGATTTCACCCCGTGTCCGGCCTTTCAACCATTTGCCAACGATCTCTTCGGTCACCCCAAACAACTCCGCACTCGGTGGCACTGGATACATCTCCGCTGTATCGAAAAAATCGATCCCCGCCTCAATCGCACGGTCCATGATTGCAAAGGAGGTTTTCTCATCGGCCTGAAGACCAAAGGTCATGGTTCCCATGCAGATGTCTGTGACGACGATGCCCGTGCGGCCAATACGATTACGTTTCATCCAGATAGATTAGACAGCACCACGCAATCCGCCAAGACCTTTCATTTCACATCTTCCCATTTCAGCTGAAACCGCGCCAGATACTTCTTCAGGCGATCCGCATCATTCATCTTGGAGCGCTTTGATCTTGAAACCGCAAAGAGCTTCCTGCCAGCATCCGAGAGCGTCTTACTCTCGCGACATGCTTTCAAAACAAAGTCTAACTGGGCCAGATCAAACGGGTCAATCGCTGACCGTCGCTCAGGACTTAATGCTAAACACTGATCACCAAGCACTTCCTGTCCGACAACACGCCAGACCTCCTTCAGTCGAAGCATCTCCGCCTCCACACACTCAACCGTGACCCGTCCTTTCGGTGCGAGTGTGGCCATGCGCGTCACCGCCGCATTAAGATCACGGAAATTCGCACTCCATTTGGCATCCGAGCCTTTGGCGAATTTGAGGAAAGCCTCACGTGCTTCCTTGTTCATGCGCACCTGGCGGCGATGCGACTTTGCATAGCGCTCCAGCTCGAAATCAAGATTCGCGGCGATGTCTTCGCGCCGCTCGGCGAGGCTGGGCAGCGTGAAGGTCCAGAGATTGATGCGGGCGAGCAAATCATCGCGGAATTTGCCCGCAGCGACTTGGGCCCGCAGATCGCGATTCGTGCCGGCGATGAGCTGAAAGTCGCTCTGCACGGACTTGTCGCTGCCGAGTGGCAGGAAGGTTTTGTCTTCCAGTGCTCGCAGCAGCATCGCCTGTTCGTCGAGGCCTAGTTCGCCGATCTCATCGAGGAAAATGAGGCCTTTATCGGCTTCTTTGAGCAGGCCCGGCCGGTCCGACTGCGCACCGGTGAAGGAGCCACGTTTGTGGCCAAACAGCGCCGACATCGCCTGATCACCGCGCAGCGTGGCGCAGTTCACTTCGACGAATCGACCGCTCAAACCCGCCCGCGAGCGTCGCAGGTCGTAGATGCGGCCTGCGAGCATCGATTTGCCCGCGCCAGTCGGTCCCGTGATGAGGATCGGCGCTCTGGAGTTCACGGCGACGAGTTCGATCTGCTCGATGAGCTTGTTGAAGCCTTTGCTCTTGGTGGCGATGCCGCTTTTCAGGAAATCCAACGTGCGCTCCTGCTCTTGCGCGAAGCCCGTGGAGAGCCGGTCATACTTCGAGAGATCGATGTCGATGATCTCGTAGCGCCCCGAGGCCTTCGCATCGCGTCCGCCCTCGCGTGAGGGCGAGGTTTGCAGCAACCGCGCCGGGATGAAGTTCGCTTCATTGAGCAGGAACCAGCAAATCTGCGCCACATGCGTGCCGGTGGTCAGGTGGATGAGGTAATCCTCCTTCTCCGGCTGGAAGTCATAGCCGCGCACAAAGTCGTAGAGCCGCTCATACACCTCCTGAAAGTCCCACGGGTCCTTCAGCGCGAAGTCATGCACCACCACCTCCGTCTCCGGCGAAACCTTCGCGATGTCCGCGACCACGCTTTTCGCCAGATCCGCAAACTTCGGCTCCACGAGCAGTTCCAGCCGCGAAACGAGCAAATCCTCCTGCTGACACATCGCCACCGTCGGCCGCCATTTCGACCACCTTTCCGCGCCCTGAGCGCGGTCCAAAGTAGAGCCGAGGAAACCGAAAGTGATGATGGGTTTAGCTGAATCCATAATTCGGATATTTCACTAGCTTATGAGATAAACAATCTGGATTTACGGAACATCATGACACGGCCTCGGAAATACTCGAAAAATTTTCTCCTCCTTTATTTACAAGGCCTCCAGCATCATCCGGCCCCTCCGTGCCAAGTTTTGGCACGGCACTAGCAATAGTGGTTGGCACAGGAAACACCCCAGCCAATCCAAAACAATGCTCCCAATCGAAGAACTCAGCCGCGCCATCGAAATCCAAGGCCGTTCATTCAAATTGCTCCAATGGCTTGCGAAGGCCATTCGGGAAGGATTCGTTCCGCTGACGAAGGCGCACGATGTGGCGGATGCTGCTCATGCTGCGAAAGCGTGGATTGAGGGGCATTATCACAATCTTCCATTCGATTGCCGTCCTGAGCAGAGCGATTTGGAGGAGTTTGCCAACTTTTTCGCCTCATACCTCGAGACCTCATTCGATATCGTTGAAGCACCATCTGAAAGATACGTGAGTGGGTGTGGGTGTTACTGCCCGATGTGTCGCCGCTTGGCAAATCCCCAACACCTCAAAGCAAAGTCGCTCACGAAAGTGGACAAGCATCGTGCGGCCAAGCTTCGAGTGCGTCGCATCGAAATGCTCGCACTCGAAGAAGGTCTGCCTTTCAATGAGCTTTTGGGTCACGAGGCATTGCAAGACACCGAAGTGCGCCGTTGTGCATCTTTATCGGCCTATGGATCAGCTCTTTTGGAGCGGCTGAATGGCTATTCAGATGGTCCGGCCATTCTAGCTCTGTGGCGTGATTTTGCCTGGACCGCGGCAGGCGCTCCCAACCGCCAATTCAAGCTCAATGCCGAACTCATTCACCAAACCGAGCAAAAACTCACTCACGTCATCCGCGAACTCAGTCTCGCATAATCACCAATCCAAAACTCCATTCCTCCAACCATCTATGTCCTCCATCCCCTTCCACATCACCGGCGAAGCCGAAGCCATCCTCCCAGCTCGCAACAACGCGGGAAAACCCATCACCGTCATCGGGACGGAGGCGATCCGTGCTGGCTTCGACCCATCCTGCATCGAGCAGGCGCTTAATTCACGCTCTGCGCCGGGCGTGACTGATCTCGTGCTCAATCCCGACGCGCACAGCGGTTACGGAGCGCCAGTTGGATGCGTGATGGTTTCGCCAACGCACATTTATCCAGGACCAGTCGGCGTGGACATCAAATGCTCCATGTCGCTGCTCCAGATGAACATCCCTGCCGATGCCATCGTGGATAAAGCTGTCCGTCGTCGCCTGATCGATGCCATTTTACTCCGCACACCAACGGGCCCAGGCCGAGGTCAGCGCGAGGCGAAAAAGTCCCGTCGTGTGTCCGCCGATCTCGGCGTGCAGGTGTGCACCGAAGGCGCGAGCCGCAGCGTGTGCGAAGCTCTCGGCATCCCGCCTGAGTGGGCGCTGCGTTGCGAAGACAGCGCCCACTTCGGCCACGATGGAAACGTCTCCACGCTTCACGAGCGACTCGACAAAATGCGTGCCTTCAACGGCTTCGCGCGCTTTGAGAACAAGATGATGCAGCTCGGCTCCTACGGTGGTGGAAACCACTTCGGTGAGTGCGAGATCGTGCAGCTCGCCGATGACGCCGCGATGCGCTCCACGGCCGAAGTTTTCGGTCTGCGGGACAATCACGTCGCGTTCCTGAGCCACTGCGGATCGCGCGGGTTCGGGAACATCCTCGCGCAGCGCCAGTTCAAGTCGCTGGAAGGCTTCTTCCGCACCTGGGGCCTGCCGTTTCCTGCCGAAGACAAACAACTCGTCTATGCCCCGCTAGGAACGCCCGAGGCGGACGCGTATCTCGACGACATGGCTCTCGGGGCGAACTTCGCCACCGTGAACCACATGCTCATCAATGCGCTCGTGCTGGAGGCCTTCCAGGAAGTGCTGCCCGGGACCACCGGCCAGCTCGTGTACTTCATCAGCCACAACATCGCCCGTCAGGAAGTCGTCGATAACCAACTCGCGTGGGTTCACCGCAAGGGGGCAACGCGTGCCTTCCCCGGCGGTCACCACGCGCTCAAAGACACGCCCTTCGCCGAAACCGGCCACCCGATTCTTCTCCCCGGAAATCCGCGCGATGGTTCCGTGGTCATGGTTGCAAAGCCCGATGCCGTGAAAAGCTGCTACAGCGTGAATCACGGTGCCGGTCGCTGCATGGGCCGCAAAGCAGCCGCCCGCAATCTCAACCAACAGGAAGTCAACGCCGACTTCGAAACCCACGACATCCTCTACAACGCCCGCCAATACCCCATCGACGAAGCCCCCAACGCCTACAAAGACTTCAAAGAAGTCCTCCATAGCGTCGAGTCCGCCGGCCTCGCCCAGCAAGTCTGCAAACTGAAAGCCCGTTTCGTCATCAAAGACGCGGCGGAGGCGGATGATTGAGGGAAAACGCTATGAAAGAAACAATTGAACAACCACAAGCATGGGTCCGCTATGCGGAAGATGAGGCCGTTTTAATGGCAAATATCGCAGGACTAGTGATCCTTCGAAATGCGATCGATGATGCCATTAAAAATGGAACACATACTTTCTCTAAAGATGATCTGATCGAATTCAGTTCCATCGCGGTATGCGAAGAAAAGGATGAACCAAACAAGGAGTCGGTTGGTTCGATGTTGGCGAGTTATGGCTGCCTAATACTTCTTGCAGTTTGCTTCCTGATCTTCGTTTTCGGATTCGTGGAACTGATTCGGATACTGTTTTGAAATGGATTACTCCAATCAGAGCCTTGGCTCCTAATCTCTACTTTTTGCAATGATCAAAACCAACACTTCCATCCTCTCCATCTCCGGCGAATCCGGCGGCGGGCAATTGCTGCGGTCGTCGTTGTCGCTGGCGCTGGTCACGGGGCGGGCGTTTCGCATGACGAACATCCGTGGGACGCGACCGAAGCCCGGGCTGATGCGTCAGCACCTCACCTGCGTGAAAGCCGCGGCGGAAGTCTGCGGCGCAGAGGTCGAAGGAGCCGAAATGGGCTCCACGGAACTCGTTTTCACACCCGGCAAGATCGCGGCGGGCGACTACCGCTTTGCCATCGGCTCCGGCGGCAGCACGACGCTCGTGTTGCAGACGCTTTTGCCCGCGCTGCTGCAGGCGGAAGCTTCCAGCACGTTGCGCATCGAAGGCGGCACACACAACCCGATGGCTCCGCCGTTCGAATTCATCGAGCAGTGTTTTTTGCCGGTGCTCTGGAGCATGGGCGTCGATGCCACGGTCACCCTAGAGCGACCCGGCTTCATGCAGGCTGGCGGTGGGTTGCTCGCGGCTCACATCACGCCGATCAAAAAGTGGAAGAAGCTCAAGCTCATCGAACGCGGCGAGTCCGTGGAGATTTTTGGCCGAGTGTTGCATGCGCATTTGCCTGGCGAGATCGCTAAACGTGAAATCTTGACCGCCTCCAAGATCCTCGAATGGCCCGAAAACCACATCGACCTCCGCTACACGAACGACAGCACTGGCCCTGGTAATGCCATCCTGCTTGGAGCGCGGTTTGCGAACGTTTGCGAAATCAGCACCGGCATCGCTCAGCTCGGTAAATCTGCTGAAGCTGTGGCCACGGGTGCAGCGAAGGGCCTGCGCGGATACCTTGCCTCGACGGCACCCGTGGGCGCTTATTTGGCGGATCAGTTACTGCTGCCAATGGTCCTAGCGGGTGGCGGTGTGTTTCACACGCTGTCCATCACAGATCATACCCGTACAAACATGGCGCTCATAGAGCAATTCCTACCCGTGAAGTTTGGCGTGGAAGAGATGGGTTCGGGAATTAAAGAGGTGCTTTGTAACTAAGCGATTACGCTAGCATTACCGCCTCACGCTGGGCTTTCCATTTGCACTGGCCAGTGCGGGAGAGTTCATCACACTTGGCTTGAATGCGCATGGACTTCATCTGCGGTTGGAAGCCGAGGCGGCGGGTGATGCAGTCGTGCAGCAGTGCGGCGTTTTCATCCTCAAACTCGACGACACGATCACAGTCGAGGCAGATGAGGTGATTGTGCTGAGGCTTATCCAGAAAGTTCGGATCGTAAAAGGTCTGGTCACGTCCGAGATCGACCTCGCGAAGCAGGTCGCAATCTACCAAGAGCTGAAGCGTGCGATAAATGGTGGCGCGGGAAATGGTTCGGTCGAGCTTGCGAGTCTTTTCCAGCAGCTCGTCAGCATTGAAATGATCGTCTGTGGCAAAAGCCGCCTCGACAATGACATCCCGCTGCTTGGTGCGGCGGAGGCCTTGGGCGATGAGGTGAGCTTCTAAGCGCTCTTTAATGCGAGAATCCATATTGAGACGAGGCTAGCCTAATTGAGAATGCACGCAAGCCCGCATCACTTTTGACCGCCACCAAAGTAGTGGCCGAGAGCCTCCATCATGCCTTCACTGGCGGGTTTTGTGGCGATGAAGCCACCAAATTTGAGGACGTGCTCTTTGATCGGCGGCAGACCATTGCTTGGTGTGGCTATCATGCGCGCATGGCGTGGGTCGAGCATGGAGATGTCATTGTGATTGTCTCCAGCAGCGAAGCAGCGTGCGGCGTCCAAGCCCAGAAGACGGGCAAGCTCACTTAGCGCGGTGCCTTTGCTGTAGCCGCTGTGGGAAAAGCGCAGGTAGATGCTGTTTCTTTGATAACCGATGTCTGGGAATTGCGAGCTGTGGGTCTCGATAAACGTGGCGATGGTGTCCATCTCCTCCTCACTGGTGGCCACGATGCCGAGTTCTCCCTCGTCGCCTTCCAGGAAGCTCGCGTTTGTGGTTGCGACCATCTCACGGATGGCGTTCAGGGATTTTTGATGGTCTTTGATAAAGCGCTCATTGGCCTTCCGAGCGAGTCGATTCCAGTTGCCAAAGTCAGTCCACTTTTTGAAAAGGCCTGGGCGGTAAATGTCACACTCACGGGCGATGATGTAGTCTGGCTCCATGAAGATCCCGTATTGGGCGATGCCCTGAACTGTCTGGGGGAGCGTGCGGCCGGTATTGATGACCCAAGCGGCGCCCTGAGCACGAAGCTGCTGAATCATCTTCCCCAGTGAGGGATGAAAAACGGGGTCGCTATCTGGATGCACGAGTGTGCCGTCGAAGTCGAAACAGAGGATGAACGTGGGCTTGCTCGCGGCCATGAAGGAATGGCTATCAGTCACCCGATCCTAGCTGGCAGTCAAGGATTCAAGAAGGCCTTCCCATGCAGTGCGAAATCCAGGGAAACCATGGACCACAGTGCCGTCAGATAAGCATAGGTGATCAATCTGGCTGAAGAACGCCGCCGAGCGCGCCGCAGCACACTTTCGCTAGCCCAGACCAGACTCAGGGCCAATGGAGCCAGCAGCGCCCTCAAATGATCACTAGGCCAAACCGCATTATCCCAGGCGGCAATGGCCACGATGGTCAAACTAACCGTGACTGTGAAAAAAATCGTCGTCATCGTCTCAGGATGCAGTTTCTGACCTGCATGACAGGCACGAGGCGTGCCGCACCAGGTGACGGCTAATAGCGCTATCAAAACGAATAACAGTCCAATGATGTGCCAACCGCCATCGTAAGCCAAGATTTGCCAGAGCTTCTGCAAACCGGTTTGGAGCCGAGCAAAGGCCTCATGCTGAGTGTGAGTGCCCACATAAATCCTCCAGTTGGCCCGTTCCTCCAGCGGCAGAGATTTTAAGCTGGCGGCACTGGGGTGCTTGCGAATCCAGGCCTGAGCCGAGGGCTCATCCTCCAACCAGCGCACCTGATCGACATAGCTAAAAAAGCCCGAACCAAACTTCGCACGCGCCTCGACCATTCGAGAGCCAGCGATGAAGCCAAAGCAGGAGGCGAACAGAATGAGGCCAAACAAATGATTGCGCCACAACCATTGGCTAGTGCCGTCATGAGACGTCCAATGAGTTTTTAACCAACCCCACACGGCTCGAATCGTGCTGATCAAAACAAAGATAACCAGCAGTGGCAAAATACGATCCTCTGAAAGGTAGGCCAGAGCGCCAAACGCCCCCGTGAGGCCATAAATCCACAAGGAATTTCTTTGCAGTGCATACAGGCAGGCGACCCATGTAAGGAGAAAAAAGACGTGGAAGAGGGCAGCTCCTGTAAACCAGGAAAGAGTTGGCAAAAAACCATGCCATCCAGCGATTAAAACGATCAGTAAAGCAGCAGGTAAGGTGAAATTTCGGGCGCAGGTGATCCCAAGCACCATCAAGAACCCCAGGGTGAGCCCCAACTGAAACAATTGCGTGCGCTTCTGAAAAACAGGCAACTCAGCACCGTCATGCATCCACGCTGCTACCCAGGGCCATAGCGGCTGAGTCAAGCCATCTGTGCGATGCGGCATCATGCGTTTCAGCGGCTCAGAAAAGCTGCGTGTGAACTCAGGCTGTAGGTCCAGCGAACTCTGCTCTGTGAGTTTTAGATGACGCTCCTCCTCCACGGTCCAGCTGCCTTTTCGTGACGAATTAAAGGCTTTCCCCACATAAAAGGTTACGAAAACTGCCATCCCAAGCACAAACAACGACCAGCGGAACCAGAGGTTGAGGTGATGACGGGTGAAGGCAGGCATGCAATGAGCCAAGAGTCTGCCATGTAGAAACAAACAATGCAAAACCCAAGATCATATCTTCGCCTCTGATGCATTGCGCAGCGCTTTTGGTTCGTTACCTTTTCTCATGCGTCTCACTGCCCTTTATCTCTGCCTCACCAACGCTGTGCTTGCTGCCGATTGGCCTCAATTTTTAGGCCCCGCACGAAATGCCGTAGCCGCTGCAAGTGAAGCGTCTCTACCTGAAAGCCTGCCGCTTGATCTGAAACCACTTTGGAAAAAATCAGTCGGCGCCGGTTTCGCAGGCCCAGCTGTGGCTCAGGGTAAGGTGATCATTTTTCATCGTGAAAGCAGTGACATGACCACCGAGGCACTGGACCCAGTGACGGGGAAGGTGCTCTGGCGCAGCACCTACATCACCGACTACATCGACAGCTTTGGTTTTGACAATGGCCCCCGCGCAGTGCCCGCCATTTCCGACGGCAAAGTCTTCACTTTTGGTCCCGAGGGCCGCGTCACCGCCATGGATCTAGAGACCGGCAAAGAGCTCTGGAACTATGACACGGCCTCGGCTCTGGAATCCAAGCAGGGATTTTTTGGACGGACTCCTTCTCCCTTGGTTGTTGGAAAAACGGTCATCATCGCCGCTGGCGGCACTCTGGGAGATAAGCCTGCTGGGCTGGTCGCTCTCGATGTATCCACTGGCAAACCTGTTTGGACAGCCGTGGAAGATGAGGCTGGATGCGCGTCTCCCGTAGCCATGAATGAAGGCGTCCTAGCCTGGATGAGAAATGAGCTTTGGCTTATCAATCTTGACGGCGCAGTCACTACTTCGATTCCGTTAAGGTCGGACATGGATGCCTCTGTCAATGCCGCCACACCGATCTCAGTGGGTGATGATCGCTGGTTTGTCTCGGCTGGCTACGGTGTAGGAGCTCATCTATTCAGCATCAAAGGTGGAAAAATCAGCGAGCTATGGAAGAAAGAGGACCTACTCGACTGCCATTACGCCACACCCGTGAGGATCGGTCAGCATCTTTTTGGATTTCATGGACGCCAGGAAAGTGGCATGAAACTACGCTGCATCAATCTAGCCGACGGCATCGTAGCCTGGGAGGATCCCGACTCCGTGCCTGGCGGTACGCTCATTGCTGTGGGGGATAAGCTTCTGGTCATTACTGAGCGCGGTGAACTCTGGCTCGTCCGTGGCACGGCCGAAAAGTTTGATCAAATCAGCTATGTGCAGATCCTGCGTGCTGGCCACCGCTCCCACGCCGCCTATTCAGATGGCATGCTCTTTGCCCGAGACACCGAAAGCCTCATCGGCCTGAAGTTGAAATGACCTGTGCACATGTCTGAATCGCCGCCACAGTTTGGCATGACACGATTTCGCGCTGATTTAACTCTTCTGGCTTGTGCAGCTATTTGGGGAGTTGCCTTTCTTTGTCAAAAGAGGGCGATGGCTCACATAGGGCCGTTTTTGTTCATCGCCCTACGTTCCTGGTTAGCTTGCTTAACGCTTTCACCTCTGGTCTGGCGAGAATGTCGGGTAGTGGGATCTAAATTCAAAATGCCAGCGATGCTAAGCTTAGCTGGCTATGCTGGATTGGCCTTCTTTGGTGCAGCTGCGTTGCAACAAATGGGGCTGATGACGGCGTCTGTCACCAACTCCGGGTTTTTAACAGCCTTGTATGTCGTTTTGACGCCAATTTTCTCCTGGTTGCTGATGGGGCATCGCCCGGCACGATGGGTCTGGATTGCTGCATCGCTTTCCTTTGTGGGCACTTGGCTACTTGGCGGCGGTTCCTTGACACTACTGGCACACGGAGATGTCTTGGTGGCGCTTTCTGCCATCTTATGGGCACTGCATGTGGTCATCGTCGGACTGGCAGCACGCTTCGATTTAGCGGCTTCGTTCACAGCAACTCAATTTGTCGTTGTCGCAGTTTTAGCAAGCCTTGCGGCACTGCGTGAACCATTCGAAGTCGAGGCAATAATGCGCGCGGGACCAGAGATTCTTTATGTAGGCGTTTTGTCCAGTGCGATGACCTTTACGCTGCTTTCTGTAGCCATGAAGGCCACAAAGCCTGCGGAAGCCTCTGTCATCCTTTCGACTGAGTCACTCTTTGCAGCACTAGCGGCATTTCTTTTCATGAAGGAAAGTCTGTCGCCTATCGGTTGGATTGGGGCCGCGGCTATCTTTTCAGCTACCGTCATCGTTCAATTGCCGGATAAAGCAGACAGCCGCGCTTAACCCATGCCAAAGTCGAAGACTCAAGCTTTCACTCGGATCCGCGCAGAAGTCATCCGACTCATTGCGCTCATTCCCTCAGGAAAATTCACCACCTATGGCAGCATCGCCATTCATATGAATGTGGTGGCACGGCACGTGGCTACCGTGATCAGTCGATTGACTGATGAGCAGTCGGCAAGTTTACCTTGGCATCGAGTCGTCGGGGCCGAGGCGCGCATCAGTCCAAACATGCCAACTGAGATTGCCTTTGAACAACGAAAAAGGCTAGAAGCAGAAGGACTGATTCTAGATAGCAAAGGCTATATAAAAAACGCCGACGCACACTTTCATGTGGTCGGCGTTCGTCGTGAGATTCGCTGGTCTGATCCAGTTTAGCTGAAGCTTGTGGTTATTGCTTTTCCATCACAGCCTCTACTTTGCCTGGATTAAGTTTGCACCAAGCTCCGGTGCATCCGTCAACCACAAGTCCGACAAGACCACCGATCAAGATGTTGCCCAGCACGACTGGATTGAACCCAGGCTCAAGAACAACTTCTTTGGGCTTGTAGCCGGCCAGTGTAAGGCCCACGCGGTGGGTTTCCTTTCGCGTTAGTTGAGCTTTTGTAGGAGTCACTCCTGAATCGACGCCATTAATCTTTACGGTGGCTCCAGGAGGCTGCGTATTAATCTGGATACCTTGTTTAGTGCCGCAGCAGATGGCTGCACAATTGGCCAGATACAATGGGCTGGCTAGGAGGAGTAAAGAGAGAAGTTTGTTTCGCATATGGTTTAATTATAAGAGACCTGCGTCTCATTGATCATCAAACAAGCAGAAAACCGACCATGTTGAAATTAAAAATGGATCAAAGTAAAGTTGTCGAATTTTTTTCTTAAGCTAAAATACACTTCATGTGTGCGTTTCGCGGGGTTTCGTAGCCAATTGCTCAATCTGCTGAATGAGTTCACGTGCCAGCAGTGTCTTGCTTTGCTTGGGTAGTGGCATCGATTTTTCTCCTGGAAAACACAGAGTCACAGCATTTTCAGAGCTGTCGAAGCCAATGCCGATTTGGGAGACATCATTGGCAATAACTAGGTCGCAGCCCTTACGGGTCAGCTTGTCGCGTGCATTGGCGATGAGGTTTTCTGTCTCTGCGGCGAAACCCACGAGGATGCCTGAAAATCCAAACACTTGCCGAGCGGAGCCCAGAATATCTTCCGTTTTTTCTAATTCTAGAGTCAGCCTATTTGAGCTCTTTTTGATCTTTTGAGTGGCCTGGGTTGCAGGCCGATAATCTGCCACGGCAGCAGAAAAAATGGCTACGGCGGCCTTTGAGATTTGGCTTTCAACAGCGAGAAACATTTCCTTCGCAGACTCGATTCTGATGAGTTCGATATCATCAGGTGCAGAGAGATTTACTGGTCCTGAAATAAGAGTCACCTTATGACCAGCATCGCGGGCAGCTTCAGCAAGCGCATAACCCATTTTGCCCGAAGAACGATTGGTGAGGTATCGGACTGGATCTAGGGCTTCTCGGGTCGGACCGGCTGTGATGAGAATATTCATGGCGCTATCTGCCTTGGTTCCGTGTCCTGGTCAAATAAGTCACGCTTTCTGCAAGGAATTGAAAACCTGATTTAAAACAATGCATTTGCCCTTGCTCTTGGGACTGTTCATGATCGCCTCCTCATTCTTACCCCATCCAGCACTATGTATTTTCTCGGAATCGACAGCGGCACACAAAGCACCAAAGCCATCGTACTAGACTTGGATAGCGGTAAAATTCTAGCTTCTGGGCATAGCTCCTATGATTTGATCGAAGGTCTGCCAGCGGGCCATTTGGAGCAGCATCCGCAGAATTGGATCGATGCTGTAGAGAGCTGTGTGAAGCAATGTCTAGAGAAGCTCGGTGCGGATAAATCAAAGATTGCAGGCATCGGCGTTAGTGGTCAGCAGCATGGACTGGTGGCGCTGGGCGCTGACGACAAACCTGTCCGTCCAGCCAAACTTTGGTGTGATACCTCCACGCAGGAACAATGCGCCGAGATCGCGCACGAGTTTGGCGGTCAGCCAGGAGTCATCGCTTTGGCTGGAAATGCCATGTTGCCTGGCTACACGATCCCTAAACTGCTCTGGATCAAACAGAACGAGCCAGAGAATTTCGCCAAAATCACCTCCATCTTATTGCCTCATGATTATATCAATTTTTGGCTCAGCGGCGTCAAGCGCATGGAATACGGAGATGCCTCAGGCATGGGCATCCTGAATGTGAACACGCGTCAGTGGTGTTATGAATTGTGTGACTACATCGATCCACGTGTTCGCTCCATGTTACCTGAGCTTGGCTCAAGCCTCAGTGTTCATGGCCGTCTTCGCCCAGAGTTGGCGCAGGCCTGGGGACTCAGTGATAATGTCATCATCTCTGCCGGTGGCGGAGATAACATGATGGGCGCGATCGGAACAGGTAATATCAAGCCCGGTGTTATCACCGCCAGCTTCGGCACGAGTGGTACGCTTTACGGCGTGGCTGGATCACCCGTGGTGGACGGCCAGGGCGAAGTCGCTGCTTTCTGCGATAGCACGGATCAATGGCTGCCGCTCGTCTGCACCATGAATGTTACCGTTGTCACCGAACAAGTGCGGGACATGTATGGCTGGGATCTGCAGCAGCTTGAGGACGCTGTAAAGTCTGCACCCGTGGGTGCGGACGGTGTGATGTTCCTGCCTTATCTCAATGGAGAGCGTACGCCGAACCTCCCGAACGGCACTGGCGTTCTCCATGGCCTGCGTCCCACAAACATGACGGCACCAAACATTGCCCGTGCAGCGTTTGAAGGTGCCACGCTCGGTCTTGCCTATGGTTTGAAACGCTTCCGTGATCTCGGTATGAACCCGACTGAGATTCGTCTCACGGGCGGTGGTAGTAAAAGTGCTACCTGGAGACAAATCGCTGCGGATTGCTTTAACGCGGAAGTCGTCACCCTCAGCACCAGTGAAGGTGCCGCTCTAGGTGGCGCGATCCAAGCCGCCTATGCTCAGGCGAACGAACATAGCGAAACCATCAGCTATGAGCAGCTCTGCGCAAAACTCGTCACGCTAGACGAATCGACTCGGTGCAAACCAAATGCCGCCAATGCCAAGCATTACGCGGCACAGTTAGAGCGTCAGATGGACCTGACGGGTCGCTTGCAGCAGACAGGCTGGTTGTAAACGCAGGTAGGCTAGAATTGTGCCAGAGGTTGGAGTCTGAAAATGCAGCAGGCTACGGGGAGTCCACGACCTATTGGGTTCAGGCGGCATCGTTGCTCAGGTTGAGTGCCTTAAGTGCCAGAAAATCTTTTGAACGGAATTTACGGTGTATTTACAAAGTATGCATGAAACGCAACCGCTGTTCTGTAGGAGTCGGCAAAAGAAATTGCCCAAAAATAGACTCTATTTTAGGTAATTCTGTTGGAAATGAGTGGATTGAGAGTCGCAATTCAGCTTCAGCGAAGGCTCGCAGCTGCGGAGATCGGTCCAAAGCCGGTTTTACTTTGGTCGAGATGATGGTGGTCGTAGCGATTCTTGCCTTGATCATTTCGATGACGACCCAAATGGCCAACCACGTGGTGGCTTCGAACAATTTAACGCTAGCTGGCGAGGCGCTACAGGACCAATTGCGTTCGGCTCGTCACCTAGCCATAGCCAAGGATCGAGTGGTTGAGGTAAGATTCTATAAAACTAGTGACCCTGAAAGTATGGAAGCGAAGTCACACATCCACTCCATGCAAACCTTTCTCTATGACGATGAAAACATGGGAGCACGACCTTTTAAAGAGATCTTCAAGTTTCCCAACAATGTCGTGCTGAGTGATCGTGAACAGCTTTCAAGCCTGATTACTGATTCCCGGGTCAAAAAGAATTGGAAACAGCAGGATCCAAAGCTGGCTGTGCCTGGCAGCGGCAATGCGTATGTAGCCTACAGTCTGCGGTTCATGCCAGATGGCAGCACGGATTTGGATACGCAAAAACTTTGGTTTGCCACACTGCACGCAAGCCATGAGACCACGGTTCCCCCAGCCAATTACGTGACCGTGCAGGTTAAAGCTGCTC
The DNA here is from genome assembly GCA_027486585.1 of Verrucomicrobiaceae bacterium. GTDB lineage: Bacteria > Verrucomicrobiota > Verrucomicrobiia > Verrucomicrobiales > Verrucomicrobiaceae > Prosthecobacter. The sequence continues at coordinate 95,826 of JAIXOU010000106.1, read as the reverse complement.
GCGGAACCATCCGCAGTCTCCGTCCAAATTAATCAAACACGATCATGAAACGAACACTTAGACGTAGCATTCGTGCAGCTGGCTTTTCGCTAATCGAGGTACTGGTAGCCGTAGGCATTGGCGTGGTGGCAGTAACGACCCTTTTTGCCCTGCTTCCAGCTGGTCTATCCAATTTTCGTCAATCGATGAATATCTCTGTGACCTCGCAGATTGGGGATCGTTTGCTGAAGGAAGCCTCTCAGGCCGACTATGCTGAGCTTGTCGCAGAACCTCAGACCAAGCCTTGGCGCTACTTTGATGACGAAGGTGTGGAAATGAAAACCGCTGAAGGGGCTGTTTTTCATGCAATCATGCATGTGCAAACGACTGTCGAAAAGCCAGATGAACGAAGTGGCATCCCACAAAGAAACTTTGCCACAGTCATGGTACAGGTCATTCTGAATACGGAAAATGTTCCGGTTCCCCTCGTGAAAGGGGATGCCAACTCATCTCCTCCGGCAGGTACGATAGATCCCATATGCGATCTGCCATTCACCTCATTTGTTGGGCATGTTGCTAAGATGCTATGAAAACAAAACTGCCAATCTCCGACAAAACAAGGGCCTTTACCTTGATTGAAGTCATGGTCAGCATGGTTATCGTTTTGATTTTGGTTCTGGTCTTCTCTACCATGACAGATCGGACCGTTAAGATTTGGCGTGATACACGGGGCAAAGTCAGTCAGTTTCAGCAGGCCAGAGATGCATTTGACCTGATCACGCGCAATCTTTCACAAGCTACGTTGAACACCTACTTGGACTATTATGACGCCAAAGGTGCCCGGCGAGAAGCTGGCAATGTGGCTGCCTTTGAACCCAGCCGTTATGGGCGATATTCAGATCTCCGTTTTGTCGCCGGTAAAGCCAGTCAAATTCTAGGGTTGCCTGAAAAGCAGTGTCCTTCACAGGCTTTATTTTTTTATGCGCCGTTGGGTGAGACTGGGGTAACGGCCAATACCAGTTTAAATCACCTGCTCAATTTAGTCGGTTACTACATCAGCTATGACGCAGATACCGAGCGCCCTAACTTTATGCCCATAGCGCAGGGTTATGGGTTTCGTTTGATGGAACTCAGACAGCGTTCGGAGTCCCTGACAATGCCAAAACCCGGCTTAGTCTGGCCTCCAGCAGTGACCAATCATCCAGATGCTCATATCGTGGCACGCAATATTGTGGCTTTAACGTTTTTGCCAAAACTTGCGGAAACAGGAGCTGCTGCCGCCCGCACTGCTGATGGAATCGGCCAAGCCCTGGCACCTAACTACCAATATGATTCTCATACGAAGGGCAGGGGAGAGCAGAGAAAAGAGCTCAACAGTATGCACCAACTGCCACCGATTGTTGAAGTGACCATGGTCGCAATCGACCAAGACTCTGCTGAACGGTTAGGTCGGGAAAGCTCACCGCCGGATTTTGGTCTTGAGCAGCTTTTTCAGAATGCCGATCCAGACGTGAACCGCAAAGACCTAGATACACTTCTCTCTCGGCTCACTGAACTCCATATCAACGCTCGTGTCTTTCGCACTGAGGTTGCTCTCAAGGGTGCCAAATGGAGCCACGAATAAATTTTTAATTACCTTATTAAAATGAAACTGAAACTTCCAAAACCACAGGGTGTCGCTCTGGTGATCGTGCTGGTTTTCCTGGCCTTACTGGCTATTTTAATCATCGCTTTTTTGACCACCGTCGATACCGAAACAGAGGTCTCTACGCGTTCCCAAGCAGGCACTCGGAGCCGAGAATTAGTGGAAACAGTCAATTCATTGGTGATAGGCCAAGTGCGTGAAGCGACAACACAGGGGCAAACGGTCGCATGGGCATCCCAGCCTGGCATGATCCGCACCTTTGGCAAAGCCGATGGCAGTGCTGGGAGTGCGCCTCTGCGATACTACAAGCTCTATTCCGCGCAAAACATGATCTGGCATTATGGCCAAGGCACCTTTCAGCCCCTGAAAGATGTTCCTGCTGACTGGTCAGCCAATGAAGCGCTGTTTACCGATTTGAATCGCCCAATTTATGGAATCAATGGCGTGAAACGTTACCCGATCGTTCAGCCGCCTTCGACGAGTCAAAAAAATCTGCCAGTGGGACTCAAGATCAACCCAAGCCCAGGAGGTACTGCATCACCAGAATCAAATGCAGCCCCGATGCCTGTACGTTGGCTTTATGTCTTGCGTGACGGTAAGCTCACAGCCCCATCAACGGGTGGTGAGGGCGGTAAAACTGTGAAATGGGCCGTTGGTCAACCAAACTCGCCAACACCTAACAATCCGATCGTCGGACGCGTGGCTTTTTGGACAGATGATGAAACGAGTAAAATTAACGTCAACACCGCTGCTGGAGATCACTGGAATCCTGACATGTCTCTGGAGGCAGGCTCCTACTGGGATCTGCCAAGAACAGGCAGTCAGTTCGAAAAACTCTCACTAGCCCAATTCCAGCCGGCTCGGCAGGAGTACCAGCGTTACCCTGGGCATCCAGCCACGACCTATCTCAGTGCAGCTTTTCCTAATCTGACGCGTGGGCAAGTCAATCAAATCGCCCCTCGCATCCAGACCGGCGGTTCACTGGGGGGCACAGGTATGGCCAATGGGTCCTTGGCAACGGATGCAGATCGCCTCTATGCCTATGAGGATGAACTGATCTTCAATGACCTTCGCGCTAGTTCAGTCATTGATCCAGAAGAGCTTGAGCAGGCAAGATTTGTACTGACTGCGCATAGTCGTGCGCCGGAAGTGAATCTTCTCAATCAGCCCCGCATCGCTTGTTGGCCCATTCACCGTCAGGCCGGCCAAGCTTATCGCAGCGCTTTTGATCGGCTTATTGCTTTTTGTTCGCGCATTGGCGGACAGAACTACTTCTTTGATCGCGAAAATGCGGATAGTGCCACAGCTGACTTCGCTGGCCGCAATGTACAACTGTATGAATATCTCAAGAATGTGACGGCAGCAAAACTACCGGGCTTTGATAGCGATTTTCTAACAAAGTACGGCCCTGATCGCGATCAGATCTTAACAGAAATGTTTGATTACATTCGCACCACCAATCTCTTTGACGATAGCATCGAAGCTCAGCCCGTGGTGTATCCCACGAGTGGACAACAATTCACTGATGCACGCACTGGACCAACAGGAGCTCAACCTGGTCACGGACAGGTCACACCGATTCGTATTGGTGAAACGCAGGGCTTTGGGCGATTTAATACCATCTCAGAAATCGGCATGCACTTTATCTGCACAGCTGACGCTTCTATTCCTGCGAGTAACATCGTGCCCCAAGACAACGCTGATCCAAAGGTGCCCGCTAAACCCGTGAATCGCACTCTGGGAAGTGGGAAAGCCGCAGTTAAGCTCAAAGCAGGTGAGCGCCGCATTGAGGCGATGCTTCTATTAGAGGCTTTCTCTCCGAGTCTTGGCTGGCCCTCTATCCGCCCAGATATGCAGTTGCGTATTCGTGGATTGGATAAGCTGAGCGTTAATGGCATTTCGCTTGGCATGCCAAGCGAAGGTGTGTTGAAGGAAGATACGAATGGCGGCTGGCATACACGCCGCTGGGGTGGTGCCGCTGGCTTTCGAATGTTTCTCAATAATCGCCGACTGCCTGCACGCGGTGTCATGCCTGCTGATGGCGGGCACAACGCTAGTAACAGTTACCCCTTTGTGAGTGTGCCTATCACAGTCGTCGCGCCTAAAAACGGTGCCATGTCCTTTAGTGGCGGGAAAATTACCATTGAGATCTTTGCCGACAGTCTTCCCGTCGTCTCACAGTATGAGGCTTTGGCCAATCAAATTCCCGTTCAAACCATTCAGGTCAATCTCGCTGGCGGTACCTTTCCTGTGCCGAATCTTGTTTTAGCGGGAACTCAAGTCGCAGCAACCAGTGGCGATCCGCAATCCATGACGACGGAGAGGGAATTCTGGTGGACCTTCTCACGCGGTGGCGCTTTGGCAGGTTTTCCAACCATCAAAATGGTTCCAGAGGTCACGGCTTCAACGCTTTTGGAACAGCCCGCAGGTCGTTTGCATCGTGTTCATGCTGATCCAGGCAATCGTTCGACCTTACGCTCAGGAGCTTTCATTTACAGTCATTCAGCGAATCCGTCCGATGTGGTGAGGACCATGGTTCTAAGTCATGGCGACTATCGCCTACTCGCTGCTACGTCCGTGGTTCCAGAGAGCTATTTTGTCAAACATCGGTATTATGATCAGATGGGTAAACGTTATGCTCATTCCTTTCACGAAGCCGCCAGTGCTGGATTCACCCCAGGCTCAGATGATAAGGAAGGCCAGCTCGTGAGCGGAGCTGCCTATGATGGAAGCCGCAGGCCCGACATTCCCGTTAATGCGGTAGCGCTAGCAGAAGCCAATGGCGACTGGGATACTGGCATGGCCACGATCACTGATGGTGCCTACATCAATAAACCCGATGAAGGCAATAGCTTCCGTGGCACGGTCAACGGTGTTGTCGGGGCAGGTGTTCCTTATTTTGATGGCAATCATGTTCAGGAAACGGGTGGCCCAAGCTTTTTCTCACCGAATCGGCAGATCCCTTCTCCCGTCATGTTTGGCTCATTGCCGAATCAAGTGAAAGCAGGCAAGCCTTGGTCAACTCTGCGCTTTAGACCCAAACAAAACGAAACCTCGATCAGCAGCACGACACCGCCTGATCATCTACTCTTGGATCTATTTTGGATGCCGGTGGTCGAGCCTTATGCCATTAGCGAGCCGCTGTCCACAGCTGGCAAAATCAATCTCAATTCACAAATCGTGCCCTTCACTTTCATTGAGCGCACGACCGCCCTTCGGGCTCTTCTGCGTAGTGAGCGGGTGCTCGCTATTCCCACCGCAGACGCAAACATCTACAAGAAAGCCAACGATCAAAACTATCGCCACGCCATCGACGCCGATGAGACTCTCAAGCAGATGAAGATGCATTTCGATGCAGGCAATATCTACCGGAGTCCCAGCGAGGTTTGTAACCTGCATTTAGTGCCGCAGAATGTGAAGCTTGAAGAGATGAAGACCTTCTGGGAAACCAATAAACTGACGGGTGACAATGCGCGTGAGCGTCCCTATGCAACCTTGTATCCAAGACTCACCACCAAGTCTAACTCCTACCGCGTTCATTACCGTGTCCAAGCCCTCCGCCAAGCCAGTCGCCTGCGCGGTGATGATGCCGAAGCCTGGGCCGAATGGGATGAATCAATCGACAGCGTTACCGCTGAAAGCCGAGGCTCAACGATCATTGAGCGCTACATTGATCCTTTCGATCCAGCCTTACCAGACTTTGCTGCCACTGGTGGCAGCTTAGATTCTTATTACCGCTACCGTATCCTGGGCAGCACTAAATTTGGTCCACAATAATAAGTGTCTACTCAGCAGCACTGACCTTTTCGCCGGCGAGCTTTGCGGCGCGTTCGGCGAGTTCGATGTGGAACTGTTCTGGAGTTGGAGCCTCGCCTGTGGTGCGGGTTCGGGCGAACCAATCGGCAAAGATTTCGCCGTTCTTCCGCTCAGCTTTGAAGGCTTCAAGGAATTCACGGACTCTCGTTGGGATATCGTCACCAAGCACGCTCTTGAATTCAAGGCCTGCCAAGCGATCTCCACGGACACTGCCGCCAACAAACATGGCGTACTTGTTTGGGGCACGACCGACAAAACCAAAGTCAGCATTGTAAGGACGTCCACAACCATTCGGGCAACCCGTCATGCGGAAAAGGATTGGCTCGTTTTCCAGACCCAGTTCACGGAGCACGGGATCAATTTTGTCCATGATGCCTGGCAGGGCCCGCTCAGACTCACTGAGGGACAGTCCGCAAGTTGGCAAAGCAACACAAGCATGGGCTACCTTACGAGCGCGGGTCATTTCATCGCTATGGACAACACCGTGCTTGGCCAGGATGGCATTGACGGCGTCTTTTTGATCTGGTGAGACATCCGCGATGATCACGTTTGTGTTCGGCGTGATGATGTAAGGCAGATCGAGCGTGCGAGCGAGTTCTGCAAAGGCACTGCGATATTGTGGACCGCCTTCTTTATTGGCAATTCGGCCCATGCTGACATAGACTGCGCAGTAAAGCTTGCCGTCGCCTTGTTCGTGCCAGCCGAGATTGTCTTCGACGGTATCAAACTTCAGTTCTTTGGCTGGGAAGGTCTCGATTCCGGGCAACCGGCGCTGAACCTCGGCGCGGAAGGCGTCGATGCCCATGGTCTGCACGGTGTATTTCATGCGGGCGTTTTTGCGCTCGACACGGTTTCCATGGTCACGTTGCGTGGTGACGATGGCTTCTGTGGCATCGACGACGTGAGCGCGTTTCACATAAAAGAGTGGCTGTGCCAAGAAAGGACGCGTGGTGAGCTGACCGTGGCTCATGCCAAAGCCTCCGCCAACAGTGATCGTGTAGCCTTCGACAGCGCCATCCACAACGTGTGGGATAAAGCTGACATCTTGGGACCAGAGATCCACGTCGTTACTTGGCTGAATGGCCACAGCCATTTTGAATTTACGTGGCAGATAGACTTTGCCATAAATTGGGTCTTCGCCTTCAGGTGCTGTCGTGGCTGCACGGACGGCGGGATCGACAGCAGGGTCCATGATCCACTCTGGATCGATTTTTTCCCCATCAAGCCAGATGTCGGCATAAGCGGAGGATCTCCAGAGGAAACGTTGGCTGATTTCTTCCGTCAGTTTTTGTGCGTCAGCATGCACGGGAGTCTTCAAAGGTGCAGCTGGTCCCATGGTATTGCGGACGACATCTCCACAGGCACCCATCGTGCTGAGGCCGCTATGGCAAACGTCGTGAATGACTTCTTTGAGGCCGCCTTTGAGCACGCCATGCAGCTGGATCCCCTGACGATTGGTCAGACGAAGGTTACCCATAGCCTTGGTGCAAAGGTCATCATGAATGAGGTATTGTTTTGCTGTAATGCGTCCGCCAGGCATCTTGCTGCGGATCATGAAGGACCAGGCTTTGTCCAGTTTAGCCTTTGAGCGTTCGGCCCGTTGATCACGGTCGTCCTGCTGGTAAGAACCATGGAATTTTAGCAAAATATTCGAATCATCTGGAACATGGCTCAAGGAGGTGTCCGCGAACTGTTCAGCGATCTGTCCGCGGAGGTCATTGGAGGCTAATTTGATGTCTTCGACGCTGGCTTTGCTCATAATAGGGAGGGTAAAAGGGGAGCAGAACATCGGCGATCTCAGTGGGAAAGCAAGCGATGAGGCTATCTATTTGGATAAATGTCGATAGACAATGTCGAGAATAGCGGTGGTTTTTTATTAAAATTCAGAAGTCTTTGAATAATTTTTTGAAATTATGGTTTCTCCTGTATATTTGATTCAATATGAATTTACCAATGTTGCCTGAGATCACCATGGAGTCCTCGTCCCGCCAAGACGCCAAGGAACAGCTGTTGGAGTTACGCCAATCTTTACAGCAGGTATGCAAGGATGTGGATGAGCGTTTGCGTGCCCTTGAAGAGTTCGATATCGATGCACCTCAAGCGACAGTCCCAAAGGAAGCCGTAGTGCTTAATTATGCACGGGATGAGCAACCGGCCGCTTCGCCAATGGAGACAAGAATGGTGATGGAAGCGACCGCACCCAGCGCGATGTCCGCAGATTTGGAGCAATCGACTCTAGAGGAACTTAATTCAGCGCTAGCCAAAGCCTTCGCTCAAATGGCAGGCCGGATGGTGTGGTAACGAAAAAGGACATGCATGATGCATGTCCTTTTTGAAGCTGAAGAAGCTGATTGGTCGGGTGTTATTTAGGTGGCTAAACGTCTGAGGCGCGTCGCGATGCCTGATTGAATGCCGCTGACAATAATGATTTTTGATTCCTGAATTTGCCCATAAAACGGCGAAACTCGCCGAGTGATGACGGAAAAGGTAGCCCCTGGAGCATCCATGAAAAGTTCCCATTGGCGTTCATTGCGATGAAGGATGAAGCGACCAGGTTTGAGTGAAAGATGATCCACTATCGTACACTCAGGTGCGAGGCACCAATGAATGGAAAAAGGTTTCTGCAAATCTTCCGTGTCACGAATTTCGATCGACTCTCCATGCAAAAGGACTTGCCTCTGAAAAGCATGATTTTCATGCTCGAACCTAGCAATCGCGGTGGTGCCCTCGGTGACTAAAGTAGGTGATGAATGATGGGCCAGTTGAAGAAACGGCCCATGGCGCCGTGGAGTCTCAAAACATTTATCAACAGGCTGCGGGCCGTTATGGGCATCCCATCGAGCGAGTTCTTCGCGTAGCTCCACGTTACCATAATAAGAGCCGGTGCCAGGATCGATCAGCAGGGCATAGTCCGCATCCCAAATAGAAAGGTGTAGGGCATCACAATGACCGTGAGCGGCAATGCTGCCGAATCCAAGAGGGGAGGCATCTAGACGAGCAAACCAGCCATGCGAACGAAACGCAGCCATTCCACTGGTTGAATAAGTGCGCCATTCATTGCTAGCGATAAGTTGCGGTGGAATGGGTGACATACCAAGCCATGCCTGAAGTACACCTTGCTCACCATTGAACCAGTCTTGCCATTCTTGAACCGCATTTGCCCGTACCGCTGTCACGGGGACGACCTGGGCATCGTCATTATCTCCAAAGTCCCATGGCTCGCCCTTCTGACTGAGATCTGCAAAAAAAGTAGCGGCTAAAGCAAGGCGGTCATACACCGGACCTGCTTTGCAACCCATGACTCGTGCAGCTTGCCAGGCCAGATCAAAGCCAAAGAGGTGGTAGTGCAGAGCTTGCTCACGGCTGCCGCCATCTTCTCCAAATTGGCGCAGAATCTCGTGCCCGAGTTTTTGCCAAGTTTTGTCGATTGAGCAGATGATCTTTTCAAGGGCTGGCCAGCGTGATCCTGAAACGATGAGCGCGGAAAGCTCACCCAATAAATGATTGTTCGCCGACGACCCGTTGGACCGATACCGCCAAATCCAAGCGGCATGAATCGGCACGATGCGTTTCACGAGCTTAATTTGTGCAGAATTAAGCGTGCTGTCTCCGACGGCTGAAACAAGCGTGTCAAACCAAGTGAAATTAATGAGTCTTAGCGCGACCTCAAGCGCGCTTGTCCAGTTAATGCCAACGCCAGGTGGATTCCGATCACACCAGTCCTCAATCCAAAGTTGAGCCGTGCGGATAGCATCCAGATCATGATTGATCCAGCCGTGCATGGCTAAGCGGGTCATTTCTGCCCAGCGGTTGATCTCCCAAATCGTGCGTGCATCGGCACCACTGGGTAGATCACGATGATTCAGACGATGCGCAGGTATGTCAGGATCGATAACGGTGCCAAAGGCAGGATCACGGTGCCAGCATGGCGGTGCCCCCACATCGACATTCTTCCAGCCAAAAAGCTGCCATTCTCCTTTGAGCAGGAGTTTGGCATCCAGAGCCAGTTGATGACGATAGCTGTTAGAGAAAGCAGATAGTTCGGGCAGACGTAGCGCCTTGGTATTCACCGCAAGGCTTTCGAGGCTCTGAATATCCTCCAGAAAACCACCTTCGGTCCAAACGCGCCATTTAGCGACGAGTCGATATCGCACCTCTGCCATGGTCATGGCGCTGAGGCGGTGACGATACCAAGATAGCTTTTTGACCAAACTCATCGAATGACTTCATGCTGCAATCGTGCGGCCTTCACGGATGGATTCCATCACGGCAAAGGTCAAGCGCATGCTTTGTTGCGCTTCTGGGTAGGCCAGGGGATGGCTCGACTTACCCTGCAGAAAGCTTAACCAAGCGGCCATTTCTTCGGCATGACCTTTGCTGGAAAACTTCATGATGCGTTGCCTGCGGCCTTTATGGATAGTCAGGCGCTGGAAGTTTTCACATTCTGCCACGAATCCAGAGCCGAAAAGACGAAGAGATTCTTTGGGGAAGGACGCATCACCTTCCGCTGAATAGATGATTTGAGCTGAAGAACCGTCTAAAAACTCAATCTGGGCTGTGACGGAATCAGCGAAGGCATGACGACCAACCGTCTGGGCTGTAACCTGAACAGGAGTGCCGAGCAGATGGCAAGCATAATCAAAGAAGTGGCAGGCCTCCCCTAAAATGCGTCCGCCGCTTTGTTCTAGATTGGCATACCAATGATCAGGAGATAAAGGTCCAGCGAAGATGTGAAAAGCCAAGGATTTTGGGCCTGGAGCGCTGCCAATAAGTTTTTTTAACTCAAGGGTGGCCGGGGCAAATCGCCGATTAAAGCCTATCAAGAGACTGCCTCTGGACTGCAAGATAGCAGAATCAATTTGAGCTAATTCAGCGCGAGTCAGGCACATGGGCTTTTCAACAAAAAGATGTTTGTCGGCAGCTAGCCCTAAGAGCGTCAAAGGGGCGTGGAGATGATGCCTAGTCGCTATGACAACGGATTCAGCTGGGCCTGAAAAGACATCGGACGCATCCGTGGATGCCCGAGTGAAACCGAACTTTTGCTTCACATGATTCGCACTAAGACCCGTCGCATTGACAATTGTTCCGAAAGTTAGTGCCCCTTTCAGATGTGGCAGTAGCATCGTTCGAGCAAAGTTACCTGCACCAATGACATCTAATCGATCACAGGGTTTTAAGATCTCTGCCGCAGCAAAGGTTGATAAGGGAGATCTTGGATGAATGATGTCTGTGGAGAGGGTGCTGTCTGTCTCATTCGGATATTCGATGATTACTCCCAGTTCTGCGTCCAGATGGTCATAGACCTCGACAACATCTTTGAATGCGACTGTTCGACTCGTCACAGGCGAAAGATTTAAATGCCCTGATTTCATCAATTGAAGGCAGGCCTCGAAGTTTCGGTTTTCTGTCCAACGCACATGCCCAATGGGGTAGTCTTGTCCGCCCCATTCATAATTTGGATCATAGCGTCCGGGACCGTAGCTGCGGCTATACCGGATTTGGATATCTTTGATGTAGGCAGCCTTCCATGTGAGCTCCGCATCGTGCATTCCAACGATCACCATGACTCCACGGTCGCGCAGGCAAGAAATGGCTAAATCAGACGCATCTGTTCCTTTGCCCCCGATGCAAAGAAGAACAGCATCCACCCCATGACCCCCTGTCCATTCGCGTACGGATTCGGTGATGTTTGATTGAGACGATAGTATAACTCGTTCAGCCCCCATGGCGAGTGCTGCATCCAGGCGAGGCTGCAGGAAGTCGGTGGCCATAACACGAGCTCCGCTTGCTTTAAGAAGACTAGTCGCCAGAAGCCCGATGAGGCCTTGCCCAATAACTAGGATACGTTCACCAAGTCTGCTGTTTGATTGGCGGACAGCCTCCATGGAGATGGACGCCAAAGTCGTGTAAGCTGCTTGCCAATTTTCCACGCCATCAGGTATCGGTGAGGCGAGTAGATCAGGCACCGCAATCAGTTCCGCATGAAAAGCGCATTCGGCACCACCACAGGCGACTCGGTCACCGACGTGAAAGCGTGTGTTCAATGGATCCACCGCAACGACGACACCGACTGCTGAGTAGCCCAGAGGAGTTGGAGATTCCAATCGGTTACGCACTTTCTCGAGAGCAGATTTCCACCCCAGTGTTTTTGCCGTCTCTAATACTTTGGCAACTTGGTCAGGCCGGGCTTTGGCCTTTTGAAGCAGTGACATGCGCGCCTGCTCCACCTTCATTTTCTCAGTGCCTGGAGAAATGACAGAGCATGTCGTGCGCACAAGAATACCCCCAGGTGGCGGCATGGGTGCCGGTACTTCTTGGAGCTCAAGGCGTCCATCTTGATATTGAGCTAGTTGCTTCATCTGAGTAGATCAGTGATCACGATAGACAAGTCTCAAGCGATCCAGAAAATAAGCGCTGGCAAACCGAGTATTATAATGAAGGTAGCGTGAGAAGAGTCTCTTGGGCTCCTGTAAAAGTCGGACAAGCCAAGTCAGGCCTAGGCGCTGAATCCACGCTGGCGCATAGGATCGTAATCCAGCCACGAGTGTAAACGCATCACCTACAGCCAAGAAGGCCCCCTGACGGAATCGGTGACGATTTTTAGAAATCCATGTCTCCTGTTTAACGCCGCCAAGAGCTATCCAAATGAAATCCGCATTGGCAGCGTTGATGTCATCAATGAGACGAGTTTCAGTGTCTGCATCCCAGATGCCAAATGGTGGAGAAACGGCTCCAACAATTTGCAGGCTTGGATTGAGTTCACGTGCTTTTATCTGCAATTTCTCTAAGCAAGCTGTGGTGCCACCGAAGAAATAGTGTCTGTGATTCGACGTGGAGTGCACCAGCGCATACTCCATGAAATAGGGACCATAGACGCGATCATGAATTTCATGTCCTTCTAATCGCAGTGCCCAAATGAGGGGCATCCCATCTGGCATGATAAGATCAAAGGTGCGCAAGACTTGAGCGAAATCAGGATTTGAATGAGCTTCTCCAATCAAGTGCGTATTGGCAGCAGCTACCGCAAGGGTGCCCTTTTCATGCACAGCAGACACAACTGCTTGAAAAGCCGTGGCATAAGTCGCCACATGGACTCGTGTGCCTAAAATCTGGCCTGTGGGTATCTGCGAAAGCATGTGTGTTTGTGAAACGAAAAGAGAATCCAATTAAACTACGCTGGAAAGAATACCATCAAACTGATCTTGCCAGGATTTCAGGCCAGCTTCACGTAAAAGCCAAGAACGCCCTTTTTGCCCCATGGTTCTGCGTTGCTCATCAGACATGGACTCCATGGTTAGAATATCTTGAGCCAGTCCAGCCGTGTTTGCTGCGTCATGAAGCAGGCCTGTCATTTGATGTTGCACGGTTTCAGTCAATCCGCCTGCCCTCGCGGCCAGGACTGGTTTGGCAAAGTCATAAGCCTCGTAAACGATGAGGCCCAGTGGCTCCCACCAGATGGATGGGGCTATCAAAGCCCGGCAATGTCTTAGCGCTTCATGCTTTGCTTGGCCTGAAATTTGGCCAAGGCACTCGATAAAGGGATTGGCTAAGCATTGATCCTTAACCCATGAAGAAAGCGGTCCATTACCTGCAATTTTGAGTGTCGGCGTTTTGACTCCAAGCTGGTTCCTCAGTTCATGCCATGCGGAAATGAGTGCGTGCAATCCTTTTTCAGGAATGAGGCGCCCAAGAAAGAGATAATAGCCAGCATCAAAGTAAGCAGGCGGGGAAGGCATCGCATCCCAAGAATGCCTTAACGTGTGAATTTGATGTGCTGGAATCTGGCCACTTTCGATCAATCGCTGGCGCATGAATTCTGAAATCGCGATCCATGCTGAGACACTTTTTAACCAGCCGCTCCGGCGAAGCATGCTTAGCATCAATGCACAGACAGCACTGCGGGCGATGGAGCCTTGCCATGAGCCTGAAATAATCTCTTCGAAGTGTTTCCCATGCAGTGGACCAGATTGCGGTTTGCCTTGATAGAAGAGAGAACCATCGACAGAAAAGGGTCGATAGTTATGCAGCATTTGAATCACTGGCAGCTTTTTTTGTTGGGCGCTCCGGTAGAGAGAAGGAGATCCTACGGGATAGACATTATGAAACAACGCTGCGTGAGCTTTGGCCTCATGGATTCGTGTTTCAAATCGTTGCTTTGAACTAGGATTGTAGAAAAAGCGTAAGGCCTGACTGGCTTTATTTGGTGCTTCTGACCCTGTCCATTCATGACTATCAAAGAAGCAGCGAGGAACTTCATGACGCAGTTCAAGGTGTCGCTGGATTTGCTCGACAGCCGTTTCTTCACCTCCTGACTGAAGATAGCGATTAAAGACGTGCAGAATGGTCATGCGCTGCCTGCTTTTATACTGGTGAATTCTTCGAATGTGGTGATGAGACGGTCCATGGTCTCTTTCCCTCCAATGCTGACTCGAACAGTGCCAGGGATTTGAGCTGAGCGACCACGTAGGAGAATCCCACGTTCTTCAAACCACTCTATCATCTCCTTTGGTTCAATAGTGTGGAGAAGAACGAAGTTTCCATGCGAGTCGAAATACTTGATGCCAAGTTGACGCAGATGCGCGGTGAACCGGAGTCGTTGCTGTTTGATCTCCTCGATATGATTTTCGATACTGCCCCAGTCTTCGAGAGTAGCCTGTGCCGCCACTTGAGCAAAGGTAGTCAAGTGTTTTGGATTAGCGATACGTTTGACCGTATCTATGATGGTGGAATCGGCAATCAAGTGACCGATTCTCAGTCCAGCAAGTCCGCAAGCCTTGGAGAAAGTGCGCACGATAACAAGATTTGCATGGTCACGAATGAGCGGAATAGCATCCTCAGGTGCAAATTCAGCATAAGCTTCATCTACAATGATTAGGCAAGAAGTGGTAGCAGCGCATAATTGGGCAATACTGGACCGCGAGAGATGGTAACCCATTGGATTATTGGGGTTCGTCAGGTAAACCACGCGAGGTAGATCCTGACGGATTCGGCTGATGAGTTGTTCCAGTGGAAATTCGTTTTCTCCTTCAAAGGCGAACGTGAGCGATTGTCCTCCTCGCTGCTCTGCAACAGCTCGGAAGTTATCATAGCTTGGGGTGACGATCAGGACCTTATCACCTGTATTCACATAGCACTGTACCAAATAGGAAAGCGCCATGTCTGATCCATGGGTGGCTAGCACGTTTTCTACATGGACTCCATGATGATGGGCCAATGCTTCATGCAATGCTTTGGGGTAAGCTTCCGGATACCATATGATTGAACAGGGATCTTGAATCAGAACGGCCAATTTTTCACGAACGAGGATCGATGGTGAAGCATCCGCTTCATTCCAATCAAGCTTGAGCATGGTTTCACCGTTCCGATGCCTTGTCCAAGCGACTTGCGAAGATAGGGTGTATTCTTTTCTTTCTTCAATGGCCTTGTTGGCTCGGCGGCGCAAAACCACGGGGCATTTGCCGTCATGGCTAGTTTCAAAGGGAAGATTGAGGCGATATTCGACGCTCATTTCATCGCCAAATCGAGATCGTAGCTCAGTTCGCAGCTCAGCATAGCCAGGACTCCGCTCGAAGTTTTTCTCCGTCGTCTCGATATTCACCACAATATCGGATGCGCCGTATTGCACGATTTGAAAACGGACGACTCCAGGGGCAGATCTGAAAACAGAATAAAAGTTTACCGACGGCAGTTGGCGGCCATCAGGAGTGATTATAAGATCATCTTTCCGCCCTTGGACACTGCCTAGACGCTGAGGATAGAGATTGTCTGATGCCTCCAATCGATGACGGGTAACGATGTCGCCAGTATCATAGCGGATGAATGGCATGACTGGGTTAGCCAGACTCGTGGCGATGAGTCGATAGTCTCCTGAGGATAGGTTCGCATCATCTACGAACTCAGCATGCCCATACTGCCAGGCAATGTTAAGGCCATCATGCTCAGGTCCTTCAAAGGCCACAAGGGTGGGCTCTGTCATGCCATACCAATCAAAGAGAATCGGGCCAAAGACACGCTCAATGACTTCTCGTTCACTGGCTGATAGAGTCTCTGAAGCTGTAAAAAGGCCGCGCACACTGGGTATTCTCTGGCCCGTGCGCTCTAGGTAATCGGCAAGCACCATGAGTGAGGATGGATAACTGCGAATGAATTTTGGCTTAAACTCTGCAATGGCCCGCATGTATTCCTCTGCATTTCTCGCTGAGAAATGATAGGCCGACATGAAAAGTGTGTTTTGTGCTTTGTCATGCTTCCAGAGCGGTTCACTGGCATTCGATGGCACATAACTGCGCAGGGCTAAAAAGGGATCGCGAAAGCGGTACCCAGCCTGAGCCCACATTTGATACATGCAGGCATAATCTAGGGCTATGTAACTCTCATTTAGCCTCATGCGTAAGGGTTGGCCAGTGGTGCCACTTGTCTCAGCGTAGGCGCTCAATCCCTGATATCGTGGATCGATGAGATCTTCGAAACGCTCACGGATGATGTCTTTGGTGAGCATTGGTAGAGCCGCTAAAGTCTCGGGGCCCTGATAGTCGGTTCGCGGATCAAAGCCGATCTTGTCAAAGACTTCTGCATAGTAGCGTGTGCCTTCAAATGCGCGGATGAGTGTTTGCTTCAGCCTGTCCTGAATCCATGACTGCCGCTCCTCTTCACTGAAAGCACAGCTTTTCTTGAGGAAGGTCTGATAAACCCACCAACCGTGAAGTTGGGCGAGCTTGCGTATGGATTTCTTGTGCATCCTTGATTAGACCTTTAAAGGCCCCTATCTGAACAGATGATTTCGGACAGTTCATGCTGCCGGCCGCCATGCTTTTGATTCCAATAAAAACGGTAAACCTTTTTGGCTAGTGGTAGTATCCGTCTCGGTACGGAGGCATACTTTCTCACTGCATAATAAGCAGGCGCATAGCGGCGTTCTTCACCGCTTGGTTTCTGTGCTTTGGCTAGAATACGAAATGGACTTTCTCTTCTCAGCATCGCCCGCACTGTCTCTTCCATATTGCCACACGGAATGATCTCATTCACGCATTGACCGACATCAGCTTCGTAGTGAGCATCACTTCCTCCAAAAAAGGAGCGATTCGACGCTGTCGTGATCTGAAGAGATTGGTCATTATCTGCCCGGCTGCCTTTGGCGTTGTGAATCTCAAAAGCATCTGCTTGATCCAAACCTTCCATGCCCAGTCCTTTCAGTCCCAGCAGGCCATCGTTGATCCGACAAGGATGCGGAACCAAAACGAGTCCGCCTTGTTGATGGATTTCCTCCATGACTAACAATGGATCCGTTGAATTTAGATCATGTTGCAGAAAGAGTCCTATCAAATGACACTTGTTTGAAAGTGTCCGCTCTTCGCCGATGAGGATCTGAGTGGCCGATCCCTTTTTCTGAAACCAGCGCCTAAATTCAATTGCACCTGCAGTCGTATCATGATCAGTGATCGCTATGGCGTCTAATTTTTGAAGATTGGCCGCTTTTAAGAGGCCATCGGGTGTGATCATTCCATCACTGGAGGCCAAAGTATGGCAATGAAGCTCGACTCGTAATCGCTTTGTCATCAGTTGAGGCGGCATCCAAAAAAAATCATCCGCTTCCCATTGCAAATACCCTGCGATCAAGGGTTTCGTTCTAGACGGGCACCCGTCGAAAGCTGCGGAGCATGAAAGCGAGGCCGGTGCAGGCAATCAAGAGCGCACCACTTGGTTCTGGTACAGGTGCTACGATGATCAGTGCATCCTGCCAGTTTTTATTCGCATCTTCTGGGCTCAGACCATTATTGGCAGTCGAAAAACTGGAGCTAGCAATCATGTATGTCCCCTGAGCGACGTACGTATCAAAAAATGACGTTCCAGCTTTTCCATCCACATCATTGACGATGGTGTTAAACAGACTCTGCCGTGCAGCGATTGCAGCCGCATTGCCAGCTGCATTGCCTTCGAAAAAGGAAAATGGATTCGATTCGCCTGAGCTAATGTCGGTGAAATCGGTTTTGCCAGGCGCTCCGTAGAGATTGTTTAGCACATTTTGAACTGTGAAGAATGAATTGTAGAAGGCGTCATTGTTGCCAAAATTTCCAGCGACTGAGCTTTGCTCTGTGAAACGGCCTAAAGAACCTGCGAGGTCCCATCGGAGATACGTATCTAGCACGTAGCTCAAAATGCCAATTTGTCTTGTGTAGGCGGTTGAGTAAAACCCTGGATTTGCTGAGTAATCAGAAAGCCTTTGCGTATTTTGTCTGTCCCAGCCTCCCGCTAAGCTCAGTGAATTGGCGATCATTCCTTGACCGTTGCCCGCTCCCGTGGTCCCTGGGATTGGTTCGGCACACATCCACCAGTAAGTCCCGCCATCGTAGCCGCTGCCGCTGATTTCATAGGTGCCTCCATAGCCATCACGATCAATGCCGTTGATAGCAACAACCTGGCCTGAAGCCGAGAGGCAAAGCGCAAAAAGGGCAATGAAAGGGATTAGTTTGAATGTCATAATACAACGATTACTATAATTTTAATAACCATGCAAGGCTAATTTTAAATATTTAGCTTTCCGAAACAATTGGTTGTGAATGCACCATCAAATTTTTTTCAAAAGCTGGGATCTCCAAGACATGATCTGTGACTCCATCCATGGACCCACGACGGCCATGAGCGCTAGCAGTGGTAGGAGCAGGCAGAGCATGTACACAAACGGTTGGCTGCTGAGGGATTTAGGCAGCCATTGAATCAAGAAATGGTGCCAGATCAGGAGCAGCTGCATGTGCAGGATGTAACAAGGGTAACTAAATCTCCCCAGCCACTCGCAAGCTGGTTTCCATCTAGGCTTTTGAGAAAGATTAAAACGGGAAACCCCGCCCAAGAATAGTAACAGTCCTGGAGCAGCGACCCAAGCGGGAATGTTGAGTGCCCAACCTGGATAAACATGAAATTTAAAGATAACAAAAAGAACTTCAGCTGAAAAACAGATGATGATTGAAGCGACCCAAAGTCTTGTCGTCATGCGCTCGCGAACAGATCTCCAGTTAGCACCGAGCCAAGCACCTCCAGCCCAAAGCGGGAACAGGAAAACAGTCGTCCAAAGTCCATCCAAAGCTGCACTGGAGCTGAGTCGCTCAGAAAACTGCCATGCGGCTGCAATGGCAATCAAAGTGAGGCAACTCCCGAAAAGAGCAAAAATCGCAGCACGCGAGCCATTCCCCCGAAAGGACAACAATAAGATTGGCCAAACGGCATAATAGACCATTTCACAGCTCAAACTCCAAGAAGTCTCAAACGCCGGAAAAGGTGTGGTAAAGATCTGAAGGCTCAAAAAGCTAGCCGCGAGTTGAGGCCAAGGGCGACTGTTACGCGAAGCAATGTCCCCCCAATCCTCTGGTAAAATCCAAGCGATATAGGCTAAAACTAAACCAAGCAAAAAGAGTGGATAAATCCGAGTGATCCGGCCCACAATATAATTGCGCCAGCGGAAGGTCTTAGTCTCAACACTTCGGGCGATGGATTGATGGATACACATCCCTGAAATGATGAAAAAGCACCAGACCCAGAAAGCACCATTGCCGATGGAAGAACGAATCAGGCACCAAAAAGGCGGATTTTGGTGAAGATCCCAACTGAAGGTCGAAGCTGTACTTAAATCCAAAGCATGGCCGAACATGACCATGATGGCCGCGACCCCACGCAAAAGATCGATAAACAAGACCATGTCATCATCAAATCGTTCGGTAGGTTTATTTGTGTCTAGCGTGCTCATGGGTGGAATTGCGTTTGGAATTTTGGAACAAGTTCACGAATGAGTTCAGTAGCCAGCGCTATAGATTCAGCCGACGAGCGTTTGCGTTGACCTGATTCTTTTGGGTCTAAGTTATCAGTGACCCAAACTGTGACACTTGGGTAAGCCCAGCGGTGATTGACACTGCGGGTGATATTATCCCAAGTGCTTAACCAAATACGCGTCCAATTGCTAGGAGTGGTGACATCCGTGCCAACGAACCAGTAGAGATAGTGGGCACTGAGCGTGGATTTCGTATTGTCAGCTCGAACCACTTCACGGGAGATATGAAGGTCTTTAACGTTTAAGATGTGTCCAGGCGTGATTTCTATAGGCACGATGGTTGACTCTAGAAGTGTCCAACCCTGACCATCTAAGCAGACTTCTGGGCGATGAATGCTGCGTCTCTCAGCTCCTGCAAGCACGATGGTCACATTGGCCATGTCGCAAGTTTCAGGATTCCCTCCAGGGCTGCGGTAACGCATTTTCACGAGTTGAGTGTCGGGTGGCAGTAGTTCTTTTTCCACTTTATCCGGCTCCAATGGATCACCCAAAAAGCGCCCGACTCCGCTGGGAAGCTCCATGATCACTCCAGCTGATTCACCTGCACGCACGGCGGGGGAAATCTGGCAAGCACACAGGGTAAGAATAGTGAGCGCCAAACAAATAGCCGATGGCAGCAAAGACGATTGGTTTTGAATTGCATCTTGCTGGACTACATCCGCTATCTTGGCCGCCTTGAATCCTTTCCCGAGAAACCGATTCATGAGTAAGGAGAGACTTTGCAATCCAGCAAGAGCCACGAGGTAAACTGCAATACCCGATAGGAAATGAAAAGTGCTGACCTCCTGAGTCTCATTGCCAACGGCAAAATCTTGGCCAAACAGCATCGACCCACCAATCAGAATAAAGATACGCGCCATGTTTGCCACCACCGCCAGGGGCAAAGCACAGAGAAATAAAAACAAACGCCGCAGTAAGGTGTGCTGACGGAAATACCCAAAAAGCGCGGCAACCATCAACAACGCAAAAAGGGATCTCATGCCGCTGCATGGTCCATCGACTTTGAGGCTAAAAAGCTCGCCCATGGCATGATGTGCCGTGGCTGCTGAAGTCAGTCCTGTGCCGGTGCGTAAAGTCTCCAGACCGATGCCATTGAGCACCAGAGTAACACTTTCCACCATCAAGACACGCAAGCGATAAGAAACCCCGTCTTCAAGAAAAACGAGCGGCCACATAAAACCCAGGATGAGCCAGGGAAACACAAGTGCCCGCACATGATTCCAGCCAAGTGTAGAAAGAACAAATCCAGCTAGAAAAAGCTGAATCGAAATGGCTCCCATGTAATAATTGTTAGCCTTGTATCCACCGTAATACGAGAAGAGAGCAAAGACGACGACAACCAAGCCTAGTATGCTACGATTGAGCTTCAAGGCAGTCAGGCTTTCCTTTTGTCGAAACACTAACCACCCAGCAATGAACGGTGCCAAAAAGCCATGCTGCCAAGTCGGATCTTTCCAGCGCATGAGCAGCTCTTCCATCAGCGTCCGCCGAAAATCGCCGTAGCCTGCTGCATAAGGCTGATAGCCGGTGAGTAAGGCCAAGATAAATGCCAGCACACCGAGAATTATTCCAAAGTTAACCTTTGGGTATTGAGTCGTATTGGCCATCACATTACCAAGTAAAAGGGAAATACTTCGAGTTCACAACACTGCAGAAGACTACCAAAGTTCAGAATAAACTTGGACTAGTTTCTGTGCATACTTTTCCCAGCTAAATCGTTTGGCGTTTTCCAGACCTCGTCTGATGAGTACTCGACGATGATCATCATTCGTTAGACAGGAGTGGAGATGACTAGCCAGACATTCAAAGTCTAAAGGAGCATGATACAAGGCTGCATCGCCCCCCACTTCTTTCATGCAGGATGAATCTGATAAAACGCAGGGTAAGCTGCATGCCTGGGCTTCAATAGTCGGCCGACCAAATCCTTCGTAAAGGCTCGGGAAAGAAAGAGCATGAGAAAGATGGCAGAGAGCAGCTACCTTTGGAGCTGGAAGCGCCCCGAGATCAATGACGTGATCCACAAGGTTAAGCTCATCAATGAGGGCAGCGTGGTGGCTAGAAGCCAGCGCAGGGCCTGCTTTCAAAAGTTTGACGGGAACTCGATAGTGATTAATGAGATTATGAAGAGCACGCAGCAGAGTCGGAATATTTTTCCTTGGAATATTCGTGCCAATATTGGTCACTAAATAATGATTCTGACGCACCCCAGCTAGCTCGGGCAGAAGCGCCAACGCCTGATCTAGCGAGTTTGAATGAGTCTGGAAAACATCAGTATCGATTCCGCTAGGCAGTGCGGTGACTTGTTCGTCAGATAATTTGAGATGTTCTTTCACCTCCACCGCAAGATGTTCGCTAATAGTGAGCACTCGGCTAGCGTGATGAAGCTGCTGCACTCTCTGGCGCCAGCGCCAAAGCGAAACCCCACGAAGATCAGGAGAAACGAGATGATGGAGATCATTGCAGTTAATCACGCATGGCTGGTGGCTACGGCAGAGATGACCGTAACTATGGTCACCAATATGAAGAAGGTGGCTCCGCTGTGCACATTCCGAGCGGATAAGTGCAGGATAATAAAAGTCTCTTAACAGCCTTCTGCCCATCGGGATATTGGCCCATTGTTCGGGTAGATCTAAAATCGAAACACTTAATTCTGGATGGTGCTTTTCTAAAGCCTCTAGGATATTGAGCTGCTGTAGATCAATGCTAGTCCAATGTTCAGACTTTAAAACGGGAGCAAACAGAATGCTTTTCATACTCCGTAGTTTTCCTTGAACCATGCTCTTAGCGCAGGCCCGCGAATGTGACTTGAATTCTTTTCTCCGATTAGTCTAGCGCCACGACTCAAGATTAAGCGTGTCTCAAAAGACAGCATTCGTTCCATGGCCGCTGCAAATTCGTCTGTGTCTTCTGGCAAAAAGCTAAATCCAGAAACAGCCTCTTCTACCAGAGCCATGCAGGCACCTGCATGACGACTAATGAGCAGCGGCATACCCAAACATGCTGCTTCATGCACGACGGCGGCATAGGTATCTTGGCGTGTAGGCAGAACAAAGACATCAGCCTCACAAATTGCCTGCCTTAATGCATCCCCTGATAGGAAGCCTTTGAAGTCCACGATCTGATCCAACCCGCGACGCTGAGTTTCCTTTTCTGCCCAGCCATCCTTGTCACGACCGATGAAGAGTACCTTAAACTGTGTCACACCTCGTTGCCGGAGTTGCAGGCTGGCATCGAGTAGTAGATCGATGCCTTTCCTATGAACCAAGTGACCCACGAAAACAAAGGTCGTGATAATGGGCTCTGGCTTGACTGACTTAGGCACAAAATTCCGGCTATCGATTGCATGATAAGCCGCAATTAGTGGTAACTTTTCTCCGCATAAAGGCAAATGAGCAGCTGGTGAACAAGCAATGATGCCATCTACAAAGTGTCCCCAAAAGCCGTGCCAAGCTCGAACAAGCAGCGGAAAAAACGAAGCATTCGCACAGCCTACTTCAGTAGAGACGACGACAGGCACTCCGGTCCACTTTGCATAAAAAATGCCCATCAAGGTGTAAGGGCTAAACTCATGAATCCAGATAAGCGCAGGCTTGAGTGATGCTAGTTTTACCCATAGAGAAATGGAGGGAGGATTTTTGAGGAATCGAATAAAAGGGGTGGCGATGGAATGGACCGTGGCATTGCTGCTCTTAGGGGTCACATCTGCGTCGTTAAAATCAGAAGTTTGGTGCGTTGGCCAGAGTAGATGAAGTTCCCCATCCTTTAGAATGCTTTCGGCAAGCGCCTCTTGCAGCGCTCGAAGATAAGGCGCTCTGGCGCGTGTGAGGATGGCTATATTCATCGCGGGACAAAAACCCATGAGTTACTATGCTGCAGGGCGACCCAGAGCCCAAGGCCTCTGCCATTGTGAAGGGGGTATAGGCAACGCATTTTGTGCAGCTTGTTCTTTTCGCCGCCGTTCATCTTCTCCCCGTATAGCCAACACCATTCCAATGGGCATCGTTAGAAAAACATTGCCTGGAAAACTGGAAATTAAATTTCCCCCCACCATGGAGACTGCCACTGATCCAGCAACAACGGCTAAACAAATGGTCGCCATTCTACGTGAATCATGATCTGCGATTCTCCAAATGGATTGGTGCAGATAAATGAGCACTTTAGATAATCCCAATAAAATGCAAGCTAACGGCAATACGCCGAATTTTAATAAGGCATTACTGAGGGGATCATGATTGTAAAATTCACCAGTTGTGTCTGCGCCGCCTTTTCCCAGCAATGTGTATGCGTCTGGATTTCCCAACACATTAACAAATCCCATCAGTCGATCTTTGTAGGTATTAGCGTCGAGCAAATTGGCCATGAACTCATTGTCACCAACCCACTCATGCATCCGCATGGTCCAACCTTCAATATTCATCAAAATATAAGGTGCGACGGCTATCAGCGAGGCAAAAATCGAAATGCTGAAAAGATAAAAAAGGAAAGTTGATCGTTGGCCACGAAAGAGGATCACCGCAGTGATCGAAATTGGCACAACCATTATTCCAACCCTCACTGTACTGGCTAGCCAAGCTGCACAAAAAAGGCAGAAAAGAGTGATCGCTAAAAGAATTGGAAATCCATGTTTGAAGCGGTGTCGTTTAAATCGAGTCGCGAATGCAGTCCCTGAGAGCAATGCCACCACAGCAGCTAGCTCTGACATGATTAGAGAGAGTGAGGTCGGAGAATTGAGTGTGCTAAAGGCACGCACACGTTCTGTATAGAGCTGTTTAATCTCAATGCTCAATCCTGTGCGAAGGTATTCCAATTCAAATTCTTGGAACCCCACCAGCTGTTGATAAATGCCGTAGATTGCAACAGGCACAAAGATCAAGAATACCACGTTCCACAGACGCCGCACTTCGAGCGTTGTCGAGAAAAGTAACGGTACAACGAAGACGAGAAGCGAGTACAAGTAGGCGTCCGTTACTGTCTTGGCGACACTGCTAAAGCCGCCGCCGCCTTTGTAAGTAATAAGAGCACCTGCAGTAATGATACATACGGCAAGACAAAGCCGGAGCACATCGCTGCGACCGGCCGGAATTTGACCATAAAAAATACGTATGACAAGCCCAGCGGTGATGCCGCACACAGTGATCGGCGCGATGCCAAGAACCCAATAGAGATCTTCAACACCTACGTCTCCTGCCATCACCATCAAACGCTTCGCTAAATCCAGATAACCACATTGAAACAAAAATAAGAAGAATGCTTTTCGTGGGGCGATGATTCCTAGAACGCCACTGAATATCAGCATGTAAAAAAACATGCTGCCCATTGTATTGCCTCCAGAAAGCAAGACTGACGCTGCGATGTAAAGCATCACAAAAGTCCCACCTATAATAACAAGCACTGGACTGCCCGATTGAGAATTCGATGACATGACTGACGGAGGGTGGCTACTAAACTGACTCAGTGGTCTCCCACTGCTTTACCGCTTGGATGTGTTGATAAGTCGTATGGTTACGACTAAACAAAAACAATCTCAGTGGACGCGGGAAGATAAGGCGCAGCAAGGAGACCATGATCAATTTTATAAAAGCCTTTGCATACTGCATGTAGCCATAGAAACCCCAGTGCCGAACTTTAAAAATGAAGCCTGGTCGCGCCAATGTCCCATTCATCGGGTGAAAACACAGTGCCCAGAGTTGGCCTAATGACATATCTCCCAATAGCCATGATTGGCGGTTTTTGGCACTCCCGTAGGAGCTGTCACAAACAGCATCTCCGACAATGAAAAGTGGGAAACCTGCATCACGGGCTCTGAATCCGTAGTCTGCGTCGCCAGCAAAGTGAGGAAAGGCTGAGATATCCAAAGCGCCAATGCGTTCGATAACTTCTCGTGGCACGCAGACACAATTTCCACATATGGTGTCACAGGGGATCACCTCATTCTGTCGGCAAGGGATGACTTCCACACCGTCTTTGGTCTGACGTAGGCCACCATAATGTAAAGTGCCTGTTTCACGAAGGATGCAGGGTGCCACCGTAATCGCATGCTTTGCCTGGCTCACTTGAAGTAAGGAACTGAGCGAGTGACTGCGGGTGTGACAGTCGTCGTTAAGCCAGATGACATAATCTGCGCCATCAAAATAGGCTCTCCAAATGCCTAGTTGCATGGCCCCGCCCCACCAAAGATGACCATCTCCCGATAGAAGGGTGGTTTCTGGGAACCCGGCGCGCACAGCTTCACTGGTGCCATCAGTGCTGCCGTCGTCGACTAAAATGACATTGGCCCACGAGAGCACTCCCTGCTGTTTTAATCGCTGCAAACAATCAAGAGTGATGCTGCGTCGATTATGCGCCGGTATGATGATGGAAACTTTCATCTAGTGTGCTACTGACTGATACAATCCAGGAAATTGGAAAATCACATTCCCTGCCAATGCACGTCGATCATTTCACACAGGATATGCCCCGCTAAAATGTGGCATTCCTGGATGCGTGCGGTTACATCACTAGGAATCACCAGACTATAGTCCACCATGCCAATAACTTGGCCACCTGTGCCGCCAGTAAATGCGACGGTGACGCAACCTTGCTCACGTGCTTTTTTAAGGCCCAGCAAAACATTGGCACTATTTCCTGAAGTGGTGATGCCGATGACTACGTCACCTTGCCGAGCCAGTGCTTCGACTTGCCTAGAGTAAATCGTTTCAAATCCAAAATCATTCCCACAAGCCGTCAGGACTGAAGTGTCTGTTGAGAGTGCTAAGCCCGGCAATGCGACTCTGTTCAGACGATATCGAACAGATAACTCTGCCGCAAGATGCTGAGCATCTGCAGCGCTGCCGCCGTTGCCAAAAAAGATGATTTTATGATCCTCTTCGAGTGCAGCAATGACGGCTTGGGCGATCTCAGTGATGCGGGGGATGCAGCCATGGAAATTTTCTAATACGCGTTGATGATCTTCAACTTCACGGAGGGCTAGCGAAGAGAGGGATGCGGAATCGGGAGTGGCCATAAGAGTTGAAGTATAGACGAAGATAAAGTGGCTATCGTTTGAGATTGAATTCCTGCCAAGTAGGAAACGGCCAAATACTTGCACGCAGCTGAAGGATGCCGATACGGCGTGTGTGGGTATGAATAAGGGAGGAAATAACCCAAGTGAAAGCATAAGCAGCGACCAAAGCCCAAGCTGCACCGACAGCGCCCATGGAAGGCACCCATAACCAAGCTAAAACCACGTCTAACAGAACACCACCCAAAATATAATACAGCTCAATACTAGTGCGTTGGGTATGCAAGAGCCAAGCACCACGTGCCTGAGCCATAAACATGGCAGGCAAAATCCACGCAGTCACGGCTAAAACTTGGGCGGTGGGTTTGAAATCAGGTCCATAAATCCAGTTCGTCCATAGTGGCGCACCGAGACATAACCCCAGGGCTGAGAGCAGACCAAGTGCCGCTCCTAAACGCGTGAACTGATCTAGCCTGTTCCAGGCGCGGAGGGGTTCATGCGTGAGTAAGTGGGTCAGTCCAGGGAAGAAAACAGTGAGCAAAACTCCGGCAATCATTTGCATGCTGAGTGGTAGTTCAAGCGCGGCGCTGTAATAGCTAGCTTCTGCATTGCCAGCCCACTCGCGTAACAGCACGATGTTAATTCGGAATAA
This sequence comes from Verrucomicrobiaceae bacterium, assembly GCA_027486585.1. GTDB lineage: Bacteria > Verrucomicrobiota > Verrucomicrobiia > Verrucomicrobiales > Verrucomicrobiaceae > Prosthecobacter. Next base: position 68,915 of record JAIXOU010000106.1, on the reverse strand, counting down.
GGCACCCGAGGCCAGTCCGCCTAGAATAAGCGGCGATGATTCTTTTAATAACTGCCATGCGGTCGTGCTGTCCCAGCGCCAGTGAGCCAGGTGTTCCTGTCGTAAACGAAAGTAAAAGATAGCTAAAAACACCATTGTAATTGCTGTTCCTATAGGCACAGAGCCACATAACCAGATGATGCTAAGACCTTGAACGGCACAGAGTATCTCCCATGAACGCATGGCCAAAGAGCCCAAGGAAGCAGAAAGGGCACTTTCTCGGCCATGTAAGTGAGCCTCTAATGCGTGACCAAAGGGAATGGGCCACCAAACCAAGAGGCTAAGAGCTGCGACGATGAAGAGCAGCTGTTGGCTACGATTTTCTGACCATAAAAGTGATCCCGCTGCCACAACGGAAAAAAACAATAAACCGCTGAGTGCTATCATCCACATAGCGGTTCCTAGAATAAGACCTTCGGACTCCCGTGCTACCAGACGCCGCATGATCACATTATTACTGATAATGACGGTCAAAGGCGTGACTAAACTAACGTAAAATTGCGCAGTGCGGTATTCGCTGAGATCATGATGCAAGTGGCGTGCAACTAAGCCACCAGCCAAGACACTCATGGCTAAATTGATCACCTTAGCCCCTGCCTGCCAACTCAGGTTGGAAATAATGTTCCTTACCCTTTGAGCACTCTCAATCATCGTGCTTCGGGGCTGGAGGGATAGCTGTAAGCCACTCCTTGATTTTGTTACAGGGCTGTTCGATACCCCAATAACTGACGCTGCCACAGATGATGCACATCAAGATGTTTTGTGGAAACAAACAAAGCCACGGGGCATGACCGCTGAGCCATTGGAACTCGGGTGCCAGCAAAACTTGCTGCCACAGATAGACACTGTATGAAATGAGACCTAGACCCACCAGAGGAGTCCAATTCAAAAGCCTCAGCTCGGAGCCTTTGCAATCCATGGCTAATCCAGCGATGTAGGCTGACGTTGCGGCAGCCACTGCTAGCGGCTGAATAAAAGTAAACCAATCGCCAATTGAGGATCCTGACAGCCTGGTTAGAAGCAATGCGCAAAAAAGCAACAGGGTGCGCTTGTGCCATATCCGAAGCCACGGTGCTGTGTGGCCACTGCTTATATTCAATGCTAATAGTGCCCCAGCCATGAACCCGTCTAGATTCATCGGTAACCAACGAAGGCTGCCATCGGGCAACCATGGAATGGCAATTCTGAATACGACACTTATTACGATGCCTACCAAAGATAAACGTCGCAGCTGCTTCACCGCTAGAAATGCTACTAACAGTGGCCATATGAGATAAAATTGTTCTTCGACAGCCAGTGACCAATAATGCCCCGTGAAACCTTGCTGCGTGGTGAACCATGGGTCAAAAGGCATCATGTTACGATAAAAAAGCAGTGACCCCCACTGCGTTTCAGAAGGCACAAGCGCCTGATTTTGCTGACCTACAAAATGCAGAAAAAGTAGATACGCTGAAGCAGGCGGTAGAATGCGCAGACTGCGGCGAAGCCAAAAACGGCGTAGTGAGATATGGCCATAAGATGCCTGCTCTTTACACAGCAATAGTGTAATGATAAAACCACTAATAGTGAAGAAAATCTGAACGCCTAACGTGCCAGAGAAAACCCGTCTTAGTTGATCAATGAGCCAATGATGTGGCACATTTCCGGATACTTCAGAGTGTGATAAAAGCACACAAAGAATGGCGATGGCACGCATGCCATCGAGTCCTGAAATCCGTCGCGTGGGAATCATGCTTTCTTGTTTAAACTACGCAGAGCTAACCAGCCGGAAGCCACATACCAAGCGTAAAAAATACTGAGACCAATGCCTGTAAGACCATCTTTCCAGGCAGACTTTTTGATCAATGACCAAGCAAAGGCGTGGGCAGTTTCATAAGATAGGGTAAGCCAAGAAAAAGTCTGTCCTGCTGCTTGGTGTTTGAGCCCTTCTGCCTGGATGTATCGAAGATGTTTTTCGATGAGCTGGGCATAATTGAGCATCCAATAATGATGCAAAACTTGGTCATCCTGCCACGGTATTCGATGGATGCGGAGGCCAAGGTTTGGTTCAGCCCTTCGATGAACGACAGCTCCGAGGGTGACTCGTTGACGATGAAAGAAAGAGCCTGGCTTCCATTTTTTACCACCCCAGTATGTTCCCCGTAAGGCATGGTTTCCGAGGTAGAACTGGATGGGGAATTCGATCACTGCCACATCTTCTGGCAATTCATTGACAATGGTTACAAGCGCTGACGCCAACTTAGGATCGAAGACTTCATCGGGATCAATGTTTATGATCCAATCGTGACTTGCAAGAGTGCTCATCCATTTCTGAGCTGCTTCAACGAATGGCACACGCTGATGTTTGAAGACTCGAGCTTTAAATTGTGCTGCTATTGATACCGTTTGGTCAGTGCAGTCCATATCGACGACAATAATTTCGTCACAAAAGGTCAGCGAATTTAGGCATTTCTTCAATAGATGTCCTTCGTCGCAACTGACAACGATGGCGGTAATAGGGATGGGATTCATCCAAGATTTGGCTTAATCTTCAAAAGCCTGAAGTAATTCGTCCTTCATCACTCGTGCGGTGCCGAGCTTTCCAACGACGATGCCGCTGGCGTGATTGGCGAGGTCGGCGGCGTCTTCGGCGCTTAGGCCGGCGGTGAGAGCGAGGGTGAGGAAGGCGATGGCGGTATCGCCTGCGCCGGAGACATCATACACTTCACGGGCACGAGTCGGGATGTGATGAGGAGCGACGTCACGCTGAAAGAGAATCATGCCCTGCTCACCCAGTGTGACCAGCACTTTACCGACGGCCCATTGATCCAGGAGTTGCTCGCCAACTTCGAGAAGACGCTTATCCTCCAACGGTGGGCCGGGGCTGCGGTGATCTTGAATGCCTGCGGCGGCGAAGGCTTCGAGTCGATTAGGTTTAACCAAGGATGCCCCATGCCAACTCAATGGATTGCGCGGTGATGGATCGACGGTAACGAGCTTCCCCGCGGCTTTGCATAGGCCAAGCACTTGGTCAGCAAAGGCTTGGGTCACAAAACCTTTGCCGTAGTCTTCGATGATCACGCCATCTAGCTCTGGCAGCATGACCTGGAGTCGCTCTGAGATGAGGGCGAGTTCTTCGGGTGATAGCTTTTCAATGGTTTCCCGATCCACACGAACGACGTGCTGCTGGCGTGCGATGATGCGTGTTTTAGCGATCGTCGGCAGGGTATCGCTTTCGAGCATCGGGTCCGTATTCACACCTTCATCGTTCAGCAGGCGTTTGAGTTCACCTGCAGCGCTGTCTTTACCGACTCGGCCCATGAGAAAGGCATGCGGCGTGAAGGCGGAGAGATTGCGGGCGACGTTCGCAGCTCCACCAGGGAAGGTGGTTTCCTTTGTTACCTCGACAATCGGGACGGGGGCTTCTGGCGAGATGCGTCGCACGGCTCCCCAGATAAAATGATCCAGCATCACATCACCAATGACGAGCACACGGCTTTTGGCCATGCGCTGAATAGCCTCGCGGGCAGTGGTGGCGGTGAGCATGCGTTTGAGTGGGAAATTTAGCCGCGGCGTGCACGGACGGCGGCGGCGAGGTCGTTCAGCATGGTCTCGGTGGTAGCCCAGTTCACGCAGGCATCGGTGATGCTCTGGCCATAGGTAAGTGGTTGCCCAGGTTTGGCGTCTTGGCGGCCTTCGACGAGATGACTTTCGATCATGACGCCGGTGATAGATTTGCTGCCGTGACTGATTTGATCGGCTAGGGACTCGGTGACGAGGGGCTGTTTCCGGTAGTCTTTGAGGCTGTTGCCGTGGCTGCAATCCACCATCACACTTGCAGGTAGGCCGCGAGCGGTTAGCTGGCCGACGACGGTGTCGATGGAGGCTGCATCAAAGTTGGTGCCAGCCTTGCCCCCGCGCAGGATGACGTGGCAGGCTTCATTGCCGCGTGTTTTGACAATGGCGGCGACGCCGTCTTTGGTGACGGAAAGGAAGCAGTGCTGACCTGCAGCGGCCTGAATAGCGTCTAGAGCTACTTGGATGCCGCCATCGGTGCCGTTTTTGAAGCCGACTGGCATGGAAAGCCCGGAGGAGAGCTGGCGGTGGACTTGGCTTTCCGTGGTGCGCGCACCGATGGCTCCCCAAGAAACGACGTCAGCAATGTATTGCGGAGTAATGACATCCAGAAACTCGGTCCCAGATGGGATGCCCATGCGTGTAAGCTCGATCAGCAATGCGCGTGCTTCACGCAGCCCAGCATTGATGTCGTAGCTCTCATTGAGGTGCGGGTCATTGATGAATCCCTTCCAGCCGACCGTGGTGCGTGGCTTTTCAAAATAGACACGCATGACGATCTCCAAATCCTTGGCGTGCTTTTCACGGGCAGCCTGGATGAGCTGCGCGTATTCTAATGCAGACTTGTGATCGTGGATTGAGCAGGGTCCTGCGACGACGAGGAGCCGATCATCTTTCCGATTGAGGATAGCCTCTGCTTGTTTTCGTGAAGACTCGATGAATGCGGCCCCTGTCTCATTGAGAGGGAGATCATGCATGAGAAGGGCCGGCTGAATCAGCGGCAGGATCTCGGCCACGCGGAGATCGTCAGTAGGGTGGGATTGGCTCACAAGTCAGTCGGGTTAAAAGAGGGCGGACAAAATGGGCGCTTTTGCAGGAATGGCAAGCAGCCTGTGGTGTGAGAGCTCTTCTTGAGTAGCTGCCGCCCTCGGTCAGGCAGCGCTGGCTGCCACCGCTCCAGCGATGTTGCAGTCCGCGGAGAGTTCAGTCTTAGGACCTTGCTCACGTAGCTGCTCATCGCCGAGGACGATGGTCATGCGGATTCTATTTATTACGGAAAATAGAGTCATTCATTTAATTTGGAAAGGTTAATATTCTGGAAATATGACTATTTTCAGACTTTCGACCTGCTTTTAACCCACTTTAGGCCATTTCTAGCTATTTTGAGGACTACACCTCCAATTGAATTCCCAGCTCACAGACCTGTCGTGGCGGCAGATCGAAGTAGCCTGTGGCAGGCCGAGACAGACGGGAAAGCATGACAAAGAGTTTTTTCCGCCAGAGCGCCATTTTGCCAGGGCCGTTGGTGAGCAGCACTTCGCGGCTCTGGTAGAAAGTGATGCCATTCTTTTTGAGCTTGGTTTTTTCTTCCATGGCTTGGACGAGGTCGTCAAAAACTTGAGGAGACTCGGCAAAACCGTAACGCAAGACGACCCGATAGAATTCATCACAATGCTGCTCGACCGTATGACGAGTTTCATCACAGACATAAGGGGAGTCTTCAAAGCGGACGGTCAGCAGGATCACTTGCTTATGCAGAGCTTTGTTGTGCTTTAAATGATGCAGCAGGGCTAATGGAAGCCCATCGGCACTGGCCGACATAAAGACGGCGGCTCCAGGGACACGGATGATGCGGTCTTTGCCGATTTCATCGACGAGGAACTGCACCGGTAATCTACCCCGCTGCATGGCTTGGAAAAGGATGGCACGACCGTCGGTCCAGGTTTTCATGATGATCCAGATCGTCAGACCAATGACGAGGGGGAACCAAGCTCCTGCCATGAATTTCAGCAGGCTGCCAGACACGTAGCCAATTTCTGGGATCAGGAAGATGATGACAGGGATGCCTGCTTTCCAAAGAGGCCATTGCCAGACTTCTCGTGCGACCAGGAAGAAGAGCAGGCTGGTAAAGGTCATGTCTAAGGCAACTGAGAGGCCGTAGGCGGCAGCGAGATTGGTAGAAGATTTGAAATGGAAGACCAGAGCTAAGCAGCAGACCATGAGCAGGTAATTAACCTGCGGCATGTAGATTTGACCGCGCACATCTGGATTGGTGTGGATGATTTTGAGACGGGGCAAATAGCCGAGCTGTACCGCCTGCTGGGTCAGTGAATAAACGCCAGTTATCATGGCCTGAGAGGCGATGATCGTAGCCGCTGTAGCCAGCAAGATCACAGGAATCAGCGCGACCTGAGGCACGAGACTGAAGAAGTGGTGATAGCCGGGCTGAAGGGAGGCATTCACATCAGATAAGACCAGTGCGCCTTGACCGAGGTAGTTTAGCATCAATGCGGGAAGCACGATCACATACCAACTGCGCACAAGTGGCGGACGGCCAAAGTGCCCAATGTCGGCATACATCGCTTCACAACCCGTCACAGCTAAAAGGACGAGCCCCATGAGCACGAAGCTCTCATGTCCATGATGCATGAGAAAGTTGATGCCATGATGTGGTGACAGAGCTGAGAAAACGCCAGGATAGCTGCTAATATTGATTATCCCGAGAACGGCCAAGGTGAGAAACCAAAGCACCATGATCGGACCAAAGGCTTTGCCAATGGTGGCTGTGCCATGACGTTGAACCAAGAACAGTCCTAGAATGATGAAAGCCGAAATAGGCACCACGTAATGAGCTAGATCGGTGCCGAGCTTAGCGTCTAGAAGAGCCAGGCCTTCGACGGCTGAAAGAACCGAGATGGCAGGTGTGATCATGCCGTCGCCATAGAGCAGGCAAGCTCCAAAGATACCAATGAGCACGATGGCACCCGTGGTCTGCGGTTTGAAGCTGCGCTTAGCCGAGCGGAAAAGGGTGAGCAGCGCAAACATACCGCCCTCTCCTTGATTGGTCGCGCGAGTGATGAAGCCAAGGTACTTGAAGCAGACCATGACGATCAGCGACCAGAACATCAGCGAGAGCGGCCCTAGCACGCCAAGCGGATCTCCGGGTGTAGGTTTAGCGTGATGGAGGCATTCTTTGAGCGCGTAAAGCGGGCTCGTGCCGATGTCTCCGAAAACCACTCCCAATGCCACTAAGGCAAGGGACCAACTGTTTGACGATTTGTGTTCTGACATGGGAGATCTCCGGGGTGTGACCCGAAGCCCTGTTAGATTCAGGGACGGGATTTATGCCGCTGGATGCAAAGATTTGCAAGCGACTTTCCCTTTTCAGACTCTTGGCTAAAGAGGCGTATGAACAGTAGTTACTCGGCAGTTAGGCCAAAAGCGGTCACCTCATTTTTGTTGGCGCACAGCCGCGTCAGGCGGAAGTCGGCACAGAGTGGGGGCGCTTCTTGCTTCAGTTGATCCATGAGGTGATACTCATCCGTGCCTTTGAATTTCAGGGTCACGATGAAGCGGCGCATCTGCTTTTCTCTTAGCCATTCCAAGAGTAAATCAATGCTGCGCTGTGGAGCAGCAATGATGTCACAAATCAGCCAATCAACAGGTGTCTCAGGTTTGAATTTAAAAGCATCGGCTTGAATGAATTTGAGCCTTGGACTGCGCATGAGATCGTCGCGAAGAGGGGAACGATCAATGGCGGTGACGTGCGCGCCGCGCTGAATGGCGACGTAGCTCCAGCTGCCTGGGGAGGCGCCGAGATCGACACAGGTCTGCCCACGCTCGATCTGGCAGCCTAGGCGGAGCTCGGCTTCGATCACTTTAGCAAAGGCACGAGAAGGGGCTGCTTTATCCTCAGCATGAGGGATGTATCCAGCGATGTGATTGGAGAGGATCGCCCGCAATTCTTGAGTTATCGGCGTCGCGGAAACAAACCCTGCATCGGGACCTGTTAGCACGGCTTGGACTAAGGCTTCTCCGCTCTGGGTGATGTCGGAGTCTTTTTGCCAAGAGCGGAGCAGACTGCGTCTGCGTTTTTTGAGTCGCTCAGTGAGCGCTGTGAGGATGAGCTCGCATCGATGTTGGCCTGCTTTGCCTTCACCGTAGGCGGGCCAGAGATGCAGACGCCAAGGTTGATCGTCGCTCAAAGCAGCAAGCATAGCGGCGATGATGTGATCCGCCCAGCCGTTGATGGAGGCCTCTGTGATGAGCATCACATTCGGCAGCGTCTGGTGGGCAAAGGCTAAGATGGCTGGATCTGGCAGTGTATCAGCTAGGACAAAGGGCTCATTGATACGGGCTGAGATGCCTGCGCGGCTAAGCTCATCAACGAGAAAGCTGGAACTCTCCTCTGCCGGAATAAAGGCGTGCATGACTCAGGTGAAAAGTGTGAGCAGCGGTGCCAGTTCGGGAGCTTCTTCACAGACGATGCTCAAATTGGCCACGCCGGCTGGGATGTGTTGCTCGAAGTGGGTCTTTCCCAGATTACGGCTGAGATTGGCATAGGCTCCAAGCGCCTGCATGAGACGCTGGGCGGCGCAGAGATAAAAAATCTCACGTATCTCTGGCAGGTTCAGTCCACGCAGATTGGCGTAATAGGCGAGCATCTCCCCACGCTCGCTACGGCTGATTTTCACATAGGGGTCAAAGAGCAATGAGGCCAGATCATACTCGGCTAAGCCCGGACGCAGGCCTTGATAATCCACCAGCCAGGCTGCGCCATCCCGCATGATGACGTTTTGACTTTGGAAATCTCGGTGAACGAGGCAGCGCGGGAGCTGACCAAGTTTTTGACGTAACTGCGCCAGGGCATCATGCGCTGAGCTTAAATCCTTCACATCTCGGTTTAAGAAACCCTGTACGAAGTGCTCAATAAAATAGTTCTGCTCCCACTCATACATGCCTTCGTTAAACTCAGGCTCCATGGCAGCTACCTCTTCAGCAGCGAGGCTGGATTCCGCCACTGCATGAATTTTGGCGGCCTCTTTAAGTGTCGCTTCATACAAAGGTCGACGCATTTCCCAGGGCTCTTCATGATGTGCATGTAGATCATCCCGTCCCAGATCTTGAAGCCAGACGAGCAAACGCTGCTCATCAAAGGCATAGATGGCAGGCACATTCACGCCCAGAGCTGCTAAGCGATGCGTAGAAGGCACGAACTTTGGGTTATCCCTGCGTGCCAGAGTGTAAATCATGAGCACCATGGGCGGCTGATCTGCTGCTGCCCAAGTGAAGCGGTAAAATTGGCGATCCGATCCGCCTTTGACGATTGCCTCGACCTCGCATGGCACATCCTTCAGTGCAGGGAATTGCTGACGTGTCAGGATGAGTAGGGCCTCTTGTTCGGGTGGCATGGAAAGGTTTAATCTAAAGTGGAAATCCGGCAGGCAAAAGACTTTCTCACAAGTCTGCCGACTCGTGGCTGCCAAATGCTCTGATTCCAGCACGGACAATGCAACGTTTAAGCCGTGATCCTGCAACGACATGGGCACCTGGCCAGAGGATGCAGTCTTCGATCTCAGCGCCTTTTTCGACGACAGCGCCGTCACCGATCACATTCAGTCCTGTCAGGACGGCACCGTTTTCAATGCGTGCATTGGCAGAGATGGCGGGCGTTGTTTCACCCTGATCATGCAGAGCTTGATGCGCATCCAGGTAAGCGGTGCGGCTGCCGAGATCCCACCAGTGGCCTTCGTCCAGGACAACTCCACCCAAGCCTGCACCTTGCTCGATCATTTTTAAAAAGATGGGAATCACAGACTCCACTTTGCCAGGCGTGAGCCAGTCCAGAAACTCAGGACTGCAAATGTAGATGCCGGTAAACAGATGCGTGCCCTCATTGCCAGTGCCGAGCTTGTTCCGTATGTCAGTAATCCGACCGCTGACATCGTCGTAACCGATGTGCAGAGCCGGACCGCTGCTACGCAGAGCTAGCGTGACGAGGTTTCCCTCTTCCTCATGCGCTCGGATCAGTGGATCTAGGGGCAGATTGGTGAGGATATCGCCATTATAGACAACGAATGGCTCGTTGCCTAACAAGTCGCGCACATTGGCGATGCCGCCCGCTGTCTCTAAGCGAACGGGCGATTCATCGCGAAAAGAAATCGGCGCTCCGCGATACTGGCCATCTGGGAAAGCGCGCGCATACTCGGCTGGGAGATGGTGAGTGTTCACCACAAACTCGCTGATCCCCGCTGCCATGAGATGATCAAAGGCGTAAGTGATGAGCGGTCGATGGAAGACCGGAATAAGAGGTTTAGGGAGCTGGTCTGTCAGCGGACGCAGCCGCTCACCGAGACCCGCGCCGAGGACGAAGGCTTTTTGCACGCTCGGCTACTAAGCGGGAGTGCCGGATGTGCAAATTCAAATCCCACGTTCTTTACGGACATGTATTTGCGAAGAACGAACTCATATCCTGAAGCCTACTAGCCAGCAAGCCGCTGCTTCCAATACAGCTCTCCACGACGTTCATGTGCCAGGGCGATGATTTCCAGTGTGTCGGGGTCTGAGGGCAGTGTTCGATAGACGATCCAATGTGACTGGCGATGAACTTTGCGCCTTAATGTGCCGTAGCTACCACTAATGTTCGCATATGGATGCGTCTGTATATAAGCGATAGCGGCTTCGACGCGCTCAATGAATAAGGGAGCATTCTGCGGCGAATCCCGTGCGATGAATGCGGCGGCTTAGCGATATTCTTCGAGAGCATATCTCTGGAAGATGATCTTCTTCATTCAGAGAATGCTAATCCATGCTCTGCGCGGACTTGGGCTAGGGCGATGTCTCCAATTACGTGCTCGACCTGTCCTTCATCACTTGCGGTCACACGGCGACCGATTTCCTGCCAAGTGGCTTCAGAAAACACCGAGTCTTCTTTTGGCTGCACTGCATCCCAGAGTCGTTCGGCAAGGTCGCGCCGAGTGTCAGCATCCAAAGTCATGGCAGCAGAAAAGAGATTCTGAATTGTCGCTTTCATGACGCAGAGACTAGAGTGAGGGTAAAGCTAGCTCAAGGCTAACTTTAGGGCAACAAGTGCAGCGACTTGTACAAATTCAAATCCCACTGATCACACCTTCTTCACTGACTTGGATGCGCTCCGCTGCTGGGATTTTTGGCAGGGCTGGCATCCGCATCATCTTACCAGTCAGAGCAACTAGGAATCCAGCTCCATTGGCGATCTCGAAGTCGCGTACGGTGATGCTGAACCCGCGCGGACGGCCTAGCCGCGTGGCGTCGTCGGAGAGGGAGTTCTGAGTTTTCGCCATGCAAAGAGGCAGATGACCGAAACCGCTCTTTTCAAACAGTGCATACTTGGCTTTGGCTTCATCCGTCAGCGTGACGCTATCTGCACCGTAAATCTTGGTGGCTACGGCAGTCAGTTTCTGCTCCACGCTGTCTTCTGGTTGGTAGAGGAAGGGCAGTGCTTTTGTCTCCTTGGGCAGAGCGGCCAATACTGTTTCAGCCAGTGTAACGGCACCTTCACCGCCTTGACCGAATACATTGGCGATTGCGCAGGGGACACCACGAGCTTTGCAGAAATCATAGACGATGGCCATCTCTTCAGCGCTGTCATTGAGGAACTGATTGATCGCTACGATGACTGGCCGCTCGAACTGAGCTGCGCTGTCGAGGTGCGCCGCTAGGTTCTCTAATCCACGTGATATGGCTGCTGGATCGGGCTGAGTCAGTGCGTCTAGCGCCACTCCACCATGCATTTTCAGTGCTCGAAGAGTGGCCACGATGACGATGGCTTCCGGTTGCAGGCCTGACTGGCGGCACTTGATGTGCATGAATTTTTCACCACCAAGATCAAAGGCAAAACCAGCCTCGGTTACGGCATAATCGGCGTGAGCGAGGGCCATGCGCGTCGCCACCACCGAGTTACAGCCATGGGCGATGTTGGCAAACGGCCCGCCATGCAGGAAAGCTGGCACGCCTTCCACCGATTGCACCAGATTCGGCTGCATGGCATCACGCAGCAGAGCCATGAGAGCGCCAGTGACCTTGGCTTCCTTCGCCATTACAGGCTCCCCCTCAGGAGTGAAACCCGTGACAATGCGGTCGAGTCGTGCGCGCAGATCCGCCAATGATTCGGAGAGGCAAAGAATGGCCATAACCTCCGACGCTGCGGTAATATCAAAGCCTGATGCGCGTTCGGTCGATTTACCGACACTGGTTCTGAGACTGCGCAGGGCGCGGTCATTCACATCCAACACACGTTTCCACAGCAGACCGCTTGGTGTAAGTCGTGATTGTTGGTTGAAAAGCTGGTTATCCAGCACTGAGCTGAGCAGATTATGCGCACTGGTGATGGCATGAAAGTCACCTGTAAAATGCAGATTGATAGACTCCGCAGGCTGCACGGTGCTCTTTCCACCACCTGTGGCACCACCTTTGCGACCGAACACTGGTCCCATCGAAGGCTGGCGCAGCGCCAGAGCCACACTCTGCCCGATCTTTTTTAAACCCTGCGCAAGGCCGATGGAGACGGTTGTTTTTCCTTCACCGGCTGGTGTCGGAGTGATGGCGGAGACTAGAATCAACTTTCCGTTCTGCGGGCGATCTTGAACGGCTTTAAGGGAAACCTTAGCCTTGTCCCGACCATACAGAGATAGGTGATCATTCGAGATGCTGAGAGATTGCGCGAGAGATGCGATGTCTTGAACCATGAGTAGAAAAGTTTGTCCATCAATCATGTCTAGATAGGTCAGGATTGAAAGAAGGATTTCTCATCCCTGAAGGTCTGAGTCGCACTTTTTAATCTTGTGTGAAGGAGGGCATTGAGGCAGGTTTAACCATATCTATGAAATATTATTTACTGTGCATATTATTGGCAGTTCCTGCCCTGGCACAAATTCAAGAAGCTACGATTCCGTTACCGCCGAATCCGCCAGCGCCTCTTCACCGTGAGCTGAAGAGCAGTGCAGCCAGTGTAGCCAAATTAGATTTTCAGATTCAAACGACTGCGTATTCTATCGGTCAGCCGACAGATGAAGAGCAGCTGTATTTAGAATTGATCAATCGAGCCCGCGCCAATCCCACGGCTGAAGGGATAAGATTGGCGACAACGACCGAACCTAATTCATTGCAGGCCTTTGCCCAATATAAAGTTAATTTGAACGTGATGAAAAGTGAATTCGCAGCTCTGCCAGTGAGGCAACCGCTTGCGATGAACAGGCTACTCACTAATGCAGCACGATTACACACAGAGTATCAATTTAATAGCGCCCAGCAGACTCACGAAAGCAGCGACGGCACATATGACGATAAGCGTGTTGAAGCGCAGGGTTATGATTGGGCAAACCTTGGTGAAAATGTTTACTGTTTTGCCAGTAACACCGTGCATGGTCATGAAGGCTTTCAAGTGGACTGGGGTTCAGGCGCTAACGGTACGGACAACGGCATGCAGACTGGGCGAGGACACCGAGTGAACATTCATAGTGATTTTCGAGATCATAGTGATTTTCGAGAGGTTGGAATCGGCGTTGTTTTGGGAAACAAAGTTATTCTTGGAAGCAATCCCCCAGTCGATACTAAATCCGTAGGGCCGCATCTGGTCACCCAGAACTTTGGCACGACGCAGACAAATACGCCCTTTGTCACCGGCGTGGCCTATTACGACCTCAATGGCAACAACTTCTACGACCTGGGTGAAGGCATCGGTGGACTGACCGTGAATGTGGACGGCTCCAGCTTTCATGCCATCACCTCCAATTCAGGTGGCTATGCCGTGCCAGTCTCAGTAGCAGACGCTACACGCGCAATCACTTTTACAGGCCTTGGAGCGAATGGCACGGACAGCGCCGTTGTTACTAATGCTAATAATGTGAAGGTGGATTTTAAGCCTGCTTTTGTACCAGCGACACTGACCGGAAGTGATGTGATTCAAACAGGGTTAGCATCCAATTACAGCTATAACTCAGTTTTAGGTGCCACAGGTTATAAAGGTCATGCCGTGCTTGATGTTAACACCGCTAATGATGGAGCCGATAACTTAAATCGCATGACCATCGATCAGAAAGGGAGTTACACTGCCACGTCCACTTCGATCAAGTTCACAGGCGCAGGCAGCTACCGTCTGGCCAATCCCGTTTCTGGAACACAGACATTAACTTATCAAAATAGCTTTTATGTGAAAGCAGGTGCCAGCTTGTCCTTCCGCAGTCGTCTTGGAATTGCGACAACCGCCCAGGTGGCCCGAGTGGAAGTTTCTAGAAACAATGGCCTTTCATGGGAGCAAATTTATGCTCAAGCTGGGGTCTCTAAACCTGGGGTTACATTACCTGGGGAGACTGGCTTCCAAGCGCGCACGGCTTCACTTGCCGCCTATGCGGGGGCGACCATCAGGCTTCGCTTCAACTTTTCGTTTAGTAGTGGCACTTTTTTCAAGGAGACGACAGATGGCTTTGGTTGGTACATTGATGACATCACTTTTGGAAATTTGATTGATACCAGTTCAGCCACGACTTCGACCCTACCTGCAGGCACTGCGTTTGTGTTCACTCCGCCCTCTGCTGGTAGTTATCTTTTAGCTGTATCTCCGATCATCTCATCAAGAGACTTGGGCTTTGGTCCCGTAAAAGCAGTCTTAGTCACCGATGGTCCTCCTAGCCTCGCTGAGATTGAAGTCGAACAGCCGGCTGCTTCAGGATTGATCGATGGCGCGTCCACCATTGATTTTGGCACGAAGTATCCAGCACAGTCGGAGATTCGCACCTTCACCATCAAAAATACTGGTACAGAGGATTTAAGCGGACTCTCACTCAGTATTGTTGGCGTTCATGCCAGTGAATATGTTTCAGATAGTCTTGGGTCCCTCAGCCTTGCTCCAGCCGCTAGCACGACTTTCACCGTCACCTTCACGCCAACCGCGACTGGCGTGCGGACGGCTACCCTGAGAATCGCCAGCAATGATGCGAATGAAAATCCGTTCGACATTGCCCTCACGGGTCGCAGCAGCAATGCGCCGACGATTATGGCGCCGCCTGTAGCCCTGATTAGAAATGAAACTGCGCAAGCCTCATTAACAGTTAGTGCTTTTCACCCGACGCTGACACCCATTTACACGTGGAAAAAGAACGGCGTCATCATCAAGGGCGCTGTTTCATCTACACTTAACTTCAGCTCTGTGAAGTTAACGGACGGCGGTAACTACAGCGTCGTTGTGAGTGCCGGAGGAGAATTCATCGAAACCCCGCCTGTGGTCTTGGCGGTGGTCAGGCCGGTGACGCAAAATTTCGTGCAACTCGCTGGCACCACGATCAGGCCAGCCGTGGCCGTCTCAGGTGCAGCGACGCTGACTTGGAAAAAGACTTCAGGGGCACAGCCCATCATTGAGACCTTAACTACTCCCACGCCATTGACCCTCGTCCTTGCGAATCTCAATGCGAATAGCAGCTCAGCCGTTTATACCTGTGAAGCCAGTGTGCCTAATGTTGGAATGCTTCTCGCAGGGACATTCGATGTCAAAGTCTTCAACGCCAAGCCTCAGATTACGGCATCTCAAGGCATGCCAGATGGAATTGTCAGCAGTAGTTATACGCATCAGATCAAGTGTGGCGTAGGAACGGAAATTACGGCCAGCAGTTACTCGATGACGCCTACGATTCCTGGTCTGAAACTCAACGCGACCACAGGTCTGATTACTGGCAAACCTACCCTTGCCAAGCCCTACACGGTTACCTTGACGGCACGAAACAGTCTTGGTTTCACAATCACGACAGATGAGATCTTTATTGCTCCCATACCTCAGAATGTTGAAGGCGTTTATACCGGAGTCGTCGCGCGAAATGTCACACTCAATGGCAATCTTGGTGGGCGCGTGGATCTGACCATCGCCAATACGGGTTTTGTAAGTGGCTCAATCAATTTAGGAGCCCAGCGATATGCTCTGACTGGGGCCATGGATATCAGTCAGGCCATTCCACCCGCTGCACCTGAAGCCACCGTCACCATCAAGCGCACAGGCACACTCTTACCGCTTACTTTGAGGTTCTCTTTGGATACTGCTACGGATCGCCTCACCAACGCCAGCGTCACCGACGGCACAAATACAGCGCAGATCCAAGGTTGGCGTTCAATTTGGAAAGCAACTGGCATACAGCAGAATCCGGCCACTGATGTACCCAAACTATTCACCTTTGCACTTAAACCACCTGCTCTCCCTGCCTCAATGCCACGTGGAGATGGCTATGGTTCATTCACACTCGCAAAAGATGGTAAGCTTTCAGTTGCTGGGAAAACTGGTGATGGAGAATCCTACACCTCTGCCACTTTTTTAGGGCCGCAGGGACAAGTCCTGATTTTCGGCACCTTACTTTCCAAAGGATCACTGGTTGGTCGGATCAACATAGATATGGCCACCGACATCATCAGCGGCACCAGTACCGTATCATGGATACGTCCGCCTAATGCCACCTCCCGCACCTATCCACTAGGCTATGGCCTTGTGGACACTGTGGAAATCAGCGCCGTCGGCTCTAAATTCACCGTGCCAACCGCGCCAGCTCTGATCCTAGGCATGGCATTAGGTGATAAAGCCCAGCTCAGCTTTGCTGATGGCGGACTCACCTCAGCAGCCATCAAGCCCAATGTTGCGGCGTTTGATATTCTTGCCAAGAACGTCGCCAAGCTACCGATCGCGCTTTCCGCAGAGAATCCTGGGAGTGTGAAACTGACCGGCCTCAGTGCTACCACCGGCCTTTTTACAGGTACCTTTGTTTTAGAAGACCCCGAGCTGCGCACCGCCTCGGCCTTTGTTGGAAAGAAACTCAAACGCACTGGTAACTTCGCTGGCATTCTCACCCAGGACGGTGGTTCTTCAATCGGAGCTGGCCACTTCTTGCTTCCAGAGCTCCCACGCGACACTACCCCTGCCACCACACCAACCAATAGCCAGATCCTTTCTGGCTCTGTCCTAATGCAGAAAAAGCCGTGAGGGTGCTAAGAGGCCAAACACTTGGTTGTGAAAACCAAGCTCGTTGGATTCAAGACCAAGCCATTGGTGCTTTTAGCTCTTGCTGGGTAGATCCACGAGCATCTGAGCATTGCTAGGGTAGCGTTCAAAGAGCTGGAGGACGCGCTGGATAGCGTCAATGGGCTTATGACCAGCTAGACCACGACGGAGCATGTGGATTTTATCCAGCTGGAAAGGCTGAAGCAGCAGCTCTTCACGGCGTGTGCCGGATTTGAAGATGTTCACGGCAGGATAATAGAATTGCTCGGCGATCTTGCGATCGAGAACGAGCTCCATGTTGCCTGTGCCTTTGAATTCCTGGAAAATGACGTCATCCATTCGGCTGCCAGTTTCGATGAGTGCGGTGGCGAGGATGGTGAGGCTGCCTGCGGTGCGGGTATTGCGCGCGGCGGCAAAGAGTCGGCGTGGGATCTCCATGGCACCGACGCCCATTCCTCCGCTACCGGTGGCACCGCCTGATTTGGCATTGTTAAAGGCACGGGCCAGACGAGTGATGGAGTCCATGAGGATGAAGACATGATCACCACATTCAACGAGGCGCTTGGCGCGCTCGATGGCAAAGGTGGCGATGCGGGTGTGGCTCTTCACGTCTTGATCGTTTGAGCTGGCATAGATCTCAGCCTTGGGCAGGATGCGTTTGAACTCAGTGACTTCTTCTGGGCGCTCATCGACGAGCAGAATCATGAGGTGCATGCCTGGATGATTTTCCACGACAGCTTCGGCGATGTGCTGGAGCAGGGTCGTTTTGCCTGCACGGGGCGGGGCAACGATGAGTCCGCGCTGGCCGCGACCGACGGGTGTGAACATGTCGATCACTCGTGTGGTGAAGCGATCTTTGCGCGTCTCAAACTGAATCTTTTTGTTAGGATTGACAGCCTTGAGTTCTTCGAAAAGGGGCATGTCACGCATGGACTCTGGCACGCGGCCATTAACCTCTGCAACACTGGTGATCTGCGGGCCTCGTGGGCCTTTTTGGGAGATGCCTTTGACATACATGCCTTCACGCAGGCCGTATTGACGGACGAAGTCGCCAGAGATGAAGGCGTCATTTGGATGCTGGGCATACATGCGCTCACGCTGGCGAAGGAAGCCGTAACCTTTGGGAGTCATTTCGAGCACGCCATCAGCAGGTTCTGGTGGTCCAAGCGTTACTTCTGCCGGACGTGAAAAGTCGTCATCATTTGAGGCTCTGCCTTCGCCACCTTGAGCGGATGGCGGTTTGCCTTCGAGCCCTAATCGACGCGCGATCTTTTCCTGTTTGAAACGTTCCCGGCGTTCTTTCCAGCGCTCAAACTTGGTCTTGCGTCGTTCTTGTGGCTGACCTTCGGGGCTGTTGTTCTGATCGCTGGGTGCTGTGGGTTGTTGAGCTTCAGCTGGGGAGGTTGCCGTCGGGGTTGATTCGACAGCTGGGGCGGTTTCGACCGGTATCGGATCGAGCTTAGAGACGCTTTCGACCTGAGGTTCTGACTCGGCGATAGGGGTCGGAGCATGAGCCTCGACCACGGCCTCTTGCATGGCCACGAGCATCTCCGCCGCTTTTTTCTGAAGGGCTGATTTACGTGTGCTTGGCTTCACAGCTAGTACGACAGGTGCCTCAATCACTGGAGCAGGCGCTTCGGCAGCAGGCGTTGCGATTGGAGTGGCTTTTGCAACGGACGCTTTTTTAGCAGTAGCTTTTTTGGCAGGTGCCTTTTTAGCGGCAGCTTTTTTGGCAGGTGCTTTTTTAGCGGGCACATCGACTACAGGAGCTGCAACAGCAGCTTTTTTAGCAGCGGGTGCCTTCTTGGCTGCCACAGCTTTTTTGGTGGGGGACGCTTTCTTAGCAGGTGCTTTTTTCGCAGCGGCCTTTTTGGCGGGCTTTAGGTCTAACGGGAGTTCGTCGCTCATGAGGATTCGTTTCAAAAGGGGTCAGGAAAGAGCATCGGCGATTTCATCGGCGATCTCGAAGTTGGCGTGTACGTTTTGGGTGTCGTCGTAGTCGTCGAGGACGTCGTAGAGTTTGATCACGGCTTTCGCGGTATCAACGTCGGTAAGCAGAGTAGTGCTATTCGGGCGATAGATGAATTTTTGGGAGTTGGTCTGAATGGCCTTCTCGCGCAGGGCCGCGACGACTTGAAAGAGCTGGTCTGTGGCTGTGTAGATGCTCCATTCATCTCCCGAATCGACGACATCATCACCGCCTGTCTCCAGGGCCAGTTCTGTGGCTGCATCTTCGCTGAGATGGCCTTTGGCAAAGCGAATCTCTCCACAACGGGTGAACTGATAGGCGACGCTGCCTGGGTCGGCAAAATTGCCGCCATTTTTGTCGAAGAGCACGCGCAGATCATTGGCGGCACGATTGCGATTATCGGTGACGATCTCGACCATGAATGCGATGCGACCTGGACCGTAGCCTTCGTAGGTGATCTCTTCGATGACGGATCCGCCCAGTTCACCAGCGCCTTTTTTGATGGCGCGGTCAATGTTATCATTGGGCATGTTTGCGGCGCGGGCTTCCAGGATAGCTGAGCGCAGGCGGGCATTGAGGTCAGGATTCGAGCCGCCATTCTTTGCGGCGATGGTGATCTCCTTGGAGAACTTACCGAAGACGTTCCCGCGCTTGGCGTCGATGACGGCCTTGCTGCGTTTGATCTTGGACCATTTGTTATGTCCTGCCATGATTTCGCTGACTGAGAGAGTTGTTGGGTAGGCCAGTAGCACACCGCTTGATTGGCGGCGTCTTCTGACTGGGAGGAATGGGATGTCGGATGGGGGAAGCGGCCTTGCCGCGGTCTCCGCTCATGCCAAGCCAAGGCTTGTCGCAGGATTGGGTTTCGGGAGCAAGAATTGCCTTTTGAAACCACAGCTCTAGTCACCAGAGCGGACACCAATGTTCACCTGATTGAGAGAACCAGGAACGGAGCTAGTGTGTGGGCTGGAGCCCAAGCTTGCAAGGTGTTTTTTTCCGAACGAGAAGCTCGGGCTAAACGGGTTACTCAGGCTGTCTTTGAGGCGTAGCTTAAAATGCCTGCCAGCTTTGAGCGCATGTCTTTACGCTCGATGATGAGATCGACGAGGCCGTGCTGCATCATGAACTCGGCTGTTTGGAAACCTGGAGGTAGGTCGGCATGGGTCGTTTCTTTCACGACGCGTGGACCGGCAAAGCCGATCATGCACTTTGGCTCAGCGATGATGATGTCACCGAGGGTCGCAAAGCTGGCCGTGACACCACCAGTCGTGGGGTGTGTAAGTACGGAAATGTAGGGCAGGGAAGCCTGGGAGTGGCGCGCCAGGGCACCGCTGGTCTTCGCCATCTGCATGAGGCTGAGGATACCCTCATGCATGCGGGCTCCGCCTGAGGCAGAGAAAACAATGACAGGTTTGCTCTCAGCCGTTGCGGCCTCAATGGCGCGGGTGATTTTTTCACCGACGACGCTGCCCATGGAGGCTCCGAGGAAGCGGAAGTCCATGATGGCGAGCAGAACAGGGATGCCTTCGATGCTAGCGCGGCCAGTCACGACGGCTTCTTTAAGCCCTGTTTTAGCTTGATAGGCCTTCACTTTATCCACGTAGCCTTTGAAGCCGAGGGCATCGACCGAGTCGATTTGCAGGTCCATTTCCTGAAAAGTGCCTTCATCGACAAGGCTGGCGATGCGCTCTCCCGAGCTGATGGTGAAGTGGTAGCCGCAGCTAGTGCAGACTCGCAGATTTTTCACCAGGGCCTGCTCAAAAAGGCTTTCAGCGCAGGAAGGGCACTTTGTCCAGAGTCCTTCTGGCATGTCTTTCTTCTTCTCGCCTAAATCATCGACAGAACGCTTTTTGAAAAATCCCATGGTATGTATAAAGAGTGAATATCCCTCACGATAGACTGTCTTTTGTCTCCTCGGTTGGCAAGCCGCAGGAGTGCTGAGGAGCCTCCCCAACGTACATCGGACAGTCTGGTCGTTGCCGGACGTGAGGGTGAGACTAGCCTCTTGCTGCGGTGATGACCACCACTTTTTCAGCCTCGGCCTCTCGTTTTAATACTTTGGCGCACTCGTGGGCCGTGGCTCCGGTGGTTAGGACGTCGTCCACGAGCAGGATTTTCTTGCCTTTGAGGACTGGCTGAGTGCTCCAGGGAAATGAACGCCGCAGGGCAAAAACGCCCCTTAAATTTTCCAGCCGTTGCTTGCGGTGCAGTCTTGCCTGAGTGGAAGTTTGCCGAGTCCGGCGTAAAACGGAGGCTGTGGGGATGCCTGTGGTCTCATGAAGCATTCGGCAGAGTTCCCAGCTTTGATTGAATCCGCGTTTCATTTGCCGGAAGTAGTGCATTGGCACGGGTACTAAAAGCCACTCAGAGAGATCGGTCTGCTCTAGGCGCGGGTCATTTAATCCAGCTTCTAAGGCCGCAGCCAAGACAGCCCGCAGGGAGATGTCTTTTCCATATTTGAACTGGTGGATGAGCTCGCGCATGGGGCCGTGTGCCTTGTAGCCTGAGACAGCAAAATCAAAGGCCAGACGGCGGCCATCGCAGTTCGAGCACAAAAAAGCGCGTGTCATGGGGCCGGAAAAGGGCTCGCCACAGCGGTCACAGTAGGGAGCCTGAATCGGGTCTAGATGATCCATGCATGGCTGACAAAGCCAGGCTTTCAGTCCTTTTCGCGGAGCCGACTGGCTCAGAGGTAGCTCACAACTGCGGCAGGATCTGGGAAAGACCAAATCTAGCACGTTCTGCCAGCCGAGTGACAGACGCTGTTGGGTGATTCCTTGATCTACGGGGCCAGGGTAGGACATGCTGGAGGCTACCTTGCCGCAGTTAAAACTAAAATGAAGTTTGAATTTGGGGAAAACCCAGAAACACCTACGCTAGGACCCTCGGATATGACTTTCCACCTCCCCACGCTGTTTTTGATCCATCTCATCATCGCGTGCACGGGTTGGACCATTGCTGCTGAGCCCAAATGTGGCATGTGGGTTTATAAGACAGAGACGATCGTTAGCTCTCAGGAGGAACAGGCGCAGCTTTTTGCCTTTTGCCAGAAGCGCCAAATCACCGACCTCTTTTGGCAGGTGCATTTTGAAAAGTTGCCGACCGGGAGCGCTAGACTGAAAGCAGGCCCCCTTGATGCGTTGTTCTTGAAGGCCGCGCATAGTCAGAAAATACGCCTGCACGCATTGATGGGAGATCCATCCCACACCCTCTCAGCCAAACATGATCGCGTGCTGGCCAGTGTGGATGCCCTCATTAGCTACAATCAAGAAAACACGCCCGACGCACGCTTTGACGGCCTGCATCTGGACATTGAGCCACATGGCCTCGCCGACTGGAAGAAAGCCGATCTTTCCGCGAAGTGTCGCCTGATCACCCAGTTCGTGGAGGTTCATGCCAAAGTGGCCAAGCGCCTGGATACAGCTGCAACGGGGCTGGTCTTTGGCACGGACATTGTTTTCTGGCTGGATAAACTCAATGCTGAAGGAACGCCAATGTATCCAGTTCTCCATGGCGGCGTAATTCAAGATCCAGTGAAGCATTTGTTCGGCATCGTCGATCATGTCGCGATCATGAGTTATCGCGGTACGGTTGAGGGGAGAAATGGGAGCATCGCACTCGTTGAGCGGACAATTGACCATGCCGACGTGACCTCAGCGGAAGTCTTTGTCGGCGTGAAGATGGCCAAGATCGGCCCCGCGATGGAGTCTTATTTCGGTCGTACAGAGGCAGAGATGCAGGCAGATTTGCAACGTGTGGAGTCGGTCTATCGCCCTCATGCAAGCTATGCAGGGATCGCCTATTTTATGTATGATGCCTTTAAAGTCATGCCTCAAGGGGCTCACGCACGCTCATCGCGGAGGATTGACACCGACTCATGACTGCGACTGAATTCACTTCTGCTTAGAAATGAGATCTGCCTTTATCGAAAAACTGCTCAAACGTATGGACCGCCTGGAGCCTGGCGAGGTTCAGGGCTTTGTGCTGGAGTTGATCAAAGAGAAGGGGTTCTTCGAAAAGACCTTTCAGGCGCTGCAAGAGGGCGTCATTCTTTTGGATGCTGAGGCGACCGTCACTTATGTAAACAGTGCGGCCTGTGTGCTCTTTGGATTTCAGCAAGAGCAGGTGATCGGCCAAAAGCTCACCCAGGGCATGAGAGGATTGGATTGGAATGAGCTACTTATTCCAGGGACAGTGATCAGTCGCGATATGGAGGTGTTTTATCCTGAGAACCGCTATCTAAACTTTTACATCACGAGCATCGACGATGATCAGCCGCTGGGTTTTGTGATGCTGATTCGTGATGTTACCGAGACGCGTAAACGAACGGAGGAGCAGATCGAAAGTGAACGTTTGAATGCCTTTACGCTACTCGCCGCAGGTGTGGCGCATGAGCTCGGCAATCCATTGAATTCGCTGACCATTCATCTGCAACTCCTGGAGCGTCGTTTGAAAAAAATGGGTAAGTCAGGCGAGCCGATGCGTGAGCATCTGGATGTGGCCACCGGTGAGATTAAACGCATGGACGGCATCATTAGCCAGTTTTTGGCGGCCATTCGACCGACGAAGCCACAGCTGCAGCGCACCCAGATTAGCGATCTGGTCAAAGAGAGCCTGCGCTTCTTGAAACCCGATTTGGAGCAGGCTAAGGTGAAGGTGAAACTGGATTTGCGCAACGATCTGCCAGCCATGCCGCTGGATGCAGATCAGATGAAGCAGGCCATTTACAATTTGATCCGTAACGCCAGTCAAGCGATGCCCAAAGGCGGCACTCTGACAATTACTGGGACGTACACCGACTTTGAAGTGAGATTGAGCTTTGAAGATACAGGGAAGGGTATTTCCGCGGAACAAATGGGCCGTCTGTTTCAGCCCTTTTCAACGACGCGTGCCGGTGGAAATGGGCTGGGCCTGCTCATCGTCCGCCGCATCATTCGTGAGCATGGCGGTGAGATTGACATTGAGAGTCGCGCAGGCCAGGGTACCCGAGTCAGTCTCTGGTTACCGCTGGTCGAGCGCAAGGTGCGCTTGTTACAAGCGGGAACAGAAGACTTGGCAGTGATGGACAAAACGACTAATCTAAACGGATGACCGACCTCGCCACTGTTCTCATCGTTGATGATGAAAAGCACACTCGGGATGGGTTACGCCTATCTCTTGAGGATGACTTTGATTGCTACGTGGCAGGCAATGCGGTGGAGGCGATGGAGCATCTGAAAAATGATCAAATCGATGTGATGCTTACCGATCTTCGTTTGGGTGAGGATGATGGCATGAAGTTGCTGGAGCAGGCGCTCGCTCTGCCCAAGCCGCCTGTCTGCATCATGATGACGGCTTATGGCAGTGTGGATACGGCCGTGGAGGCGATGCGCCGAGGTGCCTATCATTTTGTCACCAAGCCACTGAATCTGGATGAAGTGGAACTGCTGGTGAAGCGAGCCCTGCGCAGCCGACATTTGGAACATGAAAACAAGGCTTTGAAGCAGCAGGTCGAGCAGAAATTTTCCATCGAAGGCATTCTTGGCAAAGCTGATGCGTTAAAGCCGATTCTAGAAACCATCCAACAGGTGGCACCCACACGCGCCACCGTTTTGATTGAGGGGGAGAGTGGCACGGGGAAAGAACTTGTTGCTCGGGCCGTGCACAATCTTAGTGGTCGTCCCAAGGCCAAAATTGTGACCGTGCACTGCGCTGCTTTGTCAGCTCAGATTTTAGAGAGTGAGCTTTTTGGTCACGAAAAGGGCTCGTTCACGGGCGCTCAAGAGCGGCGGATTGGGCGCTTTGAGTTGGCAGATGGAGGCACCCTTTTTCTCGATGAAATCGGTGAGATTGACGCAGCAACGCAGGTGAAACTTCTCCGTGCCCTGGGAGAACAAACCATTGAACGTGTTGGCGGCAGCAAGCCCATCAAGGTGGATGTGCGTGTTGTTGCAGCAACAAACAAGGATCTGGCCAAGATGGTAGAAGAGGGCAAGTTTCGCGAGGATCTTTATTGGCGGCTGCGTGTAGTGACCATTCACATGCCGCCTCTGCGGACTCGAAAAGGGGATATTCCTGTGCTGGCCGATCATTTCCTCAAGGAGTTATCTGCTGCAAACGGTAAGGCATTCAAAGCTCTGGGGGAAGACGCCCTGCCGCAACTGATGAATTATGATTGGCCGGGCAATGTGCGCGAGCTACGTGCAGCCATCGAACATGGCGTGGTGATGAGCAATAGTGGCCGCATCATGGCCAAGCATTTGCCAGCTTATTTGTCGCAGCCTGGCGGACTCGGCTGGCGGGTGCCTGCGACTTTGGGTGGTAAAAGTGCGCCGAGTGATGAAGCGACCAACAAAGCACCACTCGACATTCATCAGGCAGAGAAGCATCTCATCCTGGAAGCTCTGGAACGCAGCGGCAACAATCGTAGTGAAGCTGCTGAGCTTCTCAACATGAGTCGCCGCAGTTTGCAAAGAAAACTCAAGGAAATGGGCATGGTCAGAAAGCACCGGCCTAGAACGAAAGCGCCGAAATAATGGCTTGAGTCAATCCACGAACATCCATCCGATATGTCTGCACTCTATCTACCAGTTCCGCTGCCATCTTTTCTTGTAATGCCACTGGCTGAAACGCACGCGATTGAGCAGGAGCCATCTGCAACTGTTCGTGGCATGGTCGTGCCCGGAGGTTTTGCGGTTTCGGAGAGTCTCTTATCTAGCTTGCCTAACCTAGAGGTTATCAGTGTCTTTGGCGTCGGATATGATGGTGTTCCTATTGCTCTCTGTCAGCAACGTGGAATCCGTGTGACCAATACGCCAGATGTTCTCACCGAGGATGTAGCGGATATTGCCACGGCGCTCGTGCTCATGACAAGTCGTCGTCTAGCAGAGGCAGAGAAGTTTATCCGCGCTGGTTCATGGACTTCTGGAGCTTTTCCATTAGCCCACGCGTTGCGTGGAAAAACGGCGGGCATTGTCGGACTGGGTCGTATTGGTAAAGCGATTGCGTATCGCCTCACCGCGCACGGCTTGACGATCGCGTATTTTGGCAGGCAACAGCAGGTCGTAGCCTATGACTATTGTGACTCACTTTGTGGGCTTGCCAAAAAGGCCGATTTTTTAATCGTCGCTTGTCCCGGTGGCAGCGGCACAAAACATCTCATCAACGCTAAAGTCCTGAGCGCGCTTGGATCAGACGGCATCTTGATCAATATTGCCCGTGGCTCGGTGGTCGATGAGGTAGCCCTGATCGCAGCATTGAAGACCGGGGAGATTCGTGGTGCAGGCTTGGATGTTTTTGAGAATGAGCCACAGGTTCCCGTCGAACTTATCGATTCAGAAAAGGTGGTGATATTGCCACATGTTGGAAGCGCCACTCATGAGACACGTCAGGCGATGGCTCAGTTGGTGCGGGATAACTTAGCGGCCCATTTTGCCAATCAGCCCTTGGTGACTCCCGTCTGTTGACCAACGAACCTCAGTCCATTCTATGTTGCTGCCCCCCTTCGCCGCTGTGCTTTTGGCTGGAGGTCGATCCCAGCGTATGGGGCAGGATAAAGCCTTTTTAAAATGGGAAGGCGATTGTCTCTGGCAGCTTCAGTTAGATAAACTTTCAGCCTTGAATCCGAGTCGCCTAATCTTTTCGTGCCGGGAAGAACAACGAGTGCAGTTTGGCCCGATTGATTCTGGGATCGAATGGTTTTTTGATCCACAAAACTTTCAGTTAGGGCCACTGGGGATTATTGACTGTGTGTTGAGAGTCGTTCAGATGCCTTTGATTGTTTTGGCGGTGGACATGCCGCGTATGACAGCTGATTTTATGCGTCAAGAATTCTTGGCAGCGCAGATTTTGGATCGAGGTCTCTTTTACTCGTCAGCTTCAGGATTGGAGCCGCTGGCTGCGCTCTATGTTCCGTCAATGTTGCCGATCATGGAAGAAGCCCTGAAGGCTGATCAACTGAGCCTGCAAAAGCTTTTGTTGCAAGCTCATGACTGTGACCTGGTTGATATTCGAATGGCGGCAGATCATCAAAAGCCATTCTTCTCGAACTGCAATACTCCCTCTGAATGGGAGCATGAAAAAGGCAGGTCGGAGAGACCTGCCTGATCCGGTTGAAGCTTGAAAGACTATTCCAGCGCAGCTGCCTTCTTTTTCTTTTTGGCGCCAGCATTCCGAAGAGCCTTTGGAATCGGATCTTCCTTTTTCTGAAGCGCACGGCGCAGCTTCCGAAGCGCGATGTTTTGCAACTGACGAATACGCTCACGGGTGACGCCAAACTCCTGGCCCACTTCTTCTAGAGTGCGTGGTTTTTGACCAGCAAGACCGAAGCGGGCATCAATGATCTTACGCTCACGCTCATCCAGGACGGTCAACAAGCCATCAAGCTGACTGTGCATGTTCTTGTGGCTGAGTAGATCGAAAGGCGTTTGCGCATTTTCGTCACCAACGATTTCACCGAACTCGGTGCTGTCGTCGTCACTGATCGGCGCATCCAGTGAAGCAGGTCGCATGGAAGCCACCTTGAGTTGACTGAGTTTCGCACGATCGATACCGATTTCTTCAGAGAGTTCATCGTCGGTTGGTTCACGTCCGAGTTCTTCAGACATGGCCATGGCCACGCGGCGCATTTTACTGATCTTATCCACCATGTGGACAGGTAGCCTGATGGTCTTTGACTGGTTGGCTAGTGCGCGCTTGATGGACTGTTTGATCCACCAGGCTGCATAAGTTGAAAGCTTGCCACCTTTGTTTGGATCAAAGCGTTCCACGGCCTTCATCAGGCCAATGTTGCCTTCTGAAATCAAATCCAGAAGAGGCAATCCGTAGTTCGCGTAATCTTGGGCGATCTTTACCACCAAGCGAAGATTCGCGCGGATCATGTGTGAGCGCGCTTCTGGATCGCCGCGCTTGATGCGCTCAGCGAGATCCACTTCCTGATCGGGAGTCAGCAAATCCGTTTTGCCGATTTCCCGCAGGTAGATTTTAATACCTCCGTCGAGTTCCATATTAGACATTACAAATGATATACGATGCAGTTATGCTTTTCTTAAATTCCCCGTCAAAAAAGTGGGGGATTGGTAGTATAGCATAAAACGACTGCTTTTCGCTCTATTTTTTTGAAGCAGCTATTCTGCCAATCTTTAAACACAAGTTGTCTGACAATTTCACGGTTAAATTGAGCAGACGATGACACCTCCTTAAAACTAAAGTTTGAAGACTTCGTCAATAAGTTTTCACATTTTGTCATTATTATGAAAATTTAGATTTTCCAGGATTTGGTTTTATAATGATTTAATTGCAGCTGAAAGAGATTTGAAGCCATGTGAATTCACTTGTTGCCAGATCTTCCCGAGGTGCTATTTCTTTATTATTGAGGAGGGACAACCAATCTTAAACTTCAAAAAGGAAGAGTGATCAACCTTTATGAAATTTAAAGTTATTGTGCTAATTCTAAAAAATATCTTGCCAGGGTAAGATATTGCGTGTTATTATAATTTTAACTGCGGGTATAGCTTAGTGGTAAAGTTCCAGCCTTCCAAGCTGGCCATGTGGGTTCGATTCCCACTACCCGCTCCAGTTACAGTTCAATAGCTCGCAATAAATCAACTTCTGCTGTCATGAAACTCTCAAACACATTCCGCTTTGGCATTTGCCTTGCAGGTCTAGCTGCTTTCGCCTCTGCTTCAAAGGTTAATGCTCAATCAGGAGCCTGTGATGATATTTCGCGCGACGTTGCTTCTGCTGTGCAGAAAGATCCAAGCAAAGTCCTGATGATTGTGGAGGATGCTTTGGTTATTAATGAGGCCTGTTCTTGTGAAATTATCAAAGCCGCCATCACTGCGTCGCAAGCTGATGCTGCACTGGTCAATCAAATTGTCCAAACGGCCATCTCAGTGGCCCCGAAAATGTCGGGCGTAATCATGGATTGTGCGACATCGGTTTCTCCTGGGGCGGTTACGGCTAGTTCACAGCAAATGACAGCGGTCACTCCTTCCGGCAAGGATGTAAAGAATCCGTTGCCGGTCATTGCTCCGCCAGCGGAAGAGCCTGATTTCGCTATGCCTCCACATATCATTCCTGTTTTCTTGCCAGCATCACCAGGAGGCTTCCTGCCACGTAAGCGCACGAATGAATCCATTTCGCCGGTTCAGAACCACCCCTATTACCCGTGATTCAGGGTTGGTGCTTCTAATCGTTAATGCATCCATCTTCCATATTTATGAATTTCCGCCTTTCTTCATTGATCGCTGCTTGTGTCTTAGTTTCTGTGCTTCAAGCAAGTGCACAGGGATTGGTAGGCATTCAAAACTATTCAGCTGATTTTTCGCAAGATCAGCCTTGGACTTGGAGCATTACGGGACGTGGTGGCTATGATAACCTTAACTACTCGGAACCGGGTTTTGATAGTTTTGAGTCCACTTATGTTCAAGGCGGCGTCGGCGCGACCTTTACTGAAGCTGATCAGACTACGCCATGGAGTACAGCTCTCGACTTGGGTGCTATTCAATATTTGGACGACACAGCTGGCTACGATCAAACGTTCTACAATGCACGTGTGTCTTTTAATATTTCGCATCAGATGTCACAACGTCTGAGGTTCAGTGACAATTTTTATACCACCTACGGGGCGCAGCCAAACATTGCCATGGGCGGAACGACCAATCTGTTCAATGGCCAATATCTTTATGGGTTCAACAATTTTAATGTGAGCTACGCATGGTCCCAGCGCTTCTCTACCACGACGTCATACACTGTGGATGGGATTCGTTATGATGATGAAATCATCTCGGCATCTGAAGATCGTCTCTCGCACCTTGTCGCTCAACAGTTCTCTTATGCGGTCTCCAAAAGAACCAGCTTAAATGTCGAATATCGCTACCGCACAACTCGGTTCCAGAATTCTAATGGTAGAGATTTTAGTTCACAGTTTGCGTTGGCAGGTGTGGATCACGCATGGAGTGAGCGCTTCTCAGGTTCTTTCCGTGCAGGTGCTGAATTCTTTAAATCTGATAGGGTCAGTAACACAGCACCTTATGCCGAAGTGGCTATGAACTATGCTGTTGCTCGTCAAACGCAAGCTCGCTGGTTTGGCTCTGTGGCATTTGATGGAGCAGAACTTCAAAACTATGATAGTCGTCGTTCTCTGCGCACCGGAGTTAATTTGAGTCATCAGATTACCAAGAAATTTGGTGTGAACGCAGGTGCTCAATACTCCTACAGCACTTTCGATGGCAGTGGCCCTGTGGTTGACGTCGCCGAGCACTCTTTGATGCTTTCTGCCGGAGTTAACTACCAGATTCTTGAGAACTTAGCAGTCGATGCATCCTACAATTATTCCATTCTTATGTCTGATGATGCGGTGCGTGAATTTCAGCGCAACAACGTTTCGTTGGGCCTGACGGCGTCATTTTAAAATACCGACTGCTAACCAGCGGATTGCCTCGGCAACCGCTGGTTTGCTGTAAGAGCTAAAATCTTTAACATATATAGATATTTAAACACTGCTATGAACGATTCTGGAACAGACATTCAGCGTCAGGCTCTGGACTCCTGGCAGGTGATAAGAAACCGTTTTGGCCTCATTTTTTTGGCTTTTTTGTTGGTCTTCGCCACGGCAGCCATCATTACCTATATTATGCCGCGTAAATATCGTGGCCGAGTGGAAATGAAGATTGAGCGTATGACCAACAAGGTCAATGTCTTCAATAACCGTGGTGATGAATCCATGGCTCCAAGCGACGTGGTGATCAAAAATGAATTTGAGGCCATTACCAAGCCTGAAACCCTGTATCCAGTGGTCGAAAAACTGGATCTTCAAAAACGTTGGACACTCCCGAACCGACAGGCTGCGCTGGGCAAGCTCAAAGGTAATTTGGATACGCAATCAAGTGTGCGCTCAGACTTTGTTGTCATTGAGTATTATGACCAAGATCCGAACACAGCCGTTGAGATCGCCAATGCCGTTGCGGCAAGTTACATGACCCAAAGAACCGAGGTGGAATCCAGTCAAAAACGCTTAGCTTTGGAGACGATTGGCCAACAAATCATGGAGCAGGAGCAGTTGCGAGATCAAGCTAGGTTGAAAATGCAGGAAGCCAAAAAGAAGGCCGGCATTGTTGGTGATTGGATGTCTTCAGGAAGCAACTCACTTACACCTGGAGCGGTGGTTCAGACCAGTGAGGAATCCATGGTGGTATCCCGTGAACAAGCGCTTCTGCAGGCTGACCTGGAATTACAGACGTTGAGCGCTGAAATGGAAGGTTTAAGCAAGCTCAATGGCGATGAAATGATGGCGCGTGCATCAGGTTTAAAATTGGATAACGCGAATGTTATGGGTATGATGGCGAAATACCAAGAAGCTCAAGTCATGCGTGAAGGAATGACCCAGCAGGGCATGGGCAATAAGCATCCTCAGGTTCTGGCGCTGGACAGTCAGGTGATTAAGTATAAGGAACTCATTTTAGGTGAAGTGCAGTCTCATGTGGCTGGTCTGCAAAATCGGCTCGAGGCCGCAAAAAAGAGGAAGGAGTCTCTCCAAGCCTATACAGATGGAGCAAAGAAAGACCTGATCGATCAAGGGGCCACTTACAATGATTACAAAATTGCTAAAGACGACGTGACTTACATTGAGGCGCTCTTGGTGAAGTTTAAGGAAACCTATTCAGAAACCAAAGCAGGCCTGGCCCTGGTGAAATCACCAGCCACTATTTATGCCAAAGCCGAGCCTGAGAGTCGGCCTGCAAAGCCTAATGTGGCGATCAATCTAGCCCTCGGAGGCATCCTCGGACTCATGTTTGGTCTTGGGTTGGCTTTTGTCCTAGAGTACATGGATACGACCGTGAAAAGCCTCGATGATGTGGAGCGCTTTTTGGGTGTGCCAGTGCTTGCTGTGATTCCCAAAGATGTCGGAGTTCTACACCGCACCAGTGGTTTTAATCCAGATGCAGAAGCCTACCGTATTCTCAGAACTAACATCGAGTTTAATCGTGGCAATCCAGATGCCAACTGCATTACCGTCACCAGTGGCGGAGCTGGTGAAGGTAAATCCACCACACTTTGCAATCTAGCCACAGTCTGTGCCCAGGGCGGCTACAGTGTACTTCTAATTGATGCCGATCTTCGCCGCCCAAGCATGCATACGCTTTTTGAGGTGAGCAATGCAACCGGTCTGACCAATTATCTCACCAGTGATGTGAGGCTGGAGGAGGTCGTCGTGCGGACACCGGTCGAAAATCTTTACTTTATGCCAAGCGGAATGTTGCCCGCCGATAGTGCGGGCATTTTGAACTCACAACGCATGAGTGAGCTGATATCTGACGTGAAGAGTCGCTTTGATTTAGTCTTGATTGATTCACCGCCTATTCTCGGTGTCAGTGATGCGTCCGTTCTTTCCAATGTGGCAGACATGACCATGCTTGTGGTCCAACATCGGAAACTGCCACGACACATGTTATTGCGAGTGAAACAAACGGTCGAAAACGTGGGCGGAAAAGTTCTGGGTGTTGTGCTCAACAATGTGGATATCCGCAGTGATTCCCAATACGCTTATTATACCAGCTACTACACATACTATTCACCCAACAATCAGCCTGCTGCTTCTGGTGCTAAACCTGAAAAACGCAGGAAGCGTCAAGCCGCTCCAGCCGTTGCTGCGACACCCACAAAGCCTTCGAACATGCCTCCAGGTGATCTGTTTTAAAATCCTTACTCACCATCTTCGAATCATGAAAAAAGCACTCATTCTCGTTCAGCTTCTTTTGGTTAGCCTGAGTTCAGTTCTGGCGCAAAGCGGCGAACTGCCTTTGCGTAAAGGAGATCGTATCACCATCAGCATTGGTGCCATTCCAGATAACGAAGTGGCACAGATTCGTGGTATCTACACCATCTCAGACAACGGCACCGTGAACCTTCTTCACATTGGCGAGGTCAAAGCCCAGGGTATCAAGCCGTCGAGCCTCCAGAAAGTCATTGAGCAGACTTACGTAGCTCGTGAAATCTACACTCGGCCTAATGTGCTCGTTTCTATCGACGGTGGCGGCGGCGAAGGCGGACCGACACGCAATGTCACGATTACGGGCGTCAATAAGCCTGGAGCCATTCCCTTCAAACAAAACATGTCGCTCACTCAAGCCATCATGACCGCCGGTGGTCCGACGCCCTTTGGAAACATGAAAAAGGTCAAGCTCATCCGTGCTGGAAGAACGCCAACGATTCACAACCTCGTTTCTAATGTTGGTAATCCTCAAGTGGATGTACAGGTTGAGCCAGATGACCAAATCATCGTGCCAGAGTAAATTCGACAGGTTAAAAGAATGTGATCTGCGTCAGGACTTTAAACTGCCATGTCTCAGGGAAATGATTAAAACCCTTCAGGTGAGAGAAGATTAAAACATTGAGTCGTGTTTAGGCGGTATTGTCGATTGGAGGCTTTAAAAGCTCGGGTTTCAACAAACTAGAAGTGTTTTTTAATGTGGGCAGGATCTTGGTGAGCTCCTTTCGCGGCTGAACAGAATAAAAAGGCTGGCCCAAGAACCCTGGAATTTTCGAATGAAAAGCAGGAGCAAACAGGAATGGTTCAAATGGAACGGCAATAAAGGTATTTTGCTTTGGTGTCCTTAAGTATAAGGATGTCCTGAATAGGTTGAGCGGTTGCTCCACATTCTAATTCACTAAATCAAAGCATTTCTTTGCTATTTATTCGCATTTCGGTTTCTTGGCTCCCATGCTGTCCCTGTGCAAAAATTAACATTGGCTGCCACACATTTGCGGGTCTGAATCACCTGCCTTTTTATGATGCGAAGATAATCTGTGGGAATGGCAAAATTTGAAGACGCTTTATCAGGGAATTCGGCAGAAAAATGTATTGCCTATGTAAATGCTTGCAACAAAACGGGCGGACTGCTAAAAATGAAAAAAATAAAAGGTAATTAATGAACAAAGCACGGTTCATTGACCCCTAAAGATTCAAAGCCATGAAAAAGCACATCACCTCGAAGTTAATCATCCAGTCTCTTACGATAGGCGTCTGTAGCCTGATCTTATGGTCTTGGTATCAAGGTCGTGGACCGGATCAATCAGCAAAAGCTCCAGCAAAAACGGAGCTCTCGGTAAAGCCCAAAAACGAGATTTCGTCTGTCGAAGTTCCTGCCCAAGTCATCCAACCAAAGATCAGGCATGTTGTCATCCAACCTGCAGGAGCAGTTAAGGTGCCAAAGGTGACGGCAGCCGCTCCTGATGCGGTAAAAAACTTCAGAAATTGGGCTGAGAGTTACTTTGCTGCGGAGCCGGCCGACCGCGCCAAACTCATCAGCAAGGGGCAAGAATTAGCTGATTTGCATCGTGTAGCCATGAAGCAGACCATCCCAAATGATCCGAAGTTAGCTCTGGAATTGGCTGTCCCGATGGTGGTGCGCCAGGACCTGCCTGATGAAATTGAGCAACGACTTGAAAGCCGAGTGAATGACCGCGGCAGTATGATGGTGCTGGGTGTTGTTCCTGAGGAAAGCGCTCAGAGTTCAAATAAAACAGCTTCTGCGCGACATTTGTTTGAGCCTGAATCTGCGGGTGCTGGGAATTTTTACAATGCCTACCTTTATGGCTCGCGCAGCAAGATGAGGAGCCGTAAATCCACACGTGTGAGTGGTGTTGCCGTGGGTGGGGAATTGGCAGTTTTGGATTCACCTGTGCGCGTCTTGGAAGTCGGAGAACGTCCGAATCCAGATAAACCTACTGTGGAGGTCTGTCCTATTTCTGGAAAGACCACGCCTATCGAGCAGTCGGCAAATGGTCAACCTGCCCCCGTGACCGCGAAAGCGGCCGTTGTGGAGGATAATCGTAAAGTTTATTTCTTGTGTGCTAGTGGCCACATCGGCCAATTTGGTGATCAATTGACTCAGGACGAAGCGGATGCCCATTGGGGTAAAAAAGTCTTGGCTGAAGGCGGAACTGGAGGCGGGGCAACACCATTCAACGTGCCTCCAGGCTGGACCACAGGCACCAAAAAGCTGCTTTATCTCCGCGTCGCGTTCCCCGACGTCATGCGTGATCCGCAGACTGAAGCCAGTTGCTATGAAAATCTCAGGAAGGCCACTGAATACTACATGACAAACAGTTATGGTCAGTTTTACCTGACGCCTACCGTAGCCCCGCTGATTGTGCTCCCTTACCCTCAGACTTGGTACAACTCCTCTACTAGTGTTATAGGCAATCAACCCAATGGAGAATTCGTCTTGCGCGATCATGCTTTGACGATAGCCGCCAGAATGGGCTACGACGCCAATAGTTTTGACTTGGATGTGGTTGAGTATGTGGGTGGGCCTGGATCATTTGGAGGATTGGGCTATGTGGGAGCCGGAGGAGTTTGGCTTAAAACTTCTTCAGTGGCCGTTTTGACCCATGAGTTAGGCCATAATTTGGGACTGTTTCACGCCAATTACTGGGTGACTAACCAACCAACGCTGACAGGTCCCGGCTTAAACCAGGAGTATGGTAATAAGTTCGACGTGATGGGTTCTACTGGCGGAGTCGTCATGGGGCCAATGGTATCCGTTCATAAGTCCATTTTAGGATGGCTCAGCCCTGGGGCCGTTCACCAAGTGAAGGCCAATGGTACATACAGGATTTATCAGGGAGATCAGGATCGGGCAGATGCGGATAAGCGCTATGCGTTGGCTGTGAAGATGGACTCTGAGAGAGATTATTGGTTTGAATTCAGACAGACTCACCTGACGATCCCAAGCTTCATGAACGGTCTTATGGTCAACTGGAGTGCTTGGGGCACTGGCTTTAGAAATAACCAAGCCTTTGGTAGTAATGGAGGCGCTCATTTACTTGACATGACTCCTGGCTCACGGCCAGGTAATGCTGCAGCAGGCGCAGATAGTCGTGATGATGCTGGACTGGTTGTCGGGCAGACCTACTCAGACAAAGACAATGATCTGCACATCACCCCGATATTCAAAAGTGATACAGTTAAAGATAAAACCGCCATCCCGTACATGGACGTTGTGGTAAACCGTGGTCCCTTCCCTGGAAATCAAAAACCTAGCCTTACCATTGAGGCTAACACGCGCGTGATCAGAGTAGAAGAGAGCATCACATTCACTGCCTTTGGGACGGATGCCCAGCGCGATGCTTTAGCGTATTCATGGGATTTTGGAGATAAAACCTTTTCGACGGATAACTCGAGAATTCAGACAAAGCGGTGGGCACAACCAGGCAGATATTCGGTGTTGTGTGTGGTCAGTGACATGAAAGGTCTGCGGACCATCAAATCTTTATTGGTGGAAGTTCAGGGTCTGGACCAACAAGGCAATGAGATAGTGTTTGAACCCATAGTCTCCGGCACGATCCGAGATGGGACACCTAACAATCTGCCTGTAGAAGGCGTTTTGGTTTCCAATGACCCTCTGGAAAATATTTACCCAGCTAGCAATACATCCCAGGATGGCCCAGCTGAATTCCGTTCTATCTATACAGATGCTGATGGAAACTACACGCTGACTAACCTCGCACCAGGTTTCACAATAACGGTTGCAACAGCCAATTATCCCAAAATTTACATCCCTCAAGGGGTGGCGACTTATGAACCAATTCTAGGTACGGATAAAGTCGGACTCAATTGGCGGGAGTCTGCGGACATCGTCCCGAATGTCAATGTGGTGGTGACGACAGCTACTGCAACTGAAGGAGGTGCATCAGGCACCATTACGCTGACTAGAAGTAGCAGCTCAGGGATTCTCACAGTGCCAGTCATGCTGAGGAGCCAGGGAACGGCAACTAGAGACCCAGATATAGTCCCTGGTCTAGACCCAAATTTAGATTCAGATTACCGATTGAGTTGGAGGGCTCTTCCATCAACCGTTGAATTACCCATTGGCCAAGTTTATAATGGCAATAATCGAGATGAGCTGAGGGGCTGCGAGGGGGTGAGTTTTAGGGATGGCCAGGCGACCATTATCATGACCATTACACCAGTGAATGACACCCATGCAGAAGGCACTGAATATGCTGTTGTTGATATTCCTGATGCATCCTATGCCTACGCAACGGACGCAGCTCCAAGGACGGTGCCGTATCATGTAAGTGGCCAGAGAAGTGCTGTCGTTGCCATCCTTGATAACGATACAACACTGCCGCAGGTCAAGTTGTCCGTTGATGATCCAAGCATCGGCGAAAATGGGGATAGAGGCATAGTTCGTGTGACGAGAGATGGCAGTGTGACCAATCCGCTCACGGTCAATTTAGACTATCCATTGAAGGACCCATTGGATGGCACTGACATAGCTACAAACGGTTCAGATTTTTCTGCACCATTGACGGTTGAGATACCAGTTGGCCAAACCGAGGCTACCTTTAGCATCTCGGCAATTAACGATCCGTATGCGGAAGGGACAGAGCGTTTTAGCGTCTCATTGAAGACGAGTGCCTCTTATGTGAAAAATAGCCTGTCAAATCAGTCAACCTTTTTTGTTTTGGACAACGATCAGCCGATCGTTCAAGTCACAGCGCCAGTACCTAACTGTACTGAAGCCAGCCCAACACCTGCTAGATTTGTGGTTACACGATCAGCCGTGGACATAGGTGAAGATTTATTGGTGAAGTTTTCATTGGGTGGCAGCGCTCTTTCAGGGAGTGATTACAGGCGTATCGAAGGTGTGGCAGTTATTCCAGCGAATGAGCTTTCTGCAGACATCCTGATTGTACCAATTGCCGATTCCATAGACGAACTGGATCAAACCGTCGTTCTCCGTCTTGCAACTGATCCTGAATACGCCGTTGGTTTGTCCAATGAGGCTGTGATCACCATCAAAGATACCAATATTAGTCAGTTTACCTTGGTGCCTTTGAGTGATCCATTTTTAGAATTGGATGAGACAAGAACGTTGTATAG
This sequence comes from Verrucomicrobiaceae bacterium, assembly GCA_027486585.1. Lineage (GTDB taxonomy): Bacteria > Verrucomicrobiota > Verrucomicrobiia > Verrucomicrobiales > Verrucomicrobiaceae > Prosthecobacter. The sequence continues at coordinate 31,469 of JAIXOU010000106.1, read as the reverse complement.
AATCGAGCGCCCAGCTCCCGGGCCGACGGGTTCGAGTATAAAAGTAAGATATCAAATTTCTTCCGCGAAAAGTACTGCTACAGTTAACTCGGACTATAACTCGCCGTATGGGACCGATCCAGCTGGAGAAATTGAATTTTTGGAAAAGGATTTATCCAAAACCATTGCAATTACCATTAAAAACGATGGTGTGGCTGAACCCACAGAAAAACTTGTGGTACAACTGCTTCCTAGCTCGGCTCAAAACTACAGTTTGGGGTTTGAAACTGAAGCCACAGTTCTCATTTTGGATAGAGATTCACCCGGTGTTACGGTGTCTTTTGTTGAGCGCACTGGCTCTCTGAATAATATCTCTGAGAATCCAGCCAGAAGAATTCAATTCCAATTCTGGAGGCCCGGATCTGGTGATGCTATCGCTAACCCAATGGAAGTATTTTATTCTTTGTCGGGTAAAGCTGAACTAGGTACGGATTATACTTTGGCTCCTCCGCAGACTTTGGGGGTGGTAACTATTCAGCCTACCCAAAATAGAGCCACTTTAGAACTCAATGTCATTAATGACAGTATTCCAAGGGGGAGTCGGGACTTGGTAGTTTCAATCGAACCAGACATAGATAATTCCTATGGCATTAGGTGGGGCAAATCCTCAATTGTTATTGATGATGATGAAGGCTATCCAGGTTCAAGTCCAGTGGTGGGTTTTTCGACTGCAACCAGCACGGTGAATGAAAAAACTGCATTAAAAGCCACGGAACAGAATGTGACCGTGTCCATTAGCTCCTTGCCCACTACTGGAGAGGTGACCGTGCAATATAGACTGATCGGTGGATCCGCAACCGGGCGTGGTGTGGACTACAGTCTTAAAATTCCAGCCACAGATCTAGATCCGTTAATACCAACAACCGGCTTCTTAAGGTTCAGTACAACAGGAGCAACGTCGAAGACTTTCGCTATTGTTACCAATCCAGATACCACTCCGGAGGGCGATGAGACAATTGAGTTTGAATTGGTGAATGCAGTCGGTGCTAATATCGGAACACGCACCCATACCGTTACTCTACGAGATGACGCGGTCCCAGAGGTATTCACGGACCCGATCACGGGCCCTGCGCACACAAGTGCAACCTTAACTGGGAAGTACATTGCAAGCAACCTCATCACAACTTCCTATTTTGAGTGGGGCACCTCACCAGCCTCCTTACCTAACCGCACCATCGATCAAAACCCTGCGGGCAATGGTACGAGTTTTGTCCCCATGAGTCAATTTTTAGGGAACCTCAAATACCCTGGTACGTACTACTATCGTGCTGTAGCCACCAATGCTATGGGAGTCTCTAAAGGGATCGTACGGATGATCCGGACGCAGGCTCCACCAACCGTGGTGACGACCTTGGATGCTGGACACACCGCCAACTCGATCACCCTCGCGGGTACCATCAACCCGAATCGAGGCAGCCTCAGATACTATTTTAGAACTGGAGATAGCCCAACGAATCTATCAGTGCCACCGCCTCCGGAAGAATGGTTCAGCCTGCCAAACGGCACCAAACCTGTGGTGGTGACGCAAACCATCACAGGATTACCTGAGGGAACGATTCTTTATTACCAGCTAGAGGCCGTCAGTGATTCTGGTCTGGGTGGAACGCGCGTCGGAGGAGTCCAGGTGTCAACCGCAGTGCCCTATCTGACCACTGGTAATCTGATCGTCAATGCCTCGGCTAACCATAGTACGGCTGGCACAAATGCCTGGAAGAATTTAGGCACCTCCTTGGGGGATTTTGTAGCGGCAGTCCCAACTTTTGTTTCCCCAAATGTTCACGGCACCGGTTTACCAGGGGTCTTCTTTGATGGGAAGACGATGGCTTATGAACTTGCTGCGCCTTCCTTTACTTCCCCTGATCCAAATCCCTGGGCCGGAATCATTGGTTCTGCAAATCGGACGATCGAAGTGTGGGCTTATAACCCAGGCTATGGATCCCCTGACACCCTTGTGAATATGGGAAAAGAGGGTGTGGACACCCAAGTGGCCATTAGCCATAGCAATTTAACCCAACCAGATGGCGCAGTCAGGCACGGAACCGTGGCAAAAAACAACGCTGCTTACGCCGCCAAAACATTGCCACCGCTAGCTCGCTGGAACCATTATGCCTATGTCTATGAGGGAGCTAAAAAACCAGCAACCCTTTATATTAACGGTGTTAAGGCAGTAACAGTGCCTGGTTTAACTCTGGCCACCTCATCTGAGGCTATCACCCTGGGTGCATCAAGAAATGCTTCTTCTGTTCTGGGTAAGTTTATGCAGGGATACATTAACTCCATGCGTATCCATGATGGCGTTCTCAAGCCTGCTGATGTCCTCTTCAACTTCAGAGTCGGACCCGTTCAAAATGCACCTGCCGTGCCAGTCCCCGTGACCACAGGTGTCAGCGGATTGACCCCGACATCCGTGACGCTTAATGGAACGGTTGCCTCTATTGGCATGCCTGCCACGGCCTGGATTGAATGGGGAACATCCGATTCTTATGACAACGCCAGTGCTCCGATCCCTGTGCCAAATTCGCCTGTGCCGACGGTGGTTACATTGAATGTCCCTAATTTAGTGCCTGGAGTCGAATATCACTATCGTGTGGTTTCTCGGAATGCTCTTGGATTTTCCTACGGCGAGGATGTGACTTTTGTGCCGCAGGTTCTGCCAAGTGCAGGTAAACTCTGGGTCGATCTACGTGCGCAGGACTTTACGGGTGGACCTAGCTGGATGAACCGCGGAGCCTTGGGTGCGTTTGACAAGGTTGGCACGCCTTCTGTTTCAGCCGATGTGGCTGGCACCGGCTATCCTGGGGTTCAGTTTGATGGCACCAGCAGTGCTTTTGAAAGTGCATCAAAGGCGGATATTGATTTTAGCTATGGTGACGATCAGACGCTGGAAGTATGGGCGTTTAATCAGGCGATCGGCAGCAATGAAACCTTGGTTAACCAAGGTAGAGATATCACTCCATTTAGCAGATTGAGGTTAACCTACAGTGGCGCAGATGATGGTACTTCGTGGGTTCCTGCTCCTACTGTAGGAGCTTGGACACACTTTGCCGTGGTTGTGTCTGCTGGAACACGAACCCTTTACATCAATGGTGTGCCGTCTGGATCAGTTACGCCAGTTGCTGGTGTGAATCAATGGGATGACCAGGTGCTCCTTGGGGCTAATCGTTCAGAAGCTGGGCTGCGTGATTTCACTGAGGCTTTCAGCGGATTCATCAATACGGTCAGAATCCACGGCGGTGCCATGCTGCCTGCGCAGATTAAGGCTAGCTTTGACGCCGGCCCGTCCACTGAGACGGCCTCGTTTGGACTCGCTCCAGTGGTCGTCACTTCCGCCCCGCCGGCGATGATTAGTGATGTTCATGCTACTTTGGGTGGGACCGTTCAGGCAGGTGGTTTACCCACGACTTACTGGATTGAATGGGGGACTTCTCTTGCGTTTGGAAATCAAACACCCCCAACACGGCTGTCGAACTCATACTCACTGAATACCGTCTCAGTGCCGGTTGGCGGATTGCCTGCTGCAACACTCATTCACTATCGCTTAGTGGCAGAGAATAGCCAGGGCAGAACGCCAGGTGGGACTTTGACCTTTACGACGTTAGGATCAGCTCTGGCAGGCGTACCAAAAGCACAAACCAATCCTGCGACGCTCATTGTATTGGGCAAAGCTACCTTGAATGGATTGGCAAGTGCAGGCACGGCACCTGCTACGGCCTGGTTCGAATACGGTACTACGGCGGAGATGAGCCTGAGAAGTCCCAAAGTGACTATTCCTGCTAATGCTCCGCCAAGAGCCATGACTTTTGTGGCAGCTGCATTGCCACCTCACACGGCATATACGTTTAGATTGGTGGTTGAGAGTACCAATGGTTCGGTGGTTGGTGCCACCCAGGCCTTCACTTCATTCAACAGCCTACCTGTGGTGGCTGCGGTTGCCATGAAAGTGGTCGAGAATGTGCCCATGCTCATTCCATTCAAAGGTACAGATGCCGATAAGGAACCCATCACCTACACCATATCGACAGGCCCGACGAATGGAACGATAACAGGTACAAGTCCTAACTTCTTTTACACTGCTACGAATGCCAGCCTCTCTGGAACGGACTCTTTTCAATACACGGCAACAGATGGCGCTGCCACTTCCACAGCTGCGGCTGTAACGGTGTCGATTACCCCAGTGAATGATGCGCCTGTCGCCACGAGCGCCACGCTTACAAGTCCTACGCTAAGCGGAACCCTGGTCGGCACCGACGAGGAAGGGGATAGCATCACGGTCTTCCTTCTTTCGAAGCAGCCTGATTCCGGCAGCGTTGCTCTTAACGCTAACACTGGAGTCTTTAGCTACACACCGAATGTGGGTTTCTACGGGACGGACACCTTCGAGTTCCGCGTCGTTGCCGGTGGGCAGACGAGCGCTCCTGGAGTCATTACGCTGAATGTCACGGCGGCTACACCCACAGCTTTGGCGACGAATGTCTTCACGCCGAAGAATGTTGACGTGGATGGACAAGTTTTGGCTTCGAGGTTCAACTCGACGGCTGGATTCACAAAAGTTACGGATCCGAATCCATTGCATGGAACGATCAGTGCTTTTGATGTGGACACTGGATCGTTCACGTTTGTGCCAGAGACAGATTATGTGGGTCTTGCGACATTTACCTTCACGGTCACGGAAGGTATGACAACCTCAGCACCTGCAACTGTGACGATCGTGGTGGGTGGTCCGGAAGCTAACTCAGACGAGTTCAGTGGTGTCGAGGATGACGTGGTCGTGGTATCGACGCCGCTTCCAGCGACGGATCCAAATAGCACGCTACCTTTGACCTACAGTGTCGTGGCCACAGCGAACGTTAAAAATGGTGTACTGCTGATGAAACCAGATGGCACCTTTACCTACAACCCGAAAGCCGGTTTTGTCGGTGTGGATCGTTTTGAGTATCAGGTGACGAATGGCACGCTGTTTTCCAATCCGGCCGCTGTGACGATCACCATCACCAAGCGTCCACCGAACTGGGTTTGGTCCCAGGGGCCAAACATCGCCAAGCAGTCAGGTATTTATGGTACACGCCGTGCCGCAAATTCTGCAAACATGCCAGGTGCTCGCGGTGATTTTGTTTCCTGGGCTGAACCTAATGGCACATTGTGGATCTTTGGTGGTCAAGGCTTTGCTGAAGGCAAAGTCGCCGGTCTTTTGAATGACTTGTGGAAACGCGATCCAATGACTGGGCTTTGGACCTGGGTTTCAGGAAGCAATGGTATGAATGCCAAAGCTAACTATGGCGCACAGGGATTAAGTGAAGATACCAATCAACCTGGGGCGCGAAGTGGAGCTGTTTCTTGGCTGGATCAGGATGGCACGCTTTGGATGTTCGGAGGCAACGGTTTTGATGAGACAAGTGCTAAAGCTGGTGCACTCAATGACCTCTGGTCCTTTGATCCAAATTCACTTGAATGGACATGGTGGAAGGGCTCTTCCATCGTGAATGTGAATGGCACCTATGGTGTCAAGGGAGCTTCCTCAAGCACAAGTACACCCGGTGCAAGGCAGGGTGCCACAGCCTGGGTGGATGGCGAAAATACGCTTTGGTTGTTTGGTGGTCTAGGCCAACCTGGAACAGGCACAGTGTCCGGTCCGCTAAACGATTTGTGGAAGTATATTCCGGCTGAGAATACCTGGACATGGGTCAGTGGAGAAAGCGGTTTGAATGCCGTGGGAGTTTATGGTGAACTGGGAGGCATTTCCAGCGTCGCTAATCCTGGAGCTCGTAGTTTTGCCTCTGGTTGGGTTGACCATGACGGTTTGCTTTACCTTTATGGCGGCAATGGCCTAGGTGCAGCACCAAAGACAGTCGGACTTCTCAATGATCTTTGGGTTTATTACCCAGAATCCAATCGTTGGTCATGGATCAAGGGCTCTCCAGCTCTCGGCGCGCCTACTGTTTCTGGATTGCTGGGTGTGACGAATCCTTCCAATGTACCCAGCGGCAGAGCTGGTTCGATGACTTGGATCACTGGCAATCAGGAAGTTTGGATGTTTGGTGGACAAACTAGGTCCGGCTTGGTCAATGATTTGTGGCGCTTTGATTTAACCAGCAAATCATGGACGCTACTGAAGAGCCCGACTACCGCAGGAGTTTATGGGTCGATTCTTGTTGGGGCACCTTCAAACACACCTGGGTCACGTCGTGGTTCGGCAGCCTTCACCGACAGCTCCGGCGATCTCTGGCTCTTGGGGGGCGCAAATGCTGCAAATGCCTTCAATGACCTATGGTTGTTAGATGCGCTGGATACTGTTTCCGTGCAAACTCTTGCTGCTACGAGTGTTACAAACACGTCGGCTGATATTAACGCTGAAATCACTGTCAGAAAAGCAGGTGCAAGTTTTGGTTTTAATTATTGGCCGTTAGGCAGGCTTGCGGATTTGATCGAGATTAGCGGTGGTAGTTCCGATCAGGAAGGCCTTGTCCCGATAACGGAAAGCATCTCTGCACTTCAGTCGGGAACTAAATATGCATTCCGAGCTTTTGCTGTGGAGAATGGTATCAGGACATACGGTAAAATTATGGTTTTTGAAACAACAGGTAGTCCACCAGCCATCAGTGTTGGGTTCGGCTTGGCTAATGATACGACAAATGAAGGAAATGGTTCCTATTTCGTGGCGGTTGAGCTATCAGCTCCGTCCTCGGAGTTGGTGACTGTGCCAGTCATTCCCACACTACCCGGTCCCCTTACCATCTCGGGAGTAGCTGAGGTCAATGATGATTACGGCACTTTACCTTCCGTTATCAGCTTCCCGCCTGGTCAAACAACTTTTTGGATACGGGTTCCCTTGGTGAATGATTCATTGAGCGAGTCGGATGAGCTGCTGACACTTACTTTAGGTGTACCATCAGGATCGACGACATTAGGGGCGCAATCAACGTTCGATTTGACGATTCAAGATGATGATATTCTGCCTCGTATTGATTCCCTGAACCAGCCTGTTTCACAATTCGTACGTTTAGGTCAGCCGGTGGAATTAAAAGTCACAAGCGCAGGTGATCCACTCAAGCTGAAGTATCAATGGAAGAGTAACAATAACAACATTCCAAATGCGACAAGCTCCACCTACAAGTTCATAGCCACCTTGGCATCGGCAGCAAGGTACACCTGCTTTGTCTCAAATGATGCAGGATCGACGACATCGACCATTGCCGAAATCTTCGTGCTTGATTCAAAACCGCAGCTTCGAGTGGTTGAAAAGGGTGATGTGGTCATGAGTGTTGTTGCGGCAGCACCGCTAGGAGCCAAGATCAGTTACAGATGGCGTTACAGTGACGAACCTGAGACAAGAGTGATTGCTGAAGGGCCGTCGATTATTGGCACACAGAGTCCAGCGATGACGATCAAAAATGTTCGGCCCGAGGATAGCAGAGGTTATATTTGCCGAGTCTTTAAAGCTGGCCAATCATCTTTGTCTCTGGATGCATTCCTTCAGGAGTTGTCTGTTCCTAACGCTCCGCCAACTATCCCAGGGGCGTCTCCTTTCAGCCTACCCACAGGCGTTGTCGGAGTTCCTTATAGTTACCAAGTCGTTGTAGGGTCTGATTTGCGCACCTTGCCCACCAAATATGCGGCAACTAATCTACCTAAAGGTTTGACGATCAATGCAAAGACTGGGCTCATTAGCGGCAGGCCGACCGTTGTGGCGGCCCCTCAAAACGTCAGTATTACAGCATCGAATGTTTACAACACCGTTGATACTTTAGGTAAACCTTCTGCTGTCACCAACTCGGTGACCAGAACGGGTATACGGATAACGATCCTTGGCTTGCCCACAGGAGTGCAGGGAACCTACGTTGGACTCATTGATCGTGCTCCTGCTACGATGAATATGGGTGGTCGAGTGGATTTGGCGATCACGCCAGCAGGCGCTTATACACTCAAACTGAATCTCAGTGGGCTGAGTGCCAGCGCTAGTGGCTCTGTGGCTCCAATCATTGTCGGCAACACCGTGCCATACGTCGAAGGAACGGCGGAGTTTAAACGTAAGGCTGGGCAGTCCAACTTGAGGTTAAAGTTCACCGTGACATCAGCTGGCGAAATGACCGCTGATCTGACGGATCTGCAAACGGTGCCGTTAACTGCCTCATGCACAGGTGTGCGCTTGGGCTATTCGGCGGCCGATAACCCTCCAAATCCCGGTGACTACACGATGCTCTTCGATCTTCGTGATCCTCAAGTGGGTGTCTTGAGAATACCTCAGGGCAATGGTTTTGCGACCATGGCTCTGGCTAAGGATGGCAAGATTACGGGAGTTGGCCGCACGGCTGACGGAAATGCCTTTACTCTGGCGACGATTCTGGGGGCTGATGGTAAAATGCCGGTCTTTGCGTCCTTTACGCCGATCTTGGGCACCTTGCACGGGGTTCCATCCCTTGTTCCAGACATTGCACCGAATAGCTACATTAATGGAACGGTGACTTGGAATAAAGCCGCAGCTCCCTCACCTGTGAGGTCCCTATTGTATCATGAAGGCTTCTCTCCGATCACCATGGATGTCCTGGGTGGTAGATACCTGCCTGTTGAAAATGGCGCAGTCGTCCGTGGATTAGTGAATAATGCCAACAAAGCCATTAATGCACGCCTAGAATTCTCCGAAGGCGGGTTGTTGACGAGCGAGTTAGATATGTCTGTTCTCTCGATTACCAATCCAGCGCCGCCGGTCAAGACTACGCAATTGATTGTCCTTCCTTCGAATAACCCAAATAATTTGACTTTTGTGCTTCCTGCTAAGCCGGCTGGATCCTTCAATGGTAAAGTCGATATTCTGAATTCAAGGAAAGAACTGGTTCGCAACCTGACTTACCAAGGGGTCATGGCAAGAGTTAAGGACCCTAACACCTCCGTCATAGAATGGAAAGCTGCAGGTTTCGTTCTGGTGCCTCAGCTTCCACAGCCTGGTCAGACCATCAAGACTTCCACCGTTCTCAGCGGTCAGGTTGTTCTTGAGCCGACTCCTTGATCGATTCGCTGAAACTGCGGTTTTGATTAAACCACTCGTTTGTATCGCGCAGATACGGCGAGTGGTTTTTTCTTTTGGGGACAGCGGCTAGATAAGAATCACGCAAAACAAGGAGAGAATAAAAAAGAACGACTTTTTGATTTCCAGCCTTGCAAAAAGCGGATCGAATTCTATTCTGGAGCCTGCTTGTGAAAAATTTCACAAGCCCTGAAACTGACACATTATGGGTAACTTCTTTCCGCGCTGGACCAATTGGCTGCCTTTGAAGCTAGCCGTTGCGGCTGGGTTCATCGTTTTCGGCGCCAGCTTGGCGGTGCCGTATTATTTCACGCCTAAATACACACGGGTTGGCTATGAGCCAACTCAGCCTGTGCCATTCTCTCACAAAGTGCACGCTGGTCAGCTCGGTCTCGACTGCCGCTACTGCCACTCTTTTGTCGAGAGTTCTAGCCACGCCAACGTGCCGACCAATCAAACCTGCTTCAATTGCCATGGCCCAGGCAAAGGCAATATCAAATCTGCCAGCCCAAAACTGGAGAAGGTGATTAAGGCCAATGAGACAGGTAAGCCGATTGAGTGGGTCAAGGTCCACAAAGCGCCTGACTATGTGTATTTCAACCATAGCGCGCATTTAAACCGTGGTATCTCCTGCCAAAATTGCCATGGTCAGATCAATGAGATGGAAGTGGTGAAGCACGCCGAACCACAATCCATGGGTTGGTGCCTTGATTGCCATCGTAATCCAGAAAAGAACCTGCGCCCGTTGGATCAGGTGACCAATCTGAATTACAAGCCGGAACAGCTCGACCGCAGTGCTTTTTACCAAAGTCTGCTTGGTAAAGGGGTGAAAGCTGATGATATCGCAAGTGTCATCGCTGAAGGCAAAACTGCGAAGGGTCTCGAAGATCTTCTTTCACTCGCTGACACAACATTTGGCAAGAAAGTGACCCAACTTGAAGTGGGTACACAGCTCAAGAAACACTGGCAGGTGCAGCCGCCTGACTCCTGCACAGCCTGCCATCGCTAAAACCTGAGCCCTTTTTTATCTGACATGAAACGCATTTGGCAGCACCCTGAGGAAACCCAAACCGGCAAACGCTACTGGCGCAGCGCTGATGAATTTGAGAATCGCTCAGAATTTCTCAACAAACTCGGCGTGGAGTTTCCCGCCGGTGATACCCTCAACGAGGAGGAGCGTGAAAGCTCGCGTCGTGATTTCCTGAAGCTCATGGGTGCCTCCACGGCAATGATGGGTCTCGCTGCCTGCCGTCGTCCTTTGACGAATATTCTTCCCTACACACAGCACGTGGAGTGGATCATTCCTGGCAAACCGCTGCTCTATGCAACGGCAATGCCAACGACAACAGGCGCTGTGCCAATGGTGGTGACGACGCATGAAGGTCGGCCCACTCATTTGGCAGGCAACCCACTGCATCCTCTTGCAGGCGGTTTGGACAGTTTTGCCCAGGCGTCGGTGCTTAATCTGTATGATCCTGAGCGCTCTCAGCATCCTCTCGTCGGCGGCAAAAAATCCGCTTGGGCAGATGCCAATAAAGCCATTGAAGCGATTTCAGTTGATGCCAAGAAGGACGCAGGTGCATCGCTAGCTATTGTCGTCGGCAACACATCGTCTCCGACGCTGCACCGCCTTCTCGGCGAAGTGAAGACGGCTTATCCGCAGGCTAAGCTCTTTGGCTACGAAGCGATTGGTAATGAAGGCCAGCAAAGCGCCAACAAAGAAGTCTTGGGAGCTGGTGTGAAGACGTTTGTTCGCTTCAGTAAAGCTTTGAGAATCCTCAGCTTGGATTGTGATTTTCTTGGTCTCGACCCAGTCGCAGGAGAGGCAATCAAACACTTCACCAATCAACGTGGGATCGATACCCCAGGTGGTGAAATGAACCGCCTCTACTCCCTGGAAAATCGTTACACGGTTACTGGCGGTATGGCAGATCATCGCAAGCCGCTTGCCGCAAGCCTGATTGCATCCGCAGTCGCTGTGGTCGCTGATTTGTTGGACATTAAAGAAGCCAAAGCTCTGGCTGCTGCTGCGCCTGCCACATTGAAGGAATGGTTGGCTCCTGCCGTTCGCGATCTTGTTGATCATAAAGGTAAGTCAGTCGTCCTTGCTGGCTCGCGCTATGGTGCTGAAGTTCACGCCTTGGTTGCTGCGATTAATAATGCTCTCGGTGCTTACGGCACGACCGTGGAACTTCTCCAGGATGGCGCTGAAGCTGCTCTCGGTTCTTCCGCTGAGTTAGAGACAGCTCTGTCCTCTGGATCAGTCAAGACTCTTGTCTCTCTGACGGGTTCAAGTCTGCTTTATGATGCTCCTGCCAGCGTTGCGGCAGCCATCAAGAGTAAAGGCGTCAAGGTCGTGCATCTCGGAATGCTTCCAAACACGACCGCAAAAGCGGCTATGCTGCACATTCCTGCCGCTAACTATCTAGAATCTTGGGGTGACGTGCGTGCGGCTGATGGCTGCTACTCCGTCGTTCAACCGATGATTCAGCCGCTCTACAATGGAGCCAGCGAAAATGAAGTGCTTCTGGCGCTACTAGGCCGCAAGAAATTGGGACCCGCTGAAGCTGTCAAGGCAGATGCCGCTGCACCTGCGCCGGAAGATCCTGCTTACCAAGCAGTGCGTGACACATTTGCTGTAGTCGCTGGCGGTTTGGATGAAGTGAAGTGGAACTTCACCGTTCGCGACGGTTTCCTGAAAGGCTCCAGCTATCTCAAAGCAACTGGAGTCATCAATGCGGCCGCTGTGGCCGCGATTGTAGGCAAAGCCAAAGCTGCTGCTCCTTTGACTGATACCTCATTGGAAGTCGTGCTGACACCCGATGCCGGGGTGTTTGACGGTCGCTTCACCAACAATGCTTGGCTTCAGGAAGCTCCTGATCCAATCACCAAACTTACTTGGGACAATGCCGCATGGATTGGCAGCGTGACTTTTCGCCGTCTTGGCTTGAAGATCGGTCAACTTGTCAAAGTGAAGGTCAATGATGCAGAACTGGTCCTGCCGGCCATTGAGGCTCCTGGGCACGTTTCAAATTCCATCACCATTCCTCTTGGCTATGGTCAACCTGGCCTCGGCTTTGTTGGATCCGGTGACGATAATAAAGGTCGTGGTTTTGATGCCTACAAGCTGCGTAAAAGCGCTACAGAGTTTGTGCTTTCCGGCGCAACGATTGAAGTGCTCTCTGGCACTTACCAATTAGCGATCACTCAGGATCAAAACACCATGGAAGGCCGTGCGCTTTACCGTGAAGCTACTCTTGAGACTTTTGCCAAGACTCCAGACTTCGTCGTGAAAACAGGGATGGACAGTCACATCCCGGACAACATCTCCCTTTACAAAGGGCAGGTCGGCAAATATGACGAAAAAACAAACCCTGCTGGCTTCAATTACGAGAAGCTTCATCAATGGGGTATGTCCATCGACCTTAGCAAGTGCATGGGTTGTACCGCCTGTGTCATTGCATGCCAGAGCGAAAATAACATTCCGATTGTCGGTAAAGATCAGGTTGTCAAAGGCCGCTTGATGCAATGGATTCGCATGGATCGCTACTTCGCCACCAATGAATGGGGTGAAGGTAAAGCCAAATCGGATGACGTGGACATCAGTGCCACCGCCGAACAGCTCGAAAATGCTGAAATGGTCCAGCAGCCAGTTGCCTGCCAGCAATGTGAGTCGGCCCCTTGTGAGACCGTCTGCCCTGTCAATGCCACCGTTCACACGAATGAAGGTCTCAATGCCATGGCCTACAATCGTTGCATCGGCACCCGCTATTGCGCCAACAACTGCCCTTATACCGCACGGCGCTTTAACTGGTTCGACTACAACAAGCGTCCGCTTGATGAGCTATATCTTGGGCCTCTTTCCACCCCTGAGAAAACAGGTGTCCGTGAATCCCTCAGACTTCAAAAGAATCCGAACGTCACCGTGCGAATGCGTGGTGTCATTGAGAAGTGCACTTACTGCGTGCAGCGTCTCGAAGCTGGAAAGATTCTTCAGAAGCAGAAGCAGCGCGATTCCAAAGATTTCCGTGCCCCAACGGACAGTATCAAAACTGCCTGTCAGCAGGCCTGCCCAGCTGAGGCCATTGTGTTTGGTGACATCGCAGACCCAAACAGCAGTGTGGTCAAGGCCAAGGCTTCTCCTCGCAACTACGAACTCCTCAAATACATCGGCACACGCCCCCGCACGAGCTATCTAGCCCGTTTGCGCAACCCTAATTCTGCTATGCCTGGCGCTGAGAAGATCGCTGCCTGGAGTGCTCACCAAATCTAAGCCGGACTCATGGAAGCCACGACCATCGCTCCTCATTCAGACACTCACACCGGTGCTCCACGCATCTTGGATCGTGAGCCACTTGTACTGAACAATCGTTCCTACTCATGGATCACGAACCGCGTTTGCGGCATCGTTGAAAACAAGCAACCGCTCCTTTGGTGGATACTCATGGTGCCGTCTGTCATTTTGACAGGTGTCATGGTGTTCTGTTTTGCTTACCTGATCAGTACTGGAGTCGGTGTTTGGGGTCAAAAGCAGCCGGTTGCTTGGGCCTGGGACATCACGAACTTTGTGTTCTGGATCGGTATTGGTCACGCTGGCACTTTGATTTCCGCCATCTTGTTCCTGACACGTCAAAAATGGCGCACTTCTGTGAACCGGGCCGCTGAGGCCATGACAATTTTTGCCGTGATGTGCGCCGGTCTCTTTCCTGCCTTTCACGTCGGTCGTGTCTGGATGGTTTGGTTCTTGGCTCCGATTCCAAATGCCAACGCAATTTGGCAAAACTTTAAGTCGCCTCTTCTCTGGGACGTCTTCGCGGTTTCCACTTATTTCTCGGTTTCCGCAGTCTTCTGGTTTCTCGGTCTTGTTCCAGACCTAGCGACTCTGCGTGATCGCTGCAAGCCAGGCCTGCGCAAAACGATGTACGGCATCTTCTCTCTTGGCTGGCGTGGTGCCAACCGTCACTGGAGCCACTATGAGACAGCTTACATGCTCTTGGCCGCTCTTTCTACACCTCTCGTTCTTTCGGTGCATTCGGTGGTTTCTTTTGACTTTGCCACCTCGGTTGTTCCAGGCTGGCATACGACCATCTTCCCTCCTTACTTCGTGGCTGGTGCTATCTTTGGTGGTTTCGCTATGGTGCTTACCCTCATGATTCCCGTCAGTAAGATCTATGGTCTTGGTGATTTGATCACGCCGAAGCACATCGACAACATGGCTAAGATCATTCTGCTGACAGGAACGATCGTTGGTTACGCCTACTGTATGGAGTTCTTCATGGCCTATTACAGCGCCAATAAATACGAACTTCAGACCTTCCAATTGCGTGGTCTCTATGGTCCGTCGGTATGGGCTTATTATTTCATGTTTGGTTTCAATGTCTTTGCTCCACAGTTATTCTGGTATCGTCCTTTCCGTCACAATCTCTGGGTTGTTATGTTTGTCTGCATGTGCGTCAATGCAGGGATGTGGTTCGAGCGTTATGTGATTATCGGCACCACATTGGAACGTCTCTTGGTGCCAGGTTCATGGCGCACCTATGAGGCTACTTGGGTTGATAAAGTGACCTTCCTCGGCACCTTCGGATTCTTCATGATGTTGTTCCTGTTGTTCCTGCGCTTCCTTCCGGTCATTGCGATTGGGGAAGTGAAAGGTGTCTTGCCACAATCAAATCCTCATCATGATGATCACGGTAAAGACGGCATTCAGGAGGAAGACCTCATGAATTACTCAGACCGTCACGTCCCCAAGGTCCTCGCTTAACTCTTTATCCACGCTATTTTTGTGAGCACTACCCTCAAACGCGTTCATGGTTTCCTTGCTGAATTTGACAGCGTGGCTGACCTCTATCATGCAGCTGAACATGTCCGTGATGCGGGCTACCAACGCTGGGATGTCCATTCACCCTTTGCCATTCATGGCATGGATCATGCCATGGGTGTGAAGCGTTCTAAGCTGCCCTATTTGGTGTTCTGCGGTGGCATTACCGGGACTACCATTGCTTTCACCCTTCAGACAATCACGCAGACCAATTTTTGGTCTAGTATTGGTCTTGGTTTTTTGCAGACGCTGGCTGAAACCTATCCTACTGTGGTGCAGGCAAAACCGACGGACATCTGGACACTGCCAGCCTTTTTCCCAGTGATGTTTGAGTTGACGATTCTCTTCTCGGCTTTCACGACTCTCTTTGGCTTGTTGGCCTTGATGGGGTTGCCACGTCTGAATCATCCTCTTTTTGCCTCCAAGACTTTCCCAAAATTCTCGGATGACGGTTTCTTCGTGTGTATTGAAGCCCGCGATCCTAAATTCTCTCAAGAAGGCACCAAGTCCTTCCTGGAAAAGATTGGCGGTAAAAATGTCGAACTCGTCGAAGACGACATTTAGCCTCAAACATTCGGTAGATTTGATAACGCCCGCAGGTTCCTGCGGGCGTTTTTGTTTCAATCGACAGTCGTGGAAGTCTAGTCTTGGGGGCCTTCCAATACAGCCAGCCTTTTTTCGAGTTCTTTGATGCGTGCTAGCATGTCTGGGATCTTGGTTTGGGCGGCAGCCAGGCGTTGCCCTTCCATTGCGGGCTTGGCAGGAAAGCCAAGATAGGCCCCAGGCTCGGTGATGCTCTTGGTGACGCCAGTTCTGGCTAAAAGGGTGACTTTGCTGGCGATTTCCAGGTGGCCACCTACACCAACCTGGCCTGCAATGGTCACATAATCTCCAAATCGAGTGCTGCCTGCGAGGGCTACAAGAGCCACGATGATGCAATGCTTACCGAGAACGACGTTGTGTCCGATCTGAACCAGATTGTCGATCTTGCAGCCTTCACCAATCCATGTGCGGCCAAAGCGGGCGCGATCAACGGTCGTGCAGGATCCGATTTCAACATCATCGTCAATCTGAACAATGCCTACCTGCTCAATCTTGAGATGGCGCCCCTTTGAGAACTCATAGCCAAACCCATCCGTCCCGATGGCGCTGCTACTATGAATAATGACACGGCTTCCGAGCTGGCAGCGGTCTTTGATGGTGACGTTGGTGTGGAGCACACAGTCGCTGCCTATAACGGCTGAGTGTCCGACGAAAGCTCCGGCGTGGATGATGGTTCCATCTCCGATCGTCACATGATCTTCGATCACGACGTTGGGCCCGATGGATACTTTTCCCGACGCAAAAACAGCCGACGCAGAGACCACCGCAGAAGGGTGTACGCCTGGAATGAAGGTGCGAGGTGTCGGCCGGAAGTGCTGAATAACACTCGAAAAAGCGAGTGTCGGATTAGCGACACGAATGAGGGCCACGTTTTCTAGTGGCTCGTTAAACTCTGGACCGACAAGGACTGCGGTCGCTTTGGTGGTTCTCAGGGCTGCTAGGTATCTAGGATTGCCCAGAAAGGTGACTTCTCCAGGGGCCGCTTCACTGATGGAGTTCATGCCCGTGATGATTCCTTCCGGATCACCCTGAAGCAGTTCGCCGCCGAGTAGTCCGGTAAGGCGTGCGTGGCTAATGGTGGCGCTCATGATGGCTGAAAACGAAGAGGCACGCCGAATGGTATCGGCGTGCCTCAAAAATCACAAAAAGGAATTAAGGTTTCTTTTCTTCTTTAGTCGCGGCAGCAGGTGCTGCTGCGGCGGCCGCTGGAGCGCCTTTATTGAGTTCAACGATGATGAGGTCAGTGACGTCCACAGCATCTTTGTAATAGATAAGCACTGGCACGGTGGAAAGGCTCATGCCAGATTTGTCGAAGATGAAATCATAACCGTCTGCTTTGGCTTTTTCTTTTACCACGACGAGGATCTCGTCATAGATGCCTTTACGAATGCTCATGTCTTCTTGTTTGAGCTGGTTATTGCGGCGATTTTGGGCTTCGCCAATTTCCTGCTCCAAAGAGCGGAGTTCCTTGCCTTTTTCTTCAAATTCCATGCCCTTCTTGGCACGGGCGTCTTGGGTCATGATTGGATCGCTCGCTTCTTTTTTGAGCTTCTGCATGTCCGTCATGAGGTTTTTGTAAACGGACCAGCGGTCGTTCATTTCCTTCTGAGCTTTGTCCAGATTAACTTTGAATTTCTCAGCAGCTTCTTTGGTTTTATGGAAGTCTGAGAAGGCTTTGGACATGTCCACGACACCGAACTTGAGGTCGGCGGCGCTGGCCGAGACAGCCATGATGGAGAGGAGAGTGAGGGCTATTTTACGGATCATAGGGGAAGACTGAGAGTAGGGTTGAAGGGAAACTGTTCGATTGTAGCGATTAGAATTTGTAGCCCATGTTGAATTGGAAGCGCGGGCTGTTTCCGACAAATTTGTCTTTCACCAGAGGGAAGCCAAGATCAAGACGGATCGGACCGACTGGGAGAAACATGCGGACACCGACGCCAACGTTGGAGTAGATCTCACCGTCACCGATGATGGGGCCGCCGTTCTGAACGGTTTTTCCGTTACGAACGGAAGTTTGGTTATCTGCAGTCGCATCAGTGGAAATCATGCCGACATCCCAGAAGATGGCACCGCGCACTTTTTCAAACACGGGGAAGGTGTATTCGACACTGCCAAAGAGAGACATGTTACCACCAATGGCTTCTCCTGTTGAATCTTTTGGACCCACATCACGGAAATCGTAACCACGTAAATTATTGGCACCACCCAAGAAGAGACGTTCAAAGATGGGAACGCCTCCATTGTTGAAGCCATTGCTGCTAATGCCATTGTCGGTGCTGCCTTGAACCCAGCGGGCCATACCCTCAAAACTCAGGATCGTATCTCCAGGAAGATGGAAGAACTGCTGACCACCGATGTTACCACCATAAACATTGACGTCGCCACCAAGTCCTGAAAGCAGAGCACCAATTTCAAACTTGTGACCTTTACGAGTGATGAAGATGCTGTCGCGGGTGTCATGAACATAGGTCAGATCAAGTTTACTTTGGATGTATTTGCCATCTTCATTTCGAAGAATCATCGTAGAGTCATCCGTGCTGGCTTGATCGACATCTAAAGCAATCTGTTGAAGAGTATAAGTCGTCTCAAAATACGCATTTTGTCCGATTGGTTTACGCAGACCAACCGAAGCGCCAATGTTGATTTGTTGGAAACGATTGGAAAGGAAGTTCAGGTTTTGGTAGAACAAATGTGTGGTAAGAGCGAGTTTTTGACCCAAGAACCATGGCTCTGTCCAGTTCATGTCGAAAGTGGAAGTGCGTGTCCCGTAACGGAGGTTCATGTTAAAGCGCTGACCAGCCCCACGGAAGTCGCCCCAGTCTGAGATGTCGAAGTTTGTCTGAGTGACAGTGACGAAACCGACGAGGCTATCAATGGAGCTGAAGCCGGCACCGAAGTTCACGGAGCCTGTTGGTTTTTCAGTGACATTTACTTCGACGTCTTTGAAGCCCATGACTTCTGTCGGGACTGGGCGGATAGTAAGCGGATTTGCGTCATTTTTACCCTCGAAGTAATTTAAGTTATCCAAAGTCGTCTGGGCTGTTTCCAGCTTCACGGTGTTGAGTTCATCGCCTGGAGTAAATGGTAACTCACGGCGGATCACTTCATCTTGTGTTTTGATATTTCCGCTGATGTTTACTTTGCGGATGTAGGATTTGCTACCTTCTGTGACGACAAAAGCGACATGTAGCTTACCTGGGCCTGCATCACTGAGTTGGGTGTCGATCCTAGCATCGGCATAACCACGTGAGCCATAATAGTCTTGGATCATTTTTTCATCACCGCGAATGTCCGACCCCGAATAGGCAAAGCCTGGCTCTGTGCGGATGGCTGGGGTAAGTTCATCCTTGGTAAAGACAGTGATGCCTTGTAGATCGACAGAGGCGACATCAAATTTACCACCTTCATAAACTTCAAAGATCAGCGCGATCTTTTTGTCACTGACAGGTTCACGACGGTAGCTAACTTTGACATATACGTAACCTTCGTCTTGGAATGCCTGTTCGATGGTTTTTACGTCTTCCTGAAGGGTTTGATTGTCCAGTTTCCCAGCTTTTCCAAAGAGACGATAGAAGGTCTTTTCTTTGGTCTTCAACTTGGATTTGAGCTTGCGCGCGCTGATGGCATTGTTGCCTTCAAAACGAATGTCATCAATGATGCCGCGGCCGCCTTCGTCAATTTTGAAGAGGACACTGGTGAAGCCTTCCTTGGCAGAAGGGGTGACATCATAGGTCACGGCGACGTCGGAGAAACCTTTCTTCTCATACACTTCACGGATCTTTTGCTGGGCCGTGGTGAGCTTTGCGTCATCGACTGGATCACCCACTTTAACTTCGATTTCTTTACGGAGCTTGTCGTTATCAAAAGCAGCATTGCCCAAAAAGCTGATTTCGCCGATGCCGCCGCGACCTGAGATGGTGACCACAACGCGAACTCCATTGCCGACATTGATTGGCTGAATATCGACGTTTTCGACTGCTCCCGTTGCATAGAGGGTGCGGATATCTTTTTCGACCGCTTCTTCAGAATAGGGCTCGCCGACGCGGGTGGACATTTGGGCGCGTATCCGGTTTGGATCCATGGTTGCCGTGCCATTAAAATTAACATCTACCTGACTGACAATCTTTCGGCCAGCTGCTGGGGCATTCAGCGAAAGCTGGGCATGGGAGCTGAGAATCGTCATCGTCAGGACGGCGATGGAGAGCAGGATTTGTTTCGGGAGAGAGACTCTGGTCATAGAGATTTGGGAATGTAGTCTTGGACAGTCGGTGGACTGCGGACGTAGGCGGTCAGTAATGCTTGTCTAGAGAGTGGGCGTCAAGGCTTAAAACCGTCTTTTGGCCTCAGGGACGAGGGTAGCAAAAAGCCCGCCAAGGGGACTGTCCTTTGTTGGCGGGCTTGATTTCTTTGGCTGAAATTCAGTTTCTGCGGAAGAGTTCGCGGAAAAAACCTTTGGTTTCGGTGCGCGCTTTATCGGTCCAGTTCCAGGCTTTGCGTGCCGTGCGCTTCACACTCTTTGCGGCGCGTTCGCCCTCACTATCTCCTGAAGAAGGGGCTGTGGCAAAGCGGGGTGTCCAGTCCTGGAAAACCAGGGCACCTGTCGCTGCCGAAACGACGCAAAAGCCAACTTCATGGCCGGTCTCGTCTTTCAGGGCTAGGCCCCACTCCGGTGACCCTGTGTCTTCATTGGAGGCCAATTGATAATCAACCGTCGCAAAGGTGGTCTGGGCTAGAGCAGCAGCCTTTGCTGCCACAACTCGGGCATCCGCACTGCGTTCACGGACTTGGGAGAAGTCGAGCTTTCTGGTTGGAGCCGGGGAGAGGACTTTCGTGCCTGCGCCAGAGGGGGTAGCCTTCCACATGGCGTCTTCCATTTTCACAGAGATGCGTAAAATCTCTTCAGGGCGGAAAGCATCTCGAGAAAAAGCCACCCACTCGGAAGGCTCACCTGTAGTGCCGGTTCCCTTGAGCAAAAGTATGCCACTGGCAACAGCTTCGCCAAAGCTTTGGGCGACTGAACGTGGGATTTCTGGGTTTGCGCGCAGATGGAGGCTGGCGGTAGAAATCAGCAGTAGGGTCAGGAGGCGGGTCTTCATGGATAAATCAGAATAGGATCAGACCGTGGCGAATCAAGGCTGCATTTTCAAAAGCCCCATTTGGATTATTCCGCCATTTTTAGTCAGCACCCCAACAAAATGCATAAAAAGCCGTATAGATGCAATGAACAGGCTTGCAGGTGCGTGGACAGTTTGATTGAATTCACAATTCAAGTCAAACGACGCGTCTGCCAACAACACGAAAACCCTTCAGGAAACCCCATTCACCGTGAAATTTAAGTGCCCTACTTGTGAAATGCAGTTGAAGCTCGAGCCTGAGATGGCTGGGAAAATTGTCCGCTGTCCCGGCTGCAATGGTAAGATCTCCGTGCCAATGGATTTGGAACCTGACCTGCCTCCGCCTAGCGGCCTCCCAGCGTCAGATGCCTGGGGCAGAGATGGCGACATCGCAGCCATAGACCAGCCGCTTCAACCAACCTTTGCGCCGTCATCAGAACCTGCACAAAGTGCATCCCGAGGTGGTTGGGAGGAGAAGGACCCTACGAATCCGAATCCATTGCTGAGTTTTGGCATTGGCTTCGTGATCTTCCTCGTGGTGATTGGTTTCCTGTTTCCCTTCAAGGCTGGACCCGAAGTAGCGGCCGCAAACTTCACTGCCATGCAGTGGATCGCGTCCCTCTTCTTCAAGCACATGCTGGTGAGCTTTACGAACACGCTCTTCTTTACTTGGGCGATTGCGATCCTCTACCTGAAGTATCAAAAACTCCGCCACCAACGCAAGGCTTTGCTGCTTGACGTATTGCCGTGGGAGATGGGCGCGGAGATCAATGCAGATAATGTGGGCTCGTTTATCGACAATCTCTACAAGCTACCACGCAGCCTGCGTGATAGCATGATGGTGAATCGCATTCGGAAGTCACTGGAGCTTTTTGAGGTGAAGCAAAACGTCGGCGATGTAACAAACATGCTTTCAAGTCAGTCGGACATCGACAGCATGAGGATCGGCGGCAGTTATGCTTTGCTGAAAGCCTTCCTTTGGGCCATTCCCATTCTTGGATTCATCGGTACCGTTATCGGTCTCTCTCATGCCATTAGTGGTATGAATTTTGCCGGCATGGCCGACTTGAAGGAAATCACAGCCACACTTGGTAATGTGACTGGAGGTCTGGGCACCGCCTTTGATGCCACCTTGCTGGGCCTTGTCTTCGCACTGGCACTTAACTTCCCTCTGAATGGGATGATGAAGTCCGAGGATGACTGCTTGAATGACATCGACTCCTTTTGCAATGAGGTCCTCCTGCCTCGTCTCAACGATGGCGGCAGCCTCGCTGGTGGTGATACGAACGGCATCATGGAAGTATTGGTCAAAGCGGTCGCAAACTCTCAAAAAGAGTTTCTGGTGGATCTCAATTCCCTCTCTGCCAAAATCAAAGAGCAGGCAGAGAATCTGGATAAGCGAGCGGCTGCCCATCAAGAGCGTGTGGATGCAGAGTTTGCACGGGCCGTGAATCGCATGAGGGAGGATTTTACACAATCCGTATCAGATGCCATTAAACAGAGCAGCGAGTACAATCGGGCTCTAGCCAGTGGTATTCAGAGCTTGAATAACGTGCTCAAAGAGCTCGGTACTCAGCAAATTCTCATTCATCAGGTGAAGAAAAAAGGCTGGTTTAGTCGCGATTAGTGCGCCTTTTCAAAAACCTCCATTCACCCACGCTGATCACTCATGGCTAAGAGACGTCACGGCGCTAAGGACGAGATTCTTCTTGTTCCATTTCTGGATATCCTATGTTCACTTATCGGGGTGCTTGTGCTCATCATCGTTGTTCTTTGCGTTTCTCAGACTCAGCAGACAGAGGGGCGCACCCCCGAAGAAGTCCAGATGGCTCAGGAGCATAAGCGCATGAAACAGGAGCTTATTGATCGCGAAAAAATGGATGCGGTGCTCAAAGAAAAACTTGCTGAACTCAATAAGATTCAGGAAGAGATGACGGACAAAGAGCAGCGGTACATTCGGTTCCGAAAATTGCTGGATTCCTCGAAGGAGCTGAAGGAGCAGAACCAACAGATCGCCACCAAACTGCAAAAGGAGCTTGATGATCTGCTGACTGAAATCGATGGATTAAAGAAACAGCAGGATGATAGTAAAAAGACCATAGCTGAGCTCGCCGAGGAGATTAAAAAACGTCAGATTCCAGCGGATAAAAAAGCACCGCCAGTCATCGTTCAGCCATCGGGTTCAGGCATGCCTGAGACGACCAAGGTTTACTTTGTCGAATGCGCCACAGGTGCTCTAAAAATCCTCGGAGCTTGGGGGAAGGAAGACTATAGACTCAGCGCCACTGCTGAAGTGGTCGTTGCTGACGCTGCCTACAATTATTTTCTCACGGAAGTGGCCAAGGACAAGAACGCCATGATCCTCTATTTGATTCGAGATGACGGTCAAGGTGCCTTTAACAATGGAGCTGGTCGTGCTGAGAGCGACTACAATGTGCGTGTCGGCAAGTTGCCCATCCCTGGTCGAGGGGCTTTAGACCTGGCACTTTTTGAAAAGTATCGTGGCAAAATCCCTCCGCCACCTGCCTCTGCGCCACCTGCTAAACCAGCTGCCTAATTCACGTCAATACATCTCATGGCCAAGCGCAAACCACATGAAGAGCAAGAACTACCCTTCGTAGCTCTGATGGACACCATGACAAATGTCGTTGGGGTGCTTATCATCGTGCTCGTTATGGTGGGCATCAGCATCGCCAGCGCGGTGAAAAAGATTCTCTCTGATCTCCCGCCAGTCACCGAACAAGAATATCAAAAAATGGTGCAAGTGGTGAAGGAACTGCCTCCGCCGCCAGCTGATCCAAAGCAGATCGAAGAGGATAAAAAGATCGCTGAACAAAAACTCAAAAAGGCGATTGAAGATCTGAAGACCATTGATACGACCAGCCTTGAATCTCAGATGAAATTCATGGATCTGGAAAGCTTTCACAAGAAGCTGGCGGAAGCCAAAAAGCTCCGTGAAACCCAAAAGGTCGAGGTCGATAAACTCATCACTGAAGTAGAGCGCTTGAAAGCGCTGCTGGATCAAACGCCTATTTATAAGCCCGAACCACCGACTTACATCCGACTGCCGAATCCACGGCCTTTTCCAGAAAAGCCAAATGAAACGCGCGTCCTCGTTGCCAAACAAGGGGTCCTTTATCTCAATGAAAAGACCTTCATTCAACCCATTATCGAAGGGCTTGATAAGGTGAAAAGCCAGTTTGAATACAAAGATGTGAAGATTGATCCCTTTGCTAAAATGCTTGCCGAGATTCTAGGAAGTCCACAGGCTGCTCAGCAGGCATGGCCTGAGATTGCCGCATTGGTTAATACCTTCCAGATGGATCAAGTGGCACTGGCTTATAAAGTTCTGGTGACCGCAAAAGTTCCTGCCTCCAAGCAAGTTCTCGCTGCCATGGGAGACCTTTCCATCGTGACTCGCAGCACCTTGCCTGTCGTCGCTGAAGCCATCGTCGCAGCTATACAGGGAAACCTTTCCAAGTGGTCAGGGCTGGATCCATCGACTGATCCTGCCACGCCGATCATTAAAGCCACTTCCTCTGCATCAAAAGTGACCTTTTCCTGGGGAGCTAAGGTGGTTGAAGTGAAGTCCACGCCACGTGACATTCTGGATTATTTTATCAAGGATCTCGCTCAGATGCCTAACATCAAGGATCGCAGTCAGGCAAAAGTCATTTATGATGCCTTTAAGCTTCAAGCCATCCTCGAGCGTGCAGCCGTCAGCCCCATGATGAGTGGCAGCTCTTATACTTTCAAACCCAGTGTCAAACCTGGCATTCCATTGGTCCAACTAGCGCTCACACCCAAGGCCGGCGGTGGTGAGACGCTGGAACAAATGCGCAGTGAAGGTTCGAATTATCAACGCTTGATGCGCGCTGCAAAAGGCGACGAAAATGGAGTCGCCGTGTTTCAGGTCATGGCAGATGCTTTTCAGACCTATCACGAAGCGCGTCAAATTGCCGATCAGATCGGCGTTGCGGCCACATGGGAGTTTTTGCCCAAACTGGACCTCGTTGTCAACGTCACCGGTTATGAGATTCAGCGTTTTACCATACCCACTGCAGCCAAGCCGGCAGCAGGCAATGCTGTGCGGATTGCTGTGCCAAAACGTAAGCTAGATTGAAGTGATTTTCATTCTGAAATCTATTGAATTTATAAATTGGCGAATGTAGCATCGGATCCCTGTGATTCCGTGTCCCTCCATTTCAGTTTCATCATTCCGAAGCGCTTTATTTTCTGATCTTCAAAAGACGCGTGTGCCGCGTCAATGTCAGGCCGCCTTCACAATACTCGAGGCGTTAGTCGTCATCGCTGTAATAGGCATCGTAGCTTCACTCGCGATTGTGTTCATGAATCGTTTCCATGAAGAGGTGCTTTTAGAAGTCCGCAATCAAAGAAATGCTCAGGAGATCGCTGCCCTGGCGATGGGTGCCACGGCAGTTGGTGCCGAAGTCATTGCAGAAAATGATAGCGAAACGACTATTCTGAATTTGATCGAAGGACGCAATGGGAAACAGGGCCCTTTCAAAGGCAAAGTATTTCGATTGAGCTACCTTACACCCGAGGAAATCCAGGGGGCCATGAACTTCCTGAACTGGCAGGGTGGCATGATCTGCTACATCAAGGATTAAGGCAGAGCTAATCGCGTCTGCTTGTTGCAATTTCTGACAATCCGTGGACTCTACGCGCCCATGTCCACCCCCGACGACACGCGCGAAGTCATTTTGGAAGCCCGTGAACTCACTCGTGAGTTCGACGGTGTGAAAGCGCTCGATAAATTTTCCTTTCAACTTCGCCGTGGTGAAGTGCTAGGTCTTCTTGGTGCCAATGGTGCTGGCAAGACGACCGCCATGAACTGTCTGCTTGGGCTGACTCTAGCCACCAGTGGTGAGATCCTGGCCTTTGGGAAAGAGCTGCACAAACACCGTATCGAAATCCTCCAGCGGGCAAATTTTTCCTCAGCCTATACCGCGCTGCCGGGGAATCTGCTCGTCGGCCAGAATCTCAGCGTCTTTGCTCGAATTTATGGCGTGCGTGATCGGAAAAAGAAGATCGCCGAACTCATGGAACTGCTGGAAATCAGCCACCTATCCGACCGCGTCACCGGGCAACTTTCCGCCGGTGAATCCACGCGAGTAAATCTCGTCAAAGCCTTCCTCAATGATCCTGAGTTGCTGATGCTCGATGAGCCGACGGCCAGTCTCGATCCTGACATCGCCGATAAAGTCCGCAAAGTCGTGCGCAAAGTCCAGCGGGAGCGGAATATCGGTATCCTCTACACCTCTCATAACATGAAGGACATCGAGGAAGTTTGTGACCGCGTCATCTTCCTGCACAAAGGTAAAATTGTCTGTGAAGGCACGCCGACGGATATCGTGGCCCGCACCAGCAGCGCCACCCTGGAGGACGTCTTCATCAAAATCGCCCGCGATGGCGAAATCATCGACGAACCCGCGAAAGACAAAGCTCTATGAATTTCAATACCGTCGGCGCCCTTGTCTTGCGCTATCTCTTCCTTTACACACGGTCGCCGATGCGTCTCGTTGAACTGGTCTTCTGGCCGGTGGTTGATCTCGTGGTTTGGGGAAACGTCACCGTTTTCATCCAGAAGAACACCAACCCTGACTTCGGTAACTTCGTGCTCTTCTTTCTCGGTGGCATGATCCTATGGGACATCATGTTCCGCGCCCAACAGGGCGTTGCCATTTCCTTTTTGGAAGATGTGTGGACGCGTAATTTGCTGAATGTTTTTGTCGCTCCGGTGCGCACCATTGAGTACGTTAGCGCCACCTTCATCGTTGGAACGCTGCGGATTGTCATTACAGCCATTGTGCTCAGTCTCATCTCGTGGTTTGGTTACGCGTTTAATGTCTTCACGCTGAGCTGGTGGCTGATTCCATTCTTTGCCAATCTCATGCTTTTTGGCTGGGCTCTCGGCATGGTCTCGACCGCACTTATTCTGCGCTGGGGGCAGGCTGCTGAATCCCTTGCCTGGGCCATCCCGTTCTTCTTCCAGCCAGCCGTGGCTGTCTTTTATCCTGTGGAAAACATGCCCGCTTGGTCACAACCCATCGCCTGGTGCTTTCCGCCGACCTACATCTTTGAGGGCATGAGAGCCGTGATGAAAAGCGGTAGCATGGACTGGAGCTACCTTTGGACCTCTCTCGGACTCAATGTCATCTACCTTGCTCTCGCCGGCTGGCTGTACGTCTGGATTCTGAACCTGACTCGTAAACGTGGATTGTTGACGAAGTTTGCCACGCAGTAGCGCTCATGGTTGGGTCTTGTCAGATGGTCTCAGAGCTGTGGATCAGACTCAGGGCGTCTTGAACTTCTAGAAGATCGGTGCGGACGGATAAGCAGCTCGCTTCAGGTGCATCAAAGTCGTCTTGCGTGCCTGTCATGCCCGTCATTTGCCGGGCAGCAGCTTTGGCATACAGACCTTTGACATCGCGTGCGATGCACACCTCCAGGGGACAGTCGATGTGGATGAGCCGCACCTGTTCTCCGAGAATCTGCCGCACTTGTTGACGGTGGTGCTCCTTCGGTGTTACAAAAGCGCAGATGACTGTGTTGCCTTGAGCCGCCAGCAGCTTGGCAAGCTGTGCGGCGCGGCGGAGGTTTTCGCTGCGGTCTTTGTCGCTAAAGTCGAGATCAGCACAGAGGCCCGAGCGCAATTCATCGCCATCCAGCAGGATGACGGGTTTGCCTGTGGCCTGAAGATGATCCCGCAAAGCCTTCGCCAGGGTTGTTTTGCCGGATGAAGGCAGACCAAGCAGCCAGAAAACGGGTTTCATGTGCTGCGCTGCCGATGGAGCTGGGGTTTGACGACATTCGGCATGCCTTGCCTCTGTGGAACGCGGTCATCACCCAGGAAGTCGGCAATGCGGTTGGCACCGATCTCTGGGGCACGAACGAGGGCAGGGTAATCGACTTCGAGCAAACTGACGCGCGGGTGTTGGCGCAGCAGGGTCAGGATTTCCAGCGCGTGCTTTTGCTGCGCGGTTTCAAGGTGCTCGCGTTCGGTCTTTGGGTTCGTGCCCTTGTGTTCCAGCATTTTCCACTGGCTGGCCACCACTTCCTGCATGGGCCGGGTCATGAAGAGGATCTTGTACTTGTGCTTCGGCGGCAGGCTGGGCAGTAAAGCACTGATGACCTTGGTGGCTTTGCCTCGGGCTTGTTCAATGAGCAGTGGGCGTTTGGGCAGGTTCTTGATCTCTTCCCATTCCCAGTAGCCTTCGGGATTGTCGATGTCAGCTTCGCGTTTGCCATCGTGCATCAGTTCCATGCCACCGGCGCGGAGCATCTGCATCATGAGGCTGGTGCCGCTGCGTGGCAGGCCGCTGACGAGGACGAACTCCTGATCGGCAGGCATGTCGCTCTTCATTGTGGCGGCTTGCTCGCGCTTTTCTTCGAGCCGGCGCTGGCCTTCCGCGGCCAGGGCTGGGACACGTGCGGCGCTTTCCGCACGGACTCGCTCTGTACGTTCCTTGTCGGCCTTGCGGTGCTCGCTGCGTAGCAGTTTGAGCTTCAAGAGCGCACCGTCGGCGGCTTCGGTGTTGCCTTGACCACGCAAGGCCTGGGCCAGGTAATGCCAGGAGGGATAAAAATGCGGCGCCAGTTGCGTAGCGAGGCCAAGAGCCTGGGCGGCGGCTTCCCATTGCTTGAGCGTGACCAGCGCGACACCGAGCAGGAAATGCCCGCGTGGATTGCCGTATTGGAAACCTGTGGCGGCGAGCGCGTAATCGACCGCATCTTCCGGCTGATGGAGATGCAGCGACGAGCGGGCAAGGCCGATGTTTGCCAGCGCATTCTGAGGATCGACCTCCAGCGTGGTCTGGCAGGTCTGCTGGCAGTCTTCCCAGCGGTGCAGTTTCAGCAGCGCTTCAATACGTAGGCTTAGGTAGCCGAGATCACGCGGACGCTGCTCGGCGACGATGGCGAGGTGCTCCAGCGCCTTCGCGGGCTGCTTGCGCTCGATGGCGATGTTCGCCTGGATGATGTGCGCGCCGGTTTTGTCTCCAAAGCCTTCTAGAATGGCGGCGACGGTCTTCTCCGCCTCGTTGAGCAAGCCGAGGCGCAGGTAGCAACGGGCCAGCACTTGGGCGTAATCCAGACGCTCGGGGTAGCGATGAAAAATATCCTCCAGCATCGGCAGCGCCTGCTCGTGCCGACCAGTGTCCATGCAGGCGCGAGCCATGTTCCATGAGTTTTCGCGGTTGGTCTCCTCAGCGGCCTCGCCGGGATCGTCGGAAATCTCGTTGATGTACCCTAGATCGACGAACTGCTGCAGCAGCGCTTTGTTGTCGTCGTCGGTGAGTGAAGTGGTTTGGGCAGGACGCGGTTTGCTCTCACTTTCCCAGGTCGGGATCGTCTTTATGTCCGGAGCGATTTCAAAAGCCTCACGCAGCACGCGGCCTTCCATGTCCTGACCGACGGGCAGATCAAAGTAGGTCAGGATGGTCGGCGTCACGTCCAGCAGACGCGCGCCGTAGATCAGTGCGTCCTCTTTAAAGCCTGGGCCAGCCGCAGCAAAGATGCCCTGGGGGCGATGCCAAATGGTGATGCCTGCCGGCACCCGTGGCGTGAAAGTGGGGCGCAGGTGATCGCTGTGGAAGCCGTGATCGCTCACCAGCAGGATGGCAGTGTCCGGACCCGCGAGCTGCATCAGGCGTGCCAGCAGCAGATCGTGGAAGCGGTAAGCGCTGTTCACCACGTCTTTGTAGAGGGCAAAGTCAGACTCCGGCGCACCGGGCATCTGCGGGGGATGAAAGGACATGAACTCGTGGCAGATCTCGTCGATGGCCCGGTAATAGATTGCTGTGAAATCCCAGTCAGGGCGGTTCTCCAGCAGCCAGCAGGCGGCGGAGTGTACGCTGCTAGCTTCTGCCAATTGCTGCGCCAGATGCCAGAGTCGTTGATCCTTGGACTGGTCAATGCTGGCTGCCTCCGGCACGAACAAACGCAGCACTTCATCGGGATCGATGTCCCAGGGGCTCACGCGGCGTTCGTTGAGATGCTCGGCCAGGTCTTCCGGCCAATAGGTGCCCGGCGCAGGCTTCGGCCAGTCTTCCGGCGCGTCTTCTTCGCGATGTTTAAAACTGTTGAACAAGTTTGAGACCAGGCAGCCCTGCGCAGGTTGTTCCCCCTGCGTCGCAAACCAGCTGACGACGTGCGATTTCAGCCCACGTTCTCCCAGCATCTCCCAAACCGTCTTGCAGCGCCGGGTGGCGGCGGAAACCGGCACCACCTGCCCGGCGGCATTCACCTCGGTGAAGCCTGGCACGCCGTGATGGTAGGCATGTTTGCCCGTGGCGATGCTGGTCCACAGCATGGGGGAAAGCTGCGGGTCCAGCGTGGTTAGATTGCCAGAGGTGCCTTGTTCGAGCAGACGTTGCAGTGCGGGCATCTGCCCGGCATCGACAAGGGGCTGGATGATCTTCCAGTCGGCGCTGTCCCAACCGACGAGAAGGAGTTTGGGTTTGGAGTGAGGAGCCGAAGACATGGAAGAAGGGTTGAGCTCATACATCAAAAGTGCGGGCATGTCTGCCCGCACTGGAGTGATTTTTGAGCGATGTGGCCGTGAGGAAGGTTTTTAGGCGGCCTGCTTGCGGCGGCGGCGCAGGGCGGCAGCGCCCAGACCGGCCAAGGCCAGCAGCGCCCGGCTTGGCTCAGGCACGGCACCGATGTCACCAACGGTGATGGTGTTGCCTGCCACGGACTCAACGTAAGCAGAATTAAAGGTCAGGGCTTTCGCTGTCGCATTCCAGCTTACATTGGCCCAGCCAAAGTTGTTGGTCGAGGTCCTGAAGCCGATGTTTTTGTTCGTTTGGCTGGCAAGAGTGAAGCTAATATAAGAGCTGTAAAAAAGGGCAGGTCCACGAGTGCCACCAGCGCCAGAGCCGAGGATTGTACCGTTGGCAAAAAATTTGGCGGTTCCATATGTTGGGCCACCTCCTAAATCTGCATTATGGTAAGTACCTTGAAGGACTATGTTTGATGGGTTTCCCATCCCCATCAAATTACCCAAACCTGGAGTTAACAGGACGTTGTTATAACCAAAGGATTGGTTCAACCCTGAAACAGGGAATGTGACGGCGGTGACGGCGGCCTCGGTCTGCGGAGCGCTGACGAGGAAGGTGCTGCCGACCGCGCCCGTCAGGTAAACTGCCAAGGGCATGGGATGGCGAGAAAAAGAAAGTGGGGATTCGGTTTTCATGGGATTCGCTGGATCAGTTTTTTTGAGAGGTGCAGCCGCAGAGTGCTGCTTGGCAGAAGAACCAGGTTGGTTCGCTTTCAAGGGACAAAAGGCAACGCATTGACAATCATCTAATAATCACTCCCAGGACCAAGCGCAAATTACAATATGCACTTAATTGGGTTAACTCTGATCCGCTTAGGATCATCATGCAGGGAAAGAAGGCGCACCTTCAGCCGCTCAGCATCGATGCGGCCCTGATGTTTGGATTCCATACCGCCGGAGGCCCCGCAAATGGCCGAGGCGCAGGCAAAGCTGGCGCTGCACGTCGATAGCCGCGCCAATCAGGGCTCCGGCGTGTTGAATGTCTGCACTGACATTCATGACGGTAGGAATTTTAAACCACCGAGGCACCCTGGACACCGAGTTTTCAGAGCAGGCGCTTTTTTCCGACCTCGATGGTTTAGCTGCTGGGGCCGCTCGCACAAAAAAGGTGCGGGCGTGACGGCCCGCACCTTGGAAGATTCAAGTTTGAATGAGCCGTCAGCCAACTTAGGCCAGGGCTTACGCACCAAAACCATGGAAAATGTGTTGGGTGGCTTCGGTCCTGAAGGCGGGGTCGAGGCAGCAGCGCTTGCGCTTGCTGCGGATGGAGCCTTTGACCGGGCTGCTCTT